>CAJTPK010000016.1 GCA_910578075.1 uncultured Muribaculaceae bacterium | reverse complement strand
GGTTGCTCCCTTTCGCGATTGAATAAATTATCTCGGAAACAAGCCGCCCCTAAAGTTAAATTTTTTATGAGACGGACTCTTAATCCCGATAAAAAGCTTCCATTCAGAAATGAATGGAAGCTTTTTTTTGATTTCTTTTGCTTTTTTTGTATTTTTGCAACTTACATTGACTCTCCTAAATAGCTTTGCATTATAAAAGTTCATATCATAGAACAAGTATGGCAAATTTGATAAATATAAAAAAGGGCCTTGACATCCCATTGCAAGGTAAAGCCTCAAGCGAAATAACAGCTGACACACTCACTGATCTTTTCGCCATCACACCGGATGATTTTCCCGGTTATACCTGGAAAACAGCCGTAAAGGCTGGAGATGCCGTAGAATGCGGTTCTCCCCTGCTCTATGCAAAAGAGTGTGAGGATATTGTACTGTCCTCCCCGGTGAGTGGAATTGTTGAGGAGATTCACCGTGGCGAGCGTCGTAAGATTGAGTTCATTTCTGTGAAAAAACAAGGTGAGCAAACCCAGGTAAAAATCGATAAGAACATCCCGGTGCTTTCAGCTTTACGACGTTCAGGTCTGTTTGCCATGCTCCGCCAGCGTCCTTACGATATCCTACCAGATAAGGATGCTACCCCACGCGATATTTTCGTAACAGCATTCGATACCGCGCCCCTCGCGCCTGCCGTAATTGCCGATTCCGACGCCAGATATCTCGAGAGCGGATTAAAGGCGCTCTCTTCGCTGACTACAGGTAAAGTTTACCTCTCTGTGAAAGCAGGATCCGGAATAACCTCGCAGGTAGCGGAAGTATATGAGTTCAATGGACCACATCCAGCAGGAAACGTCGGAACACAGATTGCTGCGATCAAACCCGTGAACAAGGGAGAGACAGTGTGGACACTTGATGCAGCCACTGCATGCAGGATCGGAAAACTTATCGAAACTGGTGAGATTGACTACACCGCGACTGTAGCTCTTACAGGACCATGCGTAAAGAATCCTCACCTCGTTGAAACAACAATAGGCGCAAAGCTTTCCACTCTTCTCAACAATCAGATCTCAACAGAGTCAGGTAAAACAAGAATCATATCCGGCAATGTGCTCACAGGATGGCGCGCAGACCTGAATGAAGGATTCCTGCGTTATCCCTACCGCCAGATAACTGTGATTGAAGAAGGTGACAATGCGGATGAATTCATGGGCTGGGCATCTCTGAGTCCAAAGAAGTATAGCGTGAGCCGCACATTCCCGGCATTCTTGAGAGGGCTGTCAAAACCATTCAATTTTGATGCCCGCATAAAAGGTGGACACAGAGCCATGATCATGAGCGGGGAATACGACAAAGTGTTCCCTATGGATATTTATCCGGAATATCTAATCAAAGCCATCCTCGCCAAAAATATCGAGAAGATGGAGGAGCGGGGAATATATGAGGTGGCTCCGGAAGACTTCGCTCTTCCTGAGTTTGTTGACACTTCCAAGCTGGAGCTTCAGAAGATAGTTCGCGAAGGTCTTGATTATCTTCGTAAAGAAACGATGTAAAACCGAAAACATATAACTGTGAAAGGATTAAAACAGAGAATAGACAGAATCAAGCCCCAATTTGAGAAAGGGGGAAGATTCGAGAAGTTGCATTCAGTTTTTGACGGCTTCTACACATTCCTTTTCACTCCCAATGAAACATCAGCATCGGGAGTCCATATCCACGACAGCAATGACTCAAAGCGCACCATGATTACCGTAGTCATAGCTCTTCTGCCCTGCTGCCTGTTCGGAATGTGGAACATTGGAATGGAACATTACCGCGCAATCGGAGATTTTGACCGCAGTTTCTTTGAGCTTTTCCTCTATGGATTCTTCGCTGTTCTACCTCAGATTCTGACCGCCTATATTGTAGGACTCGGAATAGAATTCGTGGTGGCACAGATGCGTGGACATGAGATTCAGGAAGGATTTCTGGTTTCAGGAATACTGATTCCGATGATATGCCCGGTTGACACTCCTTGGTGGATGCTTGCCATTGCTGTGGCTTTTGCCGTTATTTTCGCTAAAGAAGTATTTGGAGGAACCGGCTATAACTTCCTTAACGTCGCTTTGGTGACAAGAGCTTTCCTCTTCTTCAGCTACCCTTCGAAGATGAGTGGCGACAATGTGTTCGTATCGCTTGGTGGCGCACAAGGAATTGACTCATATACCGGTGCTACCCCTCTCGGTCAGCTCGCATCATCAACAGAGCCAGGCACCGCAATAACCAATGTGCTCGGTGACCCATTGTCGTTTACCGATATCTTTTTCGGTTTCTATCCCGGATCCTGGGGCGAGACATCCACATTCTGCATCCTTATCGGAGCTGCTATCCTTCTTTATACAGGAATCGCAAGCTGGCGCATCATGGGTTCCGCACTTGTCGGAGGACTTCTCATGAGTGTTCTTGCCAACCACTTTGCATCTGACCTGTATCCTGTCACTTTCATCTCGCCACTTGAGCAGATATGTCTCGGAGGTTTCATGTTCGCCATCGTTTTCATGGCTACAGACCCGGTGACAGCATGTCGCACAAATACCGGAAAATATATTTACGGCTTCCTGATAGGTGCGGTCGCCATGGTGATACGTTGTTATAATACAGGTTATCCGGAGGGCGCGATGCTTGCTGTTCTTCTGATGAACTGCTTCGCTCCTCTTATCGACTATTGTGTTGTAAACGCCAATGTGCGCCGCAGACTGCGCCGCGCTGAAGTCAAGAACTCCTAATCAGATAAGACCATGAACAGACAAAGTAATCTTTACACAGTAATCTACGCAGTGGTGCTTGTTGTGATAGTTGGAGTAGTGCTCTCTATCGTATATCAGGCTTTGCGTCCACAGCAGGTCGAGAATATAGCCAATGATACTAAACGTCAGATTCTTGCCGCCGCACTTATGGTTCCTTCCGAGGGTCAAAACGTAAGTGACCTCTACGCATCGCATATCACCGACTCCTATATAGTCAATACCGAAGGTAACCGCATAGACAGCGATGTCAACGCATTTGACGTGAATGTTAGCCTTGAGGTTAAGAAACCTGAGGCAGAACGCCTTCTTCCGGTGTTTGTTTGCAAAACAGACGGAGGCAGCAAATATATCATCCCTGTATACGGAGCAGGTCTCTGGGGACCCATCTGGGGATACGTCGCTTTCGATTCTAACGGAGACACGATATATGGAGCCTATTTCGCACATCAGGGAGAGACTCCGGGACTTGGAGCTGAAATTGAGAAACCTGCATTCAGCAACCAATTCCAAGGGAAAGACATATTCAACGAATCAGGCGATTTTCAGTCTGTAAAAGTTGTGAAAACAGGTCAGGAGCCCTCTACAGGCGCATACGTCCATGCAATTTCAGGCGGCACAATAACCAGTCAGGGTGTTCAGAAGATGCTCTCCAATTCTCTTGAACCATATTCTGCATTTTTTAAAAATCTTAATGAAGGAAAGGAGGTTGAGAAATGAATCTTAAGAAAACATTCCTGCCGCTTGTAAATCCTCTGTCAAAGGATAACCCGGTAATAGTCCAGGTGCTCGGCATATGCTCCGCCCTTGCCGTAACAGCAAAAATGGAGCCGGCGCTTGTAATGACCATATCTGTGACAGCTGTGCTTGCGCTCTCCAATGTCATAATATCACTGCTTAGAAACACAATCCCAACTTCAATCCGCATTATCGTCCAACTTGTGGTTGTTGCCGCTCTTGTAGTGATAGTTGACCAGGTGCTCAAAGCCTGGAATTACGAAGTATCCAAGGCACTATCCGTGTTCATCGGACTCATAATAACCAACTGTATAATCATGGGACGCCTTGAGGCGTTTGCTCTCAACAATCGTCCATGGCCGGCATTCCTCGACGGCATCGGCAACGGTATCGGTTATGGTGTGATCCTTGTGATTGTATCATTCTTCCGCGAACTTTTCGGAAGCGGCACACTGATGGGATACCAGATTTTCCCACAAAGCTGGTATGAGGCAGGATATATGAACAACGGCATGATGATTCTCCCCCCGATGGCACTCATCCTCGTTGGCTGCATCATATGGGTGCACAGAGCAAAAAACAAAGATTTACAGGAATAATAACCGTCATTCTATAAAAAAATGGAAAATCTAAATCTATTCATACGTTCGATTTTCATCGACAACATGATTTTCGCATACTTCCTCGGCATGTGCTCGTTCCTTGCCGTGTCGAAAAATGTGAAGACTGCGTTCGGACTCGGTGTGGCGGTTACGTTCGTGCTTTTGATCGCTTTGCCCGTCACCTGGTGTATTAACCAATACATTCTCCAGCCTGGAGCTTTAAGCTGGCTGGGTGAGGAATATGCTTCAGCCGACCTGTCATTCCTCGGACTTATAATGTTCATCGCTGTCATAGCGGCGCTTGTCCAGATTCTTGAGATGGTGATTGAGAAATATTCACCCGGTCTATATAACTCACTGGGAATCTTTCTCCCACTGATCGCAGTGAACTGTGCGATTCTTGGAGCCGTGCTCTTCATGCAGCAGAGAGAATTCACAAATGCATGGACAGCCACTGTCTATGGTGTGGGTTCGGGAATAGGCTGGCTTCTCGCCATCGTCTGCCTCGCTGCGATCCGCGAACGCCTTGACTACAGCAATGTGCCCAAGCCGCTGCGTGGCATTGGCATCACTTTCATCATAACCGGACTTATGGGAATCGCATTCATGAGCTTCCTCGGTATTAAACTTTAGACCCCAATGACAATGTATTCACTCAATATGATCCAATGGAACAACGTGGTTGCCGCCTCGCTGATTTTCCTTATAATCGTGTTAGTGCTGGTGATAGTGCTGCTCGTGGCAAAACGTTGGCTTGTCAACAGCGGAGAAGTAACCATCTCTATAAATGAAGGCAAGAAGATGATCCACGCGGAAGGTGGAAAAAGCCTTCTCGCAACTCTCGGAGAAAACGGTGTCCACCTCTCATCGGCTTGTGGTGGAAAAGGAAGCTGCGGACAATGTAAGCTTCAGGTAACATCCGGTGGCGGAGATATGCTTCCAACTGAAGCCGTCCATTTCACCCGCCGTCAGATTAAAGATAACTGGCGTCTTGGATGTCAGGTAAAGGTGAAAGGCGATATGGAGATTAAGGTATCCGAAGCTGCCCTTGATGTGAAAGAATGGGAATGCGAGGTTATCTCCAACAAGAATGTAGCGACATTCATCAAAGAATTTATCGTGCGTCTTCCTGAAGGTGAGCATATGAACTTTATTCCCGGTTCGTATGCCCAGATACGCATACCGAAATACTCCATGGATTATGACAAGGATATAGACAAAAACCTCATCGGTGAAGAATATATCCCCGCATGGGAGAATTTCGGACTTTTCACACTCAAAGCAAAGAACAACGAGGAGACCGTTCGCGCCTACTCCATGGCCAACTATCCGGAGGAAGGAGACCGCATAATGCTTACAGTCCGTATAGCAACACCTCCGTTCAAGCCGAAACCCCAGGTTGGATTCCAGGATGTGCCCGCAGGTATCGCATCGTCCTATATTTTCTCTCTCAAACCCGGAGACAAGGTGATGATGAGCGGTCCTTACGGAGACTTCCATCCTATCGTGGATTCCAAGGCTGAGATGATATGGGTAGGTGGTGGAGCCGGAATGGCACCCTTGCGCGCCCAGATTATGTGGATGACTAAGACATTGCGCACAACCGACCGCAAGATGAGCTATTTCTACGGCGCACGAGCCTTGAATGAGGTATTCTATCTCCAGGACTTCCTTGCTCTTGAAAAGGAATTCCCCAACTTCAAATTCCACCTCGCACTCGACCGCCCCGATCCGGCAGCCGATGCGGCAGGAGTCAAATATACACCGGGATTCGTGCATAACGTCATGTATGAAACCTACCTCAAAGACCATGAGGCTCCGGAAGACATACAGTATTACATGTGTGGTCCCGGCCCGATGAGCAATGCCGTCAACAACATGCTCTATAACCTCGGAGTTGAACCCGAAAGCATCCATTACGATAATTTCGGAGGATAAAAAGCTTTAAAGGGCTTTAAAATCTTTAGAGTCCTTAAGGTCCTTAAGGTCCTTAGAGTCCTTAAAGTCCCTAAAGACCCTCCCCCCTTAAGTCAAACCTTAAACCATAATACCAATTAAAAGAACCAAGACAATGAAAAGAGACAACGAAATTTTTGACATTATCGACCGTGAGCATCTTCGCCAGCGTCGTGGTATCGAACTTATCGCAAGTGAGAATTTTGTCAGCGATGAAGTGATGCGCGCAATGGGATCATGTCTCACAAACAAATATGCGGAAGGTTATCCGGCACATCGCTATTACGGCGGATGCCAGGTAGTGGATGAAGCTGAAAACCTCGCAATAGAACGTGCCAAGGAATTATTCGGTGCTGAATGGGCAAATGTACAGCCTCACAGCGGCGCACAAGCTAACATGGCTGTGTTTATGGCATGCCTGAAGCCCGGTGACAAATTCATGGGAATGGATCTCAGTCATGGCGGACACCTCAGCCACGGAAGCCCTGTCAATTTCTCCGGACTCATGTTCCAACCCATCAGCTACACTGTCCGTATTGAGGATGGACGCGTAAACTATGAGGAGATGGAAGAAAAGGCTCGCGAAGAGCGTCCGAAACTCATCATAGCCGGAGCAAGTGCATACAGCCGTGAATGGGATTATGCTCGTATCCGCAAACTCGCTGATGAAATTGGAGCGATTTTCATGGTAGACATGGCACACCCTGCCGGTCTGATCGCTGCCGGACTACTTGAGAATCCAGTAAAACATGCCCATATTGTCACAACCACAACTCACAAGACACTTCGTGGTCCTCGTGGTGGTCTGATTCTTATGGGTAAGGATTTCGATAATCCATGGGGAAAGAAAACTCCCAAGGGAGAAATCAAGAAGATGTCAGCACTCCTTGACTCAGCAGTATTCCCGGGTGTTCAGGGTGGTCCACTTGAGCATGTAATCGCTGCCAAAGCAGTTGCATTCGGAGAAGCATTACAGCCTGAATGGAAAGAATATGCTATGCAGGTAAAGAAGAACGCACAGGCTCTCGCAGATGCCCTGATCAAACGCGGCTATAAGATAATATCAGATGGCACAGACAACCACTGCATGCTTGTTGACCTTCGTCCCAAATTCCCGGAGATGAGCGGAAAGAAAGCAGAGCGTGTTCTCGTTGAGGCTGACATCACTGCTAACAAAAACATGGTTCCCTACGATTCCCGCAGTCCATTCCTTACAAGCGGTCTTCGCTTCGGTACTGCAGCTATAACCACCCGCGGAGCTAAAGAGGAATTAATGGAGACTATTGCAGAACTTATCGATACAGTGCTTACAAACGCAGACGATGAGAAAGTGATTGCAGAGGTTCGTCAGAGAGTAAACGACATGATGAACGATTATCCAATGTTCGCATGGTAATGAACTTCAAAGAAATCAATTTTCCTTCACGTCTGTTTGTCACAGGTATTGACACAGATGCAGGCAAAAGTTATGCCACGGGCTGGATGGCCCGTGGCATGATTGATGCCGGCATAGATGTGATAACTCAAAAATTTGTGCAGACGGGAAATCTTGAATTCAGTGAGGATATAGACATACACCGCCGCCTTATGGGAACCGGTATGCTTGCCGAAGACAAACTGCACATAACGGCACCGGAGATATTCACCTATCCCGCATCGCCCGATCTCGCTGCAAGGATAGACGGCAGGGAACTCAATCTCGCAGCCATAGCAGCCGCTACCGATGCTCTTGCTTCAAGACATAGCCATGTGATTGTAGAAGGCGCCGGAGGCGTAATGGTTCCGCTTAAAGGAGAATATCTCACCATAGATTATATAAGGGAACACCAAATGCCGGTAGTGCTCGTTACAAACGGAAGACTTGGCTCAATCAATCATACCCTCCTCTCCCTATCTGCATTAAAAAATGCCGGAACTGAAATCTTTGCCGTGATCTATAACTCACACTTCGACAAAGATGCCGTGATTTGCGCAGATACAAAAAATTATATACGCAATTGGCTGTCCAACCATAGTCCGGACACTCTTTATCTTGAGATGCCATCGTTATGAAACCATCTCAACAAGCTAAATAAACACAGCGATAAACAATTCAGTAATCGTATCCTGTCAAGATATCAATATAATGGAAGAGAAACAGAAAATAATAACTATTTCGAAAGAGGAACTCTCCACTCTTCCGGCTGCCTCCTACGAAGGCAGAATCGTTTTGATAGACACTCCTGAAGCCGCAAAAGACGCGGCTCAAAAGCTCTCCAAAGAGAAATATATCGGCTTTGACACAGAAACAAAACCAAGTTTCAAACGAGGCCAAAGCCACACTGTTGCGTTACTGCAATTATCATCACACACTGAATGCTATCTTTTTCGCCTCAACCACATCGGTCTCACAGAAGAGGTAAAGAATATTCTTGAAGATGCCAATATCATCAAGATCGGGCTTTCTATTCACGATGACTTTCATAACCTGAATAAGATATGCAGCCTTACCCCTGCCGGATTCATTGACCTACAGCAATACGTCAAGAAGTTCCTCATTGCAGATAACAGTCTCGCACGCATATACGCCATATTATTTGACCATCGCATATCTAAAGGCCAACGCCTCACCAACTGGGAAGCAGAGGAACTGACGCCTCACCAGCAATGCTATGCGGCCTTGGATGCCCTCGCATGTATCCGTATATTCGACCATCTTGAGGCAGGATTGTTTGATCCCATGCAATCACGCCATCTGAAGGAGATAGTCATCGAGAATGAGATTGAGAATGAAAATACAGGAGACTGATACCACCGTTAAATGTGTCATCAATCAATGCAGGCATATAGGCTGATAATTGTTGAATTATAAATGAGACAAGATGAATAACAGACGCAAGATAAAGAAGTCCGTATGGCTTCCTACCCTACTCTCAATCTATTTTCTTGGGATGGCAATCTATTTCGGCCCGGGATTGATACGTGCCGGTGAGCTGACACGCTTCATCATCGTCTCCGTTATCGAAGTGGCAATCATCATAGCCGTCCACTTCTTCTACCGCCACCGCGAACGACAATAATCCCCGATAAATACATATTGCTGCGCATTGTGCGCTAAACGATACTCTAAACATTTTAGGCTCCGTTTCCAATGGAAACGGAGCCTAAAAAATAAAAGGGTGATAACCACCACAGTCGCACCCTTTATAAGTTTCTACAGGTAAAAAATCTTAAGGTAAAAAAAGATTGTTTTAGGTCACTGCAAAGGTAGGCATTTTATTCTTCTCCACCAAAGATTTTTTAGCAAAATGTTACAAATGTGTTGTAAAACATAAAAATTCCTCGGTACTCTCTTTCCCTATGAAAGGTTTTTAACGTATTTTCGCAGTTCAAACCGAGTACCATCCCATATTCCATAGCTGAAAGTGGCAATCCACTCCCCTAAAATCACGATTTCACATCCGGGAGCGATCTGAAACTCATCAAGAAGATGCAGATGTCCGAAAACAAAATAATTTATTTTAGGATGCTCAACGAGATATTCCTTACTGAAAGTGGTAATATTATCCATCATCCTTTCAGCATCGCTTTGTGACGGGCCTTCTATCTTGCGGCTATGCCGACTCCAGTTATACGCAAAAGGCACTGTCCAACGCGGATGAATGGCCGAAAAAGCCTTCTGGCATGCTTTATTGCGGAAAAGCTTACGCAGCAATTTGAACGACGGCTTGAGACGTCCTATGCCATCTCCATGCGTCATGAAGAAATATTTTCCGTCGATATTCTCTATCAAGGAACCATCGACAACCTCAATTCCCAACTCCGCGGGAAGATAATCATAAATCCAGATATCGTGATTGCCGATAAACCAGACTATTCTCACACCATTATCAGACAGTTCTGCAAGCTTTCCAAAGAATCTCACAAAACCACGGGGAACCACATACCTGTATTCATACCAATAATCAAGGATGTCGCCTAAGAGATAAATCACATCGGCGTCATCCTTGATTGTATCGAGAAAGGAGACCACTCTCATCTCCGCTTCGCGCGAATCTGAGAAATATGGTGCTCCAAGATGAAGATCACTCAAAAAATATGCTTTCATAGGAATCCGAGTTCAAGCTTAGCCTCCTCGGTCATCATGTCGTTGTTCCATTCCGGCTCAAAAACCAGACGAAGATCCACTTTTTCCGGACCTTCTATGCTGACCAGCTTCTGACGCACATCCTCCATGATGAAATCGGCCGCCGGACATGATGGAGCTGTCAGAGTCATATCAACATGAAGAGTCTTGTCTGATGCCGTGTATTCTATCCGATATATCAATCCGAGGTCGTAGACATTGACAGGAATCTCGGGATCAAATACCGTCTTAAGCAATTCCACGGCTTTCTCCGTTATGCGCAGCTCCTCATCAGTCTGCACCTGAGGGGCGATATTCTTCTCTTCCTGATTATCCATAAATCTTTAATATAGAAGTTAGAGATATTAGAAAAGAACAGCTACATTAATCTGCCATCCCCGCGAGCGAGCGCTGAAGTTGTCGAGTTTAAGAGTGCGGCAATCATATGATATTCCCCAGTAATAGCCTGCGGAAAGCTGATAACGCTCCCAAAACTCACCTCCGATACCGCATTGCAAGCCAAAAGAACCGGCGGGGTGCTCAACGATAGGAAGATCAGAAGTTGACAGATTAAAATTAAAGACAGGTCCACCATATACGAACGGAGCGACATAATGCTCAAGACCGTTCATACGTGTCCATTTGAAACGCAGGTTCAATGGAATCTGGAGAGTATGAAACCACAGTTTCTCTTTCCCATATCCTTCAGAGCCCCATATATATTGCTGTCCGAAATTTACATCGGATCCATGCATGCTGTATTTCAAGGCGATATCAACACCGAAACCGATACCCGGAATCATAAGCTCACCCATCACACCCACATTGGGACCGACAAGGAGACCATTGTCCACGAGATCCTGCTTCCAATACAACTCTGAAATGTTTATACCGGCTGTCGGTCCCCAGCGGAATTCCGCGGATGCTCCGAACGCTACAACCGCCAGCAGCAAAGTAGTCAGTAATTTTCTCATAACTTAGAAAAGGTATGCAGCTGTAATAGTCCAGTAATTATTTTTCACCTTTATATCACCGATATTCAGGTTATTGTCAAGAACGGGAATTTTCTTGGCGACATTGTTCATACCGAAGGTGTATCCGCCACTCACCTGAAGATGCTTGAAAAGCTCCAGGCCGAGACCGAGATTCCAACCCATCTGCACAGTCTTTGTTGAGATTCCCTCAAATGTGCTTTTATCGAGCTTGAGAGCCATAGTCGGACCGGTATATACCATCGGACGGATTATCGAATTGATTACAGGTATATTGAACTTATATTTAAGATTCAATGGAATCTCAAGGAAGTTTTTACCAACCGCACCTTCGTTTATACCCTCCTTTATCTCATTATTCATATGGGTATACATCAACGAAAGATCAAAACCGATACCTACCACAGGAACAGTAAACTCAGTCATCACACCGGCTGTGAAACCGCATTGGTTATCGCTGTTTAAATTAGCCTTGTAATCAGAAAGATGCAGCTTGTTTACATTCAAACCAGCCTTGATACCGAAACGGAATTCTGCGTTTGCCTGTCCACATGCGAAAACCGCCATCATGGCGACTATAATCAGGTGTTTTAGATTTTTCATAAAATAAATTATTTGATATTAACGTGCAAATTTAACAAAATTAATCTAAATATAGACATTAATTACCTACGATTTGTTTAACTTTGCACCATGTTTGCTGAAATTATACTGCCTTTACCGTTATATTCCACCTTCACTTATTCAGTGCCGGAGGAGATGCAGCCTGACCTTAAGAAGGGTTCGCGCGTGCTCGTGCAGTTCGGCAGAAAGAAATACTACACAGGGATTGTGGAGCATCTTCATTCCGAAGCTCCGGCAGGATATGACGTGAAACCTATCATGGCTCTGCTTGACCCAACTCCTATCGTAAGATTTCCCCAGCTCAAACTATGGCACTGGATTGCTGAATATTATCTATGTTCTCCGGGTGAGGTCTACAAAGCCGCAGTGCCAACCGGTCTAAAGCCAGAGAGTGAGACATACGTGAGCCTTAACGAAGATTTCGAAGCGCCAGAGGGATACCATCTTACAGAAGCTCAGGCAAACGTGATTCAGGCACTGCATGAAAAAAAACGCCTGAAGATATCCGACATCGAGAACGCCACAGGTCTTAAACACGGTGCACGAGTCGTGAACACGTTGATGGAAGCCGGAATCGTGGAAATCGACGAGAAAGTTGTGGAAAGGTATAAACCGAAGAAAACCACACTTGTCGAGCTTACAATCAACCGTGATGACAACGATGGGCTCCATGAATTTTTCAATCTGACCACGCGTTCGCGCCAACAGGAGAAAGCGCTTATCGCATATCTTGATATGTCAGGCTGGATGCGGCATCAGGAGACACTTACAGATGTGAGCCGAGACAAACTTATGGAAGTTTCCGGAATCTCACCTGCTGTGTTGCGGGCCCTCGTAGATAAAGGGATATTCCGCATTGTAAAAAAAAGTATCAGCCGTTTCAACCCTGCGCCAGGTTCACATAAGCCGACGCTCTCACCTCTTTCCTCTGCACAGGCAACAGCACTCGATGAACTCCGCAACACTTTCAAAGACCATCGCGTCTCGTTGCTGCATGGTGTCACCGGGTCAGGCAAAACTGAAATATACACCCATCTTATAGCCGGTGCTCTCGCATCGGGAAACCAGGTGCTTTATCTTGTTCCTGAAATATCTCTTACTACACAGCTTACCGACCGGCTGCGTAAAGTTTTCGGGGATTCGCTACTCATATATCATTCAAAATTCTCAGACAACGAACGGGTTGATGTATGGAAAAGACTGCTTTCCTCCAATGAACCGCTCATTATCCTCGGAGTCCGGTCATCTGTGTTTTTACCATTCGCAAGATTAGGGCTGGTGATTGTGGATGAAGAACACGAAGCATCTTTCAAACAGTACGATCCAGCCCCACGCTATAACGCACGCGACGCAGCCATCATGCTTGCCTCCATGCACGGAGCGGAAACACTATTAGGCTCCGCAACCCCGTCTGTCGAGACATATTACAAAGCTAAAAACGGGAAGTATGGTCTCGTCACACTTTCAGAACGCTTTGAGGGAAGTGTATTGCCTGAGGTTGAGATCGTCGACATGCGCCAGCAACGTAAGAAGAAACTCAACAAGGGTATTCTGTCTCAGCCATTGCGACTCGCTACATCTGAGGCTCTGAAAGATGGTAAGCAGGCAATCATGTTCCAGAATAGACGTGGGTTCGCACCGGTAGTGATATGCCAGCAATGCGGTTGGACCCCAAAATGTCATAATTGTGATGTATCGCTCGTTTACCACAAAAATTCCGGACTCCTCAAATGCCATTATTGCGGATATTGCCAACCGATTCCAAAGATGTGTCCCGCATGCGGGCAGAACACAATCGAAGTATATGGATACGGAACAGAACGTATAGCCGAAGAGATGCATCAGGAATTCACCGGCTACAAAGTGGCGCGAATGGATCTTGACACCACAAGAAACAAAGATGCCTATCAGGAGATTATTGAGGAATTCGCCAACCATGAGACCGACATTCTCGTTGGCACGCAGATGGTGTCCAAAGGTCTTGACTTTGAAAAGGTAAGTGTTGTCGGAGTGGTGAATGCCGATACCCTGCTCAATTTCCCGGACTTCAGGAGCAACGAGCGAGCTTTCAATATGCTTGAGCAGGTGGCGGGACGCGCAGGACGAAGGCAGGATGTGGGAAAGGTTTTCATCCAGACCACAAAACCGGATGACCGTGTGCTTGAACATGTCAAGGCACATGACTATAACTCATATTACAATGAGGAATTGGAAGAACGCTGCAAATATTTCTACCCTCCTTTCACCCGCATCATAAACATATACCTCAAAAACAAAGATGCGGCATCAGCCGACATGGGTGCGGTGATTCTTGCAAAAGCACTGAAAGAGGTGTTCGGTGACAGGGTGCTCGGACCGGAGAAACCGTTTGTAAGCAGAGTGGCGCTATGGTATATCCAATGCACAATGCTGAAGATAGAAGCGGGAGCATCCATGAAGAAGGTAAAAGATCTTCTCCGCGCCGTTCACGCACGCCTTGCTGCCGTGCCCCAGATTAAATCATCCATCATTTACTATGATGTGGATCCAATCTGATCTCCTACACATACGGGGATATTGGATTTTTTGCTAAATTTGTAACTGAAATGAATTTCAGATTTCATTATGACCATGAACCAACATCAGAACACACCCGAAGAGAATGCTGTCAACGATGATTTCGACAGACTTCATCTCTGGCATCCATATACATCCACACATAATCCGCTACCCACGTATAAGGTAGATCACGCAAACGGCGCGGTAATAACATTGGCCGACGGCACAGAACTTATCGACGGCATGTCATCGTGGTGGTGTGTGATACACGGTTATAACCATCCTGTGCTCAACAAGGCTGCACACGATCAAATCGAAAAGATGTCGCACGTGATGTTCGGCGGTCTCACCCATCAGCCGGCAATCGATCTCGGCAAACTCCTGCTCTCGGTTCTTCCTCCATCCATGCAGCATATATTTTATGCTGATTCCGGCTCGGTTGCGACTGAGGTGGCAATGAAGATGGCAGTGCAGGCTTGTGACGACCCAAAGAAAACCAATTTCGCAACCATCCGTTCCGGATACCACGGTGATACGTGGAACGCCATGTCCGTGTGCGATCCGGTCACCGGAATGCACGGTGCGTTCGGTCCGGCATTGCCGATACGACATTTTGCTCCTGCTCCTCAGTGCCGCTTTGGAGAGGAATGGGATCCGGAAGATTTCCGTCCAATGCGGGAATTGCTTGAGCAGAATCAGGAAAATCTTGCAGGAGTCATCCTTGAACCCATAGTGCAAGGAGCCGGAGGCATGCGGTTCTATCATCCGCAGTATCTCCGTGAATTACGTAAGACATGCGATCGGCTGGGATTAATACTGATATTTGATGAGATAGCAACAGGATTTGGCAGAACCGGTAAACTCTTTGCCTGGGAACATGCTGGTGTTGAGCCGGACATAATGTTGATAGGTAAAGCGATCACGGGTGGATACATGACCTTCGCAGCTGTAGCGACAACAGCTGCAATCGCCAACCGTATATCCTCCTCGCAATCGGGCTGCATGATGCATGGACCCACATTCATGGCCAATCCGCTGGCCTGCGCCATCGCACTCGCCTCCACCAAGCTTCTGCTCTCATCCCCTTGGCAAAAACGCATCGCCGAGATAGAAGCTATCATGCGACGTAAACTCGAACCTGCACGTAAGTGGGAATTTGTCGATGACGTGCGTGTGCTTGGAGGCATCGGGGTTGTTCAGCTAAAAGAGGATGTCAACCTTGGCGAATTTCAACGGAAATGCGTCAGAGAAGGGGTATGGATACGTCCGTTTGGAAAAAACGCATACATCATGCCTCCCTATCTTGCCGTAAGCGATGGGCAGGTTGAAAAATTGTGCGATGCACTGTTGAAGATAATCAGCGAATAAGATATGCAATTAAAGGAATACGCTGACATACTCGAACGTTTCGATCAGGAGAGCAGATTGAGGGTTATTCCTCAAGACCGTACCTCACTCCCGCGAATCGACATGACATCCAACGATTATCTCGGACTGGGTGCGGCATGGAATAAATTCATGCCTGAATTCAAAAATAGATATCCTGACGCCTCTTTCTCATCCTCTGCGTCAAGGCTACTTTCCGCCAGACAGGATAACCACTTGAACCTGGAGAATCTTCTTGGATCTCTTTATAACAAAGAGGTACTTCTTTTCAATTCCGGATACCATGCCAATGTCGGAATTATCCAGGCTCTTGCTATTCCCGGGACAATATTTCTATGCGACAAGCTCGTGCACGCGTCGATGATCGACGGTCTTAAACTTTCAGGCGCCGAGTATAGGAGATGGCACCATAACGATGTTGCATCCCTTCTTATGCTGCTTGAAAAGAATCGTGACAAAAGATGCATAGTGGCGCTTGAATCTGTCTACAGCATGGATGGCGACATAGCTCCGCTTAAAGAAATCGTCGACTTAAAGAAAGATTATCCGGAGATGATACTTTATGTTGACGAGGCACATGCATTCGGCACAAGAGGAAGGCAGGGACTCGGTGTGGCGGAAGAGACCGGCGTCATAGATCAGATTGATATCCTTGTCGGCACTTTGGGCAAAGCAGCGGCATCTTCAGGAGCATTTGTGGCGACACATCCGATTCTGAAAGAATATTTTGTGAATTGTTCACGTAGTTTCATATTCTCCACAGCACTTCCTCCGGTAAACGCGGCATGGTCACATTTCATGATCATAAACATGCTGAGAATGACAAAAGAGAGGGAACATCTCGACCAGATATCACGTAGATTCAGAGAGGAACTTGAAAAAATATCGGGGAAACCCATTGACTCCCGTTCGCACATTGTCCCGTTCCTTATAGGTGATGCATCGGAAGCACTTAAAGTCGCGACCCGTCTCTCATTGAAAGGTATTGATGCACTACCCATACGCCGTCCCACAGTACCTGAAGGTGGAGAAAGGATCCGCTTTTCCCTCTCTTCCGACATGACCGACCAACAGATTGACTATGTTCTCGAAGCATTGAAAGATGCGATCGCTGACAAGTAAATTTTGAAAGATATGAGAATTGATTTTATCCGTCATACCCCCGCCACCGACTCCCTGATACTGATATTTGCAGGGTGGAGCACCGACCCATCGCTATACCGTGATGTGGAGATTCAGGGTTGGGATGTAGCTGTAGTGTATGATTATTCCGACCTCTCGATAGATCTCACACTGCTTGACCGTTATTCCACAATATGGCTATTCGCATGGTCTTTAGGTGTAAGAATAGCTGCCGCGACGCTTCCTGAGGATAAAATCACAGCTGCTTACGCTATAAACGGCACTCTTTCCCCTGTGGATGACAATTTTGGAATACCTACAAGCATATACAACGGCACCGCCGACAACCTGACACCCGTCAATCTGAAAAAATTCAGGCGTCGGATGGCGTCGGATGGAGCCACATTCCGGACGCATCTCGAACGTGACTTCTCTGATGAGGATACAGAAAGCCTCCGCCACCAATTGTATCTAATAAGGGATCTGGTAACACCTGCGCATCAACTGCCATGGAGAAGGGCATACATAAGCGACAACGACAAGATCTTCCCTCCTGATAATATGGTCAGAAGCTGGAACTCGCTTGGCGTGGAAACCAGAACTGTATCCGGAGCACACTATATCCCCATGCAGCAAATCGTGAGGGCTTCTTTGCCCGACATGGCAAAAGTTGCCGACAGATTTGCAAAAGCGTTAGCGACATACGATGATAATGCTTCAGCACAGAGGATAATCGCAGAGCACCTTTCATCCCTATTGCCGGAGCTACCATTCAAGAAACACGGAAAAATTCTTGAAATCGGACCCGGAACGGGTCTGTTTTCCCGGATGTACGCGGAGATTATAGAGCCGGATGAAATAGATTTTGTGGATATTGTGGATATTCCTCAAATCGGAATCGCCTCCAAGGAAAATTATCACACGGCTGATGCCGAGAGATGGATAAGAAAATGTGACAGGCATTACGACTGCATCCTCTCCGCATCAACAATACAATGGTTCTCAAACATCCCTGATTTTCTCAGCAATTGCAGACGGTTGTTAAATCCGGGAGGGATTATAGCATTATCAGCATTCCTGCCGGGAAACCTTGGAGAGCTCAATGAACATCGCCCATCTCCTATACATTATCATGATGTGGAGACATACCGGAAATGGATGGAAAAGTATTTCACGGATGTAAAAATCACAACCGGAAGCATAACCCTTGACTTTGCGTCGCCACGTGAGCTTATGCTTCATCTAAGAAATACCGGAGTCGGAGGATCCGCTCCTTCACCCCGCATATCCCCGGCATCTCTGCGGTCGATAAGAGCCATCACCTACCGTCCGGTCTATATCACCGCATTTTGTCCCGCGCACTGATTACACCGGATTTGCAGGCAATTTAAAAAGAAGATTTGCACCATACCGCATATTTATTTATATTTGCAAGATAAACTACATCACATTAATCAAAAATAACCCGAAATAATGAAAGGAATTGTTCTCGCCGGAGGCTCCGGCACCCGTTTATATCCTATCACCAAAGGAGTCAGCAAGCAGATGCTTCCCATCTACGACAAACCGATGGTCTACTACCCCATCTCAACACTCATGCTTGCAGGGATACGTGACATACTTATAATATCCACTCCGCAGGACTTGCCCGGTTTCAAACGCCTTCTTGGCGATGGCTCGAATTTTGGAGTAAGACTCGAATATGCAGAGCAGCCTTCACCCGACGGACTTGCTCAGGCATTCATAATCGGTCGTGAATTCATAGGTGATGACAGCGCATGTCTCGTTCTTGGAGATAATATCTTCCATGGCGCAGGATTCTCACATATACTCCGTGAAGCTGTCAACACAGCTGAAAACAGCGGTGAAGCCACTGTTTTCGGATACTGGGTAGACGATCCGGAACGCTACGGTGTAGCTGAATTTGACAAGAATGGCAAATGTCTCTCAATAGAGGAAAAACCCGCTAATCCCAAAAGCAATTACGCTGTGGTAGGTCTTTACTTCTACCCTAACGAAGTTGTTGATGTCGCAGCCAACATCAAGCCTTCAGCTCGTGGCGAGCTGGAGATCACAACTGTCAACCAGGAATTCCTCGACCGTGGAAAACTGAAAGTCAAAACCCTTCCACGTGGATTCGCATGGCTCGACACCGGCACACACGACTCACTCGCTGAGGCATCCATTTATGTTGAGGTGCTCGAAAAAAGACAAGGTCTGAAGATCGGTTGTCTCGAAGGGATAGCATACCGTCAAGGCTGGATCACCACCGAAAAACTAAAGGAAGTGGCACAGCCTATGGCTAAAAATGAATATGGACGTTATCTTCTCAAGGTAGTCGAGGAGATCGACCGTACAGGTTATTCAAACCTCGACTAATCATTATAAAGCACAAAAACTAAACAAATTACACAACATATCACACCTTAAAAATTATCGGAATCATTTGATTTCGATAATTTTTTTTGCAAAATATTTTGCAGTTTGAAAATATTGCCATACCTTTGCGGTGTACTAATATACTAATACACTAACAAACTAAGATATGCTAACTATCAAAAATTGCTCATTCAGTTACAGCCGCAAGGGGGAGCCTACCATAAATGACTTCTCCCTCCAGCTTAAAGAAGGTGGCGTATACGGACTCCTTGGTTCAAACGGTGCGGGAAAATCAACCTTACTGCAACTCATTACAGGTCTATTGACTCCGTCCTCAGGCGAAATAACATTCGATGGTGTCAGCACACGTCTACGCCGCCCGTCCACTTTGGAGAACATGTTTATAGTTCCTGAAGAGATCGGGCTGCCGGCTCTCAAACTTGATAAATTCGCGGAACTTAACGGTGTGTTCTATCCAAACTTTTCAAAGGAAGATATGTATCGTCACCTTGACACATTCGGACTTGACCGCAACGTTCGTCTTGACAAACTGTCGATGGGTCAGAAAAAGAAAGTGGCACTCGCTTTCGCTATGGCATGCAATACAAAGCTACTGCTGATGGACGAGCCCACCAACGGCCTTGACATTCCCGCGAAAAGCGCATTCCGCAAATTCATCATCGAATCCATGAGCGATGACCGTATTTTCGTAATCTCCACGCATCAGGTAAGAGACGTGAGCCAGATACTCGACCACATTCTCATCATGGACAACCGAAAGGTGCTTCTCGACCGTACCGTAGCTGAGATCCAAAGCTGCATGAAATTTATGGATACAGTCAACCCAGAGTTGATAGAGAAAGCATTGTATGCGGTAAAAGGACTCGGAGGAGCATCGGTCATTCTACCGAACAATGACGATGATGATTCCGAACTCAATCTTGAGCTCCTCTTCGATTTCGCGATATCAAATCCTGAAAAATTAAACTCCATATTTGAATAAGATCATGACAAACGACATATTCTCCCCCTCCCGTTTCGCCCTATATGTAAAGCAATATGCAGGCGAAAACAAGAAAAAACTTATCCAGATGGTTCTTACCATCGTAGGAACAATGATTTTCGTAGCAGCAATCTTTCCTATACTTAACGGCTCCTACTACTTCCCTTCGCATTACACCCCCTCCCATTATCTTGATCCCATGTGGGAAAAAGAGACTACGGTTTTCTGGATATTCCTTTTCACGTTTGCATGCGTGGCAGCAGCCGGTGCTTTCATATCATATGACACAAAGATAAAAAGGATATCCGCCCTAACATTCCCTGCGTCAAATCTCGAGAAGTATCTGACATACATACTTTTCTATGGAATCGCAATCTACGCCACATTTTTTGTCGGCCTGATAGTAGCTGATTACATCCGAGTGTGGACTGCCCCGATATACGCTGTGGAAGGAGCCGTTATCGAGCCATTGCCCCTCACCTATTTCTTCTCCTTCGGACATCTGGTGGGAGACGAAAGGGATGCGATGTTATATTATGATGCAGAATCGGTAGCAGCCATGAGGATGTTTGCATTCACAGGCATAATCACACTCCAATCATTCTTCTTCCTGGCTGCAAGCATCTGGCCGAAGAATGCACGACTGCGTGGCGTATTGTCTTTGATAGGAATAACAATTGTGCTGAACCTCATAACCTATCTGGCAATGAAGATATTTATCAATATCCACGGTATATCCTTCACTTTCCGCTTTGATAATGAAATGAGCGATCTTGGCTTCGAGACTTTCACAACAATCGTATACACCATAGGCATTATAGTGACAATAGGATTTTATCTTCTGTCTTACAAACGATTCAAAGAGATGGAATCAATTGAAAGATGGTGATTGCAAGGTCCGTCTCATAATCCTCAAAAATATTAATAATGACATTTGAAGAAAATAACAAAGCAATATATCTCCAGATAGCTGACCGCATTTGCGATGATATCATGCACGGCAAATATGATCCGGACACCCGCATTCCATCCGTCAGGGAATACGCTGCATCCGTTGAGGTCAATGCCAACACCGTCATGAGATCATACGAGAGGCTGACAAACAAAGGACTGATATTCCAGAAGAGGGGCATCGGATTCTTTGTCTCCCCCGATGCAAAGGAAAAAATCATCATTGAACGCAGCGATGATTTGATGAACCGTCAGCTACCACCCCTTTTCAATCTCATGAGATACATGGGCATAACGCCCGATCAATTGAGAGATGCTTATTCCAACTATCTTGACAACAGCAAATAATAAATAATATGAAAAAATTCAAGACATCATCATATATCATATGGGGAATACTTCTTTTCCTCGCCATTGTTGCATTTCTGACTCCGTTTATCGTACTGACACCCCGCTGATATGATTAGGCTGACAGATGTAAACAAGACATATCCCGGAGCCGTGCCGCTACATGTGCTTAAAGGGATAAATCTGGAGATCAACAAGGGTGAGCTTGTCTCAATCATGGGTGCCTCGGGATCCGGTAAGTCAACGTTACTCAATATCCTGGGAATTCTTGACAACTATGACTCGGGAGAGTATTACCTCGATGGCACGCTTATCAAGAATCTTAGCGAGAACAAGGCGGCAGAATACCGCAACCGTATGATCGGATTCGTATTCCAGTCGTTCAATCTTATCAACTATAAGAACGCTGTTGAAAACGTCGCACTGCCCCTGTTCTACCAAGGCATATCACGTAAGAAACGCAACAAGCTCGCCATGGAGCAGCTGGAACGCATGGGACTCGCAGACCGCGCCCACCATCTGCCAAGCGAGATGTCAGGAGGACAGAAACAACGCGTGGCGATAGCGCGGGCAATGATCACCAACCCGTCGATAATTCTTGCCGATGAGCCTACCGGTGCTCTCGACAGCAAAACCTCCCACGATGTGATGGAGATTTTCCGGACACTCAACACAGAGGAAGGAAAGACAATCGTGATTGTCACCCACGATCCCGGGGTGGCTGAACAGACCGACCGGCTGATACGCATATCAGATGGAATAATAGTATGAAATATGTTTGATCTATTCAGAGAAATATCGCAGACTCTCAGTCATAACAAGGTGAGGACAGCTCTCACGGGTATAGCTGTGACATGGGGTATCTTTATGCTGATCGTGCTTCTCAGCATGGCCAGGGGCGTCACCAACAGCTTCAACCATGACATGATGCAGGGTAACAATGCGAAAATCCAGGTGTGGAGCGGCAATACATCCATACCCTATCATGGCAACCGTGAAGGCAGACGCATACGGCTTAAAGACAAAGATATGGTTTCGGTAAAAGATAACAATTCCGGATACGTCGAGGAAGTGACTTCAAGATTGAGCGGAGGAGGAAAAATCACTTCGGAAAAAGCTCAGGTATCGCAGTCTTATTCCGGTGTCTTTCCCCGCGAATTCACACCCTCCCGCAACGGTGACATAATAGCCGGGCGCTTCCTGAACAGCCGCGACATGGACACCAAAGCAAAAGTAATGGTCATCCCCCAGCGCTACGCCGCTCAGCTTTTTCCGCCGGATGGGAAAGACGCTTTGGGATCGAGAGTAAATTGCAACGGTCTGTCATTTCTTGTGGTCGGAGTATACGAAAGCAGATGGAACCGCGAGGTATACATCCCCTTCACAACCGCCCGCATGATGGCGGCAGACCGCGAGGACCTCGGCAATCTATCAATAAATCTTAAGGATGTCAACACGGAAAAAGATGGTACTGACGCAGAAGATGGCGTGAGGAACACTTTGGCAGCCAATCACGATTTTGACCCTAAAGATACCAATGCAGTGTATATCTACAACCGGTTCACAAGCTCCCTTACAACAAAGAATGCTTTGGGAATCCTCGACACATGCGTATGGGTTCTGGGAATACTTACATTGCTCACAGGTATTGTAGGAATCAGTAACATCATGTTTGTGACCGTACGCGAGCGGACTCATGAGATCGGAATCAGACGTGCAATCGGAGCGAAACCACGCAAGATCCTGACCCAGGTGATTGTGGAATCCGTTGCCATAACGGTTATATTCGGCTACATCGGCATAGTGCTCGGAACTGCCGTGACACAGATAATAGCCATGCTTATCGGTGAAGGCGACAACACACCGCTCCGAAATCCGACAGTAAGCATAACAATCGCGCTTGAAGTAACGGCGGTGCTGGTGATCGCAGGGATGCTTGCAGGTCTCTTCCCGGCGTTGAAAGCTCTTAAGGTAAAACCCGTGGAAGCACTCCGCGATGAATAGAATGATATGAAACTGACGATATTTGACAAGGAGAACTGGAAAGAGATCGGTGCTACCCTCGCCCGTAACAAGACGCGGACATTCCTGACCGGTTTCGGAATATTTTGGGGAGTGGCGATGCTCGCTATGCTCATGGGCGGAGCCCGAGGTGGCGAGGATCTGCTCAAAAGAAATTTCGCAGGATTCGCCACCAACAGCGGTGCCTTGATTCCGGAACAGACAACCATTCCCTATAAAGGATACCGCAAGGGGCGGTCATGGCAGATGAACATGACTGATGTGACATTGCTTCGTGACGCTTTTCCTGAATTAAAAGCCATCATTCCCACATATCAGAAATGGGGATCATCTTTCAAGCATGGAAAAAACTCATTCTCCGGACAGTTGATTGGCGCTGAGCCTAATTACAGTGACATCCAGAATCCAAAGATATTTTCCGGCCGTTTCATCAACGAGGCTGATGATTCTTCCGAACGCCGAGTGGCGGTAATAGGTAAAAAGGTCGCTTCACAACTTTATCCGGGAATAGATTCTCCGGAAGGACGAATGATTGATGTCAATGGCTCCGCATATTCTGTTATCGGGGTGATCGGAGACCCTTCCGAGATTCATCTGAACGGCTCGCTTGATGAGAGCGTGCTTGTGCCTGCCTCCACATTCAGACGGGCAAACGGGTATGGCGACAAAGTTGACTACATAATGATGGTGGCCAACGATAATGTCAAGCTTTCCGAGGTCATCCCCAGGATGCGTAGGGTGCTTAACCGTCGACACGACATCCATCCGAATGATGAGGGAGCCATATGGGCAATGAACATAGCCGAACAATTCGAGCAGGTAGACAAACTGTTCTTAGGAGTTGATCTTTTGGCTCTTTTCATCGGCATCTCTACATTGCTCGCCGGAATCATCGGCATCGGTAACATAATGTGGGTGATCGTAAAGGAGCGCACACAGGAGATCGGTATCCGGCGTGCCATCGGCGCCAAACCACGCGACATCATAGTGCAGGTGCTCAGCGAAGGAGCCGCTCTTACGATGATATCCGGACTCGCAGGGATGTGTCTTGCCACCGTGATTCTCGGCGTGATGCACAGCATAAACAATCCGCCGGATGCTGTATCGGAAGTGCACTTCCAGATGAGCTTCGCCAATGCACTCGCTATCCTTGCAATATTCATGGTGCTTGGAATCCTCGCGGGATTGATCCCATCAATCAAAGCAATGAAAATTAAACCAATAGAAGCTATAAACTCTAAATAATGAACTCATTTAAACTTTTTACCACATATGAAAAAGTTCTTTAAAATCTTTCTTTGGGTGATTGTCGCCCTGATTTTCGCAGGCACATTCGTGTATCTTTACATGAATTCAAAAGATAAGGAAGAGGTATATTCAATTGAATATCCTTCTGAGGAAAACATTGAGCGTGTGACAGTGCTCACAGGCAAGATCGAGCCACGCGATGAAATCGAAATCAAACCGCAAATCTCAGGAATCATCAGCGAAATTCTTGTCGAAGCGGGCGACCATGTGAACAACGGCGACATCATTGCCAAGATCAAGGTTATTCCGGAAGAGGCACAACTGTCATCTGCGGAAAACCGTGTGGCATTGGCTGAAATATCCCTTAAAGAGGCGGGATTGAACTATGAACGTACCCGTCAGCTTTACGAGAAGAAATATGAAAGCAGAGAGAAATACGAGACAGACCTTGCGGCATACGAGAGAGCAAAAAGGGAACTCGATCAGACCCGCGACCAGCTCACAATCGTACGCGATGGCGTTTCGGCAGCTAACGCACAAGGTTCCAACACCCTGGTACGTTCCACTGTGACAGGTGTGGTGCTGGAGGTTCCGGTAAAGGTCGGAACTTCAGTAATCCAGGCCAACACTTTCAACGATGGCACAACCATAGCCAAAGTCGCCGACATGACAGATCTTATATTCAAAGGTAAAGTAGATGAGACAGAGGTTGATCTATTAAGCGAAGGTATGGGCGTGAGAATCTCTGTAGGTGCCATAAGCGGCTCAGACTTCCCAGCTGTAATTGAGAAGATAGCTCCTATGGCTTCGGATGAGAACGGCACGAATACCTTCGAGGTGAAAGCTGCCCTGAGCATAGAGGAGAATGCCAAACTACGTGCCGGATACAGCGCGAATGCCAATGTAATCCTCGAAAAGGCAGACAGCACACTCGCTGTTCCCGAAAGCGTGGTGGAATATGATGGAGACAAGGCATATGTATATGTGCTTAAGGATTCCGTTCCACAGCAAAAATTCGAACGTAAGGAATTCACAGCCGGCATATCCAACGGTATAATGGTACAGGTTAAATCAAAGGGTATCACAAAGAAGACTCCCCTTCGCGGAAGTATCGTAAAGAATTGAGACAATGAATAATATTTCTAAACATATAATTACTGTTGCGCTGATCGCATCCCCGGCTACCGCATCTGCGGAGGCTTGGTCGCTCGACAGCTGCATTTCCTATGCGATTTCCCACAACATCAATGTGCTGCAACGAGAGCTGCAGATCCGTGAAGGTGAGCAAGGAATAATTGAGGCAAAAGACCGTTTCCTTCCGACACTTGATGCATCTGCCTCACAACAGTTCAATTTCGGACGCGGTCTTACCGCCCAGAATACATATGCAGATCGAAACACGTCCAATTTCGGATGGAGCGCAGGATTGAGCCTACCCTTGTTTCAAGGGATGGCGGAATACCGCAACCTGAAGCTTTCCAAGCTTTCGCTGCAACAATATGTGTTCGATAATGAAGCTGCGAAAGATAATGTCGCGCTCAATGTGATTTCACAGTATCTTCAGGTGCTCTACTGCAAGGAAGTGGAACAAAGCGCACGTTCACAGGCAGATCTGTCGGCTTTTGAGGTTGAACGCCAGAAGACCATGATCGAAGCCGGGAAAGCAGCAGAGGCAACAATCTATGACCTTGAAGCAGTTGCGGCACAGGATAAGCTTCAAATAATCACATCGGCAAACGACACCCAGACAGCGTTGGTAAATCTCGCTAATCTTCTGCAACTACCATCAGTAGAAGGGTTCGATGTGCTCCCGCTTGGTCAGTTACTGCCGTCAATACCCGGTCCGGAGGATGTATATAATTCCGCAATGCTAAACAATAACAGCATACTCAGCGCAAGACAGGCAATCAAAGTGGCTGACCAGAGAATATCTTATGCCAAATCCGGATATATACCAACACTCCGGTTCAACGCAGGTCTCGGATCGAGCTATTACCGTCTGGGAGGATTCGACAACGAAGCCTTCTCCGCACAGATGCGCCATAATTTCCAGACTTATCTCGGATTCTCCCTCTCCATACCGATCTTTGACGGTTTCAACACACGCAACAGCGTGCGCCGCGCAAAGTTGCAGCAGACAAGCGCCAAGCTTGACCTCGACCAGCGCTCCCTCGACCTCTACAAAGACATCCAGTTGGCTTATTACCAGGCGACAGGGGCAAGAGACAGATATCTAACATCGGAAGAGACTCTGGAGAAGACTCGGCTCTCATTCGATTCCACACGCGAACGCTTCAATCTCGGACGGGCTACGCAGGCAGACTATGAGCAGGCTAAAAACAACCTCTTCCGCACGGAAGTCACACGCATACAGGCATATTACGAATACCTGATGCGCCATCGCATCCTGATGTTCTACAAAGAGGCGCGCAGAACTGTTAATAATGATTAAAGTGAGAAGTCTTTAGCTAACACAATGCGCCGGAACTGTGTTTTTAATGAAAAACAATAAAAACCATTAAAAACACATATTATGAACATCGACGAATTAAAAGGAAAGGCCGACCAGCTTAAGGGTCAGGCGGAAGAGCTTAAAGGCAAGGCTGAGGAATTCCTCAATAGTCCGGACGTGCAAGACAAAGTGAACCAGGCAAAAGACTGGATTCAGAATGGTCAAGGCAAGGAATATATAGAGAAAGGAAAAGATTTTCTCGGCGACATCACTGATAAAATTGAGGATTTCGTAGAAGACAAAACCGACGGCAAAGGCATATTCGGCTTTGGCAAGGCAGACGACTGATTCTAAAACCATTACAAACGAGCAAATCAGCACGTTATAAATCAAACCATTAAAACCATTTAAAACCATTTTATCTTCCGGTTGCGCCTTGAAGGTCAATCATCGAAGAATAAAATGGTTTTAAATGGTTTTAATGGTTTGATCTACAATAAACTTACATGTGCTTGCTTGTTATGGTTAGAGAATATCGAAACGTTGTTTGCGGATGAAGTCGAGGTAGATTTTGGAGAATATCTCGTTTGTATCTTTAGGATAACGGACATCCGTGAAGACCTGCGCAAGGGTCTGTTTGCCGTTCTCTTCTATAAATTGACGGCTATCCTCTCTTGACTCCTTCTCTGCATATATCTCCTTTATACTTTCAGGAGTATAATCCTTGTAAACTTCATCATGAATGAAAGCAGATGCCGGGATGCGGTCGGATTTCTGAGGCTCGGAAGCCGGGTAACCCAATGCAACAGTTATGACTGGCACAACTCTTTCGGGAAGCTCCAGAATCTCTGCAATCTGCGGGGCGTTATAGGCGGTAGTTCCCAGATAACATGTTCCAAGACCCTCTTTTTCGGCTATAGTGCAGAATTGCTGAGCAAGAATAATTGTATCAAAAACAGCCGACATGAACGACTGGAAATTATCGTAACCCGGCTTTGCATCGCTTGCCTCGCACCATTTTACGAAACGGTTGAAATCCGCACAGAATGTCAACAACACATTTGCTCCGACTGAAGCCGGCTGCGAGAAATGCGTAGGAGCAAGCAGCCTTTTTCGCGCTCCATCGCGAGTTATAATCACACTGTAAAGCTGCATATTGCCATTAGTGGGAGCATGTGCCGCCGCTTCAAGCATCTCATTAATAAGCACCGGTGATACCTCCCGGTCGGAGAAATCACGCACTGTAGCACGGTCTGTAAAATATTTATCTATCATAAGGAATCTTATTAAAGTATATGAGTTGTAGCTGCAAAAGTAATCATTTTTATTAATTTTGCAGCATGAAATTCCTAATTAACCTTATCATCATATTCACAGCCGTATTCCCGGCTGCCTCCCAACGCTTCGCCGTATTGAGCGATATACACGTAACACCAGGAAATACCAACGACTCCCTGCTTCGTGTAGCGGTCAAGGAGATCAATACATCCCCATATGATGCTGTGATTGTGAATGGTGACCTCACTAACGAAGGTGCAGACAACGAGCTTGAGAATGTGGCTGATATCCTGAGGGGAATCAAATGGCCTCTGCATGTGCTTCCCGGAAATCATGAAAACAACTGGAGCCAGAGCGCAACAAAAACTTTCACAGACATCTTCGGTGCGGACAGGTTTATAGCGCGTTATGATTCTCTGATAATTGTGGGTATCAATTGCGGACCGTATATGAAGATGGGCGATGGACATATAAAACAGGAAGATCTTCACTGGCTTAGAAAGATGCTCTCGGAGCAATGCACTCCGGGAATGCGTGTGCTATCTTTCAATCATTATCCAATTCGCGAAAATGATCTTGATAACTATCGTGAATACGCTTCCACACTGTCATCATTCCCCGTTATTGCACATATCAACGGCCATTACCACCGATGGCTGCGATATGATGTTGATGACATGGAGGCGGCAATGACACGATGCCTCAACGCAGGGAAAGGAAACCATGGTTATGCTGTAGTGGAAGTGACACCTGACTGGACAATCATATACGACAAACAACTCGGAAAGGAACGGAAACGAATCTTCGCGCTCGCTAACCGTGGAGGAGCCGCGGCGCGAAGCATAACCAAGATATGGGGCGACAGCGCATCTGTATTTACCCGGCTGGCTATAGACAAAGATAACATATATTTCGGAACATCATTAGGTAGAGCGAAATGCCTTGACAAAACCAGCGGTAAGATAAAGTGGGATATACCGACACCGAACAATACCGCTGTGTTTTCAAGAATGACACTACTTAAGCGCGGTCTGGTGGCTATCCCCTACTCTTCCGGCATATTGCTGGCAAACTGCCATGACGGAAAGTTGATCAAGGATATTAAATCAAAGGAGGGTCCGTATGTTGCCGATGGTCTGAGCGACAGCGATCTTTATTTACAAGGTGGTTACAAACGCTTTGAAGTGAGAGATGCCAATACTGGCAATCTGAAATGGCAATATGATTCCATCGCAAATTATTGTCAGGGCGAGCCTGCTGCGAACGGTAATGATATCATTTTCGGAGCATGGGATACAAACCTCCGCTGCCTTGACCGCTCTTCCGGTAAACTCAAATGGATATGGAACAATGGCAGGACAGCGAATATGTACAGTCCGGGCAATGTAGTGCCGGTGATAGCGGCCGATAAGGTGATCATCGTCGCACCTGACAGATACATGACAGCCATCGACCGCCAAAATGGCAAAACCATATGGCGCGACAACAGCCATCGCTACCGTGAAAGCCTCGGACACAGCGCGGATGGCACTCGAGTATATGCCAAGACAATGGATGGAGAACTTGTGGCTGTAGACGCCACATCACCGGAATTCTATGAATTATGGACAGTCGACATGGGAATAGGTTATGATCATGCACCATGTCCGATAATAGAGAAGGAAGGGATTATTTATGTAGGCTCACGTCGCGGCATAGTCACCGCGATAGACTCTCAGACAAAATCTGTTATCTGGAGCGCGACACTGGGCGCAAGCGAGATAAACGGCATAGAAAGCGACCCTCACACCCGCGACCTATACGTCTCCTTGATCGAAGGCACCATCTTCCGCATCACACCGGCAAGCCCATTCAAACCATAGCCCTCAACATCCTCATTTGCTGTCAGATCCCGTTAGTATCTCTTCGCAAGAGATACTATCAAACCATTCCCAATCATCATCAATCAATAATAATACACTTTTAATCAAACCATTATAACCAATAATAACCATATCTATATCAGTATTTTAAACCAAATTTTGTAAACCATTATAACCATTCAAAAGCTCCGCTTTTTTGTTTGAGGCTAAAGGTGTAGACCAGAGTCCCAAAGGACCATAGCAGATATGCGACAATAGAGCCACACTGTTTTAGATACGAAATCCCGAAGGGATGGAACAATTATAACACCACATCGAGATGGATGAGGAACGAAATCCATCGATGGTGTGGTGTTATATGCCGAGACAGGCCACGGCTTCGAAGAAGTCGATTAAACAACGGATGCACAATATAATTGGTCGACTTCTTCGAAGCCGTTTGACGCGCCTTGGGTTACACCACACCTTCGCAGGGCTGCGTTCCTTGCCCCGCTCGATGTGGTGTTATAATTTTTCCATCCCTTCGGGATTTCGCTGCGAAATTATTGCATCAGACTTTGTGTCTCCGCAGGAGTGGAACGACATCTGCGCCGAATTGAGCGGCATAAACACTTTGCGCCTCCGCGCCTCTGCGTGATTAAAATTTTTACCGGACACAAAAATTATAATATTGCCTCTATGCTATGGTTCTGTGGGACTGTGGTCTACATAAATTCGTGTCTTAAGAAAAGCGGAGCTTTTTAATGGTTTCAATGGTTATAATGGTCGTTTGAGTTATAACGTTATAAACATTTGTGATTAAAGTGTAGTAAAAAATGCAAGGAGATGCATTTGTGTATTTCACAGAGAATTGTTAATTTTGCAGCCGAATAAGTATCTCTTGCGAAGAGATACTTGATTTTACAGTTACTTAAGGAGTGCTGAACTTGCAAGACATATCTGTTGTTCACCATCGTTGGATCAGAGACCTTACCCTGCCAACGGAGGGACGATGAGAATTGTCTTTACTTTTAGAAATGTTAGAAATTGCCTGCGTACCAAATGGCTGACAATCTGCCTTATAATTTCTCAGACCTTTCGGATTTTCTCCGACAATTTCCCACTTCTCTTTCTTCTGCCACATGCTCCGCATATACCAAAGCTGTGCGCTCTTTCCTAACCTTTGCAGGTGAGGATGCCGCAAATATATTCGGTGAAACGGATCGAATTCTCGGTGATTGGTTTGTTGACATGATTGCAACCGGCATCTCCATTAAGACTGCATCATATTATCTTGATAATCTTTGCAGTATACTTGGCGCAGCTATTGAGAAAACTCTTTTCCCGGATTATTCATTTCGCTCTCTAAAGGAAAAGGTAAGAGTTTTCAAAGCAACAGAATCGTTCATACCGGTCTCGGATTCGGACCTCTCAAGGCTATTGACTATGGTCAGAACCTCAGATAAGCAGAATGGAGAGATAGCTATTTATACTGACATTGCCATACTCTCTCTAATTTATCCTGATATAAGCCTGGAAGATACGCTTTATCTCAAAAAGAAAGACCTCGATACGCTTCCGCCGGAATGCAGAGAATTTGCTGAAAGACATGTCTCTTCCCGGAAAAGTTATATTTTTCCGCTTGGACAGTCAGCCACCACACCATCGCAGATAAGACATAAGGCTGAAAAGAAGATTCTATCGCTGCTACGCTATAGAGGGATACCCATTTCCGGCAATGTATCTGACAGCCTGACAAACCTGTGGATAGGCACCGCTCTTAGATGCGGCTACCGCGCATCAACTATAGCATCCGTCTTCAATCGGAATCACCCTTTACTTCAGATTGTCTCAGGCACGGATACTAACGGATATGAGCAGAAAGATATATTCGGCAACATCAGAACTGTTTTGGTTGAGAACCCAAAACGTTGGCATGTGATGAGACTACGGCAAGGTGTTAAATTCTCCACGTTGAAAAACCGATTCGACATATTCAGAGAAACATTGCCCACACCCGACACCTTCTATCCATGTGAGGAGATAGCGCATAAAATCGGACGCAAGATGGTATACAAAGACAAGCCGCTGATTCCGGGCATTGTCTTTATAAAAACCAGATCAACCGACATCGCTCCTATCATGCATCATGTGGGTGACATCGCATGGTGTATGCGCGACCGTTCGCGTCGCGACTGTCCGTATGCAGTCATCTCCCGCAATGCAATGGAAACCTTCCAGCAGGTTATCGGGCAGTTCACATCCGACTCCAAGCTATATCCATTGGGCACAGTGGAGTTAAAACCCGATGACCGTGTCATAATAATCGGGGGCGACTACAGCGGAACAGAGGCAATAGTGGAGAAATCTCCCAAAGACACGACTGGAGACATCATATACCAGATACGTTTCATAGACGATACCGGATTCGAATGGCATATACCCAAAGACCAGCGGCTGCTCCGCAAACTCTGACACTACCCGCGGTAGACGAGGTAGATTTCTGCAATCCCGAGGAAATCGAGGGATATGGGCATCTGCTTGCAAGTGCGTTCCGCAACTGCGGGGGATTCTCCACCGTGCCGTCTCGCAATAAGACCCTCACCCACATCAGAAGCTATGCTGAACGTTGGGTGCTTTAAGTTGAGAAACTACTGCATAATCCCCGGCAAAACCAGTCCGATAGGATATTGACATGGTATGACATCAACCACCGCATAGCCTTCGGGCGACCTGCCGATAAAAAATATTTCTCTCCACGCCTCCGCCTCTCCTCCACTCCCTCTCCCAACCGATTCACCCTCCTCGCCGCCCGCCTCGACTCCGGCGCCATACCCACCATCGTCTGAACTACCGATAGCAACCCGACGGCAGCAATAAAATTTGCAGGATTCCATATTTTTAATTAATTTTGTCATTAAACAGTAATTACTGCACAAATGAATAAAAGCGCATTTTCTGAGGATGAAATAGACCGGATTTGGGAAAAAGCATCAACAATAGAGGGTCTCGATTCCAAGATGTTCCGCAAGGATGCATGCGGAGCTGTAGTCATGCGCAGCAAATATGGAGTTTTGAATTCCAATTTCGGATGGGTAATTGACCATATTTATCCGGTTGAGCTCGGTGGAGATGACAGCGATGTAAATCTAAGATTAATGCAATGGCAAAATGCCGAATCAAAAGGCTCCAGCTTTCCTCTTTACAAAAGTGTCATGCGCTTCGAAGGATTTGAGAATGTGGCTGATGAAAGAGAGCGTAGGATAAACGCAAAAAAATTAGCCGAACTAAAAGAAATATACAATTTTACTCTATAGGAAATGCTTAGGTCGCTTGACATCAAAGGTCTGTTTAATTGCTATGATTACTTCCTCTCTGTCCCAAGGGAGGGGGAAACAATGATAATAACAGGACCCAACGGCTACGGAAAGACCACAATATTCACGATAATCGAGGCTCTTTCCAACAATGACCTTTTGTATTTTCACGAAATCCCCTTTTCCGAGATTATTGCTGATTTTGAAGAATTCAAAGTTCATATATTGTCAATCAATGAAGATAACAAAAAAAATTCCGGCAATCAGGATGAGGTGACTGTCCCGCAGAAGCAAGTGGAATTCATCTTCATTGGCGCAGATAATAATAGACTCGGATCTTTCAAGATTGACCAGGATAGAATAAACACATCAAATAAAAGGCATTTCTGGTTTAGATACAATAATCAGGATGAAGAGAATGAGACTCCAAGTGAACTTGAAAAACGTATAAACATTGTAACGGAAATCATCAAGTCCCAGAAAGCTCTCGGTTTGTTCACCCTGCTGCAATCCGGAAAGACGGATACCAAATTTATTAAATCGCAGAGATTATTCAATATATCTGAAGAAGAGCATACCGAAGCGGTTAAAGACATTTCTGAGTCCTTAAAAGGAAAACTCAGCGAAGCCTATTTCAATTATCTGGTAAAATCTCAGGATATCGACTCCAATTTCATTGAGGTGCTTATGAAGTCAGATGAATGCATAAGCGAGCAGGACTACAGTGCCGCTGTCATAACACTCAAGGAGAAAATAGAGCATCTGAAAAGATATGACCTCAATTCATCATACAAAATTCCGGAATATAGGAAAGACAAATCACATATCTTGAATTGCTTTGTAACTGAAACTATTAAGAAACTTTCATCTTACGATGGCATTCTGAACGAACTTGATATTTTCACATCAATGATTCAGAACAAATGCTTCAGCAATAAAAGTATTACGATTTCATACAAAGATGGTATCAGGTTCTCATCAGGATCATCAATAGCAACGATTCCTTTAGACAAACTCTCAAGCGGTGAAAAGAATGAGATTATAATGCTATATAATTTTATTTTTGACCTCAAAGAGGGAGATATTCTTTTGATTGACGAACCGGAAATATCCTTGCATGTAGCCTGGCAGAACGAATTCATGAAAGACATCACGAATATCGCCCGTCAGAGAAAAATTCGTGTCATGATAGCCACCCACTCACCTCAGATAATCGGAGGGATGTGGAATCTATGTTATGATCTTTACGAGCAGTCAGAGAAGATATGAATTCTGTCAGAAGATTATCTCAGGATTTATCGGGGGAAATGACATCTTATGTCAAAGGTCTTCTCAACAGTCCCATGAACCGTGACAAAATAGTCATTGCCATCGAAGGCGCAGACGACAGAGACTTTTATGAACGTTATCTATCACGCAATAAAGTAGTATTCGGCATAATGAACGGTCATAAATGGACTACAACGGTATTACAGAATCTCAATCCTTATTTTAAAGAAAGGTTGGCTGCGATAAATGATGCTGACTTTTCCCATCTTGACGGAATAGAGCCGGAATACGAGAATTTATTCGTGTCAGATTGCCACGATTGGGAAATGACCGTAATATCTGCCCAACGGACAAACGACATTGCATTGAGTTATAACGTGACAGCAAACAATGCCGCTAAACTTCATGATGACATTATTTCCAAGATCAGAAACTACTCATATGTAAGATGGGCCAATGAGCAGAACGAGGATACTGATAAGAAGATTGCATTCAAAGCTAATACACATGAGTTTTCAAATCTTAGTATCAAAGATTGTGTAGACAAGCTCAACTCTTGTCAGAAAGAGACTCAACGCCACATAGACCCCGATTTTGTACTGGAATTCGAATCCAATCGCAGAGACGCAGAATGGGAACAACTTCATAATGGTCATGATTATTTCCGAATGCTCCATACTGAGATACAACATCTCAAAGGAATCAAGGATCAACCAAAAAAAAGTGATATTATATCCGGCTACATAGAATTGTATCCCAAAGGGGAATTTGTTGCAACTAAATTAGCGCGTTCCCTGTCGAACTGGTTTGCGCCGCGAGACATATTCAATTAGACAACAGATGAACCATCATTCGCTGGAATTGGTTTAAAGAAAAAGTTTTATTATCTTTGCAATCAATCCAATAAAGATGCAAAAGAGATTTGAGACATATAAGACCATTCCTGTCGGTAAAATCATCAGGAGGGATCTCCAGAAGAGAGGTATCTCCCAGATTCATTTGTCTCGACAGATCGGAATATCTTACAGTCATCTCAATGGTATCATCAACGGACATCGCAATATCGGTAGACAACTTTCACAAAAGATTGAGAGTATGTTTGATTACGAACCGTATTTCCTACAGCGTATTCAGACCTACCAGAAGGAACAACAAAGTATTATCAACTCAATAATACTGACTGGAGATCATCCCGCAATCCGCAACTGTGTATTCTGGGACATAGATATGTCCACCCTCGATTGGAAAAAGAATCGCAGTTTCATCATAAAACGCGTATCCCGCTACGGCAATGCCACAGAACGCGCCGCCATCAACCGCTTCTATAATTTATAGCCATAATCATGTCTCTCCATTACGAATCTGTCAAGAGCGAATTAGCAGAAATTCTTAAAGAGTTGATAGGGGACTCTTTATTCTCTCATTTTAGATTGCGATCAATCATAAAAGAATGCGTACCCGTAAAGAATGCATAGAATTATTGACACGAGAAGCTCCATACATAAAAGATGAATATGGAGTCAAGTCTATGTGTTTGTTCGGGTCTATGGCGAGAGGCGACAACTCAGAAAACAGCGATGTGGATTTATTTGTTGACATGCCTCCAGTAGCATATAAAGTATTGCGTCTAAAAAATTATCTGCAAGATATATTAGGAGTATCTGTTGATTTAATCAGGCGACATGACTATCTTCGACCCTATTTTCTGTCACAAATAGAAAAAGATGCTATCTATGTCATACGATAAAGGAATTGTAATAAAATAACGCGTATCGCGCTCCTCTACCCTCCTCAATACAGCTTCAATAAAATATATAATCAACTGATAGCCGGTTTCCGAAAGAAGCCGGCCGATACTTTGCCCATATACCTAAGATTATTCAATAACTATCATATTGTTAAATTTTATTTCTTACTATGACTAACCATAAGTTAGTTCTAAAAAATACCATATTCTTATATATACGGCTAATTATAACCGTCTTAGTGACACTTTATACAACAAGGGTTGTTCTGAATGTGCTTGGTGTCACAGATTTTGGCATATATAACGTAATTGGAGGAGTCGTTGCAATGTTGACATTTCTTACGTCTACAATGTCCAATGCATCTACACGATTCTTTTCATTCGAATTAGGCAAAGGCACCGCAAAGAGCCGCCTTGATACTTTTAAAACGACACTTACTATCTATCTTCTTATAGTATTGGGCATTATAATTGTTGGTGAGACTTTAGGATTATGGTTTATAAAAAATAAGCTCAATCTTGCGACTGACCGATACGTAGCGGCTCATTACGTTTATCAGTTTTCATTACTTTCATTGATACTAAACATTATACGTATTCCATTTAATGCTCTGATCATAGCTCATGAGCGCATGAATTTTTATGCATATATCAGTATTGTAGAATCCGTATTAAAACTTGGCATAGTATATCTGCTAATAATATCCCCCTGGGATAAATTAGCATTTTATTCAATATTAGTAGCGAGTGTAGTAGGCATTATCACTTTTATATACTATATCTATTCAGCTCGGCATTTTCATGAATGCAAAATTGGCATCATTTATTCTCCATCAAAATTCAAGGAAATTTTAAGTTTTTCCAGCTGGAATCTATTCTCCAATTTTGGAGATGTAATGATGGATCAAGGATTAAATATTATTTTAAATATCTTTTTTGGACCGGTTGCGAATGCCGCACGTGGAATTGCATACAATGTCAAAGGCGTGATGATGAGTTTTGCTGGGAATTTCCAAAGTGCAGCATCTCCTCAAATTACAAAACATTATGCCACATCTGAATATAAGGACATGCACTCCCTTGTAGTCCAGTCATCTCGACTATCCTATTATCTAATTTTGGTTATGGTAATTCCTGCATTTTTTTGCATGAAGCAACTTTTACAGATTTGGTTAGTTGATGTGCCAGAATATACCTATAGTTTCACTTTGTTACTTCTCATCGAAGTGCTAATTTTAGGAATGGGGGGAACATTAAATATTGCGATTCAAGCAACTGGGAAAGTCAAGAAATTTGTTATTTCTTTAAGTTGTATTAAAATAATCATGTTTAGCATAGTATACATAGGGTTTAGATTTGGTAATCTATCACCGCAATATGCATTTTTTATCGGTATACTCAACAGCTTCTTTTGCATGATTTGTAAATTTATTTTTTACAGCAAAATTATAAATATATCCCTATTAAGAATGACTCGGAATATAATACTCAGAGAGATTTTTGTAACATTATTCTGTTCAATATTTATACTTCCATTCAGCATTATATTCTACGAGCCAAACAACCTTATCAATGCACTTATTTTCTCAAGTGCATCATTCATAATTACTGTTATATCAGTTCTGTTAATAGGGCTAAATGTTACAGAACGGAATAAATTGAAATCTTTTATAAAACGATGAATAAGCATATCTATGTTTTGCATGAACATGGGGCACCTTCTCATTACAATGCTTTGGTCTCACTTGCTAATAAGAATGGTTATAAAGTAACCATGGGCGTATTCACCATCAGAGGAATCTTAGCTGCATTCTATCACAGAAGATATAAATCAGCATTCATTTCAATTTATACGATGCTAACATTACCCTTCAAACATGATCAAAAGATCGTGTTGGGGATAGCACCATTTAACAAATATCTTCCTTGGTTATGTAGAGCACTACAGAATCATGAATTATATTATCATACATCTTTTACTTCTTGGAACGGCTCTAATATGGCTCAACCAACAAAATCAGAACATCTAAAAAATAAATGGAAAAGATTTACAAATAATGTGTCTCAAATTTTTGCCGTCAGTAATAAAACTAAAGAGGAATTAATAACACATGGTTATTCCGATGGAACAAATATTTCAGTAGTCAATCATTCTTACTCTTCAATAATTAAAGCGACTCCTAAATATAAAGATAACAGTTTCATTTACGTTGGACGTCTCGTAAAATGTAAAGGTATTTCCGAACTTCTTGAAATTTTTGCAAGGCACTCTGAGGCAACTCTTACTATAGCCGGTTCTGGAGATCTTGAAGATATTGTCAAATCATATGCTGAAAGATATACGAATATAAATTACATCGGATTTATAAATGGTTTAAACAATCTCATTCCGATATATTCTTCACATTCATTTCTAATCATGAATTCAAAACGTGTTGGATCTTGGGAAGAATTATTCGGTATATCTATAATTGAAAGCATGGCTTGCGGATGTGTCCCAATTACAACAGACCATCCAGGTCCTAAAGAAATTATTATTGACAATCTATCCGGTTTTATTTCAAAAGAAGGTGAGATTGAATTATCAATAAACAAAGCAATCGAATTGCCCAACTCAATGTATCAAGAGTTAAGAGCAGCAGCAATTGCCACAGGGGAAGAATACCAATCAGATAAAATTGCGTCCCGTTGGAGAGCAATTTTATAGTTAAATTGATTCTTAATAAGAACATTTATTCTGAAAATTTCGATAAAGCAGATAAATGGCATCAGGAGACATGAACTTGAGTTATTACAATGATAATTTTTATAAATAATGAAAATCGGTTATTTGAGTGAACATGCACCTTCGGACAGGAAAGCCTCATCCGGCACTAATTATAAAATGGTTCAACAGTTGAGTAAAATTGGAGAATTAAAATGGATACCAATAAGACAAAGGAGATTTGCAAAATATTTTAAATACCTTATAAAAGCATTATACTTACTGTGCGGATACAATGTAATTCCAGCTTTAAATAGGTATTTCTATAAATGCATGTATAAAAAAGTAGAAGTAGAGTCTTTTAATAACTGTGATATTGTTGCTGCTTTCTTTTGTATGCCTACCTTAGCTAATCTCGAATCAATAAAGAAACCGATAATATATTTTACAGATGCTACATTTCCTGCAATGATAGATTATTACTTTCATAATCTTACTGAATCAAATAAGCGTCAGGGCATTGAAGCCGAAAATAAAGCCATGAAACGATCAGACATCATAATTGTCTCATCAGATTGGGCAAAAGATTCAGCTTTAAATGATTTAAAAGTAGAACCGAATAAGATTAATGTCGTTGAATTCGGTGCAAATATCGATGAAAAGGATATTGTCAATGATAAAGTGCCTTATAATCTCAATAAACAATTAGAATTACTTTTCCTTGGCGTTGACTGGATACGAAAAGGAGGAGACATTGCAGTAGAGGCTGTAAGATGGTTAAATGACAATGGAATCTCTACAAAGCTACACATCGCAGGAATAAAAAAACTTAATGAGAATATTTCAAAATTACCGTTTGTTGAATATCACGGATTCCTGAACAAAAATAACACCGGAGATTATAATAAACTTGTCTCATTATTAAAAAATTCTCATGCTTTGTTATTACCTACGGTTGCAGAATGCTCTGCCATTTCATTTGCAGAGGCATCCGCATACTCTCTTCCTGTTTTCACACATGACACTGGCGGCATAGGAAACTATATAATTGACGGGGTAAATGGCTACAAGTTACCAATTGGTTCGACTGGAATAGATTTTGGCAAATCCATAAAAGAAAAGGCACAGAATGGAGAATTAAATATGATGAGTATAAGGGCACGAGATTTATATAATTCAAAACTTAATTGGGAGCATTGGGGAAAAGAAATAAGTGCTACCATTGATTCCATTGTTGTAAATTACAAGAATAAATCTTAAGAAATCTCAAAAACAATGAAAATATTAGTCTTAGCAGCATATCTTTCTCCATTCCGGGGCAGTGAATTCTCAGTCGCTTGGAATTATATTTTAGAAATGTCTAAGGAAAATGAGCTAACTATTTTATATGGATGTGCCGGCTCTGAGTTGGGTGACAATAGTGATTTGCAAGAGTGGCTGAAATCCAACTCTCTTCCAAATGTTAAATTCGAATTTGTCAAACCTAACATTTTCTCAAGGATCCTGAATTGGCCCAATAAAAAAGGATATTTTATTTATTCCTATTTCCCAGCTTATCGAATATGGCATAAGACTGCATATAAAAGAGCCAAGAAATTAATTAACAATGGCGAAACCTATGATTTGATACATTATCTGGGACCTATTGGTTATCGTGAACAAGGATATCTTTGGAAAATCAATCTACCGTATATGCGTGGTCCGATGGGTGGTTTGCTAAATACTAATAAATTATTATTAGATAATACAGGGACTAAGGAGAGAATACATCAATTTATACGTTCAGCAACAGGATATATATCTACAAAATTCAATAGGACTATTCGCAAAGCTTTAATTCAATCGATGTAGTAATTGCTGCAACTTCTGAGAATCAAAAAGCTTTAAAAGATAAATATAATATTGATAGCGAATACATGCCTGAAAATTGCTTGCGTCATGAACCCCAATTACACTATGAAAAATTTAATAATCACAAACCCTTAACGCTAATTACAGTTGGTACACTGGATGGTCGTAAGAACAACATTCTTCTTCTGAAATCAATCTCGTTAATGTCACATAAAACCGATATCAGACTTAATATAGTAGGCAATGGACCTCTTGAAAAGTCTTTGAAAAAATATGTACTTAATAATAACCTTGAAGAAATCGTGACATTCCATGGTAAACTTACAAGAGAGGAAGTCGGAGCATTATTTAAAACATCTCACTTGAATATTCTGACATCTATTATGGAAGGTAATCCAACAGTTGTATGGGAGGCCATGGAAGCTGGCGTTCCAACATTATCATTGGATCATTGCGGAATGCATGACACAGTTACAAGCACTGCAGGATTTCCAATAAAGATAGACATCGAGGAACATTTGATTCAGAGTATTGCAGATACAATTGATATGATTTGTGAAAATCCGAATATTCTAATTGAGAAAGCTCAAAATGTAATAAATGAAGCGTCTAAATACCTTTGGCCTGAACGAAGGAAGAAATTCAATCAGCTATACAAGATAGCAATTGATAATTTCAACAGAAAAAAATCATAACCCATATGATGCGATCAACAAAAAAAATATTTTGGTTAGCTATAATGTTATGGCTGATATTTAATCGGGGTCTAGCCGGAAACATAGGATACTTGATTTTTGACTTTATTTGCATAGTGTGTATAATAAGATACGGTATCAACGGGATAATTACAAAATATACTTTACCACTACTATTATTGCCAATTTTTCCATTGGTTATGGGAATTTGTGGCAATAATGCTGATGCCACTAATTTTGAAATATTCAAAGACCTTTATTATTTTCTAAATCCGGTATTTGCAATTATTATAGGTCAATACATTGCAATGAAGAACAGCACAAGCGTAATACTACGAGCAATTAAAATGAGTGGAATACTGTCTACTGTTGTACTTTCAGTTTCTGTGTTTTTATCGATAGGATTTGATGGTCTCATAAACCCACGAGAAGCGAGGGAAGTATCTCTCATACAAGCAAATTCAACTATTATAGTTGCGGCGTCCATTTATTGGTATGAAATCTTATTCTCAAAAAAAAATTCTATCCAAAATAAGCATGCTTGGTTAGGTTTTATTCTATGCATAATCGGCGTCTATCTTAGCGGTACCCGTACGCTATGGATTTCTGAAATAATATTTATGTTTTTTTACAGGCTGGAGTTACTATAAAAAACATCATGCTAAAACCATTATATATATTTCAATATGCGGCTGCATAGTTGCTTCATTATTTATATTTAACCCTGATAATCCAATGATAAAACTAATACTACATTCAAAAAGTGAAATTAGTTCAAATCATAGCTTCACTAATAATCGAGACATAAACGTCAATTGGAGGGGGTATGAAATATATATGGCTCTTAAATCATTTGAAGAGTACAATTTTTTTGAAAAAATATTAGGTCACGGTTTCGGGACTAAAGTAGACGTTGGGAGTGCAGAGTTCCTTGGGAAACGGTATATTCCGATTCTTCACAACGGATACCCTTATATATTGGTTAAGTCAGGTTATCTTGGAATCTTATTGTTATTTGTATGGGGAACTGTAAATATTTACAAATGTTCTCATATTCGAAAATCATTTATGCAGAACGCTACTCTATTTAAATCTCTATCGATCGCTTCAATTATAATGCTATTCATCACCAATTCTTCAGTAACCACTTATGTAAATCCAAATTACAATGGATCTCTTTTTATCATTGGTGTTCTATATTATTACTACTCTAAATATTTAATCATACATAATGAACGTCTCTATCATTATCGTCAATTACAATACAGGAGATCTCCTTATTGATTGTATTAACTCAATTGAGGCACAAACTCGTGGAGTTTCTTATGAATGTATTATAGTTGACAACAAGTCTCCCCAAAATTGTAAAGATAAAATACTCAAGAATTTTCCATATATCAAATGGATTCAGAATGATGAAAATGTAGGATTCGGACGTGCTAATAACGTTGGTGCAGCTTGTGCAAACGGGAAGTATCTCTTCTTCCTAAATGCTGATACTATATTACTAAACGATGCTTTGACAGACTTCTATAAATTCATGGAACATAATGATCCAGACAATAAAATTTATGGAGCTATCGGTGCACACCTTTTAAATAAGGAGCTTAAACCTAATGTATCAGGATCCCTTTTCCTTTCTCCTTTTGATACATTAAAATATCTTTATTTCTCATTGCGCAATAAAGTATTAAAACACAAACTTCAGGAAAGAATTGAATATGTCATTGGTGCAGACATGTTTATATCCAAAGAAAATTTTGAGAAAATCGGAGGCTTTGATAAGGATTATTTTATGTATTGCGAAGAAGTAGATCTCCAACTCAGATTGTATCAATTAGGATTGAAAAATATCCTTATATCGTCTCCCCAAATAATCCACCTCGAAGGTGGAAGTTTTGGGGAGTCACAGGGAATCACGCTAAAACGATATTATATGTGGCAGAAATCCATTAAGATATACACGTCAAAACATTTTAATATCTTTCAAAAAATAGGATGGAAAATTAATCAGGCAATATTTGGGATTCCGGTAATACTCAAACAAGATTGGTCCATTCATGATAAACTAAAAGCCTACATATATTCAATTAAATAATATTAAACATGTTGCGCAAATTTATATATTCTCTTGTTTCCAAAATCCGTAATATCAGCTTGGATCCTCAAATACCATCTGCCTATTTGATTAGATTACTTTCAGGAAAAATTGTAAATAGGATTTATGGCTCTATCCGATTATTAACCATCAGAAGCGTGTTTTTAAGTCCTTCAGCTATATTAAGAGGCTCTTCATGCTTCAAATTCGGAAGAAACCTGATGATTGGCCCAAGATGCTACATTGACGCGTTGGGCATAGAGGGTATAACATGTGGTGATGGTGTTTCATTCGGAATAGGAACTACAATGATTGTAACAGGCAGTCTGCAGCAGCTTGGTAAAGGTATAAGAATCGGTAATAATGTCGGTCTGGGAACATGTGGTCATTATGGTGGTGCAGGCGGCTTAGAGATCGGTGATGACACTATTATCGGCAATTATGTGAGCATACATCCTGAAAACCACAACTTTAAAGATTTAGATATCCCAATCAGACTTCAAGGTGTGAACCATAAAGGAATAAAAATTGGGAAAGGCTGTTGGATTGGGGCAAAATCTACTATTCTTGACGGTACGCAAATTGGGAATGGATGTATTGTGGCAGCCGGAGCGGTTGTGTCGGGAATTTTTCCAGACAATGTGATAATCGGAGGAATTCCTGCAAGAATAATTAAAACACGAGAATAACATGAGACTATTAGTTGATTGCCATTGCTTTGACGAGAAAACCACAGAGGGTATAAACACCTATATTAAAGGCATATATACCGAGGCACCCAAACTTGCTCCCAACATTGATTTCTACTTTGCTGCAAGGGATGTTGAAAATATAAGAAACATATTCGGAAAGGGTAAAAATATTCATTATATTCAATTGTCAGATTGTAATAAGTTCTACCGACTACTTCTTGAGTTTCCGCAAATTATAAAAAAATATAATATCGATTGGGCTCACTATCAATACACCGCACCCTTATGGAAAAACTGTAAAACCATTGTAACATTGCACGACATTTTGTTCAAGGATTTTCCTCAGTATTTCCCATGGCGATATAGATTAATCAAGGGACTTACATTCAAAAAGTCTGCAACAGATACAGATATTCTCTGCACTGTATCAAACTATTCAAAAGATCGCATCGCATATCACTTCAATATCCCATCCGATAAGATAGTTGTAACTCCCAATGCAGTATCTGAAGAATTCAAACACATTGACGAGGAAAACGCAAAAAAATTTGTCAAAGATAAGGGCATCAATAATTATATTCTATATGTAAGCAGAAGAGAACCCAGGAAAAACCAAACAGAGGTTCTGAAAGCTTGGAAAAGACTTATAGTTAAAAATGGCTTTTCACACGATCTTGTGTTTATCGGACGCCCAACTATTCCGTCAAAGGATTTCAACGATGTTTATAATAATCTAACTATTACGGAAAAGGAACATGTGCATATCATTGACAATGCTCCATTTTATGAACTCAAAATGTGGTATAAAGCTACTTCACTTTTTATTTATCCTGCACTTGCAGAAGGTTTTGGAATCCCCCCCAATAGAAGCTGCAATGGCTGGCGTTCCGGTTGTTTGCAATAATGCTACAGCAATGGGAGATTTTACATTCTTCGGTGATAATTTAGTAGATATAACTGACCAAGAAAATTTAGATTCTGCAATAATTAATGCACTTAACAGCCCCTTCAATCCTGAAGTTCGAGACCTTATCTCATCTCGCTATAATTGGCAAAATTCCGCACAAACTTTACTTACTGCCTTAATAAGCTATCAAAGTGTGTAATCTATATGACTGAGAATTCGGCATTTTCAACTATTCTCTTATTCAAAATCTGCTTTTCAAATTTTATTACTTGTATCTTTAAAATAAATGTTGTAACTTTGTGAAACATGGAGGATAACGCGACACAGGACATCACCCGAAAATTTGACCAAGAGGAAAATATAGGCTCTTTTCGAACTTTTTTCATAAGAAATTGGTTGGGATTGAAAAAATATATTAACTTTGTTCGCATATGGGACTGAATCTTGACATATTACGTGCATTCTTCTCAAAACAACCCGTAGACAAAGCATGGATTTTCGGTTCATACGCAAAAGGAGAAGAGAATGATGCAAGCGATCTGGACATCCTTGTGTCATTCAATAAAAATGCTAAGGTTGGTTTGCTAAAACATGCGGACATGATTCTGCAACTGGAAAAACTTTTGAACCTAAAAGTTGATCTCGTCCCTGAGAATTCTTTATATCCTCAGCTCAAAGAGTCAATCATGTCCTCCCGCTTTTTAATTTATGAGAGACATTGACCGCGATCCAATAAGAATACTGCACATGATTGAGGCAATCAATTGTGTTAATGAGTTTATGACTGGCAAAAAATCATCAGATTTAGAGTCAGATAAAATGCTATTTTATGCAGTGGTCAAGAATATTGAAATAATTGGAGAGGCAGCATACAAACTAACCCATGAGTTTACTGAAATGCATCCCGAGATTCCTTGGAAACAAATCATAAGAATGAGACATATTCTTGTGCATGGATACTATCAAATTAATGCCGAACAATTATATAATGTTTATACAGAAGATCTACCCTATTTATTCGACCGTCTGAATAAACTTTAAATCTCCGTATTAACGTATTCTGCATTGTTTATATAGAGGATATGGATATGATGGTTGAGAGTTTCTTGATTTCATATGCGGCGGGGACACTGCCGACTTTAAAGGATATTTTCAGCAAGAAGCCGGATGTAAAGGCTGAAATCGACAGGTGTTTCATCAAGGCTGTGGAGCGTTGGGATGCTCTGCCGGAAGTGAAATCCAAGGCTAAAAAGAATCCGGAGACATATCTCAAAGAGTTGAGCGATATGCTGACACATTCTCCCAAAGGAAGGCACCCTTTGGAGAACAGTCTGCTGCTTTTGTGGATAGATGAAATCGAACGTAATGTGACATGCCGTCAGTTCCTTTCTGATGTAAAAATAGAGAAGATTCTGCAATTGACGCTCGATGATCAAGAACGTATCTCGGAGATTTTGCGGGAATCAGAGGAAGTCCGAAAAATATCTGATGAGGTCAAGTCCGCAATCGATTCTTTAGCTAATACAGGAATCAAGTCTTGCCGCTCATTCTGGGATGAATGGGCAATCGGTCCGGACTTCGAACTTGAAACTGCTCTTGTGCTGTCCGGGCGCGATAAGGAGCGGAAACAGCTTCTGGATTATATGGAGAGACCCGGAGTCGCCATTATCACTGCTACTTCTGTGTCGGAGGCTTTGGCTTTCGCAGCGGCTTGCATATTGCTTCATGATGAATTATGCAGCAAAAGAGCCGTCGTGGTCACAGACAAAGAGGCTTATGAGCGGATAGTGTCTGTAACGAAGGAACCTCTTGTTATCATATCTGATGTGTCAACTGTAAATCATCATAATGCGGCAGCCAAAGGAAATACCGTCTTCTTTTGCACCACTCCTTCCACCACACGCGATGGCATTGAAAACATCGACTTATCCCCTATGTATCCTTCTTGCTTCATCGAGGCTCTGAAGAATACGTTTGGCAATGGGACCGACTGTTACACATTGGCAAGCCAGTGCGGATATGATGCCATGAACCTGCGGAGAATCAAGGGGATAGATCTCAACAGACCGTCATGGATGACTGATCAAAACCGTGATGCCCTTATCGCGCTCGCGCTTATAGATGGTTGGGATGAAAATAATGAGAGTGACCGCGAATTAGTGCAAATGGTTTCCGGAATGGATTATGACTGTTTCTCCGACATGATGACACCCCTTCTTTCCGTAGACAATTCACCGCTTGTCAAAATCGGTCATCATTGGAAAATCAAGTCTAAAATCGACCTAATCATTAATCTTATCGGCAACATTACCGATAAACACATCAAACGTCTTGCTGAAGTGGTGACTTATCTATCTATGGATATCGATCCGCAGGTGAAAGAGGAGATGGAGTCCAAAGAATTTAAATTCAGAAAAGACCTCCACCTGTTTTCTTCATCTATAAAACATGGTGTCTATGAGTCTCTCGCCATAATCTCTGTTTTCACGGAGCATTCAAACCCTGCCTTGTCTGACGAGATAAAAAAGATCGTAAGAGAGGAATTTACAAGTTATGATCTTGAGAAATATCTGAATAACAAGAATTACATCAACTTCTTAGCCGAAGCCAATCCTGACGCATTCCTTGATTTTATACGGGAGGATATAACGAAGGGGGATGTCATCATGTCACAATTGTTCCTGGGCAGGGAAAAGGAATTGGGCTTTACAAGATATCAGATATATTTCACAGAGTTACTCGGCAGTCTGGAGTGTATCGCTTTTGATGAAAGCAGATTTGCTGAGGTTACAGACATCCTGCTTCATCTCCTGCGGTATCCGAGAGTTGAAAACTATGCGAACTGCCCTTGGGAAAGCGTCAGCCATATTTTTCAATTCGGTATGCCACAGACATCAGCTTCAGCCGAAAAGCGAATCAACATACTTGAATCTTTAGCCGGTAAGTATCCCAACCAAGTGTATTCCATCTGCCGGTCAATGCTTTCCAGACTTACAAAAAGTGGCACTTTCAGTATCAATCCCGGTTTCCGTTACAGAAAGAAATATGTAGAGGAGCGTGAAGAAGTTCTGATTTCAGATATCAAACGGGTATGTGGATTGATGCTAAGTCTTTATTATTCATCTACTGAAAATTTCATGAAGACTTTGGATCTTGCGATGTATCCGGGTCTATACTTTATAAGACAAGAACTTCTCGATTGTCTCAGAAAGGAAGCTGAAAACTTTTCCGGCAATAAGGAGATCGCTGATTACATATTGGATTCGCTAAAACAACATCGTAATTATCCAGATGCAAAATGGGCTCTTGATGAAACCGCGCTTCAACCTTTCGATGAGCTGTATAAAATGGTGACAAACGGGGATCTGTTTATCGAAAGCCGTGAATTTTTCCAAGAAATCGACCCTGTCAGATCTAAAAAGTTTGATGTCGAAAATATTGAGAAAGACAGGAAGGAGTCTATAAAATTAAGAGCGGATAAACTCTGGGGAATTATTGACCGATATGGCAATAATCGAATGCTTGATTTTGCCAATGAGGTTGAGAATCAACTCGCCATAGGAGAGGCTCTATCATGCTTTGATGAGAATACGTATGCTCCAATTGTGTATAATGCATATCTAAATGGTAAGCTCGAAGAGGATACTGTTGTAAGATATTTCAGATTGTTATGGCAAAGAATCGGAGATACCGGCTATCTGAAATTGTATCAATCATTGCGAGCAGAAAGTAAAGACGATACGAAGGATAGTAATTCACGAGATTTCTCAGTGATGCTCTATGCCCCTTGTCTTCATAAAATATTATTGGATAAAGTAATTTCCGAGAATAATGATGACCTTTTAGAGAAATACTGGAAGCGGGTGGAGATCTGGAATATTCCGGAGGATATGTCGCTTATGGAGATTGCCGCCTACCTTAAAGCGGTAAAAAGATATAACACCTTGATTCATATCATATACTGTAACATGTCGGATCCATCCTTTACAGATAAATTCAAGGTGAATGTGCTCAAAGATATGACATTGGAGGATCCCCTGGGAATAAACAGAGCGAATCTATACGAATTCTCAAAGATTCTCCTAAGCATCGATGAGGGTAAAATTACAGATGACTCGGATAAAGGCAATCTATATCTGATGGAAATCCTGCTTTATCCCCGTCTTAACCATTATCTCCATGGCAAAGAGAATCTTCATGTGTATAAGGCTCTGATTTATGACCATATGCTGATGCTGGATATCATCAGCTTCATGATGTCTCAAATTGATAAAGGGGATGCAGAATGGATAAACATTCTTCATTCTTTTCTAACGGATTTCCCTGGGGTTGTCTGCAAGAGTGACAAAGGAACCATCGATTACAAAGCACTTGAGGAATATCTCCAGGCTCTAAAAAAACTAAAGTCAGAAAGGAAAGTACCATTCCTTAACACATTCATCGCAAAGATGCTGAGACGGGTGTTTTTCTCTGAAAACGGTCTGTCTCGTGATTTCTGCAGACTCGTGGAATCGTTGGACTCAGATGAGATCGACAATGCTTTGCATGCAGAAATTTTCAACAGCCGTGGCGTTCTGACTCAAGATGCTTTCGCTGGAGGAGAAGATGACCGTGAATTAATGGAACATTACGACTCGCTTGCCAGAGAATATGCACTGTATTCCCCTCGCCTGTCAAAAGTATTCAGAGGACTCTGCGATGATTATAAAAACATGGCCGATCATCATGACCGTCAGGCCATGCTAACACGCTATCGCTGAAATAGTCCTGTCTTTCATTTATAAATAGCTATTCAATTTCAATATAACGGCGCGTGCCCTTTTCGGGTCCGCGCCTCTTTTCATGCGTAATTTTATGAAGGTTGCTATCGTAGGCACGCAAGGCGTGCCAGCAAATTATGGTGGCTTCGAGAGCCTCGTCGAGAATCTTTTAGGCGATAACTGTCCTGAAGATGTTGAATATACCGTGTTCTGTTCTTCCAAGGATATGCCCGATCAGCGGTCATCCCACAAGAACGCCTGTCTTAAATATATTCCGCTTCATGCCAACGGTTTTCAGTCAATACCTTACGATATGCTCTCGCTTTGCCGATGTCTGAAAGGTTATGACGTGGTGATGGTGTTGGGGGTATCGGGTTGCCTTTTCCTGCCTATATTCAGAATTTTCAATCGCCGCAGACTCATCATCAATATCGATGGACTCGAACACAGACGTGAGAAGTGGGGTAAACTTGCCCGTTGGGTGCTCAAGACTTCGGAAGCCATGGCTATAAGATTCGCTGACATAATAATCGCTGACAACAAGGGTATACAAGATTACATCACGCAAACCTATAATCAGCCATCTGAATTGATTGCCTATGGTGGCGATCATGCCCAAAGAAATCTAAACGATACATTTATAGATAAAGCGTTGTCGGATTATGGGTTGACGAGGGGTGGTTATGCAGTGACAGTATGTCGCATCGAGCCGGAAAACAACAGCCACGTTATCTTGGAGGCATTCTCGCAAACTGACAAAACGCTGGTATTCATCGGTAATTGGAACCATAGCGAATATTCGCGATCTCTTAAAGAAAAATATTCCGCATACCCGAATATTAAGATCGTTGATGCCATCTACAATCTTGACGTGCTCTATGCAATCAGAAGCAACGCAGGGGTCTATATGCACGGACACAGCGCCGGAGGGACTAATCCTTCGCTCGTAGAGGCAATGTTTTTCGGAATACCGATCATAGCCTACGATGTTGTCTACAATAGAGAGACCACAGGCAACAAGGCTTATTATTTCAAAACCGGCCATGAAATAATCGAACTTTTAAACCGCTCCGATCTTGAAGGAACTCCTATGCGTAAAATTGCGGAGCGCAATTATCGTTGGCAAACCATAGCTGGTCAATACGTCAGCCTTTACCGCTGAAATTCATCGCATCCTCCTGTTACTGAATAAATTCCTAAATCCCTGATTTTGACATTTCAAAAACTATTGCTATCTTTGGTCGAAATATCATAATTGTGATGTCTTGATCGCATCCCGCTTTATTCTGCGGAAGGTCATGCCGAAGCACTGCTCAGTACGGTCCGCAACATGCGATTGCTTGGATTCTCCGATGATACGATTTGTAATATTACAGGTCTAACTTCCAAACAACTTCGCGAGATCAAATAACGTATAAAATCCCAAATTTTCATCCTTTTTGCTTACAAATTAAAAATAAGTGCAAATAATTTGAAGAATTTAACAGAATTATTTTAGCATTCCAATATATTTTAATACTTTTATGGCGATTTCTTGGCAAATTCAATTCTTTTGCCAAGAAATCGCCATAAAAGTATTAAAAGTATTAACCCAAAATCAAAACTTTTTACCATGAAACATTTTGCCATCAAGATGCTCCTCCTATCTTTCCTCTGCATTTCCATTACGTTCAACGCATCATCTTACGAAAACGCAGTGATATCAGTTCTTAAAGAGATTCCAAAGAAAAGTGTTAATGATTGCACAGGAGAAGACATTATGAATCTTCTTACTGAAGAATCAGCCCAATGGATTGAAAGCATTGAATGTAACAACATCTCTATTGAAGGAAATAAAGCCGGAATTTTAATAAATATATACAAAGATAATTCTAATTCCAGCTATATTAGATTTAATTTTAAAAACACCTTAATGTTAAATACCTTCCGTGTTGTGACATTCGGCAACAATATAGATCAAAGTCAATTTCCAGCTAATATTTATGTAAATGACAAAGAATATACATCTGGCGTTTTTGGTTATAATTCCAGTGTTAATACAAGTAAAGATTGTGCTGATCTTATTAAAAAAATAAGAAATTCATCGGTAACAATCTATATAAATGGGCCGGAAATCATGCCTTTACAACCTCTTAAAAGTATTGAAGTGAATATGCCTTCTACTAATACCGTTGGCAAAATACAATTTCTTGGATTTAGAATCTTCTATGACGGTGTCGTTGACAACAGTGACATAGAGACAGCTGTGTCTAAATTACAAGTAGAGGAGGATGAGAAATCCGTTGAATACTTCGATATGATGGGCAGAAGATTGCCGGAAGTGCCAGCGAAAGGAATCTACATTCGCAAATGCGGAAGCAAAGTTGAAAAGATTGCAGCTTCAGGCAAGTAATCGTCATGTCAAATATTGCGATCCATAAAACGGACATCTAAAACCCATTTAAGACGCGTTTTATATATAGAAACCACTGTTTTGCCATTTCAAAGATTATTATTATCTTTGAACAAAATATCATAGCCGCCACTTCATGATCACATCCCGTTTTATCAATCCTCATACCGATTTCGGTTTCAAGTATCTTTTCGGCAGGGAAGAGACCAAAAGATTTCTGATCTCTTTTCTTAATGAGATGCTTAAGGGAGAACGAGAGATAACCAACCTTGAATTCATAAATAAGGAACGCCTCCCACGCTCTTACGATGACAGGACTATCCTGTATGATGTGCTGTGTCGTTCCGACAATGGTGAAGAATTCATCGTGGAGATGCAACGCAAAAACGAGGGTAACTTCAAAGACAGGTGCATCTACTACGAATCTTCCCTTATTGCCACTCAGGGTGAACGCGGCAGAGACTGGAATTTCAGCCTGATACCTGTGTATATAATAGTCCTGATGGAATTCAATATCACAGGAGAGGAAAAGGTAATGAGACGCGATGTCGGATTACTTGACATGAAGACTCATGAACTTTTCTCCGACAAATTCCGTATGATATTTATAAACCTCAACGCCATGGAGAAGCTTGAGGGTGAGTGTGACAATAATTTTGAACGTTGGATTTATATTCTTAAGAACATGGAGAAGCTTAAAGAGATACCATACAAGGAGGTCAACGACATGTGGGCGGATTTCGAGATCGTGGCTGACACCGGTTCAATGAGCCGCGAAGAAAGACGCGATTATGAATCCTCTCTAAATAGTTACAGGGTACTTCTCAGCGCATTCGAGCAAACTGCAGCCGAAGGGCATCAACATGGATATACTGAAGGACACGAACAGGGTCTTGCCGAAGGCAGAGCTGAAGGTAGAGCTGAGGGTAGAGCCGAAGGCAGAGCGGAGGCTTTGCTTAGTACTGTGAGAAATATGAGAGTACTCGGATTATCAGATGAGACAATTTGTGAGGTAACAGGACTCACAATAGAACAACTTCAGAAGATTTAGAGTCTATATAATAAAACAAAAATATTAATGAAAGCCCTGCGATGACATCCTCGTCACCACAGGGCCTTCTTCTAACCAACCGTTTTTATCAATATCATTTACCTGTATACTCCTTATAAAGCATGATAAGATGCGATGCACTCCAGCTGAAATGAGGAGCCTTGAGGCGTGCACCGGTATGAGTGTCGTAGTTCTCATGTATCGGCGCTCCCGCCTTCAGTCCGTCAAGACGATCAAAGACCTGACGGGTATAGCTGTCAGCAAGTTCACCATATCCATAATTGCGTAATCCGCTGATTGCAAAATAAGTCTGATCCAACCATATCGGACCGCGCCAATATCCACGGGGATTATATTTGGGATTATCGGCAGCAACCGTCGGAAACGGAATATAGGTTGAGAATTTTGTAGTATCCTGTAACAGAGGCATCATATCTTTAACCTGCTCGGGAGTAGCAAGTCCTGTCCAGAGCATAGTGTATGCCTCGCATCCAGGATCGCCCGCAAACGAGCGATCCGCAAGTTTGCGGTCAAAGAAGAATTTTCTATTCTTGTCAAAGAAATAGTCTGCCACTTTACCACTATGATCCGGTGCATCGAATTTCTCACCTAAAATGTCTGCAAATTTCTTTAGCAAACGGCATTCCTGAGCCAGATAAGCATTGAGGTCAACACTTTCCTGATCCATGCTCCAGGCATCACTGTAGCCCTCGTTGGCAAGCATCTTGACATCATCGAAACGGATGGCATTGTCCATGCCGCTCTCCCAGGCCGCAGCCTCAAGCGTTCCATCGGTGGAGCCATACTCACACATACCGTTACCATCATGATCTCGCTTGGCATACCACCACTTGTGGTAAGCCAGCAGCTGGGGATACATCTCAGCGAGAAAACTTTTATCACCGGTTGCCTCGTAGATCTTATCGACAGCCCAGCAAACCAACGGCGGCTTACTGTCGCGGGCATTATTCTCCGCCGGGTCAGTATATATGCAATCAATCACCATTCCGTCAGGCTGCTGGTAATCGAACATCGCACGGATATTGTTTTTAGCAAGTTCCGGATCAAAATTCGCAGCCCCTGCGCAAAAGCGCCAGCTGTCCCAGGCCCAGAGCCCCACAAAATACCCTACCGCGTGGCTGGGTATGATACCATCATGAAGCAGACCGCCTCGAGCCGCTCTATGATTTGAAGCAAGAGTCGTCATGGACTTAACAGCTATACGGTCATAATCCTCCGGCATATCATCGCGTAATGTCGAGGCAAGATAACCCTCCCAGCGCTTACGGTTATCTGCCAGTGCAGCCTCCGGATCATCAAGGAGAGCCATCGTGCGGCTAACTCCAGACATAGCTTCATCCCTGCTATAAAAAAATCCCAATGCCACATGCATGATCTTACCCTGTTGTGATTCGGCAAGATAGTTGCCATCCTTAACCTCCAGATACACATCCTGAGGGAACGAAATAACAAATGTCTCACCGGATTCATGGGTAGCAAATACGGAATTACCGTTTTTGGTTAGCTCCATTCCTTCAGCCCATCCCTCACCGCTATATTGCAACGGACAGTCAAGCGTGCTCTCCACAGTAAGGAGTATAGAATTGGCATCTATAAAATGAAGTTGCTGGCGTATTTCCCCATCCTTATATGTGGCTGACAATAGGAGTTCTCCCGGATAATAGCATGTGCTGTCAGACAAAATAACGCCTGCCGATGTCGGATGCACCGTTACCGCACTTTTTGCAAGCCATTGCCTGCGATTCATGTCTATACTGTAAGGTCCGCAGAAACCATTCACCCAATTTCCCTTCTCAGGCGGTGTGAATCCGATCCAAGATCCGGCATCAGTAAATAGGCCGCTGTGCCGATGAAGTGTATCGGGAGTGTAGGCAATGTCGAAAACATCAGGGAAGTCATGCCTGCGCTCGTTTGTAGCGGAAGCCCTGGCACAGGAGCTGACAGCAACTGCTGTCAATACTCCCGTACCTATCATAATTAAAAAAGACCTGATTTTCATTTTATAAAACTGACTCTAAATTATCGTTATTACAAAACTGTAGTTCCGCTCGACTGGCATGATTGTATACTCTGGATGCACCTGCGCACCCCATGTATTGTCACCTCCCACACCCATCATCATATGATCGATGTTGACAGTAACGATTCCTTTGTCATACATGCTGCCACCATGCTTACGCTCAATCATGGCAGGCACATATTCAAGATCTGACTGTGGGAATTTATATGCACCGGCATTCAACACTCCGATACCGCTGACCTTTATACCTCTGCCGGAATTATCAAGAAGAGAGAAATGGCGCACATCGCAGTGATTTCCCGATTCCTGTGCACGAACATACGGATGATATGTATCCCATACCTTAGATGAATATAGTCCCACAAGTGCAGACTCCTTACGGTCAGGATAGCTCTCGTGCGGTCCACGACCATACCATTCCATATTATCATGCGCTCCCTTCAGCGCCATAGTCATGCCGAGACGCGGCAGTTCTGGCAATTGCTGTTTACCGGGAATAAACCGCATGTCAACCTTCACCGCCTTATCACCTGAAATCAGATACTCGCATTCTACCGCCACATCAAGATAGGCAATTCGGTAGCTCGATTTTATCAGAGCAGAGGTATTGTCATCGGAAAGCTTGCAATCGAAGCTTTCGAGTTTCAGAGAATCAGCGGCATTGCGCCATACTCCGCACCGGTAAAGATGACCATTGGGAATATCATTATCTGTAAGAGGACGCCAGAAGTTGGGAGTAAGAGGCGAATCCACAAGCTCATTTTCTGCTGAAACTATAGAACAGAGTCTGCCATCTGCATTAGAGAAAGTGAAAGAGAAATCCTTGCCCCTTACAGATGTTTGATCAGCAGATTTATCTACCGAAAGCTTCTTTCCGGATTTAATCGGGAATCCGATCTCATCACCTTGTTTCAGACACCATTGCGAACATGCCATCCTCTCACCTGCAGGGACCATTGAATCCGCAACCCTGGTTACCGCCCACAATGACAGCATATACTCGTTACCGTCATCGGGTAATTCTCCATAAGGAATATCAAGCACACATGATTTCCCGGCTTTTACATCCGGGAATGTCATCGCACCATCCTTATACTTAGAACCATTACAATCGACACGCCATTGGAGCTCATAATTATCCAGTGATATAAAATCATGCCGATTCGTCACCTCTACAGACGATGCCTTGAATGGCACAGGTTTGAAATCTACATATTGCAGCACTTTCTTCACCTCCGCAAGATGGGGATGCGGCACTCTTGATGCATCCACAAGTCCGTTGGCGCAGAAATTTGAGTCATTGACAACTCCCGCAAAGCCCATGTCTCCACCGAAAGCCCAGATGCGGCGTCCCGCCTCATCTTTCTTCTCGAAAGTCTGGTCAACCCAATCCCAGATGAATCCTCCCTGTAACTGGTCATACTTGTAAATAAGATCCCAATAGTCATGGAGGTTACCTACACTGTTACCCATTGCATGGGCATACTCGCACATGATCAACGGTCGTTTGTCAATCTGGTTCACATGCCTCCGCAACGACCATACGCGAGGATACATCGGACAATAAATATCGCTCTTCGCATCGTATCCGCCACCTTCATATTGCACAGGACGCGATGCGTCATTAGCATGGGAATAGTCATAGAGTGTCTCGAAATGCTTGCCGTAACCCGATTCGTTACCCATAGACCACGTAACGATTGCGGTAAAATTCCTGTCTCGCGACATCATACGGCTGAATCGTTCCATAAACGGTTTCTCCCAATCAGGATAATTGGCGAGAGTTCCGTCTTTATGATCCATCATGCCGTGACTCTCGATATTGGCTTCATCAACAAGATAGAGTCCATATTCGGTGCAAAGTTCATACCAGGGATAGCTGTTCGGATAATGACAATTACGCACACCGTTGATATTATTAAGCTTCATCAGGCGGATATCCTCAAGCATGGATGCCACAGAAACCGTGCGACCCTTAACCGCATCATGCTCATGACGGTTGACCCCTTTGAACAACACAGCCTTGCCATTAATCAGTTGCTGACCGTTACGCATCTCCACAGTCCTGAATCCGAATGGATGAGTAAATGATTCCAACGCTTTTCCATCACTATCGAAATGACTCACAACAAGTGTGTAGATATTTGGAGTCTCAGCATTCCAAGGCTTTACCGATTCAAATAGTCTGCTAAAATTCAATACAGAATCAGAAACTCCTGCAATGACGCGTGTCTCCTCGAATAAAGGCTTACTTCCATCGAGCACTTTTACAGTGACTCTCTGATCTTTTGCAGGGTTAACCATATTTATACCCAACGAGAACTCACCATCCTTATAAGCATTGACAAGCGGAGCCTCAAGGCGGAAATCCCCTACTCTGCTTTTCGGACGCGCGCAAAGATACACGCTGCGTTCAATGCCACTGTATTTCCAATAATCTTGCCCTTCAAGATATGATCCGTCACTATATCTGAATACCTTCACAGTAATGCGGTTATCTCCATTTTTAAGATAATCGTTTATGCGGAATCGGGAGGGAAGGCGGCTGTCTTCTGCATATCCGGCGAATTTTCCGTTTACCCATAGATAATAGGCTGATTCTACGCCCTCGAAATCAAGAAATATGTCATTCCCTTTCCATGAGACAGGAATCTTGAAACTCCTTGAATACACACCAACAGGGTTATAATCAGCAGGAACAAACGGAGGATTGGCAGGAAACGGATAACGTGTATCTGTATATATCGGTGCATCAAAACCCTGCAATTCCCAACTGCCCGGCACCTCTATCCATGAAGCTTTCTTCAATTCTGAGAGATGAATATCCTCCGGACACAATGAGTTGTTTCTGAAATATTTAAATTTCCATTTACCATCAAGCGACACCCTGCGTTCTGCAGAAGGATCCACATCATATCTCTTGTCAGCAGGCATGAAACGAGATGCAATAGCTGCATTCTCATTGACAAAAGGTATGAAATGCGCTGACATAGGTTCGCGGTTGATGGAGTTAACGCCGGGATCCTGCCAAGGCTCAGCAGCTGTCACTACTGACGCGCATAGCAATGCCGGCACTAATAACATATAATTTTTCATGGTCAATATTTATGAGACAATCACAAATAACAGCAAAATTCTACAGACTGCAGAAGAACGTCACCAGAAAAGGAACGCTGAAATCCACCACAAAGCCGTGATATATTGAAAGCACCACAAATTCCTTACCGGAAATGGATGTGATTATTGGCAGTGTGGTATCCATACTGGTAGCGCCACCTGATGAGATCGGTGCCAACGGTCCGAAAAGCTTGTAAAGTATCGGAGCTCCGAGCAGGGTGACGATTTCCCGTGATATATTGGCAAGCAATGCTACAGTGCCAAGTTCTGCACCCCGGTATTCCGTAATAAAAATACTTGACAAGGAGTAATACCCGAATCCGGAGCCAACGGCAAGTACATCGGACATCGACCTCCCGGGGATAAACAGACTTACTAAAGCACATCCTCCGAGAGTTCCGATTATGGTTACCAACGGCAGCAAAAGAAGGCCTGCTTTCTGGCTTTTAAGGCTTTTAAGAGCGGAAAAATCACTTCCTACCCCAATGCCTACACAGAACATCAGCAACGCCAATGCAATGAAACTTATATCGAAACTGAACGAATCGACATTAAGCCATCCTGCGAGACCAAAGATGATGCCGAGAACGAAGAATCCTACGATTATAAGGCTACCCTTCATTTGGCTCACCTCCTTTCTTACCCTTCACAAGTTTCCATAAGATAAGCGCCAGCACCCCGCAACCGCACACTCCGGCAAATGTGATGACCACAGCTTCCAATCCAAGCGATGCAATGCCCTTCACGATTCTCTCATCTCCGCCCACTTCCACACCAAGTAGAAATAGAAGAATCCATATCAATAGAGAAATGACTTTGCCGAGATAACGCAGGGGGCGGCGCCGGAGAAGATATCCGGCGCCTATGCCTGCAGCCATTATTAGAATTATTCTGAACATATTATTTAAGAGCGCCGTTGGCGTTGATTTCTGTCAGAGGTACAGGATAGAATGCCTTAGAATCATCATATCCCGGACGGCCGGCATTCTGAAGTGCCTGTGCGGTCTTGCCCCAGCGGCGAAGATCATACCATCGCCAGTTCTCCAGAGGGAACTCTATCATACGCTCATGTTCTATCTGAGCACGTACATCCTCCTGAGAAGTGCCCTTCATCGCCGGCATATCTCCATGCACATCTCTTACTTCATTAATAAGAGGAATAGCCTTCTCCGGATGATTCTGCTCATTATATGCCTCCGCTTTCATGAGGAGCACATTTGAATAACGCATCAACGGGATATTGATTGCACAATAGTTGGTCTCAAGACCGGCATAATCTGCCGGCATGAACTTGCGGAACGCCGGCTTGTCGGCTCCGTCAAACCAATCATCATAATCATAACCGTAAACATGACCGTTTCCGTCATTGAAGTAGTCGCATTTGAAGAATACAGTCGCATACATACGTGAGTCATAACGCCCGGTTGTAGCTGTCATTCCCTCTTTGCGGAACTCATTCATAAGAACAGCAGACGGAAGAATCTCATCCCAGCCCCACAATTCGCTGCAACCGATCCAGCGATGAAGCTGTGTACGGTAGTTAGCTCCGTTTGCGGTGCTCATTGATGTCTGAAGTTCAAATACAGATTCCTTGCAATTCTTGTTTGTGGCATCAAACATAGAACCATAATTCTTCTCAAGTGAATATCCCTTCACATTGTCAAGAGCATCAATCGCGCCCTTAAGGAATTCATCCTTACGTGCCGGTTCTTCATATGCACGGGTAAGATTTGCAAAACCAAGATACGCATAGGCTGCGCCTCTTGTGGCTCGGCCGGCATTATCGCTGCCATAGCTTGCGGGAAGAGCTGTGGCATCGGTAAGGTCACGCATGATAAAATCCCATGTTTCGGGGCGGCTTGATAGTCCACGGTTGAGATCATCCGGATTGGTAATGTAATGATCGCGAACTATAATCTCCTTCCAGTTGAGGATCAATTTGATATGATAATACGCACGCAGGAATTTAGCCTCGTTTACGATCTGGGCGCGCACTGAGGGATCTATAGCACCGTCAGGAATCTCGGAAACCTTCTCCACAACCTGATTTGCAAAACTGATACCCTTATAATTATTATCCCAATAGCTGGTGAACTGAGAGTTACCATTTGTAAAGGAGAAATTGTAAAGTTCCATCCAGTTTGGATAGTTTGGAACATCTGAACCTATCGTGACTATATCCTCACGATAAGCCTCCACCGGCCATTTCACCTCCGCGAACTCCCAGGTGTCTATATAGTATTCAAGTTGGGAATATGCAGCTGCCACTCCTGCCTGCGCGTCTGCTTCATTACGCCAAAAGTTGCTTGAGGTCAACTGGTCAGGAGACTCCACTGTAAGATAATCCTCACACGAGGTAAGGGAAGCCGCGAAAAGAAGAGCTGCGGGAAGCAATATATATTTTTTCATGTCTCTTTTCAATTATTAGGTTAGAATGTGAGCTGCGCACCTATTGTAAAGCTGCGGGTAAAAGGATAGATCAGGCGGTCGATACCGGTGTTCAACACATTTGCACGTGAGAACTCGGGATCCACACCCTTGTAGTTTGTGATGGTGAAAAGGTTTTCCGCACTGACATAGAAACGGAGATTCTCTATATAGGCTTTGCGGGTCAAAGATGCAGGCAGCGTATAGCCAAGCTGCAGCTGACGCATGCGGAGGAAATTACCATTTTCAAGGAAACGGTCAGACTCCTTGAGGTTACCGTTGGGGTCATTGAATATGGCACGCGGCACAGTAGTGTTGGTATTCTGCGGTGTCCACGCGTCAAGAGTAGAAGCAAGGAAGTTAGAACCGGCATTCATGCTCTCATAAAGATAGCGGTTACCATTATAAATCTTATAATTCCATGCGCTTCCGATGACTGCCATAAGGTCAAATCCTTTCCAGGCGACATTCAGGTTAAGGTTGACTTCAAGTTTAGGTATACCGGAGCCACAATATTCCTTATCATTCTCATCGATGACTCCATCTCCGTTGACATCCACGAATTTCACATCTCCGGCATCAGCGTAGGGTTGAAGTTTCTCACCCTTGCTGTTCACATAATTGGCAGCTTCCTCATTGCTTTGGAAAAGTCCGGCAGTACGATAGAGATAGAATGAACCGATGGGCTTTCCAACCATAGTCTGGGTGGGGAAGTGCTCTGTTCCGAATTTGAGACCTTCACCGTAGATGATCTGATCAGCATCAGATAGTTCAAGCACCTTATTGCTTGTTGTCGTAAGGTTAAGACCAATATTATAATCCCATCCTGCCTTTGAATCCTGATAGTTGATTTCAAATTCTATACCCGTGTTGCGCATCTTGCCTACATTAAGGATCGGGTTGGCGAGACCGGCAGACGGTGGCAATACTTTTGTGATTAGAAGATCTTCTGTTTTGTTATAATAATAGTTGAAAGATCCGTTAAGTCTGTTGTTGAAGAAACCGTAATCGATACCGATGTTTTTGGTGTCTGTTGTTTCCCATTTCAAGTTACGGTTCTCAAGTCCACGTGCGATACTTCCTGCCCACGCATTGTCGCCATTACCCTGGACATATCCTTGATATTTGGAATTATAGGTACTGATCAGGGCAAGGAAATCATAGTAACCCAGTGCATTCTCATTACCGAGTCTACCCCAACTTGCACGCAGCTTAAGGTTATTGAATGCGGTTGTTTTTGGGAAGAATGCTTCTTCAGATATTCTCCAACCTACCGCTACTGAAGGGAATGTTCCCCAACGCTTGTCTTTTCCGAATTTACTTGAACCGTCACGACGGATAGTTGCCTGAAGCAGATAACGGCTGTCAAAGTTATAGTTAACACGACCAAATACCGAGAATCTGCGGTAATCCCATCTACTTCCATCACCATCGAATGATCCGCCTGTTCCTGCACCGATTGTATCGAAGTCCGGATCAAGGAAACCACCGGGCACCTCACCGGTAACCAGCTGACCATCCTCTACTTTATAGGTGGTAGTCTTACCTATGACCCCTACATAATTCCAGGTATAACGACGGGCCATTGTGGATGTACCCACAACTGCATTTACAGAATGCTTTCCAAATTCCTTATTGAACGACAACACATTCTCCCATACATGCTCCTCCCAATAAGCAGTCTGCTCGCTGCTCTCAGGATACTCCTGCATGGAACGCACATCGGCAACATAAGGAGCTGTGTGGTATTTGTCGCGCTGATGCTCACCACGATATGCATAGCTTGTCTTGAAGTTGAGCCAAGGAGTGAAACGTGCTGTGATAGCCGCGTTAGCAGTGGTGTGATAATAGCGTGTCTCGGATTTACGGAAATTGTTGTCTGCCATTACGTTTCTATGGTTGGGGAGTCCATCGAAATCTGTCAGGCCATATCCATACTCATTCTCTGAATCATAGATAGGAACAAGCGGTGACAGTCCATACATCTCCTTTATAGAATATTGAGGCTGACGGCTTTTTGTATATTTAAACGCCATATTGGCCTCAAAGTCGAATATATATTTGCTTGCGTTAAGTTTGATACGCGCGTTATCCATCCTGAAGTCATTGCCAAGGAAAATACCCTTCTCGTCAGAGTGGTTGTAGCTTACTGAATAACGTCCGAGATCTCCACCGCCACGAACACTGAGCATATAGTTCTGTGTCAAACCGGAACGAGTCATCGCATTTTGCCAGTCTGTGTCTATTCCGGAATTTGATGAAATATATGCCGGTGAAGACAGCAGAGAGTTTTGCCATTGTCCGGATCCGGATGGATCATACTGGTTCTGATGCAGTTCCACATGTTTGTTCCAGTTGTCATACATTTGACCATGAACCTGCTTATACTGCTCAGCATTCAGCATCTTGAACTTGTTGGCAATTTTAGTGAAGCTGACATAAGCGGAAAAATCAACTTTGACTTCACCTTTCTTACCATTCTTCGTAGTGATGATGATGACACCGTTAGCCGCTACAGAACCGTAGATTGCAGCTGCCGCACCATCTTTCAGCACCTCCATTGAGTCGATATCCTGCGGATTGACAGCATTTATATCACCGGGAAAGCCATCGATGATATAAAGAGGTTCGTTGTCACCAAAGGTTTTGACACCGCGGATCTTAACCTGAATACCTGCGCCTGCGTTACCTCCGGCTTTCATGATATTCACACCCGCGATCTTGCCTTGGAGAGCCTCCGCAGGGTTTGTCGTGGTGCGTTTGGCAAGATCATCTCCGTTAACACTTGAGATTGCCCCGGTCATGTCGCTCTTTTTCATCATACCATAACCGACAACCACAAGCTCGTCGAGAATCTGAGAATCCTCTCTCAATGTCACCTTAATATGTGACTGACCTTTTACCTGAACCTCCTGTGTGGAATAACCGACATAGGAAATAACCAGAGTTCCCTTTGGATTTACATTTAGAGAGAATTTACCGTCAAGATCGGTTGATGTTCCGTTTGACGTTCCTTTCTCCATAACGGTCGCACCGATCACTGGCTCGCCGTTTGCTTCAATTACAACACCCGTTACAGGTTGTTTCTGCGCCCAAGCCTGCAATGAAATTGTCAGGCAGAGCAGAAGGAGCATATGAGCTATCCTTCCTTTGATTTGAGTTTTGTTTGCCATGATATTTTAAGGTTAGTGGACAAATTTTTCGCCGCTAAATTATTTTCATAGCAAGATTATGTCAAATTTTTTCTGTATATAAACTATCTACATTTTACAAATTTTCATAATTTGATTGTATACACAAATATTTGTATATTATTGATATACTATTGATTATAATTTTTACTATATATACAATTTACTAAAACACACTATATCCCAAGTTTGCACATTTTTCAAACGTTACACAAAAATTCAAACGTTTCGCAGATATTCCTCAAGGTCATCTTCCGACTTCAGCTCGAGTGATTTTCTGAGACGGTAACGGTTCATATTTACAGTACGGGGTTCAAGGCCAAGAAGCATGGAGATCTCTTTTGTTGATATTCTACCTCTGATAAGAAGGGCAAGATTTCTCTCCCCTTTTGTAAGATTCGGATGTTTCTCACGAAGACGATTCATGAAATCCTTATTCTTTTCCTCCACACTTAAAAGCAGAGGCTGACTCGTCTTATCATTGCTGCTATAAGATGTGATAAGGGCATTAATCTTTTTGAGATGAGGCACTATAGCTGATGCATCCATTTTATATCCCTCCTTGAGCATATCGCGGATCTTATCGGTCATTTCCGTGCGGCTCTTGAGGAATGCGGCGAAACTTATCATCTCGCTTCGATTAGCCTCAAGCATATTCTGCACATTCTCAAGTTCAAGCTGCTGCTGACGTATCTTAAGCTCCGCAACCTCTTTCGATGACACTTCCAATTGATGACGCGCCTCTATCAACTGAAGGTTTCTCTTATGCCTGTTGCGTATCAGATACAAAGCCAGACATGCGGCACACAAAACAATAAATATTACAAACAGGATGACATTACGATGGATTATCTTTATCCTGTATTCCTGATCCTGCCGTTCGATTGCCAGACGCTGATCCTCCAGTGTCTTACGGGAAAGATCCAATTCCGTATTACGCAACCTTGTATTCTTCTGGAGTTCACCTGACAATGATGACATCTTGCCAAGATACTCGTATGCCTTGCGATAATCACCGGATGCGGCGCTCACCATAGATATATATTCATAATTATCGCAAAGAAGTTCTTTGGCCTCGATTGTGTCGATATAGAGTTTGGCCTGATCGAGTGCCTCCATTGCCTCCTTATATCTACCGGCATAATACAATTGCTTACCCTTATTATTATAATTCTCGCCAAGCGCCCATGTGTTTCCGAGATGACGATTGATTGCTATGGCTTTATCTATCTTACCAAGTTTATTTTCAGAATCCCCCTTATAAAGGCACATACAGTTGAGATTCCTCGCCACCGCAGCCATATCGGAAAGTTTCATATTTATATTCAATGCGCGCTTAAAGAAATGCTCAGCAAGCACATACTCATGCAGATTCAGCAGCATCACTCCCCGCTCGTTGTAACAGTCTGCCACCATTGACGAATCTCCAAGAGCACGAAACATAGATGTTGCCTTATCATTAAGTTCAGTGGATTTATGGTAATCACCTAATTTACTGAATACCCTGCCCTGGAGTTTATATAACCTTGCTCGCCACCACGCATTATCTTTGTCTATCAATCCGTCGGCATCGTAAAGAATATGGATACTGAGATCAAAATTTCCCAACAGCTGCTCCGCCTCTCCATATAATATTGTGGCAGCTATGGTTATTGAATCCGGATGAGCAGTGTCACATAGTTTCAATGCACGGCTTGCAAGTGACGATGCTTTCTTTGGATCTCGGGAAAGCACATCTCTCGCCTCCTTCAACAAACGTGGTATATCCTGCTTATCATCTGCGCCACTGCATATCACTGTGCCTTGAAACATATACACAAGGACTATTGCAGCAAGCACGATGTATCTTCTCAATTTATCTTGCATGTCAGATCAGTTCTTGTTCTGTATGGAAAATCAATGCAAATATAATCAATTTTCAGCTATCAGCCTCCCTGTCCTCGAAAAAACATAGAATGTCAGATTTTTGTTATACCTTGTAAGAAACCGCACACTTTAGCTAAATTTCATATGAGTTCCACCATATCCGACAGATCCTCTCTCCATAGAATCTCACTGGCAGGTTTGCTTGTAACACTCGGCATTGTTTTCGGAGATATAGGCACCTCCCCTCTCTATGTGATGAAAGCGATTACCGGGGTAAATCCGAATTTCAATCCGGATTATATCATAGGTGCAGTCTCTTGCGTCATCTGGACACTGACGTTACAGACTACAGTCAAATATGTGCTTCTGGCTCTCAGAGCTGACAATAATGGAGAAGGGGGCATACTGGCACTGTTCGCGCTCCTTAGAAAACGATATGGCCGTAAACTTTGGATTGTGGCAGCCATAGGAGCGGCCGCTCTGATAGCAGATGGCGTGATAACACCTGCAATTACCGTAACTTCCGCAATCGAAGGTTTGAAGATTGTGGTGCCTCATGTTCCTGTCATCCCTATCGTAATTCTTATAATCCTTTTTATATTCATTGCTCAGCAAATGGGTACCGGCAAGATCGGTAAATTCTTCGGGCCTTTTATGCTTCTATGGTTCCTGATGCTTGGAATATTAGGTTGTATTAACATACATCTGTTCCCAATGATTCTGAAAGCATTCAACCCGTGGTGGGCCATCAAGCTTTTATGGAATTACCCGGGATGGTTTCTAATTCTCGGAGCGGTATTCCTATGCACCACAGGAGCGGAGGCGTTGTATTCCGATCTCGGTCATTGTGGAAGAAAGAATATATCTGTAAGCTGGATATTCGTCAAGATTATGCTTATATTGAATTATCTTGGTCAAGGCGCGTGGATTATCGCCAACGGCTCATACGCATCGACAGTCAACCCCTTCTATGCCATTATGCCCTCCTGGTTCACGATACCCGGAGTTATAATGTCAACCGGAGCAGCAATAATAGCCAGTCAGGCTCTGCTAAGCGGATCTTTCACAATATTCTCCGAAGCCATAAATCTTAATCTATGGCCAAAATTAAAGATAAAATATCCATCTGTCGAGAAGGGACAGCTGTATATCCCGGCAGTCAATTGGTCTCTGCTTGCCGGATGCCTTCTGACTGTTATCATTTTCAGGGACTCAAGTCATATGGAAGCTGCATATGGACTCGCGATAACCATAACAATGCTAATGACCACGGCATTGCTTACTTTCTATCTCCACAGCCTGAATGTCAATATCATACTTTGCAGCCTGTTTCTAATATTCTTCGCTACCCTCGAAGGGTTATTCTTCATCGCCAATCTATTCAAGTTCGCACATGGCGGATGGTTCAGCATACTTATAGCCGGCGTTGTTGCAACTGTCATGATAATCTGGAATAAAGCAACCATATTAAGAGCATCTTATCTTGAATACAAAAGAATGGACGAGAGCACCGGACTGATAACAGCCATTAAAAATGATAATGAGATTCCCAAATTCGCGTCCAATCTGATATATCTCATACAATCATCTGAGGATGATAAGATTGAAAGCAAGGTTATATATTCGATTGTAAATAAGCAGCCCAAACGTGCAGATCATTATTGGTTTATTCACGTAACCCACGATGACAGTCCTGACACCCTTGAATACTCTGTCAATATAATTATACCGGAAACAATCTATAGAGTGAATCTCAGGCTGGGCTTCCGCATTGAGCCCAAAGTAAATGTATATCTCCGCCAGGTAATCGAAGACCTGCAGGCTGAAGGGCAACTTGATCTTAGAAGTGGCTACCCTTCATTAAGAGCCAAGGGGATTCCGGGGGATTTCAGATTCATTATTCTGAGACGTATATTCTCACCATCAAGCAATTGTCCGGCAGCAGCATCCTTCATTATGCGCATGCATCAGAAATTGCGCCGTCTCGGCATATCAGACCAGGAGGCATTCGGACTCGACACAAGCATGGTTACATCGGAGACTGTACCTCTGATTATCAACACCACTCCATCCAGGCGCATAACGCGAATTAAGAAAAAATAAAAAGAGGGAGACTGATTAGTCTCCCTCTCTGTTGTGACTCCTGCAGGATTCAAACCTGCAACCTTCTGATCCGTAGTCAGATGCTCTATTCAATTGAGCTAAGGAGCCATTCTTCCATTATGTGATCCGTGCAGGATTCAAACCTGCAACCTTCTGATCCGTAGTCAGATGCTCTATTCAATTGAGCTAACGAACCATTCCACTCTCGGGTTATCCCCGATTTGCGATTGCAAAATTAATATTTTTTCGGGACTCCACCAAATATTTCTCAACTTTTTTTCCAAAAATATTCTATTCCGCAGTCTCCGGCAAGTCCGGATATTGGCGCACGGTGCTTGCATATACTTACACGTATCGCTGTCGCGCTTACCCATTGCCTTGATATCCTTTCCGATATACGCTTTGCAACGCTCTCAAGCAAAAGACTCTCTATCCGCATTTCATCCCTGACCACATCATACACTTCAGCATACGATATTGTGGATTCAAGCCTCTCCTCTACAAATCCGGATGCATCGTAAGTGATTGAAACATTTACAGAAAACTCATTACCTACCATCCGCTCCTGCTCCAGAACTCCGATTTTTGAATAGAAACGCAGATCCTTGAGATTTATGCTGAATGTCTCCATCTATGTCTCAATTTACAGGCATCTTGTCAATACGTCTCTGATGTCTTCCACCCTCGAATGGCGCGGCCAGATATGCATCAACAATATTTTTAGCCATATATTCCGAAATGAAACGGGCAGGTAAAACCAAAAAATTAGCGTTGTTATGACGCTTGGCGAGATCCGCGAGATCTTCCATCCACGCAAGACCTGCACGTATCCCCTGATGTTTGTTAAGAGTCATGCCTATACCGTTACCTGAACCGCATATGGCTATTCCGAACGCACACTCACCTTTCTCTACCGCTTCAGCTGCAGGATGAGCGAAATCCGCATAATCGCAGGATTCTTCACTATGTGTGCCGAAATCAACAGGCTCATAACCTTTCTCAGCCATGTATTTCTTTACTATCTCTTTCATTTCATAGCCGGCATGATCGCTGGCAAACGCTACCTTCTCCATATTGAACTCATTTAAACTTTTTATTCAATAACATTTTCTTAGGTTTGATGCTCCCTTGGAAAATTTTTGCGGTAAAAGCATATCGGACAAGGAAAAAGTTGACGGGGACGCATATCGCAAGTGCCGGAAGCAGAGCCAACGTAGGACCTACTATCCCTTTGAAAATCGCCACCAGTCCTGTCTGCATACCCATGTTTATAAGATGACTCAACGTGAATGCAAGTCCTTTCTTTGTATTGGGATTACTGCGGAATGTAAAATAACTTGACAGGAAAAAGTTGGCGACAAAGCTGATTGCATAGCTTATCATGGTGGAAACTACAGCTGTGGTGCCAACAGCATGCACAAACACCACGTACATGCCATATTGCAACACCGTTGCAAATCCTCCGACAGCCACAAACCTAAGAGCCTCCGCCCGCTTGTCGTTGCTTTTAAGAAACTTGTCCTTATCCATATTAAACCTATTTCTCCTTATTCTCTGCTACAGAAGAAGCGCCCTCCTTCATTTCCTTGTTGATTGAATATATGTAGTCGAGCAATTCCTCCCTGCCTTTACCTTTCTCTGAAGATGTCACAAAGACCGGTGGAAGCTCCTCCCATCTTTTCAACAATTCCTTTTTATATGCCTCCACATTGCGCTCTGCCGCTACGGGACCAAGCTTATCCGCTTTTGTGAACACTATGGAGAATGGGATTCCATTCTCACCAAGCCAGTCAAGAAACTCAAGATCTATCTTCTGCGGCTCATGCCGTATGTCGATAAGCACAAACAACGATGTCAGCTGCTCACGTTCGAGAATATACCCTTCTATTATACGGGCCAATTTCTCTCTCTGTTCCTTACCTCTGGCGGCATATCCATAGCCCGGAAGGTCCACAAGATACCATTCTCCATTATCAACTTTAAAATGATTGATCAGAAGTGTTTTACCCGGTTTCTGTGAGGTTTTGGCAAGACTTTTGCTCTTGCCCAGCATATTTATAAGCGAGGATTTACCCACATTTGATCTTCCGATGAATGCATATTCCGGCACATCCGTAGCCGGACATTTCAGCGGGTTCTCGTTACTTATCTCGTATTTTATATTTTTTATATCCATGGTACCTGTTTTTTGTCGGGTCTGATCATTTTTCAGACAACATTTTTTCAAAGCAAAGCTCGTGAACAATATTGAGTCCTTCTCGAACATCCCCATTATCAACGACAACTGCTACCGTGGTGTCGGATGCCCCTTCTGATATGGCTTTGACTGACACCCCGGCAGACATCAACTCCTTCACGATATTCTGTCCAAGACCTTTGGATTGCTTTATTCCCTCTCCAACTACAGCAATCACCGACAGATTGTCGGTCTTGGCAAGATCCGTAAGTTCTCCTGACTGAAGTTCCGGAGAAAATTCGAGTCTAAGCTGCTCGAGAGCCTTCTCCCCATCTGCCTGCGGCATCGCGATTGAGAACGAGGACTCTATAGATGGTTGCGCCACGAGGAATACACTTATACCGTTACGGGCCATTGCATTATATGCCCTTGAATTTATCTCGGCAACATTAGATGTCAAAGAACCAGACATTGTGATGACAGATGTATTGCTCAAAGATGAAACGCCTCTGGCTTTTCCCTTGGAGGGCACTGCATCCGATATCATTGTGCCTGGTGCTGTCGGATTGAATGTATTGAGAATCTTTATCGGGATATTCTTGTGGAACACCGGATAGATCGTAGGGGGATAAATCACCTTGGCGCCAAAGGAGCATAGTTCCATACTCTCCACGAATGACATGCTCGGAATTATAGACGCCCCTTTTATTATCCTTGGATCCGCTGTCAGAAATCCGTCGACATCTGTCCAGATTTCAAGCAGATCGGCATTCAGGGCAGCTGCAATCAATGCCGCGGTGTAATCACTTCCTCCTCTTCCGAGATTGGTGATCTCTCCGGTATTACGGTCAGTTGAGATAAAACCTCCTGCTACAGCGTGCTTGTTAAGTGGCAAACAGAATTGCTTGCGTATCAGTTCATCTGTCAGTTTCCGGTCAGCGATATTCCGGCTAAACCATTTCTCTGTCTTTACGAAATCAAGGGAATTATGATGAGTAGCTTCCGAGAGCATTCCTGATACAATAACAGACGACATACGCTCTCCAAAACTTACAATTTCATCAAGAGTCCGCTCCGGAAGGATACGGATCAACGACAAACCGCGATAGCGCTCTTCAAGAGAATCAAGCAACGCATCCACTTCGGAAAACACATGCTCCTTTCTTTCTTCAGGAATGAGTTCCGATATTATATCGTGATGGCGTTTGCGTATACCCACCATCTCCTCCACATAATCTGTCTTTCCTTCGGAGGCAGAACGTGCGGTAGCTATCAGCTTGTCGGTAAGGCCACCTAACGCCGACACAACAATTATAGCAGGGTCCGGCAACCCTTCCACTATTGCCTTGACATTGCGCAGGCTTTCGATTGTGCCGACGGATGTGCCGCCAAATTTCAATACTTTCAACATCAGGATAAATTTATCATGCAAAAATAATAAAAAAGAACCAATTTTAACCCAAAGACGTTTAAATTTAAACTACTTCCACTATGAAAACACATAACCAGATAGAACATAATATACATAAACCGACTTTCAAGCGGATCTCCGCTCAAGACTTACCCATACTTTCAAAGTTCTTCGCCAAATACCCTTCGAGGTCATGCGATTTCTCTATAGGAGGAGTCTTGATGTGGGTGGATTATTATGATTATGAAATGGCAATCTTCAATGAATCTCTTTTCATCAGAGGGAAAGATCCTGTGTCGGGTAATATGATCTACTATCGTCCCATAGGACCTCTGATGGAGGACGAGAGCATTCGACTGATATATGAAAATTCTCCGGAAATTTGTAATACAAAAGTGCTTTTGCCATTTGAGACCTTATGTGATGACGATACGGCTTCCGGCATATCATGCGACACTGATCTCAGGGAATACCTTTATCCTATAGATAGGTTTCTCCATTTCTCGGGCAAGAAAATGGAAAAGAAAAGAAATCATTTGAATTTTTTCAATAATAATTATCCTGAAGCTTCCGTAGAACCGATCAGCGCCGCAAATGCAGAGGAATTGATAGAATTTACACGTAAATTCGCTGCGGAACATGAGGATTCCAGCCTATGCGTATATGAGAATACCCAGACAATCAATGTCCTTAAGGATTTTGACTTTTATCCTTTCGAGGGTATCGCCATACGCCTTGACGGAAACATAATCGGCTATACGTTCGGTGAAAAAATCGGTGATACATTTTTCGTGCATGTCGAGAAGGGTGACATTTGTTATCGTGGAATATATCAGGCTCTTGCATCCCAAATGAGCCAGGCAGTCAACCAGCGTTATCCCGATGTCAAATATCTTAACAGAGAAGAGGATATGGGAGATGAAAGTCTTAGACAAAGCAAGATGTCATACCATCCTACGCTCTTTGTGAATAAAAGAATTATAAGGATTGCAGTTTTAAATGAAGAATCCCTTTTGAGAATTGCATGATTTTATTAATTTTGCAATCAAATGGGATCCAACAAGACCCCTACATTTAAAATGAGCGACGTTCTGGTAATAATCCCAACCTATAACGAGATTGAGAATATCTCGAATATCATCGATGCTGTCATGGCGCTGCCTGACGGCTTCGACCTGCTTGTGATTGATGATGCATCCCCGGATGGGACACAAGATGCCGTGCGCGAAAAAATAAACCAGTATCATGGCAGGGTGCATCTTGAATGCCGTGCCGGCAAACTTGGTCTGGGAACCGCATACATCCATGGCTTCAAATGGGCTCTTGCAAGAGGGTACGAATATATGATAGAAATGGATGCGGACTTCTCTCACAACCCGGATGATCTTCCTCGGCTTTATCATGAATGCAAGGATCGTAATGCCGACATGTCGATAGGATCCAGATACATCTCAGGTGTAAATGTTGTGAACTGGCCGATGGGGCGCGTTCTTATGTCATATTTCGCATCTGTATATGTGCGCCTTATCACCGGCATGAAACTCCGCGATGCAACAGCCGGTTTTGTTTGCTACCGCCGTAGGGTGCTGGAACAAATACAGCTTGACAAAATAAAATTCAAGGGCTATGCATTCCAGATTGAAATGAAATTTAAAACACATTTCAAGAAATTCAAGATAGTCGAGGTCCCGATTGTTTTTGTCAACCGACAGCTCGGAACATCCAAGATGAACTCATCGATATTCGGAGAGGCCGTGTTCGGGGTCATTCAGCTTAAACTCGCCAGCATATTTAAAAAGAAGAGCTTCTGTTAGAAGCTCTTCTTTTTTCTCTTATTGAACTCATTCTTTAAGTTTAAATGAGTTCATTCACTCAGCAACGATTCGTAATAGGCTTTTACATCATTCCAATGGTAATAGGGCCAGATATCCGTGGTAACCGGAATACGGGTTTCCTTTTCGTTGTGAAGGAATTTCACAAGCACATCTTCCGGATTCTTTGAATTCCTGAATAACACCATCTGGATGTTGGCGGCCATCGGAGACACACGCCAGTCGTTCCATACCTTGTAGAAATCCTCCGGACGTTCTGCTTCTCCATAGCAATTTTCAAAATGGAGCAGTGCCGTGAATGGCACAACATTTCCATCGTGTCCGAAACGAAGAGTTGCCGCCTCCCCTTCACCTGCTATTGCCTTTTCTGCTCCTTCAATAAAATTCCGCAAAAGTGGTTTTGCGTTATTTAGATGTTTACCTTCGGCCGGAGGGAAATTGGAATGTCGCGCATAGAAATCGGCATTGAAACATTGCCATATATCAAACAACTCCTGCGGAGTAAAGACATCATAGAATGAAATCTTATTTTCAGAATTCTGTGCGTCGGATGCAACCCAATACATTCCCCACATGAAATTCTCAGGCATCACATAACGCTCTACAAATACAGGATCAGAAAAAATTGTAGAAACAAGTCTTTCCGGTTTTACCTGTTTTCGCTCAAATTTCCTATGAACTTCTTTCCACCATCCTTTGCCACCATTGAATTCATTCGATTCAGGTGTGCTGTAACAGAGATAGGGCATATATTTCTCTGAAGATTCAAGAGTGATATCAAGCTCAGGATTCTTTTGCTTCAGACTCTGACAAAAATTACCCATGCTTATAATGCAGCGCGGAACAAGCGTGGATCGTGCCGATATTTTCTTATCTTTTCCCTTGAAGACTTCAGGATAATTATCGTACATTCGTCTTGCGATCTCCTGATGCTGTCTCGCTCCGAGAGGAGATAGATCACCTCCACGCCGGTCTGCTTCTGCAATTACGGTGTCAAGACGATGCATCACATCTTTACCGAGCGACGTCAAGGCATTAGCATCCGATGCTTTATGAAGCAAGTCTGAAACCCACTTATAATCATTATCACTTATAAGATAACGGGAACCATGCCGTCCATAATGACTGATATAAAACGGTTTGTATCCTTTCGGAGCCGGGGAGTTCTCTGCCTGACGTGTAGGATAGGCATAATAAACGCCTCCGGTACGGTTTAAATCCTGAGCCATCTCTTCAAAGGTGGTCTGCGCTCCAACAGGCAGAACGGCAAACACTGCCGCTGAGAATGCTAATTTTATTGATCTTATCATCGGTGCCAATCTATTATTAAAGTTATTTAAACAACTTCATTATCAGTCTCTGTAATACTGTTGTAGATAACAGCGGGCTATGAAATCATGATTATCTTTGACAAGCTGAGCATCATCTGAACCCGGAAACACAGCATCTGGAAGCCATCCGTTGGAACAGGCATATTTAACAAGGTCTGCCGGACAGCGTCCGCGTACAGTCAGAAATTCAAACGCATGCTCACGGGCATAAGCTTTGTCGTAATACGGATTCTCCGGATCAGCGATACACGGTGCGGCATTGCGAGCCACAAGCATCCCTCTCTGAGGATTCACCATAACTACAAAATTATGCTCCTCTTTCATCACAGGCAGATGTTCCTGATTCTTCTCCCATCCCATACGTTCGATGAAGAATCTGTTCATCTCCTCATAGTTTCCGAAATACATGATTCTCTTTCCACCTGTTGCAGCCGTGAATTTCTCAAAATAAGGATGATTACCCTTATCTGATTGCTTGTTTTCAGGCAACTTCCCATCAATGATCAGCTTCAGCCATTCTGTGGTGAAGAGAGCAAGCGGCCCCGTAGGATCCTCCATCAGTGATTGTTCCATCCGGGAATGAAGCAACGTGGCATCCTCACTGTTCATCAGCTCCTGATCTGACATTATTTCGGATAATGTCAATGCAAAAGCAGGAGTCATCAGATAGCAATGGAAAAACAACCACGATCCGAGATGATAAATATTCTCCTTATCCTCCGGGTCATTGAATTCAAGCCCACGGGCGATATTGAAAAGCTTAGGTGCAGGAGCGTCGTCATATATCGATTCAAGATATCTGTAAATGCGGTCTGCCATCGCAAGTAATCTGCTGTCATGAGGATACACATCGCGCATATCTTCAAATGTCATCGCAAGAATATACCATGCCAGGAAACGGACATCTTCGGTATTAAGCTCATAATCCACATACGTTTCCCCTTCTGTATGAAATGGAACGGAATAATTATAAAGCTTACGGTTGGCATCGACAAAGGAGCGCCATATACCGGCATCTGAAACTATATCTTGCACATAGCCGGTGATACCGAGCGCGATGCGACGTATCACGCTTTCTGGCAGGACGCAGCCCATTTCCGTCTCGCCGATTATCTCAAGCAGATTATTGGCGACACCGAGATAATACACATCTGTCTCATCTTCCTGAGGGAAAGATGGCTGACGAAAAACGAAATCCTTTTTATCTATCTTATTCATGCCACAGTGCTGATGACATCATCAATACCCATTTTCTCCTGTGTGCCGGAAACCATATTCTTCAACATGATTGTGCCATCGGCAAGCTCACTGTCACCGACAATTGCCACAAACGGAATTTTCTCAGCATCAGCAAGAGCCATCTGTTTCTTCAGTTTCGCTGCGTCTGGATAAAGTTCCGCAGCAATTCCGGCTTCGCGCAATGCCTTTACATATTTAAGTGATTGCATAGCCTCCGCTTTACCAAAATTCACGAACATAACTCTTACAGATTCTGAAATCTCTTCGGGATAAAGATCAAGCTGATTCATCACGTCATAAATACGGTCTGCTCCGAACGAGATTCCCACTCCCGACAAGCCCGGCATACCGAAAACTCCGGTGAGGTTATCATATCGACCACCTCCTGTTATACTGCCGATGGCAACATCAAGAGCCTTCACCTCGATTATGGTACCGGTGTAATAATTGAGACCACGAGCAAGGGAAAGATCCGCCTCTACCACACATTTGTGACCGAGCGTTTCAAAACCGCCGAGCACCTCTTTCATTTCAGCGATGCCTTTCATGCCCTCTTCTGAATCTTTGAGAATACCCTCCATTACTGAAAGTTTCTCCTCATTGCTTCCGCTCATTTCAAGAATAGGACGCAATTTCTCGATAGCTTCTTCCGACAAACCCTTTTCACGGAGTTCTGCATTTACATTATCTATACCGATCTTGTCAATCTTGTCGATAGCAACTGTAATATCCACAATTTTATCGGATGCACCAAGTGTCTCTGCAATTCCGGAAAGTATCTTACGGTTGTTGACTTTGATTGCTATGTTTATTCCAAGATCCGCAAATACGGTGTCTATAAGCGAGAGCAATTCAATCTCGTTATTCAGCGAGTCTGAACCTACAACATCAGCATCGCACTGATAGAACTCACGATAACGCCCTTTCTGAGGACGGTCGGCACGCCACACCGGCTGAATCTGGAAACGCTTGAATGGCATCTGCAAATCATTACGGTGCTGAACCACAAAACGAGCGAAAGGCACAGTCAAGTCATAACGCAACCCCTTCTCACATATTTTATTTGTCAGACGGGGCAGACTACGCTCAGCCACCTCCTCGTCACTGACAGATTTAAGAAAATCACCGGAGTTAAGAATCTTGAACAGGAGTTTATCTCCCTCCTCTCCATATTTGCCCATCAAAGTCGACAGATTTTCCATCGCCGGGGTTTCAATCTGCTTATAGCCGAAGAGTTTGAAAGCTTTCTTGATAGTATCGAAGATATAATTACGGCGAGCCATCTCAATCGGTGAGAAATCGCGGGTGCCTTTGGGTATGCTTGGTTTCTGAGCCATATTTCGTAACAATATTTTGTAACAACATATTAATTAACGCGAATTTACAAAGATTCTGACAATTATCAAAACCCACCGCTCCCAAATCCCTCTTCCGTCCCCTAAATTCATGTTTCTCCGACATCTCCCCGGGGAACACGAGGTACAATTATCAAATCAACAAAAAGAGTCTTGAATCCTAATGAATTAAAAAACGGAGTCGTTGATGCCAAGAAACAAGGCAAAATCAGACAAGACACGTGAGTATTATCTTTGTGCCAAATTAAAAATTGATCTACTATGTACCAGCCGAATTATTACACGCTGACATTTCTTATAAGAAGTGCGCGTGCAAACCGCAGCAGTAAGGCGCCGATTTTCGCAAGAATATCGGTTTCCGGACAAAGTATTGCTTCGCATTGCGACAACATTGCCCTGCCGTCGCACCTCTCTGTAGTTTACATTGCTGAAAATCGCATCTGAATAAAGTATTGACCGGATTTAGCCTTGATTTTCTTGAAAACGCCAAAAATTATAGCTAATTTTGCAGCCAGTCTGTAATATAGGCTTAAATTTTAAATAAAATACAAAATGATACGCGAATTCTGGACTGAAAACTACCTGTCAATTCGGGAACGCCAAACGATGAACTTCGAGACGGACGGCGATGATGAAAACTGGATGAGTGCCGAAATCTCAAAAGGAGTTCATCTTGGCCGTGTGGGAATAATATTCGGAGCCAACGCTTCGGGCAAATCGAATATGCTCAAAGCGATGCAGAATGCTTTTGAACTTATGTTCATTGACCGTAAGGATCGAAATGAAAGAGTACATTCTGAAATGCCTTTTGCTTTGATCAAGAATCAGCCGACAAAGATGTTCGTGTCTTTTTATGCCGACGGTATCAGATATGATTATATGATTTCATATCTCGAAAGCCATATCATCAGAGAGGAATTGAATTACTATCCCAATAAGAGCAAGTCTCTGTTTTATGAACGCGAGTTTGCCGGTGAAGACAGACAATGCGAGATTAAATTTGGAACAAGCATCGGGATAAAGGCGAAGACCCTCCGGGTTCTGAAAGAGCATACTCTCAACAATCATTCGGTCCTCTCTACGTATGGAAAAGTGTCCTTGCCGGAAGACGCATGTAAGATTGCGGCACTGTACAATTGGATTAAGTCCCATGTACATGGAGTCAGCAATGACGGTGAAAGCCTCGTCTCTCTTTTGAAGGAAGTAAGTCAGGATGAGAAAAAGAAAGAATTCTTCATACAGATGTTGAAAAAGGCTGATTTCAATATTTCAAATTTCAGCGTCATATCGGATGGTGTCGAAAATCATGTGGAATTTGTAAATACATCAGATGAAGGTAACTTCATGTTGCCTCTCTCCACACAGTCTGCCGGAACAATTAAATATCTGGTTGATCTTAACTATCTGTATAATGCCATAACCGGAGACCATATCTATATGCTTGACGAATTAGGCGAGGATTTGCACTATGATCTGCTTCTGTATTATATTCAGGTCTTCCTTGCCAATTCATGCCAATCGCAATTGTTTTTTACAACACAAGAGATGACATTGCTTTCAGAAGATCAGTTTAATGAAAACCGTCAATCTGTGTGGTTTGTAGAGAAGTCATCTGAAACGGCAGCATCTGAATATACCCGTGCTGACAAACTCGGCCTACGCAAGGAACACTCACTCTACAATTCCTATCGCATCGGTCGATTTGGGTCAAAACCAGTGTTGGGTTCACCGTTTGTCTTAAATCAGGAATGAGCCATGCCAAAAGTCAGGAAACAAACTACTGTAATTATCGGCGAAGGACCTACGGAGTTCTTCTATCTCAATTCATTGAAGGATGAATTCCGCCAGTTACAGAGCATCAAGCCGGACACTCCGAAGAATACTAGCCTGCGTGAGTTGGAACGCTCGATTGAGTCTGCAATAGCAATCGGATATGACAGGATTTTTTGTCTTATTGATATGGACAATAAGAAGAAAGATCCGACAAGTTGGGCAGCCTATTCTGAATTGAAACGGAAATTTCATGGTAAGAAGGTCCACAATGAGAAAAAGGGGCTCAATTATGAAGTCCGTTTCTTTGAGACTGATCGCTGCACCGAACTGTTCTTTCTTTTCTACTTCAAGTACACCGGTCAGAACTATGCTGCCTCCAAAACGAACTATATTAAAATCCAAATAAAATGAGGCAAAAATTGCATCTACCTTAG
>CAJTPK010000015.1 GCA_910578075.1 uncultured Muribaculaceae bacterium | reverse complement strand
GATGGTACTGCGAAAGCGGAAGAGTAGGTAATCGCCACCTTCAGAAGACCCACAGAGATGTGGGTCTTTTTTTTGTGCTTGCAGATAGGTGTTATGTCAGGAAAATTCGCTAAATTTGCAAATTAATCGCAATGTTTTATTTGCACAGGTTATCTTATGATTACTAAGAAATATAATGTTGTCAATAATGTGATCGGTTGGATTGTGTTTGCAATCGCGTTGGTCACATATTGGCTTACTCTTGAGCCTACCGCCTCTTATTGGGATTGCGGTGAGTTTATAATCCAGGCTGATAAACTGGAAGTCGGTCACCCGCCGGGCAACCCTATCTTCATGCTGACTGCCCGTTTCTTTGCTAATTTCGCGCCTAACGACCAGATGGTTTCCGTAATGGTGAACGCGATGAGCGGTCTGCTTTCCGCGCTTACAATACTTCTCCTTTTCTGGACTATCACGCATCTTGTGAGGCGTCTCATTGTCCGCGATAAGCAAAAGTCTGAGTTGTCGCTGTCCCGTTATCTTGTGATAATGGGTAGCGGTGTTGTCGGTGCACTCGCATATTGCTGGAGCGATACTTTCTGGTTCTCCGCTGTTGAGGGTGAGGTATATGCCTTCTCCTCTTTTTGCACGGCTCTTGTGTTTTGGCTTATCCTTAAATGGGAAAACCGTGCCGACGAACCTCATTCCGACAGGTATCTCATCCTGATTGCTTATGTGATAGGTATCAGTGTCGCAGTCCATCTGCTTAACCTTCTGTGTATCCCTGCCATTGTCCTTGTGTTCGCTTACAGGAAGTGGAAGGATATGGATCTTGTGAAATCCCTGCTTGCGTTGGTGGTTTCGTTTGTGATCATCGCGTTGGTATTGTTCGGTCTTGTGCCGGGCTTCATAAAGATGGCTCAGCGTTTCGAGCTTATGTTCGTGAATGGTTTCGGCATGAGCTTCAACAGTGGCGCCCTCTTCTACGCTATACTCACGGCCGCGGTTTTCTGTTGGTCGCTGTTTACACTATGGCAGCAGAAGTCAGCCCTGATGATAAAGGTTTCGTTCCTTATCGCCGTGACGCTTTCCGGAATGCTCTTCATGGGCAGCGGCTGGTGGCTTGGATGGATACTGACCGCAGCGCTTGCAGCGTGGCTTTTCATCCGCGGCAGCCGTCCGCTGCCGGTGCGTGTCTTGAGCAATATCATGTGGAGCATCGCAGTGATCTTTATCGGATATTCAAGCTATGCCTTGATCCTTATCCGTTCAAGTGCTGACACGCCTATGAATCAGAATTCCCCCGACAATGTCTTTGACCTTGCTTCATATCTTAACCGTGAGCAGTATGGCGAGAATCCTCTGCTTTATGGTGAGACCCTTTATTCCGGACCGCAGAAGAAGCTTATGGGTGTGCTGACCGACACGGTGACTTACCGCGAGGATGGAAGCCCTGTGCTTGTCACTTATCCGAGTTATCAGCAGGTAGTGGAAAAAGGTAAGCCGATGTATGCGAAAGGCGTTGCCGGTGCGGTGCCCACATCTGAGTATGGGTTCCTTTCCACAGGGGAGCAGGCTTCAAATGCCGCCAAGGCACAGAAGGGTGGCGATTACTATGTGAAGCGCGATTACAAGCCCGAGGTCAAGATGAATCCCGAGCTCAATATGCTATTTCCGCGTATCTACAGCCGTATGCACCGCGATGCGTACAAGCAGTGGGTCACTCTTGACACTACGCCTTCCAATCTGAAGGAGCTCCATGCAGTGGATGCGTTGACGGGCGAGAGTGTGCCGGAGACCAATCTGCAGGGCGAGCCTTATATGAACCAGATGACAGGTCAGGTGACGTATCCGCAGAAGATAGGTTACCGTCCGACATATGCACAGAATCTGGAGTATTTCTTCAATTACCAGCTTATCCACATGTACATGCGTTATTTCATGTGGAATTTCGCGGGTCGACAGAATGATGTGCTTAACCAGAAGGGTGAGCTTGACGCCGGTAACTGGATTTCTGGAATACCCTTCATCGACAATGCCCGGTTAGGCGACCAGTCGCTGCTTCCGGATGATTTAGGCAAGAATAACCAGGGGCACAATGTCTATTTCATGTTGCCGCTTATCTTGGGATTGATCGGTCTCGTATGGCAGGCATTCGCCGGCAAGCGTGGCATCGAACAGTTCTGGGTTGTCTTCTTCCTTTTCTTCATGACAGGAATCGCAATCGTGCTCTATCTCAACCAGCCGCCGAACCAGCCCCGTGAGCGTGACTATGCGTTCGCCGGTTCATTCTATGCCTATGCTATATGGATAGGTATGGGTGTTGTAGGTCTATGGCAGATAATCCGCTTTATAATGGGCAGCCGCAAGAGGGCTTCAGCTTCCGTTTACTGCGCTGCGACAGCATGTGTTCTTGGAGCCGTGGTGCCGGTGCAGATGGTCAGCCAGACATGGGATGACCATGACCGCAGCGGACGTTTTGCAGCGCGCGATTTCGCTGTGAATTATCTCAACAGCCTCGAACCAAACGCGATTGTATTCTGTAACGGAGACAACGACACATTCCCCTTGTGGTATGCGCAGGAGGTGGAAGGTGTGCGTCCTGATGTTAAGATAATCAATCTCAGCTACCTCGCTTCAGACTGGTACGCCAACCAGATGCGTCAGGAGAGCTATGAGGCGGCTCCGGTGCATTTCACCGCCACTCCCGCCGATTATGCCTACGGCAAAATGGATGTCACCATTCCCGGAAGAGAGAAAGCGCCGGCAGATCTGCTGTCGAGCCTTAAGCTGATATATTCGGGTAAGACATATAACCCGGATTACCGTTATCCGGAATTCCCGTCGGCTGTGGTCACGATTCCTGTGGATAAGGAGACGGTGATCAAGCGTGGTCTTGTGGCTGCGAAAGATTCAGCGGATATTGTAGACGAGATAGTGATCGACCTCTCCAGCGCTCCCGCCATCGCATCCAAGGGTTACGTAGGACTTGGCGAGCTGCTTATGCTTGACATCATAGCCACAAACGCTGCCGAGGGCTGGACGCGTCCCATCTACTGGTGCTCCACAGTCGGAAATGAATACCATCTCGGACTGTCAGACTATATGCGCTCTACCGGTATGACACATCAGCTTGTGCCTACTCTTCAGACCGGTTTGCCGGCAAGGGCTGACCGGGCTTATGACGTGGTGACCAACTATCGCTGGGGTGGTGCCGACAAGGCTACTGCCGACAGCCGTCCCTATTTCGACGAGACAGCGCGCCGTATGCTTGTCACCACGCGTTCATCGATGATCGATGTGGCATCGGAGATGATCTATGAGGGCGACAAGAGGAAAGCTGAAGGCGACACCAAAGGAGCCGAGGCAGATTACCGCAAGGCTCAGAAAGTTGCCGATATGCTCGACAGCAAGCTGTCGGAGAATGTGGCACCCTACAGCACCACCGTGGCCATGGCTCTGCCGGAAATCTATGGTGACCTCGGGGAACGTCTCGGAGACAAGAAACTGACGGAGAAAGCCGTGTCGATTCTGTGGAAACAGATGGAGCGATACCTACAGTATGTGAAGTATCAGCAGAATATCGCAATGACATTCGGTAATGTCGCCCTGACCCTCGAATCACAGCTTATGCCTTATCAGTACTGGCATTTTATCCAGCTTTACGACCGATATGGCGGGGATGCCAAGAAGCTTGACGCTATGTTGCAGAAGCAGGGTTTCAAACGAGAGGATTTCAAGGCCGCCTACGACCGGGCATATAATTCCAGCTCTGCAGCTTCCGGCTCCGGCGATATTGTCGGTGGTCAGACATATTCGGAGGCAGATTATGTAAAAGAGCTGTCACAGGTAGCGAAAGTGGTGAATGAGCTCGCTTCTCTCTCTCCTGCCGACTATGCCGCGCGCAGTGCCGACGACCGTTATCTGGATTCGGTGTATTACGAAGCTTACCAGCAATATTTGAAAGCCGGTATCTCGCAGGAAGCGCTCGATGCTGATCCTGAGATAAAAAAAGTTGACATGGATCGTAGTCAGCGTCTTAACAGGGAATTCGGTAAATAAAAGTGCTGTTTGTAGATAGTAATGTTAATAGAGAGACCACCTGAGTGGGTGAGGAGAATAGCGTCTGACGCTGTTTTCAGAATGGCACCGGAGGCAAATGGCAGAAAGATGATTTATCTGACATTTGATGACGGACCGATTCCGGAGGTAACCCCCCGGCTGCTCGATCTTCTTGACAGCTATGGCATAAAAGCCACATTCTTTATGGTAGGCGACAATGTCAGGAAGTATCCGGAATTGTATAGGGAGGTATTGCGACGCGGTCATCGTGTAGGCAACCATACGATGCACCACCTGCAGGGTATGCATGAGAATTGCGGGCGATATGTTGCTGATGTTGCGGAAGCTGCGGGATATATCGAAAGCGATCTTTTCCGGCCGCCGCACGGATGGCTCAAGAAAAGTCAGCGCAAAGCGCTGCTTGAGCGTTATAAGATAGTGATGTATGATCTTGTGACGCGCGACTACAGCAAGCGTCTTGACGCCGCGCAGGTGTTCCGGAATGTGAAACGTTATGCGCGTCCGGGAAGTATCGTGGTGTTTCACGACTCCCTGAAGAGCCTGCCAAGGCTTTTTGACGCGCTTCCGAAGAGCATTGAATGGTTGCGCGACCAGGGGTATGAGTTTGGATTGATAGAATAAAAGGGATTGACTGTGTTATAAACGCAAAGAGTTATAAACGCAAAGATATGAAGAGAGTTCTGGTGGTAGGAGCCGGTGGATTTGCCGGTGGATTTATAGTGGCGGAAGGTCTTCGCCGCGGATACGAGGTGTGGGCTGGAGTGCGAGAGAGCACATCGCGCCAGTGGCTTGCCGATCCCCGCATAAAATTCCTTAACCTGGACTTTTCTCGCCCTGAGAGTCTGGCGGCAGCTCTTTCCACAGCATTGCCAGCCGGGGAGAAATGGGATTATATTGTCTATAATCTCGGGGCAACCAAGGTGACACGGTATGCCGATTTCTCCAGAATCAATTACGATTATCTGCGCCATTTCACCACTGCGCTCAAATCAGCGGAGATGGTTCCGGAGAAGTTCCTCTATATGAGCTCCCTTTCCGCCATGGGACCGGGTGATGAGAAGGGGTATACCCCTTTCAACGAGACGATGATCCCTATGCCCAATACAAAATATGGTGCGTCCAAGCTTAAAGCCGAGATGTGGCTTGAGATGGACGGGATGCCTTATATCATATTGCGTCCGACCGGTATATATGGTCCGCGCGACCATGATTACTTCCTTATGTTCAAATCCATCGGGAAAGGTTTTGATTTCTCGGTAGGGTTCCGCAAGCAGTTGCTCACCTTCATATATGTGGAAGATCTTGCCAGGGCTGTATTCGATGCCTTGGAGAAGGCTCCGGTGAAGGAGACATATGATCTTTCCGAAGACCGGGCATATACGCAGAAGGAATTCAGAAAGATGGTGTCGAAGGCGATGGGTAAGCGCATCGTTGTTCCGGTCAGAATGCCTCTGTGGGGCGTCAAGGCGGTGTCTGCTGTGGCAGAGAAGATAGGAGTGGCGAGGATGAAACCCTCTACGCTCAACCGCGATAAATATAGAATCATGAAGCAGCGCAACTGGAGTGTGGATATCTCCAAGGCGCGCCGCGATTTCGGATTCACTCCTGTTGTTTCATTGCAGGATGGGATCGGACGTTGCGTGAAATGGTATAAGGAAGAGGGATGGCTATGAGAGACAGCGTTTCCACACACGGGGCAGGCTGGCAGACAGTCGATGAGATAGTGGTGCCGCAACATGCGTCGGAACCGTTGATTCCGGTGGGCATGAAAAAGAATGCGCCCGCCAAGGCTGTGTCTGCGTGGAAGCCGGTGCAGCAGGTGGATTCCGCTGCGAAGGCGCGTCAGGATTCGATAATACGTGCCGTGAATGATTCCCTGGCAAAGGAGAAGAGCGGTTTCGGCATAGTGCTTCAGGCTCCTTACCGCGAACAACTCACCGCCACAGCCAACACCCGCAACGCTTCCGGCGACGGGATGTCATGGGTGTTTGCCGTGATGGCCATACTTTTCTGCGCCGTGTGCATGAAACTGAAGAATACGCCGCGTTACATACGCACGCTCGTCTCGGACATAAAGGATGTGCGCACGCGACACAATATGTTTGACAATACCGTAAAAGAGACCTCCTTCCTGTTGATCCTGATTGCCGGCTGGATCTGCTGTGCCGGGATCCTGCTTTGGAAGCTTCTCCTTTACACCGTTCCGGACATTCCCGGAGCATCGCTGACAATTCCCGACAAACCGTTGGCTGGGATTGGTTTATGCTGCATGGTGGCGGCATGTTATGTCATCTTCAGCCTGCTTGCCTATGAGGTGTCGGGCAATATCTTTACCGACAGCAAGCTTACCCGGATCTGGGTGAAGGGAGCCACAGCCACAATGGGGCTACAGGTGTTTCTCTTTTTCCCGCTCGCACTTCTTGCGTTATGTTATACGGAATGGAGCCGCGAGATATTGATTTCGGCGGGAATTGTGTTCATAATCGGAAAAATTCAATTTATTTATAAAGGATTTAGGATTTTTTTCAACCAAATTTCCTCATTGTTGCTTTTTTTGTACTACCTTTGCAGTTTAGAAATCGTACCTATGGTTCTGGCATATGTCGCGGCTCTTCAAATCTGCGTGATGTGGCTATAAAAGAGCAGCGATATTGCTTAAAGATTTTAATAACTGAGAATGAATATTAAGAAGATATTAGTTTCCCAGCCTAAGCCCTCATCTGACAAATCTCCATATTATGATATCTGCAATAAATATGGAGTGGAGATGGTTTTTCGTCCCTTTATAAAGATCGAGGGGCTTACAGCCAAAGAGTTTCGTGCCGCCAAGGTTAACCTTGCCGATTACACCGGTGTTATCTTCACATCGCGTACAGCCGTGGATCATTATTTCCGCCTGTGCGAGGAGATGCGGGTGAAAGTGCCCGATACGATGCGCTATTTCTGCACCACGGAGTCTATCGCCCTCTATCTGCAGAAATATATTGTTTACCGTAAGCGTAAGATCTCATTCGGCAAGACAGGTAAGCTCGATGACGCACAGCTTGTGGCATCACTTGTCAAAAACAATAAGGAGAAATTCCTTTTCCCTATTTCGGATGTGCATAAAGAGGATGTTGAGGAGCTCAACAGGCTCGGTCTTGATGTGACCAAGGTTGTGATGTATCGCACGGTCAGCAACGATTTCCAGCCCGGTGAGGATCTCGATTACGACATGCTCGTCTTCTTCAGCCCGGCGGGGATAGCTTCTCTGATGAAGAACTTCCCCGATTTCAACCAGGATGCGCGTCCCACTTATATCGCGACGTTCGGCAGCACCACAGCCAAGGCTGTTGAGGATGCCGGTCTGCGTCTCGATATCTCCGCGCCTACTGTCGAGGCGAGGTCTATGCCTGAGGCAATAGACAAATTCCTCGCATCAAAGGCGTGAGACAATCCTCCCGCCACAGCCTATGAGAAATCTTGAAGGACCGGGGATGAGCCGTCTCTTTCTGAAAGATACGGCTTTCCAGAACTTGATGCAGAAGCGCATTTTCAATGTGCTTCTGATTGCTACGCCCTATGACGCCTTCATGCTTGAGGAAGACGGCCGTGTCGATGAGCAGATATACATGGAATATGTGCATCTGAATCTATCGTCGCCGCCGCGTTTCACGAAAGTGGCGAATTATGAAGAGGCGTACGCAGCCCTTGCCGACAAGGCGTTCGACCTGATTATCGCCATGCCCGGCGTGGATATCAGCGAGACATTCCGTGAGGCTGTAAAGATCGACTCTCTCTATCCCGATATACCTCTTGTCGTGCTCACCCCCTTCTCGAAGGAGGTGAGACGCAGGATCGCTAACGAGGATCTCCGTGGCGTCGACTATGTGTTCTCATGGCTCGGCAACGTGGATCTTATCCTTGCCATCATAAAGCTGATAGAAGACAGGATGAATGCCGACACCGACATTGAAGAGGTCGGTGTGCAGGCGATCCTTCTGATTGAGGATTCCATCCGGTTCTATTCCTCGATACTTCCCCACCTTTTCAAATTCTTGCTCAAGCAGTCGATGCGCTTCGCCACCGAGGCGCTCAACGAGCATGAGCAGATGATGCGCATGAGGGGACGCTCGAAAGTGCTTCTCGCGCGCGATTATGAGGAGGCTGAGGCCCTTCTCGACAAATACGGTGACAATATATTGGGAATCATCACCGACGCCCGTTTCCCGGTAAACGGAGAGAAAGATCCGGAGGCGGGGATGAAGATAGCGAAACTCGCCAGAAGCCGTAATCCCTATCTCCCCATCATAATGGAGAGCCAGGAGAGCGCTAACCGTGTGCCGGCTGAGCAGGCAGGTTTTGTATTCCTTGATAAAAATTCCAAAACGCTTCCGCTCGATCTGAGGGAGGCGGTCACAAAGAAATTCGGTTTCGGAGATTTCATAGTCAGGGAGCCTTTGAGCGGCAATGAGCTGATGCGCATTGTCAATCTGAAGGATCTGCAGAAAAAGATTGAATCCATTCCGGATGACGTGCTCTATTTCTATTGCTCCACCAACAGCATATCGCGCTGGCTTTATTCCCGCGCGCTTTTCGCCATAGCGGAGGTGCTGAAGGGGATTGAATTCACCAACATAGAGGACGCTCCGAAACTAAAGAAACTCATTTTCGATACTATCGTCAGATACCGCAGGATGAAGAACCGCGGTGTCGTGGCGCTTTTCCATAAAGACAATTACGACAGCTGGAGTAACTTCGCCCGAATCGGTGAAGGCTCTATGGGAGGTAAAGGGCGCGGATTAGCTTTCATTGACCAGATTATCAAGCGCAATCCCGTGTGTGATGATTTCGAGGGGGTGCAGATCACCATTCCGCATACAGTGGTTGTATGCACCGATATCTTCGATGAATTCATGGATAGCAACAACCTCTACAAGATAGCCCTTTCCGATGCCCCGGATGAGGAGATACTCAAGGCGTTCCTCGCCGCGAAACTTCCCGATGAGTTGATTTCGGATTTCGAGGCTTTCTTCGATGTGGTTCGCCGTCCGTTGGCTGTAAGAAGCAGTTCCCTGCTTGAAGACTCCCATTACCAGCCTTTTGCAGGAATCTACTCCACTTATATGATTCCTTACACAGAGGATACCGACCAGCGGATGCGGATGCTCACCGATGCGGTGAAAGCGGTATATGCCTCCGTATTCTTCGCAGACTCAAAGGCTTATATGAATGCCACGAGCAATGTCATTGACCAGGAGAAAATGGCTGTGATATTGCAGGAAGTGGCGGGAGAGGATCATGCCGGATTCTATTATCCGAGTTTTTCGGGGGTAGGACGTTCGCTGAATTATTACCCCACGGGCGATGAAACTGCCGAGGAGGGAGTTGTGGAGGTTGCGGCAGGTCTCGGTAAATATATCGTTGATGGCGGAGTGGCGCTACGTTTCTCTCCGGCACATCCCGATAAAGTGCTCCAGACATCCACCCTCGAATTAGCATTACGCGACACCCAGACAATGCTGTACGGGTTGCCTGAACATAAGGGTAATGCGACTGAATTCCTTGTAGACGACAGTTTCAACATCAGTAAAGTCAGTGTGGCGGATGCGTTCAAGACTGGAGCGTTGAAATATCTTGTCTCTACATTTGATGTTGACGACAGGGTGATCCGAGATACTGAATTCGGTCGCGGCAGGAAAGTCGTGACGTTTGCGAATGTGCTGAAGCATAATGTCTTTCCGCTGGCAAAGATCGCGGACTTTATGCTTGCCACCGGTCAATACGAGATGGGGCGTCCCGTGGAGATTGAATTTGCCGGAAACATAAATCCGACACCCGGACCCAACGGTGAGAAAGGTACGGTATATTGGCTTCAGATCCGGCCGATTGTCGACACCAAGGAGATGCTTGACGACTCCATCATGGATGTTGACGACAAAGATCTGATTCTCCGCAGTGAGACAGCGTTGGGACACGGCCTGATGGATAATGTCCGGTATCTTGTTTATGTGAAGCCCGAGACTTTCGATTCATCGCGAAATCCTGAGCTCGCGGGAGAGATCGAGGCTGTCAACGCCCGGTTTGTAGAAAGCGGAGAGCCATATATTCTTGTCGGACCGGGACGGTGGGGATCATCCGATCCCGCGCTCGGTATACCGGTGAAGTGGTCGCAGATAGCGGGTGCGCGTCTTATTGCGGAATCCGCGATGCCCGGCTATAGGATAGAGCCGTCGCAAGGCACACATTTCTTTCAGAACCTCACATCCTTCGGTGTCGGTTATCTCACCATCGACCCAGCCGGAGGAAACGGATTCATCGACATAGACTATCTCAACTCCCTGCCTGCCGAATACGAGAGTGACAGTCTCCGCATCGTAAAATTTGAAAACCCGCTGACCATAGCGATCAACGGGCGTAAATCCAAAGGTATCGTCTGCAAACCCACCCGCTAAATGGTTTCGGCGAGGAGTGTCGCGGAGGTGGCGGAGAGGACGCGGACGCGGGTGAAGTCGCCGGGGCGGAGGTTGCCTGCGGGGAAGACCGCCACTTTGTTTTGCGACGTGCGACCGAAGAGTTCTCCTGCATTGCGTTTTGATGTGCCTTCCACCAAGACTTCAAATTCCTTGCCTATATCCTTGCGGTTGCTTTCGAGCGAAAGCTCGTTCTGAAGGGCTATCATGCGGTTGAGACGCTCTATCTTCACATCCTCCGGGATGTTGTCAGGCATCTCGCGGCTGGCGAGTGTGCCGGGACGCTCGGAATATTTGAACATGAACGCTGAATCAAATCCTGCCTCGCGCATCAGCGAGAGGGTCTGCTGGAAATCCTCCTCACTCTCATTATGGAAACCGGTGAACATATCTGTGGAGAGTCCCGCGTCGGGGAGGATCCTGCGGATAGCCGCCACGCGGTCGAGATACCATTCGCGGGTGTATTTGCGGTTCATAGCTTTCAGAACACTGTTACTGCCGCTCTGCACCGGAAGATGGATATGGCGGGCGATATTCGGATGAGCAGCCATCACTTCCAATGTGCGGTCGCTCATATCCTTGGGGTGAGACGTCGTGAAGCGTATGCGCATGTCGGGAGCAGCTTCCGCCACCATCTCGAGAAGAGCCGGGAAATCTACTGAATTGTCGAAATTATAACTGTTGACATTTTGTCCTAACAGAGTCACCTCCTTGAAACCGCGCGCACGCAGGTCTGCCAGCTCGCGAAGTATGCTTTCCGGCTCACGGGAGCGCTCGCGGCCACGGGTGTAGGGCACGATGCAGTAGGAGCAGAAATTGTTACATCCGCGCATTATGGAGATGAATCCGGAAACGCCGTTGGAGCCGATCCGTCGCGGCACGATGTCGCGGTAGGTCTCCGTTGTGGAAAGCTCGATATTGATAGCCGGAGCTCCCGTCTCTGCGGCGGCGAACAGGTTGGGTATATCCAGGTAAGCGTCAGGCCCCGCCACTATGTCTACGCCATGCTTCTCGATGAGTTCCTGCTTCAGACGCTCCGCCATGCAGCCGATCACGCCGATTATGATATTGCGTCCCGTCTTGCGGCGCATGGAATTCCAGTAGGCGATACGAGAGTATATCTTCTGCTCCGCGTTATCGCGTATGGAGCATGTGTTGAGGAGCACAGCGGCAGCCTCGTTGTCATTTTCTGTAGTGTCATATCCTGCCATCTCCATCATAGCGGCAACTACCTCCGAATCAGCAACATTCATCTGGCATCCGTATGTTTCGATGCGCACTTTTTTAGAAACCGTGCAATTTTTATCTTTTTCAGGTATAAAAAAAGGGCTCTTTATGGTGTTTTCTTGCATAAATTTATTACTTTTGTGCAAAATTAAATAAAACTCCGCGATTAAAGAAACGAGCGGAGGTTAAAATGCATTTAAAAATAGAACAACACCATAAATCTAATAACGTTACATCATGAGTATCCCATTTATCACGGCAGAAGAGGCCGCAAGTTATATCAAGAACGGTGACAACGTCGCATTTTCCGGCTTCACCGCTTCCGGTACTCCGAAAGTAGTGACGGTAACCTTGGCTGAGCGTGCCAAAAAGCTCCATGAGGAAGGCAAACCATTTAAAATAAACGTATTCACGGGAGCATCCACCAATGATCATGTGGATGGAGAGCTTGCACGTGCCAACGCCGTAGGCATCCGCACTCCTTACCAGAGTCACGGTGATATGCGTAAATCGCTCAACGCAGCGGAGATGAACTATTTCGATCTTCATCTCAGCCATCTGTCGCAGGATCTGCGTTACGGTTTCTATGGAGACATCGATGTGGCCATCATCGAGGCTACGGAGATGAGTCCCAACGGAGAGGTGATTCTTGGAGCAGGTCTCGGCATGACACCCACCATCGCGCAGATGGCGAAGAAGGTGATCATCGAATACTCCTCATATTATCACAACTCATTCCGTGGTTTCCACGATAACTATATTCCTCTTGATCCTCCTCACCGCCGCGAGATACCGATCTACAAGCCTTCAGACCGCATCGGAAGCACCGTGCTCAAGATCGATCCGAAGAAAATCATCGGTGTGGTTCCTTCCAACGCCTCTGAAAGCATCAAGCCTTTCACCGCGCCCGATGAGGTAAGCCAGCGCATCAGCGAGAATATCTGTCACTTCCTCGCCTCCCAGCTCCGCGAGGGACGTATTCCCAAGGAATTCCTCCCCATCCAGAGCGGTGTGGGCAACGTGGCGAATGCCGTGCTCTACGGTCTTGGCGAGAATCCGGAGATTCCGCGTTTCGAGATGTATACAGAGGTTATCCAGGATGCCGTGATGACACTGATGGAGGAGGGCAAATGTAAATTCGCGTCAACCTGCGCATTGACATTCTCCGACGATGCAATGCTTCACTTCATGGAGAACATCGACTTCTTCCGCGACAAAGTGCTCATGCGTCCCGGTGAGATCTCAAACAGCCCCGAGGTTGTTCGCCGACTCGGACTCATCGCTATGAACACCGCACTTGAGGCAGACATCTTCGGAAACGTCAACTCCACCCACGTTCTCGGTACAAAGATGATGAACGGTATCGGAGGTTCCGCCGACTTCTGCCGCAACGCCTATCTCTCGATCTTCTCATGCCCCTCAATCCAGAAGGGTGGAAAGATCTCCACGATTGTCCCGATGGTATCGCACCTCGACCACAGCGAGCACTCAGTCAAGATCCTCGCCACAGAGCAGGGTGTGGCAGACCTCCGCGGCAAAGATCCGCGTCAGCGCGCCGAGACCATCATCGAGAACTGCGTTCATCCGATGTATAAGGAACTCATGTGGGATTATCTCAAGCTCTCCAAGGGCGGTCACACACCCCACACACTCAAGGCTGCCTTCGCGCTGCATCAGGCATTCAGCGAGAAGGGCGACATGCTCCAGGCAGACTTCTCAAAGTTCGTTTAAGCTCCGACTAATAAAACAATCGCTTATAAAACCTTTAAACGCCCGGCGGAGCATCCGTCGGGCGTTTTCTGCTCTCCTCATTAATTCAGTATTTTAAACTATTGCTGTCTGGTAAAAATTTTAATCACGCAGAGGCGCAAAGGCGCAAAGGACTCATGCCGCTCTATTCGGCGCAGAAGTCGTTACCACTCCTGCCGAGACACAGAGTTAGACGCATCGGCTCCGCGCCTTTGCCAAAATCGCCACGCGATTCTCCGTGATCTTAATCATCATACTTGTCTACTCAAGCTTTGCGCCTCAACGGCTCTGCGTGATGTTTGACCATATAATGGGGCTTATCAAGGACTAAACTCCCATATTTATGATAGTTATGCATATTTACCAGACAGCAATAATTTTAAACCAAATTTTTGAAACCATTATAACCATTCAAAAGCTTCGCTTTTGGTTTGACGCGAAAAGCTTGACTCAAAGTTTCAATAATAAAAAAGAACCGGGGATTTTCACAAACCCCCGGATCCGAAATTCGATTTGTACCATTGCCATAGGATAAGGGAATTTCACAATCCCCTGTCACCGGGCTTACGGAGACGCCCCCGCGAGGAGGCGCCTCCGATTTTCATCTGCAATTTCTCATTGCCGAGTGAATGTTATTTCCTGATTGTTAAAATAAGGATTCGAGATTATCATCTTTGTCTGACCGGTTCCAACGTTGATTGTGCGGAAACGGCAGCGGACAGTGTGGTCAGGATTTCTTACGCCGGTGTCAACATCGTTGCTTTCTCCCGGTCTGTACTTGAAGTTATATTCTTTCCATGACACGGTCTTTATATAGGATATGGCAGGCGCGCCATTGTTTTCAGCGAAGAGCGACGGACCGGTAAATACCACCATTGTGCCGATAGGGTTGTTCTCCACGTTCTGCGGATTCGCTTCCAGACGGAACTGCAGGGGGAACATGGATTCCGCAAGACCGTCAGGCAGGTCGAAATATACCGTCAGCTCCCCTTGCGCCTGCGAAGGAGCTGTGCCCTGGCCTGCGGCGGGGCGCTCGTTGTCATGCCCCGGATATTCGTTGGCGTTCGATATATCCCACGGTGTGTGGAGCACCATGCTGATTTCGCGTCCGAGTCCGTTGGGATCGACCACCGTGAAACTTTGCTCCTTGATATCAGCGGTAGGGGTGTTGGGCGTTATGGTGATCGCTTTCCACTCCACACCATTGGCATCAGTGAATGTTGAGGTTTCAGAGATTGATTTCACCACCGCTCCCTCCGTGAGGTTTTTAACAACAGGGACATCATTTGCCGGAGCCTGATCGGGCCCGATATTCCGGATGTAACGATACATGAAAGTAACCGGCTGCTCATTTACGAATATAAGACTCGTGTCGCTCACGAAGAGCATGTTGTCGCCATCCGAGACGTTTGTCATGTTCTTTGTCTCTACGGAGGCGGAGAGGTTGTTGTATGTCGGTCCATCGATTGCTTCGGAAGGTGTCGCCGCCCCCGGAGCGCTCACAGAATTGATCACTACATTATAGTTGTAATTACGCAGCAGGTCGTAATATTCGAACATACCGGTGTCGGTGCCTACTGAAGAACCGAGATCAATCTTGTAATATACATTATCACGGTCAATACTGCCGTCGGCATTGTGATATCTTCCCTGCACTATCATGTATGTGCGCCTTGCCGACTCAAACGGATGCTCATAGATATATTGCGGTGAAGGAACCCACTTCGTGTGAGTACCATTGGCATTCCATTGCTTTACTTCGCTCTCCTGATTCCTGAAGCCCGCGTCCGCCGGAACAATACCCTCGTATATGGCGGCGGCATCCTTATATTCTAACATCGCGTTGCCGGATAGGAGGTTCGGTACCTCCCGTTTCGCAGCGTTGTAGGGGGCGATTGTTCCCGAGGTGGGCACATTCACGAGTTGGAAGCCATAAAGTTCGAAACTTGTATTAGCGTTGTTCTGAATTGAGACTTTCGCGAAATTCCGGATCACCGGTACATCGGTCAGTTTCTCCTTCACCTCCGGACGGAGAGTCTGCGTGTCATCACCGGTGGAGGATACATAACCGTCAGGAAACTCCACACGTCCCCAGTAAGCCTCTTGGCTTATGCCGTTGGTATAGCCAGTAGTCACTGTCGGAAGTACTGTAGCCTCAGAGCCGTAATTACAGGATACAAAATCATCGGTTACCATAAGGTGGAGGATTCGCGGCTCAGTGGTTGAATTCAGTGAGACCTTGAATTTTACAGACTGACCGTTTTGTACGTCTGTTGTGGAGATTGTCTCCGCCTGATATATGCGGGTAAGGTTGGAGTTTGTGGCGTCTGTACCCTTGGCAAACTCCAAAAGAGTAAGCTTGAGGTTGCCGTTCGGAGTATCCCCCATCATGCCGCGTGTCAGCGACACCGGCATATCCGGCACAGTCACAGTAGCAGTGATCGAGAATACGTCACCCACCGCCTCCTGCGTCGTTTCCGGCATAGGCGGCATAGTCTCCTGCGAGCAGGAGACCGCACCCATCGCCGCCAATGTATATATGAAACTTTTGAATATTTTCATTGTCAAAAGAGCTGTATCTTAAATTTAATCATCAATTGCCTTTGGCCGCATCCCTCGGCATGTCACCAAGAGTGTAGGTGTAGTTTGTTCCATTGGGTGAGATCGTATAATCGGTCTCCTTTTCCCAATACCACTCATCGTAAACACCTCGGGCATAGACTTCAGAACCTCCTCCAAAAAAACTGTCTGTAAATGATGCTTTATCGGGACTTAGTGTAATCGTACCGTCAGAATTTATCAGACAAGGGCCTTGAGCTGTCCAATAGTAATTATTAACAGAGAATAGCACTGGAATCTTCTTTGTACTTGACAAGCTTATTATGAATTGTAGTTCCCCGTATGTCGGTAGTCTCCATCTACCTGCCGGACAATTAAGCTCTTGGTAAGTTGCCATTCTTCTTCTGGCTTCATCTCTACTTAAAGGTTGTGTCTTACCATACGAAGATGCAACCCTAAATTTTGGGGCAATTCTCATTTTAAATTCATTATCCTGACTTTCTACAGTAGGGTAATAATATGTTAGTTTTCTATTGCTGGATCCGGTTGGATATAGTGCCGATGCTGATTTACACCATGTCCCTGCTACTGCTCCATTAGATGTCGGATTAGGTAAATCCGGATAAGAATATGTAGTAGTCGAACCCCAACCGCTTCCGGTTGTTTTTTTCTCTTCCGTGCTCAGATTATTATTATAATACTCTGTTCTTGGGTCACCAATTATGTAGCCAGATCCAGAATCAAGAGTTGATACATTTATTATGTACATGTTTGGATTAGAGTTATTACCACTTAAACTTTCTGTGGCTCCTCCAAAATCTGAGGTTCCGTTATTGATATATACATTACCTCCAGATTTGGTATTTGTTCCGTTACCAGGATTGCGTTGTGGGTCGATGTAGATTGCCGGGTATTGGATGACGGTCACGTCCTCGTAGTATTCCGGTTTGTCTTTGTGACGGATACGGAAGCGGATGGTATACGCAGAGTAGGCACTCTCTTCTGTAGGAGTGTAGCGAGTGATAGTTTGCTGCACTGTTGCCGGTAGATCATTCGTATTTGTCTTACTTCTGCGGGTGAGTAAAACTTCACTACCGCTGCTGTTGCGGGGTGTCCACACTTTAAGCGGATGTTTGATTCTTACCATCATCTGATTGCCGAGGGGATCTTTCACGACATTGTAAGAGCACAGCGAGTCTGTGGCAGTGTTTGATGCCTTGATCACATTCTCTGATATTGTAAATGAAACCACCTCGCCATCGCCATTGCCCTCGCGGTCAGAATAGTAGTTGAACCGTTGGTATTCCATCGAGATGTCGACGATCTCGGCGGGGTGGGAGGTGTAGAAGGGGATGGTGAATTCCTCTTCGTTGTTGGCGGTGTAGACGGTGGGGCTGACCACGAGATAGCGGTAATCCTTGATGTCTACATCTATGTTTTCCTCACCCCAGTCAACAATCTGGTAACTTAACTCTTCTGCCTCTACCGGAGTCTCGGGGACAAGGCTGCCGAGCATGTTCACCTTCAGGTTGACGGTGTAGGAATGATTCGGCAGAAGCATCTGCATGTCGGTGACGGGCACAGAATAATAGAATGTGCGCCATTCCTGAGCGCCCTGTTTCTGCCATGGCACGCGGAGGGTGATCGATGTGCGATGCTGCTCATCGGGAGTTGTCTCCCATTTGTTAGGATATGTGTAGAACGGCACATCCATCTGATATGGATATTTCGTGTCTATCGGTTGTGCGCTCAGTGTGCGGATCACATCGGTGTCGGCTGACGTGATGGAGAAATAAGCGTCGTCCGTATCCGGTTTCCAGCCGTTGATGCCGGGAGCCGCCACAGAGGTTTTCACCCCATTGTCGAGCATTGCGGTGATGGATCCGTTTGTCATCGGTATCCACGTGGCTCCATCCTGCTCCACGGATGGGGGAAGCGATATATTCAGACGTATCTTCGCTGCCGCGCGATTTACAGTGGCGGCACCCGCCGCGCTCTCCACAGAGCCGCTTTTGGTGTAGGTTACAGTGCCGTCACCAGCCATTATGAAGCATGGCTGCTCTTTGGCTGTATCGAAAGTGGAGGAGGCTTGCAAGGATTTAAGCTGAGTTATCGTCGGCTTCTCCGGTATAGCTTCGGGGTTGTCAACGTTAACAAGCACATACATGCGGCACTTGTTGCCTGAAGTGGAATAGAACAGATTGTCTATCATCTCGTCAGTGAGACTCATCTGCACTTTTGTCTGCTTTGTTGCGTCGAGTCCGCCGAAGACTCTCATCTCCACAGCCGCCGTAGTCTCCCCTCCGGTGTTGGGGTATAGAGCCACAACGGCATTGGTGATCTTTGCCTCATTGAAAGCGTCATCGTTGGCGCGTGTGCTTCCCTGTCCGTTCGTGAGAGTGACGGTCAGCATACCTGCCTCTCCGGTGATGGCAGGAGAATCCGGAGCATCGAGAGAGTCTGTGCAGCCGGCTGCCAACAATGCCGGCAGAAGTATGGGTATGTATTTAATCAGTTTCCTGAACATTGTATGATATCTGTTACTGCTGGTTCTGAATTATTGTGTAGTTCTTATATGAACTTTGTCCGCAAAGGGGTGCTTCCATATATTTACCGTTACCGAGGCGCACCACAACCTGAAGAATCGCGGTGTTCTGCTGCGATGGCGCAGGATCTGTGGTCACGATCGAAAGGGAAGTCAGCTTATTATCCACTGTTCCCGAGATTGATTCCACCTGATTGCCGTCGGCATCAAGGAATCTGAATGCGCCCTGCGAACCGGAAGTGGTTATAAGGTTGGCTGTCCATGTGGCTCCAGCCGGTGATGAAAGACCGAATGTGCATTGAGCCGCCACCGGGGCATTGTCGTGCCAAGGTGACATCACGAGACGTCCGGAATCACGGTTGTTATAGTAGAATGTGCCGTCGATCCATTTCAGCTCTCCGCCGGTGCCGACAATCACCTGGTCAGTATAGTCGAGATCAAGGGTGTGCTCATCCCAGTCCGCCACGTCGATTGTGATGTCAGCCGGCACTCCGGTCTTCGCATCATTCACCCGGAGGGTATAGATGTGATTGCGCAGGATGCTGCTGCCAAAATCGATTGCCTGACCCTTGAATCCGGTCATCGGCACTATATAGGTCTCCTGCTTGTCGGGAATCGCATCCTTATTCTCGGAGAAAGTCACGGTGATATGGAATGCCGGTGTCTCACCGGAGATTGTCTGCTCCGGCACATAGCCGATTCTTGTCATTGAATCTTCGGTGGGGTATTGGCCCAATATATAATGTCCGAGCGGGAAGATGGGTCCCTTGTCCTCTCCCGGAGTAGTGCAGATGCGAGGGGTGTGCACCTGCGTGCCATTCTCATAATTGAGAGCATCGTATGGAAGCTGATATGCACGGGAGGAGGTTCCTACTAATACAGCCGATTCGATACGAGGCAGACCGGAAGCGTCTTTAGACTTTATGGCATCAATAATCCTTACCTTCGCCAAAGCGCGGAGTAGCCACAGGTCGCCAAGGCGTATGCGGTCTTCCGGACGGCTGGCATAAAGGTCAGCCTCGGTGGTGCGGGCGAGCATTGTGCCGAACATCGGGATATTACCTTTGTAGATACTGCCGACGACATGTTTTCCATCCTCATTTGGGCCGTAGATTTCTCCGAGGTCGAACGTCCAGTTGGAAGCGGATGCTATCAGCGAGCCATAGGTAGAGGCATCAAGTGTGTTGAAATTCCCGCCAGTAGAGGGTGAGTAGCAATTGGCGAGAGCCACAATGCGGAAATACACCGGATCAGTGCCATTGGGATTAAGCTCGTGACCAAGTTTCTCTTCCAAAATTGCCCGTTTGATGGTGGCAGAGATGGTGTAAGATCCCATTCCGCCGGTGATCATCTGGTCGTGTGTGGATTGCTGGAAAATATCAGTGACTTTCATCAGCAGTGGGGCTGTCTCCGTTTCTCCGAGGAAAACGAAAAATGCAAAGTCCCGCTCGTATATTCCGTCTTCAAAGTTGCGCCATTCGCTGTCGATCTCCTCATGATTCTGATCATCGGAGCGGGTGTCGCGTATTATATTGGAGGAGAATACCTGAAAGCTTATCCGCACATTATCGCCGGCGCCGTTCACCTCCGGGCATGGACGCGGTGGCTGTTCGATCATCGAGCAGCCTGCGGCAAGCGCCATTACAGGCGCAAGCATCAGCCATATCAGATTTCTTATATATCTCATAGCGGATTCTCCTGCGGGGGCACTGCAGCCCAGTTGTTGATGTATATGCCACCGGCAACATACCAGTTGCTGTGTTTGTCGATGAAGAACACCATCGAATAGTCATCCTGACGGTCGAGATATTCCTGGTCGCTGATCTCCTTGCCATTCTTATCCTCGTAATGCCCTTTGACGAGAAGGAGGTAATCGACGAGCGGGATGCGGATGATGTCGCGGTCGTCCCAGTTGCGGTGCACAGTCAGCATCGCGCCGCTGTTTTCCATCAGTCTGCCTGTGGAAAGCTCGAAGAGCAGCGAAGCCACGGTGGACACCGCTTTTGTATCCTGCTGTCCCGGGGCTGTGACCTGACCATATTTCATTGCCCAAGGCTTGTAATACACCGTCGGGGAGGAAAGCAGCGTATTGTTCCAGTCATATTTGGCGTTGGCATCGGTTATGCGCACTGAGAAATCGCGGTTTTCAATCGGTGAGCCGTCGAGATGCTGGAGCATCACGCGGATATCCTTTGTGTCTTTCACCAGCGGGATAGTGACGGTTTTGAAAGTAGGGTTGTAGGGGTCGATCTCATATCTCACTTCCGACACATAGCCATGGAATAATCCTGGAAGCCGTTTATCGGAAATATCCATGCCATCCTCTGAAATCGTTTTCAGGGTAACTTTCAGCTCCTCCTTCGATTTCGGGGTGTAGGTGGCAAGGTCGAAAGATGAGTTGTCCTTGAGACCGCACCATGACACGAAATCATATTCCCCCTCCGTCAGGGGCGTTTCAAGATAGAAATCCCTGCTGCCGAGAGCATCGCCCGAAGCCGCATCGCTCCATACGAGATTGCCCGACGGGTCAAACGCCCACACATTCACCGATTTCACCTCATTGGTGAATGCATCGGCAAATTTGATGTTATAATCATAAACAAACCTGACGCGCAATTGCGCGGGGCATTTCACAGGGTCGTCGGTCACCATCGAGCAACCCGCAGTCAGCGAGGCCAGCAATACGGCCGCCGACATGAAAAGCTTGTTTCTGAAATTTCTGATATGCATTGTTGTTTCCTTTGATTCTGTTGTGTTTTCCCCGGAAATGCGCTTGCATCCGGAGACTGGTGAGACACAGGGCGGTCAGGCCCTGTGTCCCTGTGGGGAGATGATAATTAGTTGAGTTCTACGTTCTGAGTGGGAACAACAGCCCATTTCAGGATGTTGACGCGGTAGCTGATATACTGCTCTTTGGTGTCAGCCGGCGGAACGATAGGATCATCAACACCTGCGATACCTGTGCCGAGACCGGCGATCTTGCTTACGTTAACCTTGTAAGAGTGGTTGCGGACCATACCGAAGTCACCGACGTTAACCTTGTTCCAGTCGATGTTGCCTGTAGCACCTGCAGCGGCGTTGGGATTGCCTGCACGGTACCAGCCGTAGTGAAGCACGGGGATGTTGAAGTATGCAGCACCGTTGATGTAGTAAGCAGCCATACCAACCTGCTGGTAGAGAGCTTTGTTTGCATCAAGAATAGAAACCATGCCTTCACCTGTGCCGATCTCCTCATATCCGTTGCCATTGGCAATATAGATACCGGTTGTGTTGGCATTTGCCTTGAGCTGAAGTGTACGGAAACGAGCTGCTACATCAGTAGCTACCTCATCGGCGGGATCTGCGATCTCAAGAATTGAGAGAAGTTTAGCCTTGTCTGTTGCATCAGCAGGGTTGAAACGGACATATTTGTCACCGTCTTTCTTGTAAAGAACTGTAAGAGCGTTGAAGAAGCGGTTGATCATTGACTCACCACCTGCTACCTCGCTGTTACCTTGTGCGTCAGCCTCGAAGTAAACGAGAGGTTTGTCATCACTGCCTTTGAGGTAAGTGTAGAAGCTCTTCTGACCGGCATCTGTGCCATTGACAGCCACTGTGTAGTGACCAACGAGGATAACGGCGGGCATAGCAGCGCGGGGGTTCTCGGATGCAAGTGCTCGTGAACCTACAGTTGTCTCACGGAAATACTGAGCGGTAGTGTTGTTTCCTGCGAAACCGGCGCCTGCGTTAAGATCAGCGAGAGTGTAATATTTCTGCTGACCAGCCCATGTGCCGTCTTTCAGGTCATCGGCAACTGTGGGATAGGTCTCTGTGAAGTAAGCGGGAGAAACAGCCCAGTATGAGCGATGGTAGTTAGAGTTGTTCCAAGCCCAAGATGTCGCTGTTGCGCCTGTTCCGTTGATTACAGTGTTAAGAGCAGCAAAGGTGTAGCTTGTACCCAGGATCTGACCGTTGTCTGAGGGCTGACGGAAGCTTTTGAGGACATATGTAGAGGTAGCCTCTGCGTTGAGAGCCCAGCGGTCAGCCACGAAGCTGAGGGTTACGGGAGTCTCGGTTGCAGTTCCGTCTGTGCTTACTACTGATGTGTGGGTAGTGTAAGCCTCAGCTTCGGCAGCAGAGAAAGCGAGCTTGGAAGCGTAACGCTCTACGTAGATGTCAACAGCGGGAGCACCCTCTGCTTCCTCGGGTGTGTCATAAAGTTTACCATTTACATCAACGGTGATCACAGGATCTCCTGCATTGTTGAGGTAGTAAACTGAGTTTGACATCGGGAAGCCGGTATCGCTTGTCACCTCTGAACGGGTTACAGTCTGCACGGTCTGGAGGTCGCTCTTGAGAGCGGCGGGAGTAAGCGGGTTGATGTAGCATACCACCTGTGTCGGGGTTGTCTGACCCTTGGGAACGGAAACTTCTACAGTATGTGCATAGAATTTCTCTACTGTGCCGTCTGTGCCCACTTCCTCTTTCATCTGGGATACGGGAACATTCACGATGTCGCCTACAACATTGCCGGCAGCATCATAGAATACGAAATAAGCGTTAGAAACTTTTGACTCGTTGCCTGTTCCATCTTCGAAATCTGTGCCCTCTACAGGATTTCCGTCATCAGCTGCGGCACGGGTGCCCATGCCTTCGCTACCGTGGATGGCAAGTTTCACGAACATTGTCTTGTCAATTTCAGCTACAGAACCGCCCTCTTCGGGTGCGAGGGGAGCGTCTGAATTACAAGCGGTGAAGAGCAAGCCGGTGGTCATTGCTCCATAAAGAAAACTTTTCTTCATCGTTTTTTAATTAAAATTGTTTTAATTGATATTTATTTTGAGATTCTTTTAAAAGACAGTCTTGCTTGTCTGTATTATTTGCCGAGCATCTCGAGGTTCTTGGCGGCTTCGGGAAGAGTTCCTGCGTGTTTGAAGAGTCGGGCGGCATCCTCCATTTCTCCGTTCCAGGTGGCAAGTATGCCACGGGCATTGTCAGCCTCCGGTGAGTCGCCTGCTTTCTTCAGCAGCTCGGCTGCTTTCTCCAGGTCACCGTTTTTCAGGCTCGCTGCCGCTGCATTGAGATTTGCGGTGGGATCTTCCGGGAAGAAGCGCAGGGCTGTGGAGATGGCACGGTTGAAATCATCGGATCCTTCCGGATAGAGCTTTGCAACGCGGAACATCTGGTTTAGTGACATCTTCTCCGGAGTGTGCTTCATAACCTCTGCCAATTCCTCGTCGGAAAGGGGTTTGAGGCGTGTGGAGATCTCGAATTTTGTAGCGCGCAGAGCCGGGAACCATTCAGGAAGAATTGTCGATTTAAACAGACCTGCGAATTTCGGATTTGTGCGAAGCTCCTTCTCCTTGGCATCATAGTCTGAAGGACCGTATACCGGTCGGTCGATGAGTTCAAGAAGATCGTTGCGCTGTGTGACGGAAAGGATCGGAGACTTCAGCACCTGCTCGCGGAATCCTGCCCAGTTTTCAGGCACTGCGTCAAATTCACTTTTCTCCGCCGGGAGCTTGTATCTTGCCGCGATATATTCCGAGAGTGCGCGGGAGCGGTCGGTGGAGAGCTGCTGGTTGTTGAGATACGGACCCTCCGGAGAGGCATAACCGCAGATCTTTATTTTAGCAATCTCAACATTCTTATCGCTGAGGGCATATGAGATCGAGTCGTCGATAACTTTCAGTTCCGCGCGGTTATCGATTTTCTGACCGTTTCGGCAGGTGTAAGGTTCGGCGTGGAGCTCGGAGCGCGACACTTCGAACCGTACTTGCGCGTTACCTTCATGAATGGCGACAGGAAGTTCAGTAACGGCGGGTGTCACGTAAGCCACACGCAGTTTGCCTGCGGGATTGAGTCCCAACTCCGACGGGTCGCCGGCGGCAGACCCGTTCAGGCGTCCGCAACCGCAAGTGTCAACCACCCATTTCACCGAAGCTGCCGGGTTCCACATCCATTTCTCGAGAGGAGCGGATGAAAGGTAGCTGACAGTCTGGCTTTTGCCATTGCGGCGCTTCACAGCCATGGCGACGTCATGATTTTTGCGGGCGTCGCCGCCAAGGCTGTGACGCTCATAAGCGATCTGCATCGCGTGTCCGTTGATCAGCACCGACGGCATGACGAATGAATTACCGGAATTATCCTCAATAACCGGAGTGATATATACCTGCGAGTTCGATTTCAGTTTCATGGCGTCGAGGTTTATGTCAGCGGTGAGACGTAGGTCGCCGTCAACGCGGCTTGCCACAGTGTTCGACACCTTAATGCCAGCCGGTTCGGCGGCATATGAATATACGGCTGTAAGAATGGCAGCTGCCGCCGCCATCATTATTTTGATGCGTTTCATGTTTTCGGGATATTTGTCAGAATATGTACATGATGGAAAGGCCGAGCTTGGTTATGCCGGCGTAGTTGGTGTGTCCGGAGCTCATCTTTGCCCCGCATTCCCCGCAGGGGAACCGGTCATACCAGACATGACCGTATCCGGCGCCGATCTCCGCCTCAAGGTTCCAATGGCGCGACAGGGGCCACTGGTATCCGTAGGTCAGACCGACACCGGCAAACTCGCCCTGGTATCTGCCTGTCTTTGCCGCTGAAGTAAGATTGATGCCCTTGAAGAAGCCGCCCGGGATCGGAAGCGATACGTTAGCCACGTTCATCTGTCCACCGAAGGCGTGCACACCGAAGAAATGGCCATTGAAGCGAGAACAGGGCCACCAGCGGTATTCCGGCATAAGGATCCAATGTTTTGCGTAGCGGTCTCCATGCGAGGATGAATTAAATTTCCAGGGGTTGAGACCATAGACAAGGTTGACCGTCGATTTTCCGCCCACACCAACTTCCACGCCAAGGTTGGGGGTGGTTGTCGCGTCGTAGAGGACGTTGGTCTTGATGGCAACTTGCGCCGGTAGCGATAGCGTTGTCAATAATAAAATAAAGATACTGCAAAAAGCTTTCATATCTGTTGTATGGTTGAATTGGCAAATCATATGTTGGTACGCATATGATCCGCGTCAGTTTGTTTGGCAATATCATATCATATGTTGGTACGCATATGATATTTCAGTTGTTATTATAAATTCTCTGTATACCAGTGGTATACTATGAGGCAATGTCTGATTTGGCAACTTTATGCAGGTGGGAGAACAGGTTCAAGTCAAAAAAGAAATGTAGTTTTCTTACCAACTGCGGGGCAAAGATAAGCATAAAAATCCGAATTACCCCCCCCCAATAGTTAAAAATAGTTAAAAGATATTAAAATGCAAGGATTTGGCAAATATTAGAGGGCGAGGGGTGATGGGGCCAATGGGGCAGCTGGGGCTAATGGGGCTACTGGGGATATGATGCGAAAGGCAACTTCGTGGGAAGCTGCCTTTCGCATCTGATTTCTTTAGCTGATGATGGTGAGCCGTTAGGCTGGAGGAGGTTCGGATCAGCGGGGGGTGATGGTGAATGTGATGGAGCCGCGGGTTTCGCCGGCGCCTTTCTTGGCGCTCCATTTGGCGCCGCGGGCTGCCTGCTCGCAGGCGCGACGGATGGCGGCGGAAGCTCCTCCGGAAGCTTTGGCGGAGGTGACGTTGCCTTCGGCATCAATGACAACAGAGACGGTGACTGTGGTTTTGTTGCGGAGGGTGACGTCGGGTTTGGGACAACCCTTGAATGTGCGGCCGGCAGCATTGCCGGTGATGCCCATGCCGGTGCCTCCGGCACCGGCTGTGCCGGAAGTGCCTTCCTTGGAACCGTTGCGGCTCGAGAAACCTTTAGCCACAGTGGATGTCACTTTCTGCTTCTCTTCCTTGCTGATGGATGGTTCCGTCGTTTTGACCGGACTCTCTTTCTTTGTGCTCACCAGTTTCTCTACGGGTGGCGCGGGTTTGGGATTCTCCCCTTTGACAACGAGTTTGGTGTTGTCGGTCTTTGCCGGCTCCGGATCGCCCTGGAATGCCTTGGCGGGCGCATCGTTGTGAACAGCGTCTTCCTCACCGAGATCCTTGAGGATTTCGGGTTCGAGGAACAGCTCATCCTCTTCAGGCAGAATCTCGGGCGTTGATTGCACGGCGAGTTGCTCGCGGTCGAACGTGACGCCGCCGAGGAAAAGGGATAGCAATATAAGGAGCGTCACCAGAAAGGTGATCGCAGCCGCTATGGTCTGATCTTTCTGCTGTCTGTTCATTTTATTTTGCCGGTTGAGCCGGAGCTTTGGCGCGTGTCGCGAGCACCATCTTAAGATTCTGGCGAGCCGCCATGTCGAGAATGCCCACCACTTTTCCGTAATCCACAAGGCTGTCGGCATATAATGCCACTGAGCGGAGCGAATCTTTCTGCTGTATCGCGGTAAGCCTGACGGCAAGATCATCGAGGGTTATCGCCACGGGTTCGGAAAGGGTGTGGGTGGAGTCGTTGCGGTCTTCCACCAGGAAGATGTTTTTCTCAGCGTCGATATAAACTTCCGTGACAGGTTTCAGGGAGGTCTGCTCGCTGCTCTGCGGGAGGTTCACATCTATAGCCGCGGGGAAAATGATTGTGGAGGTCACCATGAAGAAGATGAGCAGCAGGAAGATCACGTCTGTCATCGACGACATGGAGAAGGTCTCCAGTGATTGGAAGTTTCTTTTGAGAGCCATATATGTCAGCAGGGTTCGTTGAGAAGATCCATGAATTCCATGGTCTTTGTTTCGAGGGAGTTCATGACGCGGTTTACGCGTGCCACAAGATAGTTATAGGCGAAAAGCGCGATGATGCCGACAACAAGACCGGCTACGGTGGTGACCAAAGCCTGGTATATACCGCTTGATAGGACGGTTATGTTTGCTGATGTTCCGGCGCTTGCAAGAGAGAAGAATGCCTGGATCATGCCGACTACGGTGCCGAGGAATCCGAGCATAGGCGCGCCGGCGGCTGTAGTGGAGAGCCAGGGGAATCCTTTGCCGAGTTGCGCCACCTCGATATTGCCGGTGTTTTCAATTGCCACAAGCACATCATTCATGGGGCGTCCGATGCGGGAGAGACCTTTCTGGATAAGGCGCGCGTAGGGGGTGTCGGTCTTTTTGCAAAGATTGAAAGCGGAGTCAATGTCGCCTTCGTGGACATAATCGCGGATGCGGTTCATGAAAGTGTGGTCTTCCTTGGATGCGCGGTTAATGGCTATGCAGCGCTCGGTGAAGACATAGATTGTCACGACCAGGAGGATGGCGAGGGGAATCATGATGTAGCCGCCGTCCATGATCAGGGACCAGAATGAAAGGGATGTCTGAGTCATTTATTTGGTAATTTTTTTTGATTTATTTCAGCGGAGGCAGGAGAGGTATTCGCGGATGGTGCGCTCTATGCCGAGATAGAGGGCGTCGGAGATTATGGCGTGGCCGATGCTGACTTCATCGAGCAGGGGAAGGCTGTGGCGGAAGAAGGCCAGGTTGTGGAGGTTGAGGTCGTGACCCGCGTTCAGCCCGATGCCGCGCTTGAGTGCTTCGGAGGATGCCGCCACAAAGGGAGCCACGGCAGCTTCGAGTTGCAGGGAAGAGGCTTCGGAGGCGGATTCGGAAGCGGGATAGCTGTCGGCAAAGGGTTTGGTGTATAGTTCCACGCGGTCGGCGCCTATGCGAGCGGCTTCCTTTACCTGCAGTGGGTCAGCGTCAACAAATATCGAGCTGCGTATTCCTGCCTGACGAAGGCGCATCACAATGCCACTGAGGAATTCGGAGTTTTCGAGTACGTTCCATCCGGCGCTCGATGTGAGGGCACCCGGGGCATCAGGCACCAAGGTGACCTGCTCCGGAGCAACTTCAATGACCATGCGCATGAAATCATCGGTGGGATACCCCTCGATGTTGAATTCCGTTGTCACGACCTTGCGCAGGTCGTAGACATCGCGGCGTGTTATGTGCCGCTCGTCGGGACGAGGGTGTACGGTTATGCCCTGCGCACCGAAGCGCTCGCAGTCGATGGCGAATTTCACAACATCGGGGATGTTTTCTCCGCGGGCGTTGCGCAGTGTCGCCACCTTATTGATGTTTACACTCAGACGTGTCATATCGAATATATTTTGGTTATGCCGCTTGCTTCAATTCTTATAAGGATATAACAATTCAAGTCAAGGCAGTTCTAAATTGGCATATTATTTGTAACTTTGCAAATAGAAAAGGAATAATCCTTTAATAGAATAATCATTTCAAAAGAGGAATAATCCTTTCTATTCTGTTAAAATAGTATAATATATGGATTGCGGCGTTGCCTCATTGGCTCCGGTAGCCCCATATATCCAATCCAAATGCAAATTTAGGAAATTTTTTCGGAAGTATTTTAAAAATACAAGGGATATGATGATTGCTAAAGATATAATTTCAAGAGAAGCGGGTTTTCACGGGCTTGTGCCTTACAGGAATGTGGGGTCGGATATGCCGGCTGTGAGTGTTCTGCCGCGTCTTCTTGACAGTCCTGACCAGCGACTTGGGGTAAAGGATGGTGATGAGCTTCTCGGCGTGATCGACAGGGATTCGATGCTTGAGGGTATCGGACGCATGATCGCAGCCCGCGATGACTGCAGTGTGATCACGGTGGAGTGTGCTCCGGGCGATTACAGCGCATCGCGTATAGCGCACGCTGTTGAGGATACGGATGCGCATCTTGTTGATTTATGGAGCGTTCCCGCTGACGGCGGGAAGGTAAGAGTGACACTGAGAGTAAGACGGGATGATCCATCTGTGACAGTGCATAGCCTTGAGCGATATGGATATGATGTGGTGTCTGCCTATGGTAATGACTATGGGGATTCGGAGGCTGCTGCATTGCGGCTGCTTGAGCTGAAGACGCTATTGAGCGTATGATGTTTAGTTAGGAGTTAGGAGTTAGGAGTTAGGAGTTAGGAGTTAGGAGTTAGGAGTTAGGAATTAGGAATTAGGGGGTGATTTTAGGTATGAGGAAGATCGCTATATATGGGAAGAGGCATCAGGAGGAATATCTGACATTGTTGGGCAGTTTCTTCGAGGCTCTTGCGGAGCGGAGATTTGACGTTTCGGTGGCAACCTGCTTCGGGGAGTATCTTGCCGGATGTGGAATCTCACTTGGTGAGGGCATGCATGTTGTTGATGAGTTGCCTGCTGATACGGAGTGCGTTATCAGCATCGGTGGCGACGGCACATTCCTTCGTGCCGCCCAGTGGGTAGGTAAGCGCGAAATACCTATACTTGGAATCAATACGGGTCATTTAGGTTTCCTGGCAAGTTATTCGCTTGAGGAGATGGGTGAGCTTATGGATGTTGTGGCAAACGACCGTGGCAGGATTGAGCGGAGGACGGTGCTGGAGGTGCGCTGCGATGCGATGCCTCAGGATTTCTGGCCGTATGCGTTGAATGAGGTTGCGGTGCTCCGCGGAGAGACTGCGTCGATGGTGACGGTGCATGCTGAGGTTGACGGTTATTTTTTGGCTGACTATATGGCGGATGGACTTGTTGTTGCGACACCTACCGGATCTACAGCTTATAACCTGTCAGCAGGTGGTCCGATCATGGCTCCGACGCTTGAATGCGCGGTGTTGTCACCGATCGCGCCGCATTCGCTCACGATGCGCCCGCTTGTCGTAGGTGCGGATTCCGAGATTTGCCTCACTACGAGTTCGAGGGTGGATCATTCCCGTGTCAGCCTTGACGGACGTTATTTCATGATGGCTTGCGGCAAGGATGAACTAAAAATTAAACGTGCAGGATTCTGTGTGATGGTTCTACGCCGGCCGGACGCAAGCTTCGCCAGACTTCTCCGCAATAAACTTCTGTGGGGAGAAAGTTCGGGAGTTAGGAATTAGGAATAGTTAGGAATAGTTAGGAGTTAGGAGTTAGGAATTAGGAGTTGGGAATTGAGACCGATATAGATATAAAAAATCGGGAAGAATTGCTGATGCAATCCTTCCCGATTTTTTTAATTCCTAATTCCTAACTCCTAACTCCTAACTTATTTGGCTGGCACATTGACCGGTGCGGGAGCTGCGGAGTTGGGTGCGGGAGCTGCGTTCTGAATGCTTGATACGTTTACGGGAGTCTTCACTGCAAATGATGCGCAGATGCTTACAAGGCAGATGAAGATTGCAAGGCTCCATGTCGCTTTTTCAATGAAGTCGGTTGTTTTGCGATAACCGAGGTATTGGTTTCCGCTTGAATAGTCGGAGGCGAGACCACCACCTTTGGATTTCTGGATGAGCACGGCTCCGATGAGAAGGAGACATGCGACAACTATTAAAATGCTTAGAAAGATGTACATATCTTTTTATTTAAAATTTAATTTTCAATTTTTTTTTGATTTTGGGGAGAACCGCGGGTTCTCCTCACTCAACGGGCTTCTCGAAAAAATTGGAAAGCACTCTTCGATGCTGTTAAATGCAATTTTCAGTGGGATTGAAAATAATCTCCGATGCGATCAAAAGCAATCTTAGCGGGATTGGAGAGCAATCAATTTTTTGAGAAATCGTATTTGGTCTGCAAAGTAAACACTTTTTTTCGGATTATTCAAACTTATCTCCGTAATTATTTCCAAAGCTTTCTGATAATTGCCGTTTTTAATCATGATTCGGGCAAGAGATTCAGAGAGTGATGGTTCTCTTCCTGCAGAAGCATGGCTTGGAGATGAATTTGAGTCAGAATCCAGCTCTTCAGTCTGCATTGGCTCAGGTGCCTCTGTTTGTGTTGGCTCAGGTTTCTCGGTTTGTATTGGATCTGAGGGGATGCCAGGCGCCAAGTCTGCGGGGAAGAGGTCGGCATTGGTCAGTTCGGGGAGATTTTCGAGCGATGACAGGTCATAGGGGACTGCCACCGGGGTGATTATATCCTCGACTTCTGTAGGTTTCGGGGTGTTTGGATTTCCGAAGCGGTCGATGAAGGAGTCGATTGTGTCATCGGTAGAGAGTTCCGGGGTCTTCATGTCGGGATAGAATGACAGAAACTCTTCCGGGTCAACGCCAATGATTGTGCGCAGGGCGGTCGGGTCGCCGACAGCGGCGGCGATCCTTCTCACCAGCGCAACACGTTCTTCTCCAGATGCATTCTGAAGCTCCTCGATGGCGGGCACCACGAAATACGGATATTTATTGAGAATCGGATTCATAATTCCGGGATGTTTTTTTGTTTACCAGTTGCCGAGGGTGGCGTTGAATATAAGGTTGACGAGTTCCTCGCTGATCTGCATGCAGAGATCGTCCTGCACATCGGTAAGCATCAGCGATGATGAGAACTGACGGTAGGCGGAGAATGTCTGGTCGAGGTTATTTGCCGGATTCTTGTTGTCGACATATTTTACGCGTACGGTAATGGTAAGTCTGGTTTCCGTTGCATAAGCGTCAGTGCCGACAGACTGCGGGGATAGGGAATATCCTGTGATTTCTCCACTCAGCTCGATATCCGCCGGACCGTCCACTTCCTGGAGACGGGTCTGCCGGGTCACATAGTCGAGGAGTTTATTCTCGAATGTCTGCTGCAGCGGAGGGTATACGAGAGCTGCGCGGATCGGGAATTCCGAGACATCGATGGTTTTGTAGATGTCGTAGTTTATTGCCGAACCGTTTAGCCTGAAGCTTGGTATGCATCCCGAGAGAAGCAGCAACAGGGATATGGAGAATAGGGAGAAAATCGATTTCATTGTATGTTATATTCCTTGATTTTGCGGTAAAGTGTGCGGAGAGAGATTCCGAGTTCTTCTGCGGTCAGTTTCTTGTCGGAGCCGTTTCTCTCCAGAGAGGCGATAATTGTTTCCTTTTCCGACTCCTCGAGGGTCTGGGAGAATTTCTCCGGCTCCTCGGCAGCTGCCGGGAATTCCACGGGGGAGAGGAGATCGGATATGGGGTATTTGATGAGGGATGTGCCGGTTCGGCTTGAGGTAGGCTGCGGTTTGTCAGCGCCCTCACGGTGTCCGAACCTTTCGGCTTTCAGTTCTGCGATTTCAGCCTTAAGGCCAAGCAGAAGCTGCCAAAGCATCTCCCGTTCCGCCTCGTAGTTTACGGGTTTCTCCGATTTGACGAGTGAGGAAGACGCGGACCGGTCGAGCGGCAGGGTCTCAAGCACGAGTTGTCTTGAAATCTCTTCTCCAGCCTCGAAAAGAGCGAATTGCTCCACGAAATTTTTCAGCTGGCGCACATTTCCCGGCCATCTGTAGACGAGCATAGCCCGGAAAGCATCTTCCGAGAAAGAGATGGGGCGCGTCATATATTTTTCCGCGAAATCAGCTGCGAATTTGCGTGAAAGCAATTTTATGTCGTCTCCACGGTCATGGAGGTTGGGGACATCGATGCGTATTGTGGAGAGACGGTAATAGAGATCTTCCCTGAACTTACCTTTCTCCACCGCTTTTATCAGATCCACGTTCGTGGCGGCTACAATTCGGATGTTGGTCTTCTGCACCGTAGAAGAGCCGACTTTCAGGAATTCACCCGTCTCGAGCACACGGAGCAACCTCGCCTGAGTGGTCATGGGGAGCTCCGCCACTTCATCAAGGAAGATTGTTCCACCGTCAGCCTCCTCGAAATAACCCTTGCGGGCGGATATGGCACCGGTAAAGGATCCTTTCTCATGACCGAAAAGCTCGGAATCGATAGTTCCCTCCGGGATAGCACCGCAGTTGACCGCTATATATTTCTTGTGTTTACGCGCTCCAAACTGGTGTATGATCTTGGGGAAGAACTCCTTGCCTGATCCGCTTTCTCCGGTGACGAGGACAGAGAGATCAATCGGAGCCACCTTTATGGCCCTCGATATTGCCCGTATGAGCGCAGGAGAATTCCCTATGATCGAGAATCTCTGCTTTGCCGCCGCCACATCAGCAGGAATATCTTTTGGTTGAACTTGGGAGGACATGGTCATTTGATTTTGGAGAGTGAATAAGTTTTTTCGCGCAGGTATCGTCCGAGTTCGTCGGCATCCTTAAATTGTGCCTGCTCCTCAACGGAGATAGGTTCTCCGATGGATACATGCACCTCCTTGTTGCGTTTGTTGAATATCTCCTTCGGCAGCCTGGCGCTGCGGAGTCTCCAGTCTATGAGACCGAGGATGTTGAAGAAAGTGGAGTTGTGTCCATGGAAATATATCGGGATTACAGGCACCTTGAGCTGTTTTATGAGTCTGGTGATTGTCGGTTGCCATTCTCGGTCGCGGATATGAAGGGTGCGGTCGATCTTTGAAACAGCGCCGGCCGGGAAGAATCCGAGAGGGTGTCCGTCTTTTACATGCGCCATGGCCCTGCGGATACCCTGCATGGTGACAGCTTTCTTTTCCGGATCGTCGGTCTTGATGGGATCGACGGCTATGAATGTGGGGCGCATGGCGGTTATGTTATTGAGAAACATATTCACCATCACCTGATAATCCTTTCTGTATTTGCCTACCAGATGGAGCAGTAGAATGCCGTCCATTCCACCGTAAGGATGGTTTGAAACGGTTATGAAAGCTCCCTCCGGGAATCTTGCGAGCACCTCCTCGTTGTCGATCCGGAGCTTGAATTTGAACTCATCCTCCACAAGATGGCGAGAGAATTCCACACCGGTTGAATAGCAGTATCTGCCATGGATGGCGTTTACCTCATCTATTCCAACAAGATGGAGAACATTCTCAACAAATTTACGGTGTCCGGCGAGAGCCGGCACCATTTTCGCGATGTCGTCGTAATTGAGCACGTCAGGTCTCACCCCCGGGGCGCAGGGGCGGTTTTCAACGGAAGACATATTTATGTTTTCAGACATTTCGTATCTATTTCAAACAACAATTAACCCGCAAAGATAATGAAAATTTCAATAGATATGACAACGAGTCATCCGGCTACGGGTAATTTTGGAGTTAAAATAAACTAAAGAGAAGGAAAAATGGAGAATAAGGGAGATTTTATGCGGGATGAGGAATTGCTCGCCAAGGCAATGCGCTGTTGGGAGGGGATGGGTGAGTTCAGGAGGGAGAGGGAGCGCAACAAGCGGTTCACATATGGCGACCAATGGGGAGACAGCATGGAGGTAGATGGCATCAAGATGCGCGAGGAGGATTATATACGGAGTCAGGGGAATGTGCCACTTAAGAACAATATGATACGCAGGATAGTGCGGAATGTCCTTGGAGTTTTCCGGAGCCGCTATTCCGCACCGAAATGCGAGGCGCGTGATTCCTCGGAGAGGTCAGAGGCCCACACCATGCAGCGGCTTTTGGAATTCAACATGGAGCTGAACATGATGGAGGAGATGTATGCTCGCACCATGGAGGAATTCCTGATAAGCGGACTTGCCGTGCACCGCAAATGGTATGGGCGGAAAGGAATGAAAACAGACTGCTGGACGGATTTTGTGATGCCCGACAACTTCTTCTGCGACACAGAGGCGAGGGATTTCCGCAATTGGGATGTCTCGCTTGTCGGGGAGATCCATGATCTGGATTTCTCTACATTATGCGCGTCATTTGCCCGCAACGCCGAAGATCGCGGCAGATTGAGGAGCATATATGGAGTGCCGGATAATCGCACGTGCCGTGTGGTAGAAGTATGGGAGCGGACATACCGCCAGTATTACCGTTGTCATGACCGGCGCGGCGGCCGCTATTATGAAGTGGCTTGCGCGAAAGACGGAGGGAGCGGCGATATTGTGCGCAGGGAATGGAGCGTGCGGGAGGAATGGCACTGCCACTATCTGACCCCGACAGGACATATTCTCCGCAGCGGCATATCACCGTATGACCATGGCGGACATCCCTTCGTATTCAAGGCATACCCTTTCATCGACGGTGAGATACATTCATTTGTCAGCGATATAATAGATCAGCAGAAATTCACCAACAGGCTTATCTCGATGTATGACTGGATATTGCGCGCCTCCGCCAAGGGAGTTCTCCTATTTCCGGAAGGGGCATTGCCTGAGGGATCGGATATCAATGATATCGCGGAGGAATGGAGCCGCTTCAACGGTGTGATCATGTTCCGCCCGAAAGCCGGGATGCCTTTGCCTCAGCAGGTGAGTTCCAACTGCACGAACATCGGCATAACCGAGTTGCTTGATATCCAGTTGAAGATGATGGAGGATATATCGGGTGTGAACGGAGCGTTGCAGGGAAGGCTTGAGAGCAACTCCATGAGCGGCACGCTCTATAACCAGCAGACCCAGAACTCACTCACCTCGCTTTCCGACTTGCTGAAGAGTTTCGACTGCTTTATCGCGGAAGCTGCTGCTATGGATATGTCGAATATCCGGCAATATTACAAAAGGGATAAGATATTGTCTGTTACGGGAGTTGAATCCGGTGGGGTGTCTGAATTTAAAGTGAGGAGAGATTTCAGCGGCACAAACGCTGATTTCAGGCTGGCATTTTGAAAGGGATCGGAGGGGAATTATAAATAATTATTAAAAAAGCAGGCGGAGTGCGCGCTCCGTTTGCTTTTTTTGCAATATAGTATTATCTTTGTAGGAGGAAGCGCACGAGGCGTTTCAAGCAGTGGAGTATATAACCATAAAACCTTATAATGAAGAAATTCATGATTTTGCCACTTGTGGCAATAGCACTTACAGCGACTGCCCAGAGAACCAGCACGCAATTGAAGCAATGGGAGTTCTCTCGCGATTCAGCATCATGGAAAAATGTGAACATCCCCCATGACTGGGCCATCTACGGTCCTTTTGACCGAAACAACGACCTTCAGAAAGTCACCGTCGAGCAGAACGGAGAGACCGAGGCGAGCTGGAAGACCGGCCGCACCGGTGGACTTCCATATGTAGGCAAAGGATATTACAAGACAACATTCGAGGTTGCAGACACCGCCGGAAAGAATCAGACGCTTCTTTTCGACGGAGCCATGAGCCATGCCAAAGTGAAAGTGAATGGCAAGGAGGTGGCATACTGGCCGTATGGCTACAATAGCTTTTATGTTGATCTGAAAGGTGTGACACATCCCGGCACCAATACGGTGGAGGTGAGTCTGGAGAATCCTGACCGCTCCTCGCGCTGGTATCCGGGTGCAGGTCTATACCGCAATGTGCATCTGATAGAGACGGATGCCGTTCATGTGCCGGTGTGGGGCACTTATATCACCACCCCTTATGTATCGAAAGAGTATGCCACCGTGCATCTTGTGACAGAACTTGAGGGTTTGGCAAAGGGTGATTATGTGGAGCTTAATACCGTTATCCGCAATCAGGAAGGCAAGGAGGTTGCCAATGACACGCATCGCTACAAGATCTATCCGGGAGTTGACCTGAAGCAGAATTTTGTAGTCAAGGATCCGTCATTGTGGACTCCGGAGACCCCGTCATTATACACCGCGCAGACTACAGTCTCTGTAGACGGCAAGGAGGTGGACCGTTACGACACGCGATTCGGTATCCGCTCGGTAGAGGTCCGCAACGGTGTCGGATTCTTCCTGAACGGGGAGCCCGTGAAATTCAAGGGCGTATGTCTGCATCATGACTTAGGTCCGCTGGGCGCAGCTGTGAATACCGCGGCGTTGCGTCATCAGCTTGAGATGATGAAGGATATGGGTGCCAACGCAGTGCGCACCACTCACAATATGCCTACACCGGAGCAGGTGGCTTTGTGTGATGAGCTGGGATTGATGGTAATGGTGGAGCCGTTTGACGACTGGGGATTCCGCCCGAAGAGCCAGAACGGTTATGGAACGCTCTTCAATGAGTGGGCAGAGCGTGATATAGTCAATATGGTGAAGAATTACCGTAACAATCCGTCAGTTGTGATGTGGTCGATAGGTAATGAGGTTCCGAGCCAGTGGGCGGAGGATGGCCTGAAAGAGCTGACCATGCTTCAGGATCTGGTGCATAAGGAGGATCCGACACGTCCCGTGACCTGCGGAATGGATCAGGTAGCAGCCGTGACTGATAATGGATTCGGCGCGGAACTTGATGTGCCGGGACTCAACTATCGTGTGCATTTATACGAAGATGCCTATGAGAAACTTCCGCAGAATATTATTCTCGGTAGTGAGACTGCCTCTACAGTATCTTCGCGAGGCAAATATTATTTCCCCGCAAAGAAGGCTCATTCAGTGAAAAGAGCTGACAACCAGAGCACAGGCTATGATCTGGAGTATTGCTCCTGGAGCAACCTGCCTGACGATGATTTCAAAGCCGGTGATGACCAGCCCTGGAATATAGGACAGTTCGTATGGACCGGATTCGATTATCTTGGCGAGCCATCCCCCTATGATGTTGATTCATGGCCTTCACACAGCAGCTATTTCGGCATCGTGGATCTTGCATCGATACCTAAGGACCGTTATTACCTCTATCGTTCCAAATGGAATGACAAGGAGAAGACACTCCACATCCTTCCCCATTGGAACTGGAAAGGTCGAGAGGGTGAGATCACACCGGTCTTTGTCTATACAGATTCTCCCAAGGCAGAACTTTTCATAAACGGCAAGAGTCAGGGAATTCGTGAAAAGAATGATTCAACGGAGCTTAACCGTTACCGTCTGATGTGGAATGAGACTGTATATGAGCCTGGAGAGGTGAAGGTGGTCGCTTACAATGCAGACGGCAGTGAGGCAGGAGAGAAAACCATGCGCACGGCAGGTAAGGCGGATCATCTGGTGCTCACTCCGAACCGCAAGGTGCTTAATGCCGATGGCGAGGATCTTGTCTATATCACTGTGCAGGTGGCAGACAAGGATGGCAACATAGTGCCGAATGACGAACGCGAGGTCAAATTCTCGGCAAAGGGGGCAGGTAGTTTCCGCGCCACAGCTAACGGTGACCCCACGAGTCTGAGATTGTTCCATCTTCCGGAAATGGATCTTTTCAGCGGTGCCGCCACAGCGATAGTGCAGGCAGGCAAAGAACCCGGCAAGATCACATTCGAGGCTAAAGCCAAGGGTGTTAAGCCGGCTAAGCTGACCATCGATGTGAAGTAAGAACCGGAAGAGAAGATTGATGATAGATAACATATTTTAACTAACAATATAAACTTAAAATCAGAATTGTCATGGAATCCATGAAAGCAGAAATTCAGAAAATTTTCAAAGAGAGATTTGGAGAGGGTGGAACACTTTACGCTTCCGCAGGACGTATCAACCTCATCGGTGAGCATACCGACTATAACGGCGGTTTTGTTTTCCCCGGTGCTATCGACAAGGTGATAATGGCTGAGATCAAGCCTAACGGAATGGAAAAGGTGCGCGTTTTCTCTATAGATATAGATGAATATGCGGAATTCGGTCTGAAAGAGGAGGATGCTCCCAAGCAGAGCTGGGCACGATACATCTTCGGTATCTGCCGTGAGATACAGAAGCGCGGCGGCGAGGTGAAAGGCTTTGACGCAGTGTTTGCAGGTAATGTTCCGTTGGGTGCGGGTCTGTCATCTTCAGCCGCTCTTGAGAGCTGCTTCGCGTTCGCACTCAATGATCTCTTTAACAGCAATAAGATCGACAAATTCGAACTCGCTAAAATCGGTCAGAGCACAGAGCATAACTATTGTGGCGTGAACTGCGGTATCATGGACCAGTTCGCATCAGTATTCGGTCGCAAGGGCAATCTGATGCGTCTCGACTGCCGTTCGATGGAGTATGAGTATTTCCCCTTCAATCCTCAGGATTACAAACTCGTGCTTGTTGACTCACGCGTGAAACATGAGCTTAAGGATTCCCCCTACAACCGTCGTCGCGAGAGCTGCGAGCGTGTGGCTAAGCGTTTAGGTGTGGACACCCTGCGCGATGCCACAATGGAGATGCTTGATGCTGTGAAGAGCGATATCACAGCCGAGGATTATTTCCGCGCAAAATTTGTGATCGAGGAGAAACAGCGTGTGCTTGATGTCTGCGATGCTTTGAATGCAGGGGATTATGAGACTGTAGGAAAGAAGATGTATGAGACTCATCACGGTCTTTCCAAGGATTATGAGGTAAGCTGCGAGGAACTTGATTTCCTCAATGATGTGGCCAAGACATTGGGAGTGACAGGTTCACGTATCATGGGCGGTGGCTTCGGCGGCTGCACAATCAACCTTGTGAAGAATGATCTCCATGATGATTTCATCAAGGTTGTGGTTGACAAGTTCAATGAGAAATATGGTCACGAGCCTAAGATCTACGATGTCGTGATTTCTGACGGCGCCCGTAAAATTGAGGAGTGATATGAAAATCACAACAACGAAACATCCCTCTGCCAAGGGGGAAATCACCTGGTATGAGCTCACCAACGCGCAAGGCGCGTCGGTGGTGCTCTCCACCATGGGAGCCGGAATCGTGGAGGTGCGCGTGCCAGACCGCGACGGCAAGATCGAGAATGTGGCTCTCAGCTATGCCGAGGCCGCTGACTATATAGCTGATGGACCGTGCCTGGGTAAATGCCCCGGACGATACGCCAACCGTATCGCCAATGGTCATTTAGTGGTTGATGGCAAGGAGTATAAGCTTTCAATCAATAATGGTCCGAATGCGTTGCATGGTGGACCGGAGGGTTTCCAGAACCAGAATTGGGATGCTGAGGAACTTGAGGATGGCGTGCGCTTCACTTATCATGCCAAGGACGGAGAGGAGCAGTATCCCGGTAACCTTACCCTGACTGCGACTTACCGCTGGAGCGATGCAAATGTGCTGTCGCTTGATTTCCATGCGGAGTCTGATGCCGCTACTGTTGTCAATCTCACCAATCATGCGTATTGGAATCTTGAAGGCGCTGATGCCGGCAAGATTTATGAGCATGAGATGAAAATCAAGGCTTCCAAGTGGCTTCCTACTGACGAGACCCAGATTCCGACAGGTGAATTTGCTGATGTGGCAGGCAGTCCTATGGATTTCCGCGAGAGTAAAAAAATCGGGGCTGATATCCATAAGGAAACAGACGCCCTTAAGATTGGCAAAGGTTATGACCATTGCTGGGCAATAGATGGCTGGGAGCCGGGTAAAATGATGGCGGATGCCGTGGAGCTGTATTCTGAGAAGACCGGTAGAAGGCTGTTGGTTTCGAGTGATCAGCCGGGGGTGCAGATTTATACGGGCAACTGGCTTGCAGGATCTCCCGAGAATCGCAGCGGACGCTCATATGAGGATTATGAGGGCGTTGCTATTGAGATGCAGGGTTTCCCTGATGCTCCTAATAAGCCGGAATTCCCTTCGCAGCTTTTGAAAGCGGGGGAGAGCTATGACCGCAAGATAGTATTCGCATTCGATGCGAGATAATCAGTGGCGGTAATGGGGATGGTGGTTCAGAAGCTCGGTGCGGAGACGTGAGCGGTCGAGATGGATGTAGATTTCGGTAGTGGATATTGATTCATGACCGAGCATCTCCTGAATGGCCCGCAAGTTGGCGCCCCCTTCGAGCAGATGAGTGGCAAAAGAGTGTCGCAACGTATGTGGCGACACTTTTTTTGTTATCCCTGCTGTCATGGCGGCATCTCGGATGACATAAAATACCATGACGCGTGTCATCATCGCTCCACGGCGATTGAGAAACAGGATATCGCGCGAGTCGGGTTTTATTTTAAGGCGTTCGCGAATAGGAAGGTATTCCTCAATCAGACGTATTGATTCAGGAGAGAGGGGGACAAGCCGCTGCTTGTTTCCTTTTCCTGTTATTATGACATATCCTTCCTGAAGATTGACTCGGGAAAGCCGTAGCTCCACAAGTTCGGAGACGCGGAGCCCGCTGCCGTAGAGGGTTTCGATAATTGCATGATTGCGCGGAGTCTCGTCTTTTTCGGGATCAAGAGCGGCAATCATCGCGTCGATCTCGCTTACGGATAAAACATCCGGCAGTGAACGCCCGAAACGCGGAGCTTCCAGCAATTCGCAGGGGTCGGTATCGATATAATTTTCAAGTCTTAGAAATTTGAAGAAGGCGCGGATGCCGGATAGTGCGCGTGCCTGTGACCGCGGTGAGATGCCGAGGTCGCGGAGTGTGCAGAGGAAGCTATGCAGTGTGTCGGTTTCTGTATCGGGAAGAGCGATATTCCCTGACTCAAGAAATTCAAGCAGATGCGACACATCATTACGGTAACCTTCAAGTGTATGCGCTGACAGTCCCCGCTCCAGAAGCAGGTATCCGGCAAAATCAGTCAGTAGCTTTGAAGGTGGATTAAGCGGACGCATACCTTCAGATTGAGATTAGGTAGCTTACTTTCTGCATCTCGGGGCGGGAGATGAGGATTGCATTGCGCTTGCCGAGCAGCATGATCCCTTCTTTCATTGAATCAAAGAGCTTCTCAGCCCATCCTGACGGGAGATCTTTCAGCAGCAGGGTTTTCTCCGGAAGAGAGATAAAATCTTTCAGGGCATTGAGGCTCGGGCCTATGGCCGCTTTGCCCTCGGCTTCCGCCTCGGCACCGTCAGAAAGCGCTTCCGCCTCGGCACCGTCAGAAAGCGCTACCGCCTTGGCGCCGTTAGAAAGCACTTGCGCTTCGTTGGGGGAGGTGGGGAAGCTGATTGCGGCGATGTCGCATCCGGAGAGTCGGGATGGATTGGAGATAAAGCGGATCTTTGAGTTCGCTCCCCGGAGGGCGGTTTTGAATGCTTTGGGGCAATCAGGGGTCAGGAAGATTGAATCTGCCTTTACCATGCAAGTAAGCCGAAGAAGCATTTTTGCTTCTTCGGCTGTTTTCTTGCCGGTATGATCATTATGGCAACAACGCTCGATGTCAGCGTATGCGTAATAGGCATAGCCGCCCGGGCTCTTTATAACCCTCTTCACAATCTGAAATCCGAAGGGGGAATGAACGCCGAATCCTCGTGTGTTGCGCCATCTTGTCAGCATCTTTTCCTAATTTTGGGAAGGATAATGAGTAACAAGGCAAGGGCACATAAGATGTATATTCCTGATACGGATGCAATGGAGATGGAGTTGGTGACACGCACCGATTTCGGATCAAAGCGGAATCTGATCTCATGCTCTCCTGCCGGAACACGGATTGCACGCAATACGTAATTAACTCGTCCGATTTCCGTCTCTTTACCGTCTACAGTGGCTGTCCATCCCCACGGGAAATATACCTCGCTGAATACTGCTATGCCTCCATTGGCTGATTTAGCTTTGTAAGAGAGTGCGTTCGGGGCATATGACGTCTCGTAGATTGTATCACCTGCCGCTTTTGGGGATGCGTTCCCGAGGATATTGCGGAATTTCGTATCAGCTACGGCGGCACGGGATGTGTCGAGGGAATCAAGGGCCGCCATCTCACTGTCGGCATTGGATACGTATCCTATGCTGTCTACGAACCATGCGTTGCCCAATGCTTCGGGATTCTGCTCATATTGCTCCCCTGATAGGAAATATTTGGTGTTGAGCATATTGATTACTCCCATATTCCCTTTGGAGATCTGGCGGTCGAGAAGATCGTTGTAGCGTGTGAGTTTGGCTGCATGGTAACCGCCGATGGTTTTGTGGAAATATGATGAGCGGGCGGAATATAATCCCTGAACATCATATACACGATAATTGGAGGTGTCGCGGAGGATCGCCTCATCGGCGGCTGTCTTGTTGAATGTCACTTCGTCGAGTGAAGGACGGGTGAAATTCTCGGAGTTCACATATCGTTTGCCTACTGAGAAGAGGTCAATTACCATCACGGCTCCGAGCATACATACGAATACAGCCTTGTTGGATACTATGCCTTTGAGATATAGATATATCACAATGCCACCGAGAAGGATGAACATCAGTGACCTGATGGAATCAGCGCTTACAAGCGAAAGGCGTGTGTCGCGGATTGCATTGAGAATATTGTAGTATTGCGGGTTGGAGAATACACCTGCCTGCTGAAGCTGCTGGATCTCTCCTGCACTGTATGGCTCACCGAATATTGATGGCGATACCCAGCCGAGGAAGCATATCACGATTCCCAATCCGAAGACGGCATAGAGCACCCAGCCGAAGCGCTGGAGGTAATTCTCGGTTGTGATCATCTTCCTGATGGCCATTATCGCAAGCAACGGGATAGTGAATTCCACAATCACCAGGATGCTTGCCACCGCGCGGAATTTGTTATATCCGGGGAAGTTATCGATGAAGAAATCGGTAAATGCCTCGAAGTTATGTCCCCAGGAGAGCAGGATCGCGAAGATTGAAACGGCGAAGAGCGCCCATTTCATCGGTCCTTCCACGGTGAAGAGAGCGAGAATTGCAAGGAGCAGCACGAAGGCTCCGACGTATACAGGTCCGTTGGTCATCGGCTGGTCGCCGAAATATTGGGGGAATTGCGCGAGAAATTGTCTCTCTTCGGGAGACAAGGATATCTCATCGGCTTTGTCGGTATCGGCAAGAGAGAGGAGTTGGGTCTCACCTGCCACCGGCTTGATTGTAGCGCCACCTTTTACATTGGGGATGAGGAGCGACATGGTTTCATCGATACCATAGCTCCATGCGGTGATGGCGCTGCGGCTCATTCCGCCGGTTTCCGCGCCTGGAGGAGGCGTGAGGTCGGTGGCTTTTCCTCGCACTGTCTCTTTTGAATATTCATATGAATTGTAGAGGCTTGCAGAGTTCGCCCCGACTGCGAGCAGTCCGGCTGCGATGACACATGCCGTGGCGATAAACCATCCTGCAAGTTTATGCTCTCGGATAGCCGCGCACAGCCATGCTATCGCCATTGCAAAGATTACAAACAGGAAATAATATGACATCTGAGGATGGTTGCTCTGAAGCTGCAAAGCTCCGAACAGAGCAGCCAGTGCCGTGCCTGCCAGGTATTTCCTTCTGTAGCATAATGCGATGCCACCGATAGTGGGAGGTATGTATGCGAGGGTTACGAATTTCCAGATATGTCCGGCTCCGATGATTATTATGAAATATGAGGAGAATCCCCATGCCAGGGAGGCAAAGAGGGCGTTATACCATTTGAATCTCAGACACAGGCACATGATGAAAAATCCGAGCATCATGGCGAAAAGGAGATTTGCAGGAGACGGCAGCCAGAGGGTATAGACATTCCATATCCAGCCTATGGCTTTTCCGGCAGGGTATGACGGAGCGATCTGGAAATTCGGCATACCGCCGAAAAGGGAATTGGTCCATCGTGTTGTCTCGCCTGTGGCTTCGTTGAAAGCTTTTCCTTCCTGCCCGTTTGCGATGCCCTGCTGTATGTCATGCTGCTGGAGCACGTTCCCCTCGATGTCGTCCGGGAAGAAAAAAATAAAGGCCGTGAGGGCAAGGAATGCCACGGCCAATAATGAATACAGGGTCTTTTTTGATAGAGTGAGATTCATCTGGAATAAGGTTGTTGTTTACTTGGAAGCTGCGGAGGTATTTCCGGCTGTCTCTACATGAATCTGACGGTTCATGCTTTGCTCCAGAGATATGAGAGTCTCTGTTTCCGTAACACCCTGGATGTGCTGTATGCGGTCGTTGAGCAGCTCCATGAGATGTTGGTTATCCTGTGCGTAAACCTTGATGAGCATAGAGTAAGGACCGGTGGTGAAGTGACATTCCACAACCTCCGGAATCTTGTCGAATTCCTTTACTACTTCGCGATACATAGAGCCTTTCTCAAGACGTACCCCTATGTAGGTGCATGTGTTGAACCCGAGAGATTTGGGGTTTACGATATATCCCGAGCCGGTGATTACTTTCATGTCGATAAGACGCTGTATGCGCTGGTGAATAGCAGCGCGGGAAACGCCACACTGCACAGCCACGTCTTTAGACGGGATGCGGGCGTTTTGCATGATGATGTTTAGAATCTTTCTGTCGAGGTTATCAATTTTATCCATGATTGCCGATTAGATTTTATAGAATCTATTTTAATATTTTGGTTAAAATGTATACAAAATATATTAATTTTATGCAAATTTATATATTAATTATGAAATTTACAAGAAAAGAGATGATAAATTGTAACAATTTGACAGATTTTAACAAGTTTCTGTAATTGTTCCTGTAGTTGCACGTGAACGGGAGCGTGCGAAAGCCGCTGTTATGAAGGCGGTGGCGATGCCTATGGCCAATATCGGTATGAGTGTGACCAGTATGTCGGTGGGATTAAGTATTACGGGGTAGGAGGCAACCGTGAGCGTGGAGGGGTCGCCCTGGAGCTTGATGAAGCCGAAATGCTGTTGCAGCAGGGTAAGGGAGACTCCAAGCAGTATGCCTGCGATTCCACCGCAGGATGTCACGAATATGCTTTCCCAGAAGAATATCGAGCCGATTCCTCTTGTGCTGAATCCTATGGCCCGCAGGGTGGAGATGGATTTCTGCTTTTCTATCACCAGCATGGAGAGAGATGAGATCACGTTAAAGGAGGCGATGATGAGGATAAAGAAAAGGAGTAGGAAAGTCACCCATTTCTCTATGGATATCATGCGGAAGTTCATCTCTTGCTGCTGCATGCGGTCTTTGACGATAAATTTCTCACAGAGTTTTGATTCGATGGCTGTCGTTATTTTCTCAGAAGCGATCTTTTTGTCGGTTAGAATTTCCAGGGCGGAGGCTTCGTTGTCGTATTGCAGGAGATTGCGGGCAAGGTCTATGTCTATAATGACAAGGTTTTCATCGAATTCGGATTGGTCGGTGCGGAAGACATCTGCCACGGTGACTGAATCGGTGATGAAGGAGGCTGCAGGGTTGGAGAGATTGACCCTGCCGATGCGGCGCGGGGTGAACAGCAGCATTTCTTGCCCGGGGGTGGATGCCAAGCCGGATGCGGCGCCTATGGATAAATAAGCTTCCGCTTTTGCCTCGGCATTCTCTTTTGCCTCGGCTCCCGCCTCGGCACCGTTAGAGAGAGCTTCTGCTTCGGTGCTGTTGGAGAGAGCTTCTGCTTCGGTGCTGTTGGAGAGGAGGAGGGAATCGAGGGCGGTGAGCTTGCGGTAGGATTGCATGTTTACCCCTTTGATAGTCACGGGCATCTCGCGGTTTCCGCAGATGGCGAGGGCGTTGTCGGTGAGGGAGGGCATGACCAGACTGATCCCGTCCATGGCGGAAAGGACCTCTGCTACGGAATCCGGATTGGAGAATACTTTTCCCTTGGCGGGTGTGACCATTATGTCAGGAGACATGGCGTCGAGGCGCGACGCTATGACATCGCGGAAGCCGTTGAATACGGACAATACGCAGATTATGGCTGCCGTGGCGACAGCCATGCCGCATATCGATACCGCCGATATGGCTCCTACCGCGCTGTGTGATTTCTTCGAGATGAGATATCGCCAGGCGATGACGGGTGCTGCCGTGCCCCTCATTCCTTATTGCCGGATGCGAGGAGACGGTCGATGTTGTCGATATAGTCGAGGGAGTCGTCAAGGTAGAACTGCAGGTCGGGGCATTTGCGGAGCACCGTTTTTACAGCCTGTGCCAGTTCGTATCTGACGGTCTTTGACTGACGTTTGATGTTCTCAAGGATGTCGTTGGCTTTCTCCGGTGGGAAAATGCTGAGGTATGCCTTGGCGATACTCAGGTCTGGTGAGACTCTGACGGCACTTACCGATACAAGGACATTGCCCATTGCTGCTGTCTGGCGACGGAATATCTCACTCAGTTCTTTCTGTATGAGACGTGATATTTTTGCTTGACGTTTACCTTCCATATTAATTGAATTTATTTTATCATCTATTGCCGATTGCCGGTATTGAATGCAATCGGTATTTATAGAACGTGTGACGGTTGAAAATCGTTTATGACGGTATTCCGGTTTTGCGTATAAGGGTCAGCCCATCGCGCAGAGGGATTATGACTGTCTCCAGATCTGTTCTTGACCGGAGCATTTCGTTGAATTCCATAATTCCTCGCGTCTGGGGATCGCGGGATTTTGACGGATCTACGACATGTCCGTCCCACAGGGTGTTGTCGGCGATTATGTATCCCCCTTTTTTGAGCAAGGGTAGGCACAGCTCGAAATCCTTGCAATAACGGCGTTTGTCGGCGTCAATGAAGATGAGGTCGAATGAGTCGGCTTGCCAGCCGGGTAGGAGCTCTTCAGCGCTTCCTATGTGCAGCCGCACTTTAGCCCCGCAGTGTGATGAGGCGAGGTTGTCGCGTATGAAGTCCTCGAGTTCGTCATCGATTTCAATTGTGTCGAGGGTTGCATCCGGGCCAAGGGCTTCGGCTATGCAGAGGGCTGAAAAGCCGGAGAATGTTCCTAATTCAAGAACTCTGTCAGGCTTAATCATGCTGACGAGCATCTTCAGGAGGCGTCCCTGGAGATGTCCGGAGCACATTCTGCCGTTTACAAGCCGCAGATTTGTTTCCCTTTCGATTCGGTCGAGATATTCCGGTTGCGGGGAGGAGTGGCGTTCTACGTATTCACGGATAGCGCTGTTCATTCTTAGATCTCGGATTTTCTGATGTAGTCAATCGCCATTTCGTATCCTTTGCGACCGCAACCGGTTATCACCGCCTCTGCAGCTCTTGCCGTGACGGAGGTTGCCCTGAATGCTTCGCGTGCGTGGATGTTGGAGATATGCACCTCCACAACGGGTATTGCGGAATCAGCCACTGCATCCGCTATCGCATATGAGTAATGAGCGTATGCACCGGGATTGAGCACAATCCCGAGCACGGAAAGGTCGGTGTTTTCCCGTTGGATCAGATCAATGATCTCTCCTTCCGAATTGGATTGGAAATAGCGTATGTCTGTATCCGGAAATTTATCGCGGATTTTCCGGAGCGTCTCGGAGAATTCCTCCGAACCGTATATCTCCGGCTTTCTGCGTCCGAGAAGATTCAGGTTTGGTCCGTTTATAATGGTAATTGTCATAATCCGGTAAATTAAGGTAGTGGGATATATATGCGAAAAAGAGCAGCAGGAAACCTAAGTTTACGCTGCTGCTCTTCCTCTCTCCTCAGCGGTGCGGACGGGACTCGAACCCGCGACCCCATGCGTGACAGGCATGTATTCTAACCAGCTGAACTACCGCACCATTTGAGTATTTTAGCATCTCGGGGTTGTTGTTTCCCGTTTGCGAGTGCAAAGTTACAACCATTTTTTTATTCCACCAAATATTTTGACGAAAAAATTCAAGAAAAAATTAAATTTTTTAGTTTTTCTTTACCGAGGAGACTCTGTTTATGGGCGCAAGATGCATTTATTCAGAATATTATATAATTTTGCACAAGGGGTGGATTTTTTTTAGATTTTTTGTTGTTGGATAGGTGAGTTTTGATTTGGACCGCAAATTTGTGTACGCAAGAAAAATCTACTGTCTGAAAAATCGTAGGAATCTTTGAAATTTTATGTGCACGGAATTGAGCACGGTTTTTTGGATGGATCTTATGTTGATCCGAAAGAATTGGGTAGTGAAGGATAAAGTGGTTTAAAAAAAAAGAAGCCGGCAGTTGCTTGAACTGCCGGCTTTTAATCAGTCGGGGTGACAAGATTCGAACTTGCGACCTCACGCCCCCCAGACGCGTACTCTAAACCTACTGAGCTACACCCCGAAAGATTTGCATCAAGATGTTGGAATCGCTTCCTTGTCTTAAGCGAGTGCAAAGTTATATTATTTTTTTTAAACTGCAAAATTATCGTCCTAAAAAATAAAGAAAAAACGTGGCGTAGGTTCAAACGTAGGTTCAAAATAAAGAAAAATAAATACTGTTGCCTTAAGCTGACCTTAAGCTGATTTTTTAATGAATAAGGCTCTTGGCGTGAATTAATATGTCTTGAGCGTGATTTTATGGCATAGGTTGTAGGTGCAGGTAAAAAATATTTACTATCTTCGTGGGTCTTCTTTTAAGAGTCCGTTTTCGAGGGCATCTTGAATTGATTGTCATCGGTGCGACCTTTTGACCTGATATATTTTATGAACACACTCTAATTATTTTTAAGATGAGACGATATCGAGGAGTTTTTGTGTTTCTGGGATTGCTCATGACATTTCTGTTTCTACAGTCACCGGCCTATTGTCGGCTGTCTGATGGTGGTCTACAGTTTCGATCAATATTGCCTTCTGACGGTTTGCGTGACGCTCTCGTAAATGTGATATATCCAGATTCTGCAGGATATGTGTGGATCGGGACAAAGATGGGTCTGGATCGGTTTGACGGCAATCGTGTCAGGTCATATCATTTCCCAAAAGGAGTTTCGGATCACTGCCGGATAAATGTTGTGCTGGATGTTGGCGGGAAAGTGTATGTCGGCACTCAGCAAGGGTTGTTTGTTGTTCCCCGTGATGGCGTGATTCTTGAGGCAGTGTTGCCGGAATCGATAGATTCTCCGGTGTGTTCGCTTGCTTCTGCGGAGGGCGGTTATCTATGGATAGGAACAAAGTATGGGTTATACGGATATGATACGAAAAACAATACGCTAAAAAGAGTTCTGTTCGGTAAAGACGCAATGTCGAGCTCCAATATGGTGAGAGGTATAAGTTATGATCGTGCAGAGAAGAAGGTGTGGGCAGTTACATTATCAGGTGTATGTCGGTATGATCCGGCAACGGGAAAAACAGAATTATTCAGAAATAAACGCAGCAAGACATTCTGGTCGATGGAGAAGGTGGGAAATATTTTGTATATAGCCACAAAAGGTAACGGGATCATGCCGTTTGACGTGAAGGCTATGGAGTATTTGTCACCTCTTCATTTCGGTAATGACATAATCACGTCGGTAAGTGTGACACCTGACAAGAAGCTGGTTGTGGCATCCGATTGCGAGGGAATTTTCATATATTCTCTTGCCACCGGGAAAATTGATAAACATTACAATACTATCAACAGTGGTTTGCGATCGAATGCAGTGTATTATTCGCTTGTGGATCGACGTGGAATTCTCTGGGTGGGACATTTTCAGGCAGGAGTGGATTATACTCCGTTGACAACCCCTGTATTTCATCTCTATGAGTCTACATGCCTGTCGGAACTGTCCGGACAGGAGGTGCGTGCCATAGCCGTTGAGGACGGTTTTAAATTGATAGGCACGCTTAATGGCCTATATCATATTGATGAACGGTCGCGATCAGTAAAAAAATTCAGTAAGCCGACGCTGGCTTCTAATATTGTATTTTCGATATACAAGCATAAAGGATTATATTATATAGGAACTTACCGAGGAGGAGTTTATGTGTTTGATCCGCTTAAGAATGTGATCACTCCGATTGAACAGTCAAGCGGGATAAAGCGTGGGAGTTCGTGTTTTGACATAACCGGAGACCGCAAGGGTGATCTCTGGTTCGCAACTTCCCGCGGGGTGTTCAGTCTGCGTCAAGACGGAACATGGATGCATTATGGTCCGGACAACTCCGCGTTACCCAAAGGGAGCGTATATGATATCTATTTCGACAGCAGAGGACGGGGTTGGATATGCAGTGAGGGAGGCTTGGCGCGTTTTGATGGAGGGAAGATAAAAACAGAGAATTTTCCGAGAAACATGATGCGTGATACAAAGATAAGGGATGTCTATGAAGATGATAGGCATAATTTGTATTTCGCGCCGGAAAGGGGAAGGGTGATACGCACAAATCTTGAGATGACGAAATTCGAACGTCTGGCTTTGGGAGAGGGTGTGGATCCTTATGTCACATTCATCACCGGAACTGGAAACGGGGAGGTGTTGTTTGGTACAAATCTTGGTCTTGTAGGTTATGATGGTAAAGAAAACTTCAGATATTATTCGCTTAACGAAGGCTTGCCGGATCCGGTTTTTACATATTGTAAGCCGGTTGCCAACAATGACGGGGATGTGTGGATGGGAAATTTCTCAGGACTTGTGAGATTTGATTCTTCGGAGGCAAGTAAATTGGCATCGACAGACCGCCGTCGTGTGAATCTTACCGAAGTTGCATCAGGAGGTGTGGATGTTTCTCCGCGTATAGAGCATGGTGATGAAGGTAAGAAACTGAAACTATCCTCTCCGGATGGTGGATTGACAGTGACTGTGTCGGATTTCTCATATGGGAATCCGGAATACACTCAATTCGAATATAGACTGGATGGTGTAGACAAAGGGTGGCAAAGAATAAATGGAGAGGGGAAGATACATTATGACAGATTACCCTCAGGGAGTAGCATGCTTCGGGTAAGACGTGCCGGATATCCGGATACTGAAACAGCAATTGATATAGTGGTGTCATCCGGGAATACTTGGGTGGTGGCGGGGATCGTTATTGCCGGGTTGGCGATTTGCGCGTTGGTGTATTTTCTGATGCTTAGGAGCAAAAAGACACGGGTAGAGGTTAAAAGAGCAGCGTCGTATGAGAAAAACAAACTTCCCGATGCGGAGGCTCGTAAGATTTTGAAAAACCTGGATAATATAATGCGGGAAAAAAAGCCGTATCTTAACCCTGATCTCAAGATTGCTGATCTTGCGGAGCTGTCGGGGGCATCCTCGTTCGCACTGTCTTATCTCTTCAACCAATATCTCACGGAGGGTTATTACAACTATGTGAATACATATCGGGTCGAGGAATTCAAGCGCATGACAAAGGAAGAGGACTGCAGCCGCTACACCCTTTCCGCGATGGCTCTCAAGTGCGGTTTCTCATCGCGTACAAGTTTCTTCCGGCATTTCAAAACAATCACAGGTGTCACGCCATCCGAGTATCTCAAAGGGACAAAGTAGCATCCGTGATCCTGACAAATACCATGAAAAACGCTGAAACGATATGCCGATAGAGTTTCAAATTATTATGAAACTCCGTGTTTCAAATTCTTAACCATTTGTAGAATAGTATTTTGTAGCGATATGTGTGCGATACAATGAACTGGGACAATAAACGGGCAGGAATGCTTTTCCGCGGGGGCGGACTTTATTAATTTTGCGGTGTTCAGTTTCATTCACAAATTGAATCCATAAAACTATAGCAGACATGAACACCGACATCCATATGCACATCATCCGGTCATTTCTGATCTCGTCTCTATTTACAGGGAGTGTATCGTCGTATGCGGAAAACCATCGGATTATAGAATTAGAATCCGAGCGTTTGAGGGCGGAGCTTGGAAGTGAGTATTTTTATGTGACAGATATCAAAGGGGAAGAGATTCCTTCTCAACTGACCTATGATGGGAAATTGATATTCCGGATAGACGAAGAATCGGATGGCGATGGAAATAATGGAAAACAGCCCTTCTCGGTTCATTCTTCCGACACGTTGCGCAGATATCCCCCTACTGTCTATGGTCAGGTATATCCAAAGCGGGCTGATGATCTCGCATGGGAGAATGAGAAAGTGGGCTTTCGTGTCTACGGACCTGCTACCCAAGCCAAAGGAGAAAAGGCATTCGGGTATGATATATTTTTCAAGCATCCCACCGCGGAATTGATACTTGAGAGGCTTTATTCAGCTCAGACAAGTGAGCTTAACAAGGCCAAGGTCGATTCACTCAAGACTATAGATCCGAAACTTGCCAAGCGTTTCGCCAACTCGTTTTCATATCATAAGGATCACGGACTCGGCATGGATTGCTATGCGGTTGGTCCGACTTTGGGAGCTGGGGCCGCTGCGGTGTCAATAGGGGATTCCATCATATACCCATGGTGCTATAAGAATGTAGAGATCCTTGATAACGGACCATTGAGATTTACAGCAAGGCTTGATTACACTCCATGTGAAATCGGAGGGAAGTCAGGCATCACTGAATACCGTCTTATCTCACTGGATTCGGGCTCTTATCTCAACCGATGTGAAGTCTGGTATGAAGGACTCGCTGAGCCGGTGGATATTGTGGCGGGTTTCCCGTTGCGCGATGAGCATCCTGTATATTCGGATGAGGAGAACGGCATTTTGGCGTATGCCGACCCAACGCAGGGCCGTTCCAACGGGAAAGCGCAGCTCGGAATCGTGATTCCGAAATCACCATGCCGGGAGGTAAAGATGTGTGGCCATGCCATGTTGCAAATGAGGCTATCACCCGGAGAACACTTCATATATTACTGGGGTTTCAGCTGGGATAAAGCCGAGGGCAATGGTTTCGGGTGGTGGAAAGACTATCTGGACAAATTCAAAAGTAATGTTAACCAAAAATAACTATCATGAAATCTTTCTCAATTAAAACAGCAACCGTCATTGCAGCCTTGATTCTGGCTAATGTCGCGGCATTGGCAAAGGAAATGAAGGTGTCAGGCATAGTGACAGATGCGGAACATGAGCCTCTTGTCGGGGCCACCGTGATGCTCAAGGGCACCGGAACCGGAGCGATGACAGACCTGGACGGCAGATTTGAATTGAACGCCGGATCAGATGGGGTATTGATAGTCAGTTATGTCGGCTATCGCACAAGAGAGGTGCCGGTCGATGGGCAATCCTCATTAAGCATTATCCTTGACGCAGGCAGTAATGCATTGGATGAGGTCGTTGTCGTCGGTTACGGACATCAGAAGAAGGTGAATCTATCGGGGTCCGTATCCTCAATAAATGTGGCGGAGCTGCAGGATAGCCGTCCTGTTACCAACATCTCCCAGGCGCTTGTCGGCCAGGCAGCCGGAGTGAGGGTGACAATGAGCAGCAACCAACCGGGAAATGACGGCGCCGATATAAAGATCCGCGGCACCGGCACGCTGAACAATGCCAGCCCGCTCGTGATCATAGACGGAATGGAGGCGGGTATAACTTCGGTGTCACCACAGGATATCGAAAGCATATCAGTGCTCAAGGATGCTGCGTCAGCGGCTATCTATGGATCGCGTGCCGCCAATGGTGTTGTACTGATAACAACAAAAAAAGGAGAGGAGGGTAAACTGACTGTTAACTACACTGGTTATGTGTCTTTTCAGTCGATGAAACAGAATATATATCCGGTTACGGATTATGCCACTTACATGGAGCTTATAAATGAGGGGTATGAAAACGCCGGTAATGGTCCCAACTATATCTATTCTCAGGAAACGATAGAAGACTGGAGGCTGAATTCAGGACGCCCCGGGATAGACCCTGTTCTTTATCCAAACAACGACTGGTTCAAGATGACATTCAGAAACGCGGTTTCCAATACCCACACCGTGAGCCTGAGCGGAGGCTCGGAAAAAATCAAGGTGTACGGTTCGTTTTCATATCTTGACAATCCGGGAGTGATAATAAACTCAGGTTTCAAGAAATATTCAGCCCGTATCAAGGTGGATGGCAAGGTGAACCGCTGGCTAACCTTAGGTCTTCAGGCAAGTGGGTATTTATCTGATCGAGAAGTGGCGGGAGGAGATCTCGTTGACGATATATTCTCATCGGCCAGCAACACCTCGCCGGGAATCACATTCGTGCTTCCTGACGGCAGAATGGGAGCCTCTCCTAACTTTGAGGAGGCGCAGACTGTAAGTTCCAATAATCCGATAGCACGCACATATAGGCTGCAGGGAGGATCGCGTGCGTTTTCAGTGCGCCCGCGTTTCTATGCCATTGTAACTCCATTCAAAGGATTTTCTCTTACCGGCTCATACACAATGAACGTACTTAATACCAACAGACGAGAGAAACCGGCGGCAGTGGATTATTGGGATCCTCAGACGGAAGTTGCCATATACAAATATAATCCGCAATCAAAACTCACATATTCCAATTCCCAGTCGTGGCGGTATTTCAATGACCTTGTAGCCAGATATGATATACATGCAGGGAAGATGGGTATCGGGGCAATGGCCGGAATGAGCCATGAACTTTACAGAAGCCAGTCTTTCTCGGCAACGAGGGAGGGTATAATAGATGAAAGCCTTTGGGATCTGAAGGCAGCGGCTGGCGATTCCAATGCAACCGGTACGTCATCTGAATGGGCGATGACAAGCTATTTCGGTCGAGTGAATCTGGATTGGGATAGCAAGTATCTTCTTGAACTAAATCTGCGCGTTGACGGTTCAAGCCGCTTCCATCGTGATCGACGCTGGGGATGGTTTCCTTCTGGATCAGCCGCATGGCGTATGGAGCAGGAGCCTTTTATGGAAAGTCTTACAGACCGAGGTCTCGACAATCTCAAGATTCGTGTAAGCTACGGATCGCTTGGAAATAACGCAGTGGGTAACTATGAATATCAGTCGCTGTATACAAATACGGGTATGAATTATGTCCTCAACGGGGTTAAGGTTCCAGGTATGGTGCAGGTGGATCTTGCAAACTCCGCACTTACATGGGAGCGTACCTATGTAGCGGACGCAGGGTTGGATTTCGGTTTGCTCAACAACCGTCTGACAGGAACCGCGGATTATTTCCACAAGCGCACAAAAAATATCCTGATATCGCTCCCCGCTCCATTGGTTCATGGTAATCGTGGAGTGCCTACGGTCAATGCGGCAGAGGTTACCAACCAGGGATTTGAGCTTACGCTCGGATGGCGGGACAGGATTAAGGATTTTACCTATGGAGTCAATGCTAATCTTACCTATATCCGAAACTGCGTTACCAAATACAAGGGTAAAGGGGAGGATGGGCGCACCATCTCAGGGCAGACAATAATATGGGAAGGTCATCCGATAGGGGCGCATTATCTACTGGAGTGTGATCGTATCATCCAGACGGAGGCAGATCTTGCCCTGGTGCACGCCATGATAGAGAATGCCCCTGAAGTTGACGGCGTCAAGGTGAATCCATTCCAGACCTATGGCACTCCGGGAATGGGCGATCTCCTGTATCGGGATATAAATGGGGACGGAGTGATCGATGCGGACGACCGCAGTATCGTGTCGGGAGGATCCATGCCTAACTGGAATCTTGGTCTGAGCATTGACGCCGGCTGGAAAGGCATAGACTTCAGTATCTTGTTCGATGGATCGTTCGGCGCCAAGGCCTATTGGAATTCCGGCTATATGAGCACTACGGTGGCGCAGGGAAAAATGATAAACAAGAAGGTTATGGAGGGGCGGTGGACCGAAGGTCGGACTGATGCCACATTCCCCAGACTTTATCCCTCCTCCGGAGAAAAGGTAAATACACGTGCAAGCACATTTTATCTGCAGAGCCTTGATTGGATCAAGATCCGTAATATCCAGATAGGCTATACGCTACCGCGTAAATGGAGTCGGGCTGCGATGCTATCGAAAGTAAGGGTGTATTGCTCACTTGAAAATTTCTTCACATTCACCTCCTATGATGGTTTTGATCCGGAGACCGGAAATGCTTACCCAGTGATGCGTCAGGTTGCGGTGGGTCTTAATGTATCATTCTAAAATAACGGAAGTTAATATCTTAAAATAAGAAAATAATGAAGATATATAAGATAATTGGCATTCTGGCGGCAGGCTCGCTGATGCCTGTGATGACATCATGCTATGACCTTGACCGTACGCCTGGCTATCAGGTCAGTTCAGAGGCGTTCTTCCTGACCGAGGAGCATTGCAAACAGGCGATGATGGCTGTCTATCATATAATGCACAGTGAGGATGCGTTTGGAATGATGCCTCAGTTCGATGGGCTTGGACCGATATGCAATTTAGCTAACGGAGGATCTTTTAATTTCCGGAATATCCTGACCAATAATTATTCCGCCAATACCGGCGATATAAAATCTCGTTGGCAAGTCTATTACGAGGGTGTTGCCAGAAGCAATAATGTAATCCAGAACGTAGACCGTGCTGATATGACAGACGAGTTGAAACTGAGGTACAAAGCCGAGGCACGTTTTTTCAGGGGTCTTTTCTATTTCAGTCTGCTTGATCTCTGGGGCGGGGTGCCAATATACGATGATACGTTTGACGTAGGTTCAAACTACATGAATATGCTCTATCCACGTAGTTCTGCCGAGGAGGTAAGGGAATTTGTGCTCAAAGATCTGGGCTTTGCGGCGGATGTGCTTCCGGACAAATGGGATGAGGCCAACTACGGCAGGGTGACGAGTGGCGCTGCGATGTCGCTGAAAGGGAAAGTCCTGCTCTACGGAAAGCGTTATAAAGAGGCTGCGGAATGTTTCCAGACTGTTATTGACAGCCATCTTTATGAACTGTATCCGGATTATGCCGCGCTATTCACCCCGGAAGGACACTCCTCAAGCGAGATGATTTTTGCAATACAGAATCTTGGTGGTCTCGGGCAAGACATCGGAATACCGCTTGCCACATATCTTGGCTCAAGATCAACCTACACGCTTAACGGTACGGGATGCTTCAACAGAGTGCTTCCCTCGAATGCAATTGTTGCTGAATATGAGTGGGCTGACGGCCGACCGTTTGACTGGGAAGAGTTTATTCCCGGCTTCAATACCAACTATACAGGAGCAAGCGGTAATCCTTGGCCCACGCGGCAGGCTACATTCCTCGCAACGTTGGCGTCAGATAAGAAATCTGTGAAGAAATATCCAAAGGATAAGGATAAGCTTGTGAAGATGTGGAATGAACGAGATCCCCGACTTAATGCAAATGTCATATTGCCTTACATGCATTACACAGGATGGTATAAACAACAGCCAGTGGATCTTGAGTTTGTCGTGTGTAAAAAGATACAGGATGGCAACGGGATGATTCGTTTGGATAAGGATCGTCTGTGTTATCTTTGGCGTAAGTTTGTTCCCACGGGCGATATGGGTGGTCTTATTCACGAGGCCGGGCATACTCCTATAAATTTCCCGTTGATCCGTTATGCCGATGTGCTGCTCATGCAGGCGGAATGTCTCAATGAACTTGGAAGACAGGATGATGCTGTAAAACTTATCAATCAGGTGAGGTCGCGTCCCTCTGTCAATATGCCAGGAATCAACTCCGGACCGGATTATCTTGCCGCTGCAGGTCGTGATGAGGTTTTCAAAAGAATACGTCATGAACGTCTGTGTGAGCTTGCATGCGAGGGACACAGCTTTTCTGACTACCGTCGTTGGGGTGTGCTTGAGGAACTGGATGGAGTGGAAGAGGGCCATATGACAGGAGATTATCTCTTCTCCACACGAGTTATTACTCCACGTCAGTATTTATGGCCTATTCCTCTTACGGAAATAGACCGCAATCCCGCGCTTGAACAGAATCCGGGATATTGATTAAATTGCAATGTAGAAATCTAATGAATTGAAACGATAAAAAGATATAATAAAAATGGTTAAAATCAGAATAGTTCAATTGTTGTTGGCCGGACTGCTCCTTTGTGGAGTGGTCCAGGCAAAATCCCAATCCCTGAACAATACCAAGGTGGATGGCTACCGTGGGATATGGTTCACGTTGGGGCAGGAAAAAGAGTATGGGTATAAGTATTCCGGAGGTTTGGGGACTTACACAATGAAGCATATCCCGCTTGCCGTATATTCACCGGAGGTTGACAAGACCTTTTTTGTGTATGGCGGCACACCGTCTAAAAAAGCGCGTCATCTTCTTTGCATGGCAGGATGCTATGACCATAAGACAGGAAAAGTTTGCCGTCCGACAGTGGTTTTCGATAAGGAGAAGGTCAACGATCCCCATGATAATCCGTCAATGCAGATAGATAAAGACGGATACATATGGGTGTTTGTAAGCGGTCGAGGCACAAAGCGCCCCGGTCATATCTACAAAAGTGAAAAGCCTTACGACATAGGCAAGTTCAAGCATGTAAAGACTTGGCCAATGACATATCCGCAGGTGACCTATCTGCCGGACAAAGGTTTCTTTCTCAATTTCACCCAATACACCGGACTGCGGCGTCTTTACTATTCAACCAGCAAGGATGGACGTAAATGGACTGACGTTAAGCTTCTTGCTGATATAAAGGAACCTGGAGATTCCCTTAGCGGACAATATCAGGTTTCGAACAATTATGGAGATAAGATCGTGACATGTTTCAACCGTCATAAGAACGGAAATGTGGATACACGTACCAACATCTATTATCTTCAGACAACCGATATGGGAAAAACCTGGACCACAGCTTCCGGAAAGCCTGTGGCAACCCCGGTCAGGGATCTTGACAATGATGCGCTTATCCTCGATGCCCAGTCCAAGGGACGGAATGTGTATATAAAGGATGTTAATTTTGACTCCAATGGTAATCCTGTGATATTGTATCTTACCAGTGGCGGATGCCAGCCCGGACCGTGTAATGCTCCGTTCCAGTGGTATACAGCATATTGGAATGGCAAGCGATGGGATTTTAATGTGCTGACAACCTCCACGCATAATTATGATTCCGGGAGCATTTGGACAGAAGGTGATGAATGGTGTGTAATAGCTCCTACGGATGAAGGTCCGCAAAAGTGGTGCACGGGGGGAGAAATAGTGATGTGGAGAAGCTCAGACAAGGGAGTTACCTGGCGACGCGATGCTACATTGACGGCTGATTCCCGTTACAATCACGGATATGTGCGCAGACCCGTGAAAGCAAAGGATCCGTTCTATGGTTTTTGGGCGGATGGCAATCCGGAACGTCTCACTCAGTCGAAACTTTATTTCACGGATTCAAAGGGGAATGTGATGGAATTGCCATATGATATGGAGGATGAATGGGCGTCCCCGGTCGCCGTGAAGCGACAGGAATCTATGAAGGATGTGGCAGACAGGGTTTTCTCCACGGCTGCCGGACATTGCATGGCGATGGATAAGGTTCTGCCTCAAAACACAATGCCAAGGTCTTGGTCGGAAGCCAAGGGGTTATATGCCACATCTGTGAAAGGCTGGTGTTCCGGATTTTATCCAGGTGAACTATGGTATATCTATGAATATACGGGACTTCCTGAATTCAAGGCTCTTGCCGAGAAACATACTGCCACACTGACACCGCAGCAACATTGCACAACAACCCACGATGTCGGATTTCAAGTGAACTGCAGTTTCGGCAATGGCTATCGCCTGACAGGTAAGGATGATTATCTGAAAGTGATGGAAAATACCGCGTTGTCGTTGGCAACAAGATTCAGCCCGGTTATCGGTGCGACGCAGAGCTGGAATCTACGTAAGAGCAGGGACTGGCAGTTTCCTGTGATTATAGATAACATGATGAATCTCGAATTGCTTATGGAAGTCGGGAAGAGAACCGGGCGTAAAGATCTATGCGCTATGGCTGAATCGCACGCGGATCTAACACTCAGGAATCATTTCCGTCCTGATTTCACAACATATCATCTTGTGGATTATGATACGGTTACAGGAAAGGCGCGTAAGCATATCACTGTGCAGGGGTTTGCTGATGAATCCGCATGGGCACGTGGGCAGGCATGGGCGCTTTATGGCTATACCATGATGTTTGAGCAAACCGGAAAAGAAGAGTATCTTGCCAGAGCTGAGAATATAGGGCGTATGATCCTTGACAAGCTCCCTGCCGACGGAATTCCTTATTGGGATTTTGATGTGGAGGTGAACTCCTCAACCCCGCGCGATGCTTCTTCAGCGGCGGTGATGGCATCAGCTTTTGTGAGACTGTCTACCCTGACCACCGACAGGGCTCTTGGCAACCGCTTTCTTAGAGTCTCCGAACTTCAACTGAGGGAGCTTGCATCTCCGTCATATCTCGCAGCTCCGGGAACCAACGGGAACTTCCTGCTCCGCCATAGTACAGGCTCGTTGCCAGGCAAAAGCGAGATAGACGTTCCGCTCAGTTACGCAGACTATTATTATCTTGAGGCTCTCATCCGCTTCTTGAATGTGGAGAAGGGTGCATGATGTAATAAATGGAATTAATGTTATGAAAAAAAGAGATTTTCTATATATAGTGATGGCACTCCTCATGCTTACGGGGTGCGGTGAAGACACGGCTGATGTCAATATGCTCATTCAGGGCATAGAACGGTCATATAGTGTGCAGACCGGAGAGGAGCTTTATCTTAATCCTGTTATTGTGGGGTTGACGGGAGATGTGTCGTATGACTGGACTGTTGATTCCGAGAGTGTAGGCTCTAAGCCGGAGTTCGCGATGTCTTTCAGTGAGCCGGGCATAAAATATTGTGCGTTCATTGTGAATTCAAGGGAATCATCTGTCATCAAACCGTTTATGGTTAGAGTTTATTCTTCTCCTGGTGAATGTGACAATAAAATTGTTGCCCATCGCGGAGGGGCCAAGGAGTGTGATGAGACCATTCCTGATAATTCCATAGCCGCCCTCCGGTATGCCATGGAGCTTGGATGCTATGCTTCAGAATGTGATATCTATGTAACCAAGGATAAGAATGTGGTTGTCGCCCATGCCGATGGCAAAGGGAAAGTCAATGGCTTTTATCCGTGGGAAGCCACGCTTGCGGAGATCCGAGAGGCGGGTACTTTGTCAAATGGAGAGCAGGTTCCAACTTTGGAAGATTACCTTGACTATGCGATGAAAGGAGGAGGCTGTACCCGCATCTGGCTTGATATTAAGAATATAACCAAGCCAAGCACATTGCCCGAGCCTGCGATAGATGCCTGTCGGCAGGCATGCCGGATCATCAGGGAGAAAAAGCGTGAGAAGTGGGTGGAGTTCATCTGTACCGGCAATAAAGATGTCATGACGGTATGCGACGAGCTGTGCCGTCAGAGCGGAATTCCTATAGGTTGGATGGGTAATGCTCCTGTTAAGGATTATCTTTCAAAAGGTTACACTTGGGCTAATCTGTCGCTGGCGTATATGGACGATGAGTGGCACACCGGTACGCATACGGTAGATGAATTCGTAAGTAAGGGAGTGGCTATGAGTGTCTATAACGTTGATGAGGAGCCTGCGATGCATTTCTATCTGTCGCAGTATGACAAGATGAAAGCCATCTGCACCAATTATCCCGCGAAGCTAATCAGGCTTGCCCGCTCCATGCAGATAGAAGATAAGTAAGAAGTAAAGGTGTTAATTATATTAGTTAGATTATGAAGAAGGGGAGCCGTCGTTTGAGACGGTTCCCCTTTGGTTTATGACAGGAGATGTGGTTTTAGTATGATTCGGCGGGGGAGGGGAAGTCTCCGGATTTGACGTCGTCGATGTAGCGCTGCACGGCGTCGGTCATTACTCCGGCTACATCTGCGTATCTGCGGAGGAATCTTGGGGAGAATCCCTGGTTTATGCCGAGCATGTCGTGCATCACAAGCACTTGACCGTCGACACCGCCGCCTGCTCCGATTCCGATCACGGGTATCGAAACCTCTTTTGCGACACGGGCTGCAAGCTCCGCCGGGATTTTTTCAAGCACAATGCCGAAGCATCCTATCTCATCGAGCATCTTGGCATCCTCGATAAGCTTTGCGGCTTCCGCCTCTTCGCGTGCGCGCACGCTGTATGTTCCGAATTTGTTGATGCTCTGCGGGGTGAGTCCGAGGTGTCCCATCACGGGGATTCCGGCGCAGAGTATTCTTTCGATTGATTCGCGAATCTCCGATCCTCCCTCCATCTTGACAGCTTCTGCATGGCTCTCTTTCATTATTCTGATGGCGGAGGCAAGGGCTTCTTTGGAGTTTCCTTGATATGTTCCGAATGGAAGATCCACCACCACGAGGGCGCGGGAAGTGCCTTTTATTACGGATTTGGCGTGGTATATCATCTGGTCGAGGGTAATCGGGAGCGTGGTGACGTTTCCTGCCATGACGTTGGATGCGGAGTCACCTACAAGGATGACATCGATTCCTGCCGCGTCGATTATGCGTGCGGAGGAATAGTCATAGGCTGTGAGCATGGAGATTTTTTCTCCTCTCTGTTTCATCTCCACAAGACGACGGGTAGTCACCTTGCGGGCATTGTCGGTAGTGTTGGTTGACATTAATTTTAGTATTTTAATTAGGGCTGCAAAGTTAATGAATTGCTTTAAAAAGACAAAGCGGGTAATGAAAAATCGGGGTGTTTGTCATTGCGATTTTGCGGGTTAAGTAAAATTTTGTAAATTTGCAAAATAATTATAAATGGAGTTTCGGGGAAGCGGAAGCATTTTCCTACTTTCAAGAATTTTAATTTTTAATCATATAGTTAGTACCACTATGGCTTATTGGATACAAAATTATGTCTTGGTCTTGGGTATTTCAGTTTTGCTTACTGGGCTGATAATACCGAAGATCCTTCTCATTGCCTTTCGAAAAAACTTATTTGACACTGTAGATGAACGCAAGATCCACAAGGGAGTCGTTCCGCGACTTGGCGGTATGGCTTTCCTTCCGGCTCTCACATTTGCCTTCAGTCTTGTGATTGGTCTTAACCTGAGATTTCACGGCGGAGAGATAATTCCGGCTCTCGCGGATGCTGTGATACCGATCTTTTTTCTTATTTGTGCGTTAATGTTAATATACCTGGTAGGTCTTGCCGATGACTTGGTCGGAGTGCGCTATCGGGCTAAATTCATATTGCAAATAGTTGCAGGCGTGCTGATTATCGCTTCCGGCATGTGGGTTTCCGATTTGCATGGATTCCTGTGGATCAACGGCTGGCCCGATTGGTTGGGATGGATTGTGACGGTGTTCTGTATAATATATGTGGTAAATGCCGTTAATCTAATAGATGGAATAGACGGACTCGCATCCGGTCTGAGTGCGGTTGCGCTTATCTGGTATTCATACGTTTTCTACATTTCAGGAGAATACGCATGTCTGCTGCTTGCCGGCGCCACGCTCGGCACGCTGCTGCCGTTCTTCTATTTCAATGTGTTCGGCAATGCGACGAACCATACGAAGATATTCATGGGAGATACCGGTTCGCTGACCATCGGTCTGATGCTTGTGTTCCTCACAATTGAGGTGCTCAACATCGGCAGCAACCAGATGCCTATAGGCGACAACCTGTTTATAATGGCAGTTTCTCCGCTTATATTGCCATGTTTTGATGTGGCGAGGGTGTTTTTCCATAGGGTAAGACACGGTCATAACCCGTTTCTTCCCGATAAATGTCATATCCATCACAAGCTGTTGGCTCTTGGGTTGCCCCAATGGCAGGCTCTTATCGGGATTGTCTTCACCGACATGGTGTTTGTGCTGGTCAATGTGGCGTTCTCGTCGGTAATGCAGCCGACATGGATCATATTGGGAGATCTTCTTCTATGGGTTGCGTTGAACATGTTGTTGACAAAACTCATCCGTGCGAGGGAGCATCGGTTGGGTAAAGTATTGTATGAATAACGTATATAATTTAAAGAAAACAATATAAACTATATATGAAAAAAATCCGCCTCGCATTCCGTGGCTTAATAGCCGGTGTGGCCGTTCTGGCCATGACCGGCTGCAGTGTGCCTAAAGATGTGGCATATTTCCAGGATATCGATGCCACAACAGTGCTTGAATCGGCACAGCGCGCTCCTATCAAGGTGAAACCGGGAGACAAACTCTCCATAGTCGTAAAATCAAAAGATCCGGCTCTGTCGGCTCTGTTTAATCTTCCGGTCTATTCATCGCGAATCGGGCAAGGAGGCTCTACCAACGGAAGCACAGCCGAACTGCGTTCGTATACCGGTGGGCAGTCGGAGAGCGTGGCGTCTTACACAGTTACCCCTGACGGTGAAATCGATTTTCCAGTCTTGGGTTATATAAAGGTCGGAGGCATGACACGCGCCGAGCTTGCCGGATATATCAAGGGTGAGCTTATGGGTCGTGAACTGGTGAAAGATCCTACGGTTGTGGTGGAGTTCCTCAGTTCCGGTATCAACGTGATAGGAGAGGTGAACCGTCCTGGACGTTACGATCTTAACCGTGATGATCTCAATATCCTTGAGGCTCTTAGCCTTGCCGGCGACCTTTCGATCACCGGTCAGCGAAAGAATGTGAAAGTTATCCGCGTGGAAGATGGTCAGGTAAATACCTATACCCTTGACCTCACCGATGCAGGCTCACTGATGAAGAATCCCGCTTTCTATCTGCAGCAGGATGATGTGATCTATGTAGAGCCCAACAACATGAGGAAGCGTCAGACCACAGTCAACGGTAACAACGCGCTCAGCACCGGATTCTGGATCTCGGTAGCGTCGCTCATCACATCGGCAGTCACCACAATCGGTGTCTTCATCAATAAATAATGCGCATAATCTTTCAAGCATAAGCAAAACAGAAACACAAATGGAAGAAAATATAATCAGGACACAAGTCTCCGAAGAGGAGGAAGTGTTCTCATTGAAAGACTTTCTTACGCAATGTCTCGCCAAGTGGCAGTGGTTTTTCGCCTCGGTGGTGATTTTCTGCTGCATAGGCGTTTTCTATATCCTTCGTCAGCAGCCTGTGTATTCCCGCAGCATGGCTGTGTTGATTCAGGATCAGGATGGCGGCGGCGGAGTGTCTGACATAAGCAATGCCTTTTCGTCAATGGGTCTTGTGGCGTCAAACACGAATGTGAATAACGAGCTGATATCATTGACTTCTCCGGCAGTGATGTATGAGGTGATACAGCGTCTTGGACTCGATGTGAACTACAATGCTCCGGGAAGATTCCATAAGACTACGCTCTATGGCACCACATTGCCTCTGACTGTGAAGTTTCTTGACCTGGAGGAACAGCAGGGCGCCGGTTTTACTGCCGAACTTTTAGATGACGGCGGTGTGAAGCTGAGTGATTTCTACCTCGCCACACCCGATGGGAAAGAGGAAATAGAGAAAGAGCTTACAGTGAAGCCCGGTTTCAATCCTGTGCAGACTCCGGTCGGTAAGGTTGTCATCAGCCCAAACGGAAAATATATACCCGCCAAGGGCAAAAAGGCCAAGAAAGTTAAGGAGATCATGGTGGAGCGCACCGGTATGCAGAACAGCGTGGAGACATATAGCGCTCTTGTGAAGGGTGATCTTGCCGATAAAGATGCCGATGTGATTGACCTGAGCATGAAAGATGTATCGGCACAACGCGCGGTAGATGTGCTGAATGCCATCGTGGAGGTATACAATGAGAACTGGGTTCATGACAAGAACAAGATTGCAGTCGCTACATCCAACTTCATAGACGATCGTCTTCGTCTGATTGAAAGTGAGCTTGGTGATGTTGACAATGACATCTTCAAATTCAAATCGGAGAACAGGGTTCCGGATCTTGAGGAGGCTGCAAAAATCCAGATGAAGCAATCGACGGATATGTCTAACAAGATGCTTGAGGTGACAAACCAGATGGCAATGTCGATTTATCTTCGCGATTATCTCAATAATCCGTCTAATGCGAAGAATGTGATTCCTGTGAACACCGGAATCGGTTCTAATACACTTGAGACCCAGATAAGCAATTATAACAATCTGCTTCTCAACCGCAACACGCTTGCCGCAAGCTCTTCAGACTCAAACCCTCTGGTGGTTGATTATGATGCACAGATAAAGGGATTGCGTGAGGCTATCGTGAATGCCATAAACGCTCAGATTGTATCGCTCAATACCACATTGCGCAATATGCAGGGCGCGAAGGGAACAGCCGAAGGTCAGCTTGCCTCCGGTCCGACACAGGCGAAATATCTGTTGAGTGTCGAGCGTCAGCAGAAGGTTAAAGAGTCGCTTTATCTCTATCTTCTCCAGAAACGCGAGGAGAATGAGCTTACGCAGACTTTTACAGCTTACAACACCCGTATCATCACGCCTCCTACCGGATCGCTGCTTCCTGTGGCTCCAAAGAAGAGCATGATTCTCATGGTATGCTTCCTTCTTGGATTGTGTGTGCCCGGAGTGGCTCTCTATATTTCTGAGGCTACGAATACGAAGGTTCGCAACCGCAAGGATCTTGACAAGATGTCAGTTCCGTTTGTCGGTGAGATACCGTTTGTCGGTAAGAAATCGATGATGGATGTTGTGCGCAAGGTATTCCCGAAGAAGAAAAATTCGAGAGAACTTGAGAAAGTGCTGGTGGCCGTCAAGGATGGCAGCCGTGATGTGGTGAGCGAGTCATTCCGCATTGTGCGCAGTAATCTTGATTTCATGATCCGCGATCAGAAGGCATGTAACGTCATAATGGTGACATCATTCAATCCCGGCTCCGGAAAATCTTTCATATCATTCAACCTCGCATCCTCTTTCGCATTGAAGGGAAAGAAGGTGCTGGTGGTGGATGGAGACTTGCGCCATGGTTCTGTCTCGCAGTTCGTGAATATGCCGTCGAAAGGTATCAGCAGCTATCTGACCGGCAATACCAACAACTGGCGTCAGCTGGTAGTTCCGGTTACAAGCCATGACGGCATGTTTGTCATGCCTATCGGCCATCGTCCGCCGAACCCTGCGGAGCTTCTCGACAACGGTCGTATCGGAGAGTTTATAAAAGAGGCCAGCGAAGATTATGATTATATCTTCATCGATTGTCCTCCGACGGATATCGTTGTAGACACTCAGATTGTGGAGAGATATGTAGACCGCACTATTTTCGTTGTACGTGCCGGTCTGCTTGACCGCAAGATGGTTGCCGATATCGATGCCATCTACCGCAACAAGCGCTTCAAGCAGATGTGCATCGTGCTTAACGGAACAGATACCCACAACAAATCGAAGGCATATGGTGTTTACGGATATTACTCCGATGAACATTGATTCTGAGATTTGTGTTATTAAGTCGACATGTGGCTATTTAAGAAAACAGACAGATTGATAGATTCAGGAATGCTGGCCGGTTTCACCGACTGGCATTCCCATATTCTACCCGGAGTAGATGACGGAATAAAGAATATGGAGGATTCTCTTGCTGTCCTCAAACGATATGAGGAAGCCGGAATCCGTAAGATATGGCTTACTCCGCATGTGATGGAGGATTATCCCAACACTCCCGAAAAGCTGCGTGAGCGCTTCTCCGAGCTTAAGGAGGCGTATACGGGTGGAATTGATATCCGTCTGGCTTCGGAGAATATGCTTGACTCCCTTTTTGAGGAGCGTCTGGAGAAAAACGAGTTCCTGCCTATAGGCGATGAAGGGACTCATCTGCTCGTGGAGACCAGTTATATGAATCCTCCATATGGCATGGAGGAGATGATAGAGGGAGCGATGGGCTTGGGATATAATCTCGTTCTTGCTCATCCGGAGCGATACCGCTACATGGAGGAGGCGGATTATTACAAATGGAAAGACCGCGGATTGCTGTTCCAGACCAATTATATGTCGCTTGTAGGGGGCTATGGAGAAACCGCGCGTAAGAAATGCGAATGGTTATTGAAAGAGGGTATGATAGATGTATGCGGCAGCGATGTGCACCGTCTGTCATTTTTCGAGCATTGTGTGGCTCAACGTCCCAAGAAATCCGTTTCCCTCGAGCAGCTGGTGGAGGTGGCGCGTAACCCGCGGATCAATTGATGAAAATAGCAGGCTTTTTCAAGGGAGATACAAGAACCCGAAGAATGGGTCGGGATATCATCGGTTCAATATTGTTGAAGGGGATAAGCATGTTGCTTTCATTGCTTATAGTCCCGATGACAATAAATTATGTTAATCCAACGCAGTATGGTATCTGGCTGACGTTGAGTTCGTTGATTTCATGGATTGTCTTTTTTGACGCGGGCTTGACATTGGGTTTCAGAAACAAATTCGGAGATGCGATAGCAAAGGGGAAGCATAGTCTTGGCAGGGTTTATGTGTCGAATGCGTTTGCCAGTCTTGGTGTGATCTGCTTTTTGATTGTCATTGCTGTTATCGTAGGAGGAAAATGGATTGACTGGACAGCTGTGTTAAATATCCCCTCCTCGTATAAAGAGGAATTGGGAAAGGTATTTATCCTTATGGTGTTGTTTTTCAGTCTTCAGCTTGTAATGCAGGTTACCACTGCCATGCTTGCTGCAGATCAGAAAGTGATGTACACAGGCCTTATCAATGTGATAGGTCAGGCTGTCGGTCTTCTTGTCTTATGGCTATTATTGCGGAAATCACATGATGGCTCTATTCTTTCTCTTGTGTGGGTTGTCTCAGGTGTTCCGGTCGGTGTTCTGTTGCTATTCTCCATCATGTTGTTTTTTGAAAAATACCATGAATATACACCAACTATCCATTATGTGCGTTTCCGCTATATAAAGGATATATTGGGGATGGGCTATAAGTTTTTTATCATTACAACGTCCATGCTTTTTATTTTCCAGATCATGAATGTGATAATATCGCGGGAACTTGGTCCGGAGTCTGTGACAGAATATAATATAGCTTATAAATATTATAATATTGCCTATATGATTCTGGTATTAGTGCTCAATCCCGTGTGGTCTGCTTTTACCAATGCATATTCGCATCAAGATCTGTCATGGATGCGTTCAATCAAGAATAAATTGGAGAAGATTTCATTGCTGATTCCTCTGATAGTCTTGCTCATGTGTGGCGTGTCGGGTGTATTTTACAAAATATGGATAGGAGACTCGGTAACCGTATCATTGGGGGTTAATATTTCCATGGCCATCTATATTATATTATTGTCAATGGCCAATGTCTACATGTATATGGTGAATGGAATCGGGAAAGTCAAGTTGCAATTGATAATCTACATCCTTTTCGCATTATTTTCCTATCCGGTAATGGGATATTTGTGCGCAGGCTATGGTATACCGGGTATGCTTCTGTTGCCGTGCATTGTGTATCTTGTCCAGGGCTTACTATTGAGAATTCAGATAAATAAGCTGGTAAGAGGGGAGGCTCATGGTATTTGGAACTCTTAGGCCCCGTTTCATAAAAAAATAGCGGCCTTAGTTGCCATTTTATGATGTTTATGCGAACGGAAGTACCCATTCGCATTTATAATTCAAGTTTCGGGGTCTTTCCCCAATTTTTCTGGCAGGGATACCCCCTACGATTGTATAAGGTTCGACATCTGAAGTCACAACAGCTCCGGCAGCGACCACAGCGCCTTCCCCAATCGACACGCCTTGTAAAATTGTAGCGCCTGCTCCAATCCAGGCGTAGTCATTGATTATTACCGGATAGAATTTGCCTGCAAATACGGGTGAGAAAGCATCGTGACCTCCGGTTAAAACAGTTACATTGTATGATATCGATACGCTGTTTCCTATTGTGATGGATCCTCTTGAGTCAAGTATGCAGCCCCGGTTAATATGTGTATATTCCCCTATAGACAAAGCTTTCGGATGGTAAAAGTATTGTTTCATGTTGATGACGGATCCTTTGCCTATTCTTGCACCGAGGAATCTGATCATTGCTGACCGCAGGCTATGGCAAGGAAAATTGCCAATAGGTCCGTTCATTAAAAATAACAGGAAACTGTATCCCCATCTGACGAATGAGATGAAACTCTTTTTTGTCATCAGGGTGGTACGTATCACACTTAAACGGTGTCTTATTTTCTTTAGTAGCGTAGCTCCATTCTGATGAGTGATCTTGAAGACGTATTTCAGAGATTGCACAGGGTTGTCAGAGATTCCCTCCTGGGGATATTTTAATATCGGCAGGTTTATTCTCTTGAAAGAGCATCCTGCTGAGAACATTGTGTAGATCTGGTTGAAGTCAAGGGAATATCCCAGCTCTTTTGATTTTGATAAGTCAAAAAGGAATTTCTTGTGGGTGATGTTTTTTACAAAAGATGCTCCATGCCGATATATGGGGAATCTTGCGAGCATGGAAACATCGTTGCCTGCAGCCAGGTAGTATTCGCAGCCTTCTTTGTCTATGACAATGCTGTCACCGAAATATACGTCCACGTCATTGCTGTCCATGGAAGCGACCGCTTTCTCTACAGTGTCGCGGCTGACAAACGTGTCACCGGAGTTCATCATTATAATATAGTCTCCGGAAGCTATGCCAACTCCCTTGTTCATCGCGTCGTATACGCCATTATCCTTCTCATGGACATACACGGAGATTCTGTCTGTATACTTTCCAATTACATGATGGGTGTTGTCGGTTGACATTCCGTCAATGACAATATATTCAATGTTGGAATAAGTCTGTTCCAGAACCGACTTGATGGTGGACTCAATTGAATCCTGAGCATTGAAACAAACGGTTATGACGGATATTTTTTTCTGCATATGGTTATTTTGCGCAAATATACGAATAATAAAACACGTATGCAAACAGAGGCAAAGGATGGGTATACTAAAAAGCATCTGTAGACGTTAATGAATATGAACCGACGATTCGAATAGGAAGAGTAAGGTCTTATTGATGGAGCCGATACACAGTTATATATATAGCATCCCTTATATAGTATTGATTCTTGTTCTGCTTTGTTTTTCATTGTATGAAAAACGGGAAAGGACAAGGAATGTTACGTTGTTTGCTATGGGGGGGGTGCTTGTGCTGTTCTTCGGCTTGCGAGGGTTTGTTCAGACTGACTGGTATCTATATTATTGGCTTTATTATAGAGTCCCGTCATTTTTGGAGAGCGGCATTTATACTGAAGCCAGGATAGAACCAGGTTATATGCTCCTGACCCAATTATTTAAAACAGTTACAAGCGATTATTTCGTATGGGTATTCATAAATACAATTGTCGACATATTCGCTTTCACCATAATTTTCAGAAGATACAGCCGGTCTATTGCGTGGTCTTGGATTATATTCCTGTGTTTTTCAGGCCTCGTGCTTGAATTTAATCTGATGAGGAATGTCAAGGCGATTATAATATTCCTATTGTCATTACCATACGTTGAAAAACGCGAATTCTGGAAGTTCTTTGTCTTATGGTTGCTTGCAATGGCTATGCATACATCCTCAATTTTCTACCTTCCCGCATATTTTATCTTGACAAAGAACTGGGGACGAGTAGTGCCCTTGGTGCTCCTTGTTCTTGTGAACTTTATATTCCTTTTGAAAGCTTATCCTACCACGTGGCTGCTCTCAAAGCTAAGCGGAATGGAGAGCGCGTTTGTAGGGAAAGCGATAGGGTATCTTGCGGGCAGTGAGGTTGAGGAAGGACTCACATTTGGATATATTGAGCGGACAACGATGTTTATTCTTGTTTATGTGTTTTACCGGAAGTTGTATGAACGTCGAAAATCGAACCTCATATTCTGTAACGCAATGTATATATATTATGTGTTGTGGTATATATTCTCAGATGTTCCGGTGTTTGTGGAACGCATGCCCGTACTTTTCTCTTTCGGATATTGGATCCTGGTGCCAAATATGATGGGTCTCGCCCGAGGAAAAATAAGACGGATGGTAAATGTGTTTGTGTTGTTGTTCGCTATTCTGAAGATCATTACTGTGACAGATCATATATTATATCAATACGATAATCAGGTCACAGGAATTAAATCCAAGGAGGCGCGTATGGTTGATATGCGTCGCTATGAAAATTTGCGGAGATGAGTAATTGCAAGATATTGTTTTCTGGATTCAGGGATCATTCGCATTCCAAAGCCGGCGGGTATGATTGGATAACCGGTTATGGAAGAGATTCGGATGTCCTGATGTTGTCAGACATGCCGTTTGGCAATATCCCGTTGCAGAAATGGATTGTGCGTATGCCGCTTGCTTTTCTGGATATTGTCACAAGGCTAAGAAGGTACAGATATGATATAGTGCATCTCATATATGGAGATGTCACTATGCTAAGATTCTTGCCATATAGGAAGTCAAAGAAACACCGCACTGTAATCACCGTCCATATGGATATGGAGCGCCGTAAGTTCAAGAAGTCGTTCATTTCTCAGTTGCGCAGTTTCGACAAGATAATTGTCTTGAGTCGCTGTCAAGCTAAGGAATTGAAAGAAAGATACGGCCTGGATTCGGAATTTATACCTCATGGCTTTGACTGTCCGAAATATAAGAATGTGGAAGTCAGAGATGAACGGGGCAATCGGTTGGATGAGAAGATGGTCAATATAGTAACGGTAGGAAAGATGTATCGGGATTATGACCTATACAGAAGGGTTGTGTCGGCACACACCGGTAATGACAATATCCGTTTTCATCTTGTCGGTGCTCCAGATGATGTGAAAAGCGAGTGTCGGGCGTCTGGCAATGTTTATGTTTACGGACGTCTTGGTGATGACGAATATTATTCATTATTGTCACGCGCTGACTATTGCTTTCTACCGCTAATGTTTGCCACGGCCAATAATGCTCTTCTTGAATCCCAGTATCTTGACCTGCCGTTGATTCTACCGTTAATTGAAGGGGTGTCTGATTATGCAGCGCCAGCTCCTATGAATAGATTCTACTCGACGGAGTCGGAATTGAATGCAATGATCAATAGTTTGGGGAAGTCTGTGAAAGACGGGAGTCTGGCAGCTTATGCAAGTCGTTTTTCGTGGGAAAATATTTACAAACGACTTGAAGCCACTTATAATAGTCTTAAATATGGGCAATAGGGAAATCAGGATATCTGTGTGTCTTGCCTGTTATAACGGAGAACGGTATATTTCGGAGCAAGTGTCATCAATTCTAAGTCAGTTGGGACCGCAGGATGAGCTCATAATTTCAGATGACGGGTCGACAGACAACACATTGTCTGAGGTGGAAAGTATTGCCGATTCAAGAATCCGGATTTATGAAAATACAGGGACTCATGGAGTCAATGGCAATTTTGAGAATGCACTGCGGCATGCTGAAGGGGAATATATATTTTTATCCGATCAGGATGACGTATGGCTTGACGGTAAAGTGGATGGTTGTCTTGAAGCCCTTTCACGGAGTAGCTGCGTTGTGCATGACGCATATATAACCGACGGTAATCTTAGAACCGAGTGTACATTTTTTCAGACGTTTAACTGTCACGCCGGTTTTGTCCACAATTGGATTCGTAATGGATACTTAGGTTGTGCGATGGCGTTCAGAAAAGATGTTTTGAAAGAAGTGCTGCCGATCCCTCGCGATTTGCCGGTTTGGCATGACATATGGATTGGATCCATATGTGCGCTAAAGTATAATGTCGAATTTATTCCAATAAAGGGAATTCTATTTAGAAGACATTCTGACACTACTTCTATAACATCTAAGAGTAGTTTTACGTTAACTAAGAAAATAAGCTATAGAATAGGGGTTCTGTGGCATTTATTTAAGAGAATTGTCCTGCATACATGAAAATCTCGATTATAACAACAGCGTATAATAGCGGAAAGACAATAAAGGATACGATGACGAGTGTCCTCGCGCAGTCGTATACCGATATAGAGCATATTATTGTTGACGGTGGGTCAACTGATGACACCATGAAAATTGTGCGCGAGATCGAACCTAAGTATCATGGGAATCTTAAGTATGTGAGCGAATCGGATAATGGAATATACGATGCCATGAACAAAGGACTCAGGATGGCAACAGGGGATATAATCGGTATTTTAAACAGCGATGATTTTTTTAGTAGTGCAGATGTCCTGATGTCTGTGGCTGATAATATCGGTGGAGTAGATGCTGTATTTGCTGATGTCCATTATATCAAGGATAACAATGTGAGTGAAGGAATAAGATATTATTCTTCTAAAAGATTCAAACGATGGAAGATGTGCATGGGTTTTATGCCTGCACATCCCTCATTCTATTGCCGCCGGGATGTTTATGAGAAATTCGGTCTGTTTGATCCCAGTTTCCGGATCGCGGCTGATTTTGAATTATTGCTTCGATTTATATATCTCCATAATATTTCAATACGGTATATAAAAAAGAATTTTGTGACAATGAGAATTGGAGGGGCATCGACCTCCGGTCTGGGAAGCCATCGTCAGATCTTTAAAGATCATATGAATGCCTATCGTAAAAATAATGTCTATTCTAATTTTTTGTTAGAAGGTTGTCGATATGCTTATAAGATAGCTGAAGTCAGTTATTATAAACTAAGATTGCCATTTGATAATAGAAAAAGGAAGAAAACTGGTCAGTTCAAAAACTTCCAGTCTCCTTCCGAATATATACTTTCATGGAGCCAAGGCTCCGTTTCATAAAAATCAGCCTGCCTTATTTTGTGGAGGTGAACACTACGTATTGCCAGGGGGCGAGCGTCTTGGGGAGTGCTGCAGCCTCGCCGGTGAAGAGGTTTGTGAGTCCTACTACGTAGGGCTCGCGGCGGAGGTAGTGCACGCGTGAGCTTTTGTCCGACAGGTTGGCGATTACCACAATCTTATCTTTCCCGTTCTGACGGGTGAACGTCAGGACGTCTTCATCTACGGATTGTATGAAGTTTGTACGCTCTATAGGCTCGTTGGCATTGAGCGCGGTGTTGTTGTGCTTGAGAGAATTCAGAATCTCGTAGAAGGTCGTGAATTCGTTGGCTGTGTAGTCGGGCTGAACAGGATCCTGCTCGAAAAACTCGAAGGCGTGGTTGAAGCCTACCTCCTGTCCGGTATATAGCATCGGCATGCCTGGGAGTGTATAGCTGAGCACAGCAAATGTGCCTGTCGCCGGTCCGAAGCGTTCGAATTCGGTCCCTTCCCAGGAGCTGAGGTCATGGTTGGTGATCATGTTCATGTGCACGCTTCCACGCGGATATTCCGTTTTCTGACGCTCTATGAGGGCAGGGATGTCAGCTGCCGTCATCTTGGGTAGATTGAGTTTCTTTTCCTCCGCATATTTGTTGACACCCTTGGTGGCGGCTATGGCATTGAACACATCTTTCATAGGCCATGCGTAGTCAGCATCGAATGCCTTGCGCATCAGCGAAGGTGTGGATGACTCTGCGAGCATGAAAACCGGCTTGATTGCCTGGAGCTGAGGACGAGCCTCCTCCCAGAAGTCGGTGGGAACCTCTCCCGCCACATCGCAACGGTAGCCGTCGATGTCCGTTTCCTTTATCCAGAATTTCAACGCATCGATCATGGCGGCGCGTGTCGCCGGATTTGAATAATCGAGCTTATAGGTGTCGGTCCAGTCAAACGGCCCGAACATCTCGCCCTTTTCATTGCGGGCATAATATTCCGGATGTTCCGTCACCCATGCGTTGTCGCAGCCAGTGTGATTGCATACCTCATCAAGAATAACTTTCATTCCGTGGGCATGGGCGGTGCGGACAAATTCTTTAAAATCCTCCATGGTGCCGAATTCCGGATTGACGACTTTATAATCCTTTACGGCATAATAAGAACCGAGACCGCCCTTGCGGTTTTTCTCGCTGATGGGGTGAATCGGCATCAGCCATACGATATCCACTCCAAGATCCTTGAGGCGAGGCAATTCGCGCTGCAATCCCTTGAGATCGCGGGAAGCTGTGCCCTGACGCAGATTCGCCTCGTAGATCACGGCATTCTCCATCCACTTCGGCTTGGGGCTCAACGCCCCGATCTTATGTGTCTTAGCCAAACCGGCAGTGGCGGCCATCATCGCCGCCATTATCAATCCACAAACTATATATCTCATTATCAATAAATAAATATATTCAAATTATTCAAACTAATATTTAATCAAACCATTTAGACCAATGAAAACCAATCTGATTACCAAGGGTTTTTCAAACCTTGAAACCATTTGAAACCATTGTGGCCGCTAATATTTAATCAAACCATTTAGACCAGTGGAAACCAATTTTATTACCAAGGGTTTTTCAAACCTTGAAACCATTTGAAACCATTGTGGTCGCTAATATTTAATCAAACCATTTAGACCAATGGAAACCAATTTTATTACCAAGGGTTTTTCAAACCTTGAAACCATTTGAAACCATTGTGGTCGCTAATATTTAATCAAACCATTTAGACCAATGAAAACCAATCTGATTGCCAAGGGTTTTTCAAACCTTGAAACCATTGGGAACCATTGTGGTCGCTAATATTTAATCAAACCATTTAGACCAATGGAAACCAATTTTATTACCAAGGGTTTTTCAAACCTTGAAACCAATTGAAACCATTGCGGTCGCTAATATTTAATCAAACCATTTAGACCAGTGGAAACCAATTTTATTACCAAGGTTTTTTCAAACCTTGAAACCATTTGAAACCATTGTGGTCGCTAATATTTAATCAAACCATTTAGACCAGTGGAAACCAATTTTATTACCAAGGGTTTTTCAAACCTTGAAACCATTTGAAACCATTGTGGTCGCTAATATTTAATCAAACCATTTAGACCAGTGGAAACCAATTTTATTACCAAGGTTTTTTCAAACCTTGAAACCAATTGAAACCATTGCGGTCGCTAATATTTAATCAAACCATTTAGACCAGTGGAAACCAATTTTATTACCAGGTTTTTTTCAAACCTTGAAACCAATTGAAACCATTGTGGTCGCTAAATTTTAATCAAACCATTTAGACCAGTGGAAACCAAGCTTGCTCATGGATGGTTTGTTAAACCATCGAAACCATTTGAAACCATTTTGGCTGCTAAAACTTTATCAAATCATTATTACTATTGGAACCATTATTTTGCTTGCCGTATTTTTTTATTAAGTCAGGCAGACGCATTGTATACATTCCATCTAATATATTGCGTTCGTGGAAATTTACCAATAATCCCAATTGGAATCCACTGAGCTGCATATATGAACCTAACTGCATGAAATGTACGGTTTCCAACTTCTCAATCGCTTTTAATTCGATTATGAGCTTGTTGTCGACTATTAAATCAGCACGATAGGCATTCTCAATTACGATATCTTCATATGTAATTGAAATAGATACCTCAGACTGGACAGTGTGTCCATTTCTCTGAAGTTTTTCTTTCAATATTTTATGATAAGCATGCTCCATTAGCCCACAGCCGACTTTGCTATGGATATCCATGCAAATACCCTTGACCGTATAAAGCAAATCTTGCTGATGCTTAATCATAATGGTTTAAAATATTAAAAAACTTAGTCCTCAAAATGGTTTCCAATGGTTTCAAAGTTTGAAAAACTATGGTCCTCAAAAATGGTTACCCATGGTTTGAATGGTTTGATAAACCATCCGTCTTCAAATGGTTTCCAATGGTTTCAAAGTTTGAAAAACTATGGTCCTCAAAAATGGTTACCCATGGTTTGAATGGTTTGATAAACCATCCGTCTTCAAATGGTTTCCAATGGTTTCAAAGTTTGAAAAACCCTTGGTAATAAAATTGGTTTCCATTGGTTTGAATGGTTTGATAAACCATCCGTCTTCCAAATGGTTTCCAATGGTTTCAAAGTTTGAAAAAAAACTTGGTAATAAAATTGGTTTCCTATGGTTTTAATGGTTTGATAAATAATATGACTGGTTAAATGACGATGTTGACGATTTTGTTGGGGACTACGATGATTTTCTTCGGGGTTTTGCCGTCGAGCCAGCGGGCGGCGTTGGTGTCGGCGAGGGCCATGGCCTGAACGTCATCTTTTGAGGCGCCGGCAGGTGCCTCGATCATGAATCTGGTCTTGCCGTTGAAGCTTACAGGATATTTCACTGTATCCTCAACTAAGGCTGATGCATCGAATACCGGCCACTCTGAGTCCACAACGCTTCCCTCGTGTCCGAGGCGATGCCAGAATTCCTCGGCGATGTGCGGGGCGAAAGGCGCTATGAGGCGCGCAATGACATCGACTGCCTTACGGTTTGTGGATTTGAGCGCGGTCAGATCATTGACAGCGATCATGAATGCCGCCACTGAGGTGTTGAAAGAGAAATTCTCGATATCATCTGAAATCTTCTTTATCAGCTTGTGGACAGCCTTATTCTCCTCCTTGGTCATGTCTGTATCGGCTGAGAGATCAGCTTTCTCAAAGAGTCCCCACAGTTTTTTGAGGAAGCGGTTGACACCGTCTATGCCGTTGGTGTCCCAAGGCTTCGATTGCTCCACCGGCCCGAGGAACATCTCGTATAGGCGCAGGGTATCGGCACCATATCGCTCCACGATATCATCAGGATTAACAACGTTGAACATCGATTTGGACATCTTCTCCACTGCATAGCCGCAGATGTATTTGTCGTCCTCAAGCACAAACTCGGCATCTGCATATTCCGGACGCCAGTTGCGGAACGCCTCGGTGTCGAGGATATCGTTGGAGACGATATTGACATCCACGCGGATCGGAGTTGTGTCGTATTCCTTGCGCAGACCGTGGCTGACGAACGTGTTCGTGTTCTTGATGCGGTATACAAAATTGGAACGCCCCTGGATCATGCCTTGGTTTACGAGTTTCTTGAACGGTTCCGGTTCCACAACAACGCCGAGGTCATAAAGGAATTTATTCCAGAAACGTGAATATATAAGATGACCTGTGGCGTGCTCGGCTCCTCCGACATAGAGGTCTACATTACGCCAGTAAGCGTCAGCCTCTTTGCTTACAAGAGCCTCGCTGTTGTGCGGGTCCATGTAGCGGAGGTAGTATGCAGAAGATCCTGCGAATCCGGGCATTGTGCAGAGTTCTATGGGGTAGCCTTCGGGTGTGGTCCAGTTTTCCGCACGTCCCAACGGAGGCTGTCCGTCTTCAGTGGGCAGATAGCTTGACACGGCGGGAAGCTGCAGCGGCAGGGCTGATTCATCCATCAGGTAAGCTATGCCATCTTTGTAATATACGGGGAAGGGTTCGCCCCAATAGCGCTGGCGAGAGAAGATCGCGTCGCGCAGACGGTAGTTGACCTTTACTTTTCCGAGACCCTCCTCCTCAATGAATCTCTTTGTCTTGGCAATTGCCTCCTTCACATCAAGGCCATTGAGGTCGAGTTTCGGGCCGCATGAATTGATCATCTTACCCTCTTTTGCGTCAAAGCTCTGTTCAGAAACGTCAGCGCCTTCGATAAGCGGTATGATGGGGAGCGAGAAATGACGGGCAAATGCATAGTCGCGCGAGTCGTGGGCCGGCACAGCCATGATGGCTCCGGTGCCGTATCCTGCGAGTACATAATCGCTGATCCATACAGGAATCTCCTTGCCTGTCAACGGATTGATGGCATAGCTTCCTGTGAATACACCCGACACTTTCTTCTCGATCTGGCGTTCGCGCTCGGTCTTGTGTTTCACCTCATTGAGATATGCCTCCACAGCCTCTTTCTGTTCGGGAGTGGTAAGCGTCTTGACGTAAGCGGATTCAGGAGCAAGCACCATGAATGTAACTCCGAAGATAGTGTCGGCTCGTGTAGTGAATATCTCAAGCTCAATATCTTTGCCTGCAACGGGGAAACGCATCTCCGCACCTTCCGAGCGTCCGATCCAGTTGCGCTGTGTCTCTTTCAGTGAATCAGACCATTCCACAGTCTCGAGATCATCGAGAAGGCGGGGAGCGTATGCCGATACGCGGAGACACCATTGGTTCATCAGCTTCTGCTCTACGGGGAATCCACCTCTGACGCTGAGACCCTCGCTGACCTCATCGTTTGCGAGGACTGTGCCGAGTTCCGGACACCAGTTTACCATTGTCTCACCCTGATAGGCGATGCGGTAGTTCATGAGGCGTTCACGCTGTTCTTTTTCTGTCAGTGCGTTCCATTCGGCAGCGGTGAAGGAGAGCTCCTTTGTAGATGCCGGACTGATGCCCTCCGAACCATGGGCTGCAAAATGCTCTGTCAGTTTGCTTATGGGCTGAGCCTTTTTCAGATCAAGATCATAGTAGGAGTTGAACATCTGCATGAATGCCCACTGTGTCCATTTGTAATATTCGGGATCGCAAGTGCGCACCTCGCGGCTCCAATCAAAAGAGAAACCGATCTTGTCAAGCTGGGAACGGTAACGGGCTATATTCTCGGTGGTTGTCTTTTCCGGGTGTTGGCCTGTCTGGATGGCATATTGCTCGGCAGGAAGACCATATGCATCATATCCCATCGGATGAAGGACGTTGAATCCCTTCTGGCGTTTGAAGCGTGCGTATATGTCGCTGGCGATATATCCTAACGGGTGACCCACATGCAGACCCGCTCCCGAGGGGTAGGGGAACATGTCGAGCACATAGAATTTCTCCTTTGCCGGATTCTCCGAAGTCTTGTATATCTCGTTCTCGCGCCAATAGTTCTGCCATCGGCTCTCGATTTCCTTATGATTGTATTCCATACTTTCTGATTCAGTTGATTATAATGCAAAATTAATAAAAATATCGCATAATCTTCCCTCGCCCTCCTTATTTGTGGGTCGGAATGGGTAAAAAGAAAGGGGCAGACACAGAGGTCTGTCCCTTCCGGATAATTATAATTGCAATTTATCAGATGGCAAGTTTTACCGAGCCTTTGTCTGTAATGACGATGTAGAGTCCCTTTTCGAGGGCTTTGATCTCATCGGCAGTCGGACGGTCAAGGATCTTGATTCCGCCGGCGTTGTAGACAGAGATGATTTCCGCGCCTGCAGATAGAATCTCGCTGACTGCGCTTGTCTCTTTCACCTCTACCTTGGTAACATCGCTTGCTCCGTTATGGGATGTTGCGGAGATGTATGCGTGACCTTCAGAGATAGCGGTCACATTACCGTCGTTGTCAACTGTTGCCACTGCAGGATTGCTGCTGGTCCAGCTGAGGATGCGGAATGTCGCGTTCTCCGGTGTGAGTGTAGCGGTGAGCTTAGAGCTGTCGCCCGGTTTGAGGATGATCTCATCCTCCGGCAGACTTACGCTCTCCACTGGATAACCAACGCGCAATGCGATAGGGTTGCTTATAAGCGTACGTGTGGGGTCTCCTCCATCAGTGGATGGCTTGAACCAATACATTCTTACTACATAATCTCCCTCTTCCAGATCGAAATTGACATCTGTTAGACGCAGGTTGTAAGCCTTGCCTGATTCAATTGTTAGGCTGGGATATGTGAATGTCCGTTCTTTTCTTGTAGACTCGCCTTGCTTGAAGTAATATAGACCAAACTGAGGAGCTGCCACAGCCGTGGAGCCGTAGTTACCTACCTGGAATGTGACCGATGGTACAATGGAATGCGGGGTTATATCAACCGGTGAGTATGACATTATGCGTAGCTGAGTAGTCAACTCTGAACCTTTTTTTGCTATTGTCAGCGGATATTCACCGGGCAGCTCGCGACCGTATGAATCCTTGAATGATACAATGTAGTCATTTTTGAGCAGGTCGAGGGTTAGGTTGAATGAATATGGGATCGTCAGACCGGCGGGCACGTCATATTTGCCGAGCGGTTTTGAAGCGAGCACCTTACCCTTTGAATTCTTGAGCACCATTGTCAGGTCTCCATAATAATCCTTGTCGGGAGTGTGGTTTGCGACTGTCAGCAGGAAGTCATGAGGTGTATTGCTGTAGATGTCGCCATTATAGTTGAAGCATGTCACGGCAAGTTCAGGAGCTGTGGCAATCTCATCCTCAAGTTTTTGGTTTGTGAATGTGCGGTTGCCCTCAGCGTCGACGGTCATTGTCACATAATTGCGGTAGCCGTTCACAACGTTGATATAATCGCCATCGTCGATTACAGTGTTGTAATAACCGGGATATACTGTATATGTTCCCTCCGGGAACTCTTCGAGATATGCAGGTATCTGCTTATATCCGGAATTTGTCGCTACGTCTTTGACTTCAATTCCCACAACGAAAGTCTCTTTGCCATCCTTGTCTTTGACAATCACTCCAAGATAGCCATCGAACTTCACGCTTGACATGTTCCAGAATCCGGCATTGTAGCCAGATACAGGGCTTGTTACATTGAATATGGTGAATGTCAGCTTCTTTCCGTTGGCGGCTGTCTGCTCCTGACGGGAATAGTAGTCGAAGTTGCCCACGCAGTTGAAATAAGGATCTTCCGCCACTCCGGTATCGTTTCCGTCCTTGACGGGGCGGATATTGTAGCTGATACCTTGGTTGGTGTTGAATCCGGCGGCGCCGCCAGTTCCTCCGATACCAAGTGATTCGGGATTAAGACGCGCGAGGTAGAAATAGCCGTCGCTGATTCCACTCCATCCCCAGTTGAAATGGAAATAATGGTCGCCGGCATAGCCATCGCACACGAATGAGTGACCACCCGCCGAACTGCGTCCGTTATATAGCACGGGAAGTCCCTCCTTGAGATTGTCGTAGATGATTTTCTCAAATTCCGAAGATGAGCAATAGTCGCGGTATTTATAACGAATCGCCTTGCTATATTTGAAATAGTCCACAAGAGCATACGACTGCATGCGCGACACCGCGCCGCTGCCACCTGCCTGGTCAATATTGTAGCTCATGTCGACAGATACACCGCAGGCATACATCAGGTCTGCCACCGCCTTGGCCTGGGCATCGTTCCATGTGGGTTTGCCCTCGGCATCAAGCTCGTATGTCGGAAGCATGTTGTCCCAGTCAGGACGGTATTGTGAGAAATCGCATGAAAGCTGCTTTACCGCCACATCGCTATATCCCGCGTTCCATTCATATTTATGAGAACCGGTGCCGACATCCGGCCACTGGTGGTAATATAGCACCTGTGCCAATGAAGTTGCCACGCAACC
>CAJTPK010000014.1 GCA_910578075.1 uncultured Muribaculaceae bacterium | reverse complement strand
CAGTTTGTCGATGCCGTAGCTGCTCTCGGAGTGGATTCCGTGATAGGGAAGGCAGTGGCAGGGGATGCCACAAAGATCCAGCCTATGCGCAAGCGCAAGGTCAACGCTGCCGCCCCGCAGCTTGTGACAGGCACATTGCTGTCGAAAGATGTCAATTTCAAGAATATTATCTCCAGCTATCGCCTTACATTGGATGAGACAAATTATCCCGACTCCGTCTCTCTGACAAACCTTTATGGTCTTGGAGCCAAAGTGATGATGTATGTCAACAAGGAAACCGGCCGCGTGTCTATTCCCCGTCAGAAAGTGTATGACCATTCAAGCTACGGAGAGGTCAGTGTATGTCCGATCGAGATTACCGACGAGGGCAAGTTTATCATGCTGAAAGGTGACATCGAGGGTACGCTATCCTCTACGGGCGACATCACGCTCGGCACATGGGGTGTTGTCGTGACTCAGATGGACGATGTTGACGGCACTCCGACACCAGGCGCAAATTACGGCGCTCTCTTCAATGTCTTCGGCACTTCAATACTTGGTGTGCCTAACACGACAGTGAGCTGCTATAGCATTCTTGCCAACAAACTCTCGATGTATGAGATGAGACTTGAGCAGACTGAATCAAATGAGATCATGCTCTATGGATTGTCGAATCTCACATCAAATGATGTCCTGGCTGCACGTCTTACTTCCGACAAGCGGATGATCGTGTCTCCGCAGGTAATTTATACAAATATGTTCTATGGACCTTTCTGCAACTATGCAGCTTCCTTCACATATGATTCCACATCTGAGAAATGGGGTGTGTCAGTTGACTGGAGAACTGAGATGCAGCTCAAAGGTGACGGTGAAGGTGGATTCGAACTTCCCGGATGGGTGATTTCTGCAAAAGCAGCTCCTTCTCAGTATATAGGTTATGCCTTTAATGAGGTGCAGCTTGAGACTGAGCTTGCCATTGAATATCCTGTCCGCATGCCACTTGACATGCAGGGAAAGGGAACCAAGGAAGAACCTTATAAAGTGATGTCAGTAAAGGATCTCCAGGCAATGTCGCAGGCATGTGAGGCAGGCGAGAGCCTTGCCGGGCTATATTTCGAACTCGGCAATGATCTTGATTTCACAGGAGTTTCCGCAACTGCATATGTTCCCGTCGGCACATCAACAACACCGTTTGAGGGTGCGTTTGACGGTAAGGGACATAAGATTTCCAACTTCAAAGCTGATGGAAAGGGGTTCAACTATACAGGTCTTTTCGGTTCAGTGGGCGAGAGCGCTTCCATAAGCAATCTTGCTATGGAGAAATGCTCTGTTACAGCCATAGGAACAAACGTCGGACTTGTTGCGGCAAGCTGTGCCGGTAAGATTTCCGGCATTACGGTTGTATCATCATCAGTAGATTGCGATGGTGAGCTTGGCGGTGGTATCGTGGGTGCCTTGACAAAAGGCGGTTCGATAACCGATTGTTCCTTCAGCGGAAGCATAACATCCGCCGGAAGCGGCGCAGGTATCGCTGCTCAGGTGATGGACGCAGCTGTAGCTCGTTGCTCCGCACGCGTTAATGTGACTCTCGACGGCGCATCGTCCTCTATGGCTAACAAAGAGTGTGCCGGAATCGTGGGTACTGGTATCCGTGCCACTGTGGAGGATTGCTACGTATCAGGAACTCTTACCGATGCCCTTGGCTACGGATATATCGGCGGTGTGGCAGGTTATCTAACCCAGAGTAGTCTTGCCAGATCATTCAACACGGCTGCCATTTCGGCAAAACGCGCCGTGCTTGGCAGCGCTACTTCCACTACTGACGGTGATACCCACACCGGAGGTCTTGTAGGTTACATTTCCGGAACGGAAGTCACCGACTGCTACAACTCCGGAACTATAATCAAGAGCGACAGAAGTGAGAATGTCGGTGGTCTGGTTGGATATCTTGGAGTCGGCTATAGCTCCACATCCGGACGCCCCATGGAAATGATTAACGTCAGCCATATCACCAACTGCTACAATTCAGGTCAGATCATTTCGACATCATCCAATACCAAGAAGGGTATCTTCGGAGGTGTGTTTGTCAGCTCCTCTTATTCAGGTCCGAACGCTGAAGAGATTTGTTTCAAGAACTGCTATTTTGACAGCCAGATTCTCGGCATGGACAATGAGACATACGGCTTGCCTACCCGTAGCTTCACAGCTGCTCTTCCGGCAGGATTCAGCCAGGATGTATGGAAACAGCAGGCAGGGATGTATCCGGTTCTCGCAACTACAGGCACCGGAACACAGGCTCAGGAGCTTTCAGCTTATCCTCTGACATTGCGTGTTAATGACAACAGTGGCAAGGTAAAAGTTGAGTTCGAGGTCACTTCATCAGCGAATGTAAACTGGACTCTCAGCCATAATGCAGAGGCAGGGGAGACCGAGACTGAAACCTCAGCTCTTAAGCTCGATGGCAATAAAATCATCGTTAAAGATCAATATGCAAATGCTGTTGTGAATGCAACCACAGCCGATAACTGGGGTATCAAGCTCTATCGCCTGTCTATTGTCCCGAAGTTGTTCGACGGTGAGGGCACGGCTGATGATCCTTATCTGCTTAAGGAGATAAAGGATTACCAGAATCTTGATGAGGCTGTAGCTAAATATGGTCAGACCCACAAGGGAGACTTCTTCGCGATGGCTAATGACATCGACTTCAAGGGTGGTGATGAATTCCATGGCGTCGGATTCAAGACTGCCAATGAGTTCCACGGTTCTTTCGATGGAAAAGGACATAAGGTAAGTGGTCTTAAGATTGATGCCGGAGTATACGATGACAAGGGCTCTGCTCAAAACAATTCATATATTTATAGTGGTCTCTTTGGCATTATAGGTGTGAACGGATCTGTAAGAAACGTTATTATCGCAGATGATTGTGATTTCACTTTCTATAGCTATGGCGGCGCAATTGCCGGTCTGAGCAGCGGTATAATCGAAAACTGCCGCAACTATGCTACAGTAAACGGAATTTCCAACTATATCGGTGGTATCGCCGGTGTGAACTATGACAATGGCAAAGTGCTGAAATGCTACAATGCAGGAACTGTGAATTTCGGTGTCAGCAATGCCGGCGGTATCGCAGGATACAACCGCGCTACAGGTCTCATCGAGCTTTGCCAGAATGACGGCGATGTTGTCAACAAAGTTGTGAATGTGGTTTCTGTAAAGACAAAATCCAATACTGCCGGTGGTATCGTCGGTTACAACTACGGTTCAGTAAGCCGCACTGTCAACAATGGTCAGGTACGCGCTTACCACACAGCGGGCGGTATCGCAGGTATCACCAATATCTACAGCGGTGAAGGCAATATCTCCAACAGTGTTAACAACGCACTTGTCAACAATATCGACGAGACTCTCTATCGCGGTGGTGTGATTGGAGAACTTAAGGGCAACTGTCAGCTGACCAACAACTACTACGACGCTTCTATCAATGTGAACGGAGCAGCCAGCAACAATGGCGTTCCCGGGGTGAAAGGACTCTATTCAAGCGAGATGCTTTCGGGCACAGCTTTCGAGGGTCTTGATGCTGCTGATTTCGACATAGCGGCAGATTCATATCCAGTGCTCAAACTGTTTGCCGATGAGGCTGCTTCAAAAGCATTGCGTTCCATTTACGTTGGCTTCGCTCCTAAGATGCTCCGCACAAACGTGCTTGAGGAAACTCCGCTTTCAAAGGCAGAAGGTGTGAAATATGGCCTTGAGAAGGGTGAATCATTCGGTATCAAAGACGGATTCCTTACTGTTGTAAAACCGGAGGGAATGACAGTCGCTACAGATAGCCTTACTGCTTCTATTGGTGACAAATACATCAAGTCATACCGTATCAATTCTGTACCGGTGATCCTTAAGGGTGAGGGAACAGCAGAAAGCCCCTATCTGATCGAGACATCGGCTGACTGGAACAAGCTTGCAGACTTCATGGCTTCCAGCAACTGGGAATACAGTGGAAACGTGTTCAGAATCGAGAATGACCTTGACTTCAAGGGTGATTCAATCCGTCTGGCGGCTGTCAATGGTGTGAACTTCCAGGCTACACTTGATGGCAACGGACGCACGATCAAGAATTATGTGTATACAAATAAGAATTCGATAAAGACCAAACTTGAAGGTCCGAACCTTTATGTAGGTAAGTATCTCGGTCTTATCGGCACACTCGGCAGCGGTGGTATTGTGAAGAATCTTACCATTGACGGAGTTTTGCAGGGTCACAGCTATCTCGGTTCAATTGTAGGTGAAAACTACGGACGCATCGAGAATGTGAAGAACCTTGGTAAGGTTGAGACACTCACAGATAGTTATGCGGCAGGTATAGCAAGTCGTTCATACACAGGTTCAAGTATTGTAAACTGTGTAAATGAAGGTCCCGTTATCTCAAAGAAAACGTACGCAACAGGCCTTGTATACGAGTCTAAAGTCGGATCGTTGATAGAGAATTGCACTAACAAGGGAGAGCTGACATCTACAACAACAGGCACGTTCGGTCTGGCATATAAGGTTGCCGGAACCATCAAGGGTTGTTCAAACGAAGGTAAGATGATGGCAACCGGCACAATGGTTGGTCTTGTCCATACACTTGATGTTACAGCCCATATGGAAGATTGTGTGAACTATGCAGACCTTGACCTTTCCGGTCTCGCTAAACCCGGAGGCTCTTTGTTCGGTATAGCCAACACTTTGACTGCAGTGAAGACTCCGGATCCGGAATCTGACGGTGCACAGATGATAAACTGCCATAACTATGGCAATATCAAAGGTGCAAGCTATCTGTATGGCGGGTTCAAAACTGTAGGTGCAGGCTGGACTATCCAGAATTGCTCGAATACCGGAAATATCGAGGGTACAGGCTATGCGGCAGGTTTGGCCGGAGACATAGGTGGAGGCAAGAGCGAGGATCTGCTCACCGTTGTCAAGGGCTGCTTCAATACCGGTAACGTAAGTGCAAATGGAACTAAAGTTGCAGGTCTTGCAGAACAGCTGAAGAATTTCGCTCTTATGGAGGATTGCTATAACCTTGGTAATGTTACAACTGCAAACTCAGGTCTTACATCAGCCGGTCTTGTGGCTCAGTGTAATGGTGTGATGGAACGTTGTTTCAATGCAGGAGATGTCCTTTCAGCAGGTAATGCAGTGGGTGGTATCTTTGGATATATGGCTGCCGGCGATGTAAAATATCCGGCTGCTGTGAGAAACAGCTTCAATATCGGAGATGTGACCACAACCTATACAGGAACCAATACCAATGGTCACGCAGGTGGTCTCGGTGGTTATCTTTCCACTTGCAATGATGATGCGCCTCATGTGGTGGAAAATTGCTATAATACCGGTAATGTAACAGCAAGCAAACGAGTGGCAGGTCTGTTTGCCGGTGCCTTCAGACCTTCATCCATAGTTAAAAACTGCTACAACTCAGGTAAGATCACATGTCTTGATGCTGATGATAGCGGACGTTATTATTGGAGTGGAACAACCTTTACAAATAATTATGAATATACAAGCAATGGCGTGACCCAGAAGATGCTTGCGGGTCATGAGAACTGCTTCTATGATGCAACGGTCAACCCAGGAAAAGAATTCCGTTCTGTACCCGGATCAGCGAAGACCACAGAGGAGCTTCGCAATCTTCAGATTTCCGAGGCATTCGTTCTTCCCGAACATGGTGGATATCCTATCCTTAAGGATTTTGCTGAGGCTGATGCAGCTCATGCAGGTTCTGCTCTTATCCTCCTTTCTGCAAAAGAGAATGAGGCTCACGACAATGTTACATCTGAAATCACTCTCGTGGCTCCCGCCGGAGCAGAATGGACAGCATCCGACATCAAGGACGAGGCAGCTCCCGCAGCTGAGGCTGAAGGAACATCCGCATGCCTGAAGATTGAAGATGGCAAGGCTGTTCCCGCAGCATCCGGTAAGGTTCTTCTCACTTGCACATATAAAGGCATGAGCAAGAACTATGAACTGAATGTGAACTACACTGGTACTTCCGGAGTTGACGAGTCATTCGCCGGCAAGGAGATCAAATCAACCCAGCTCATCGACCTCCAGGGCAGAACAGTTGTAGAGCCTGAGGCAGGAGTTGTCTATATCGTCAAGACTGTCTACACAGACGGCACAATGAAGATAGAGAAAAAGATCGCAGTGAAGTAATCCCCAATCAATCTGACTACAATAGAAAGCGTGGCGCCAAGGCGCCGCGCTTTCTCCGTCTAACCACCTTTCTCAAACCACTCCACTCAAATCAAACCTCAACCATTGTAACCATTGGTAACCATTTTTATCATCTAATTGTTCCTTAAACCATTATAACCATTCAAAAGCTTCGCTTTTGTTTGGACACGAAAAGGTTTGAGGCATAGGAACTCCTAATTCCTAACTCCTCATTCCTAACTTATAGGACCAAAGAACCAGAGATACCAGAGCAGAGTCGCGACCCAGTACCGAGAAAATCCCCGCGAAGGTGCGGTGTAATCCGGATCGCGTCAGACGGCTTCGAAGAAATCGAACAACTGCGGTAAGTGACGATTGTAAATAAAATTTAGAAATAATCTATCAAATTGATGTTAAAATTTGTAAAATTAAAATATTAAACTTATATTTGTTGCAACAATAAAATGTTTATTAACCTAAATAAAATATCATGAGAAAAATCGCCATCCTTATCTTCGCTTTTGGTGTTCTTGGTGCATCCGGAATCACAAACAAGGGTAACTTTGGTCGGATTCTTAATAAGTTCACGTGGAATGCAATGAATTCATGACTTGGCAATACAATAGCGCAAGGATCCAGGATTAGTATCCTATTTCTGGATCAAAGAATTCATGGTGGAAATTTGCATTTGTTCTAATAATCATATAGGTTTGAATTATGAAAAAGTATTTAAGATTAACAATAGTTTTCATAAGTCTTATGTTAATGTCTTTTAAATGTAGCGAGGAAGACGGTCTGTCTCATCCATATAGCCTTGTTAACAACAGCGGGGAGGCTATATATGTGTCTTCTTGTGATTATGTTGAGAAAGACAATTTCTTGACTTATGGTTATGTCAGGAATTGTACGGGATGGACGTTCGAATGTATCCAGCCTGGAGAATCACATGAAGACATATGTAAGATTCCGTCAGATGCATTCCCTTACAGAGAATTGCAGGTTTTGATTCTCAAGGAGTCCACGCTCCGCGATTGTTCGGAGAGAGATTTAATTGAGAATGATGTACATGATAAGCGATATGTATTGACATATGAAGAGTTGGAGGCATTGAATTTCATAATTGACTATAAAGGAGAATAGTAATGAACATCACAAAGAAAGTCAAGAATATATTCAGCTCAAATCTTAAGCGGTATATATATGTGTGTATGATGTGCGCATTACCATTTCTTTGCATGTCTGCAAGATGTGATGACGATCACGATAATCATTTGGGGTATTGTGTATATCTGGAAAATGAGTCAGAAGACATAATCTATGTCGGAACATCGGAGAACAAGGGGGTCATCTCACCTGCCTATGTATTTATGCACGGAGAGGAGCTGCCGTCGTTACAACCCGGTGAGAGATTTGAGTTTGTCATCACGGGGTGGAAACGGGTTAATAGACCCGGTCAGTATTACCAGTTTATTGTATTCAAAAAAAGTACATTGGAAAATCATGACATGCGGGAAATAATAGAAAAGGGAATATACGATGAACGTTATATTTTTAATTTCAAGGAGCTTGAGCAGATGAATTTTATTATATCCTTTACAGGAAAAAATTATGAAGAATAGTAATTTTATGAACAGTAGATATGGCCGACATTTTTTGAATTGTCTGCTTTGTTGTGTGTTCTTGGTATGCAGCGCCTCTACATGTGCCGATGATGAGCCGGATGAGCGTCATTATGTGCAGCTTGTCAATGACACATCATACAATATCTATGTGGGATTCCTTATTAACGGGAAATATCGCCTTGTTCCATCTGATATTCTTATGGAACACGGATTGGACGGTTTGGCATTAGTGAAACCCGGAGAATCATTGTCGGTATCAGTGGATTTCAATAATGTCAACGAGGCGTACCCGGATTGTCTGTTCTGTCAGTTTCTCGTATTCCATGAAACAACAATAGAGAGTCATAGTGTTCAGGAAATAATGACGGAATACATCTATGACAAGCGTTTGGTTTATTCATCAGATGAATTGGAGAAAAGGGACTATATAGTAAGGTATAGCGGCAGTTGACCTCCAGGGCAGAACAGTTGTCGAGCCTGAGGCAGGAGTTGTCTATATCGTCAAGACTGTCTACACAGACGGCACAATGAAGATAGAGAAAAAGATCGCAGTGAAGTAATCCCCAATCAATCTGACTACAATAGAAAGAGAAAGCGTGGCGCCATGGCGCCGCGCTTTAACTGTCTAACCACACCTCTAACCATCCTCATCTCCATATTTTCTCAAACCATTATAACCATTGGTAACCATTTTTATCATCTGATTGTTTCTTAAACCATTATAACCATTCAAAAGCTCCGCTTTTGTTTAGACGCTAATATTATAGACCATAGTCCCAGAGAAACCATAGCATAGATGCTAAATTACTATCGTTTACGGCTATATAGAGCTATACACAGACGCGACGTTTCTTCGAGCTTTCGTCACGTCCACTGCGTACTTTATTGGCTTACCTCCGAGTCACCGCTATGGTTTCTATCGTACTCTCGTCAATATTAATTAGCGTCTATGCTATGGTTCTTCTATGGTTCTGTGGTCTTATAAGTTGGGAATGAGGAGTTAGGAATTAGGAGTTCTTTTGCCTCAAGCTTTTTCGTGTCTAACCCAAAGCGGAGCTTTTGAATGGTTATAATGGTTTAAGAAACAATCAGATGATAAAAATGGTTACCTATGGTTACAATGGTTAGTGGCATCGTTAGAGGTATGGTTAGAAGCGAGATTGGAGTGATGTGGTTGGGGAAACATGGAATAGTATAAGTTGATGGCATGCGCTTTATAATATGAGGGGTGCGTGTTCCGTTAATATAGGTATGGAAAATGGTAAAAGGAAGTTGGTGTTCGCCACCAACAATCAGCATAAGCTTGAGGAGGCGCGGGCTATCCTCGGGGATAAGTTTGAGGTCGTGTCTTTATCTGAGATCGGATGCCATGATGATATTCCGGAGACGGCAGATACATTGGAGGGGAATGCCTTGATAAAAGCCCGGTGGATTAAGGAACGTTATGGATTTGACTGCTTTGCAGATGATACCGGTCTGATGGTTGAGGCTCTGGACGGAGCCCCGGGGGTTTACAGTGCCAGATACGCCGGAGAGCATTGCTCGTTTGCCGATAATGTCAACAAGATGCTCCGCGAGATGGCGGGGAAGGAGAACCGTAAGGCTTATTTCGCCACTGTTGTCGCGTTGATACTCAACGGAGAGACATATACGTTCGAGGGTAAGGTAGATGGTGAAATATCGGTTGAACCGCTCGGTGAAGGAGGGTTCGGTTATGATCCTATTTTCATTGCAGAAGAGACAGGCCGCTCATTTGCGGAGATGTCGCCGGAGGAGAAGAACGCCATCTCGCATCGTGGCAGGGCAATGAGAAAGCTCGAGGACTTCCTTATAGCCGAGAATTAAAAGGGGATAAATAGTAAAAAGGATAAAGATTTGAGAAAAATAATAATTTGTTTTTTGTTGGGCATGATGCCGTTGCTCCTTTCTGCGGAGCAATGGAGGCTTCACCCTACTTTCGATGGTAATGTAGAGCGGATCATCGACACTCCGGATTATACTTATTTTTTAAGTCATAACCAACCGTTTTGGGAAGGGACCGTTGATAACATTAACATTACGATGTCTCTTTTCCGTTGTGCAAAGGATGCGGAAGAATTGGAATGGTTGAACGAATCAAACATGCTGTCGGCGAGTGTTGTGCATATGGCCGAGTATAATTTTGAGAAGAGATATATTGCGATTGCATATGACGACGGTAATATTGATCTCCTCTATGATAACGGGGATTTAGTAAATATAACGGGTCTTTTGCTGTCTGGTTCCGATTATGGCAAGACGGTTAATTCCATTACTTTTGCTCCTGAAAACGATGAAATATATTTTGCTACAGATTTCGGATATTTCGTTGTTGATGATAAAACCGGAGAATTCAAATATACAAAAAGACTTGAAAAGAAAGTTGTAGGTGCAGCTCGGATGAGGGATGACGTTATCATCGCGACATTAGACGGTGTTTTTTCAGCGCCAGTTTCGAGCCATTCAATTGATGATTTCTATAAAGTTTTTGATTATAAGGATATTAAGAGAATACTTCGTGTTGACAAAGATCTTCTCTATGTCTGGTTCGGTGACGGATGGGGAGGTCAGGTCTATGGTATATATAGGGATAATCAGGCCCAGTTGATTGATAAATTTGTTACAAACACGATGTTAAGGTCGATGGAACGTACAGCAGATGGTCTGTTGGTTTCCGGATATTTTGACATATGGAAAGTTAATAAAGCTCTTGAAATTTACCACATCCCAATAGCGGACACAGACTATTATAATGTTGTGGGAAATTGGAAAGGTGATGATTTCTGGTTTTGCAAGAATAGAGAAGGTCTTTTTCTAAAGAACTTTTCAGAAGAGAATGGCTGGAAAATAAAAATATCCGGATTTATACCCAATGCTTCCAATGCATATAAGAGTGATAATATGGTTTATCATCCTGGCTATGGACTATTGGTCAGGAATCATGGCATAAATAATAAATTCTCGTCACAATGGGTACAGACAACTGATCTTGTGTCATGTCTGCAAGGACTTCTCTGGAAACCTATGTCTGCGGCATATCGTTCGCCGTCTCTTGCTTTTGAGCAGTGGAATCCTAATGGCATTGCTGTTGATCCCAACAATCCGGCTCATATCTACAGCGGATCATATACTCATGGGTTGATGCGTCTTGACCTTGATGATCCGTCGCGCTCCCTGCGTTTCGGGCGTGAGGGTGACTCCGCGAATGGACTTCCGGGGTTTATTGCAGTGGTTCCTGATATGTCGTACGCATTGTCGTGTACATTCTCTGTGCCGGCATTTGATAGCTATGGAAACATGTGGGTGGCTCGCCATGATTATGACAGGGCAGAGGCAAAACAGAATTCACTTGAAATTTTATATTGGACGCCTGAAGATCGGGTGGCTACGCTTGATAAATCAACTTTCAAACCATTTAGAAAATTTTCTAATTATGAGTATAAGGGAGGTAGTTATCAGCGTATCATTCCGTTGACAAGCTCTTCATCCAGGAACATACTCATGTATCTCTCCGGATCCTGGGAGGAATGTCCGATATTTATAGATCATAAAGGTACTATTGACAATCAGGGGGATGACGAGCGGGTGGATGTGAAGGAGTTTACAGATCAGGATGGCTCCAAAGTGAATTTCGCCTATATTCTTTCAAGCTACGAGGATCCTTCGACCGGACAGGTATGGCTTGGTCATGATCAGGGGGTTCTCTATTTCAGACCTACGGAAATCATGAAGACGGGAGGCAGAGTTACGCGAATCAAGGTTTCGCGTAATGATGGAACAAATCTTGCAGACTATCTTCTTGATGGCGTTAGCGTCAATTGCATACTCGCGGATAATTCCGGTCGAAAGTGGTTTGCCACCGGAGGTGGCGGCGTTGTGGTTACTTCTTCCGATGGCACGGAGGTGCTGAAGACATACACTACAGATAATTCAGATCTCCCCGATAACAACGTATATGCCATCTGCTATAATCCGGAAAACAATTCGATGATGATATCAACCGACAAAGGGCTTGCAGAGTTGTTCCTGTCCACAGCCGCCGGTGATTCGTCAGACAGCAGGATCAAGGCTTACCCGAATCCTGTGCGTCCCGATTATTTCGGATACGTCAATATAGAGGATGTTTCCGACAATGCGTTGATAAAGATTGTGGATGCTTCCGGAAATCTTATAAAGGAGTTGGGATTCGCTGCCGGAGGTGAGGCCCGATGGGATCTGACTAATCTCAACACAAAGAGGGTTCCGGGCGGAGTATATTATATTCTTGCATCCGGATCTGCAGATGGAGATGGATTTTCAAAGGTAGGAAAAATTCTTGTAGTGAATTGATTATGAAATATCTCATATATACACTGACCTGCCTGGTTGCCGCTATCCCCTCCTTGGCGGAGAGTGTGGCGCTGACTCCCGGTGCATTGCCAGGATATGTAAAGGAGTGGAAATTGTCGAACCCCGTTGAACTTCAATTGACAGGAGAGGTAACATCCATTGACCTCGCTTCTCTGAAATATCTTCCGGAGTCAGTGGTGAGTCTCGATCTTTCAGGACTTACAGTTAAAGGGTTGGAGCTGAGGAATTCGAAATATCTTGGGCGAACGGAATTCTCTGATGGAGAGTTGCCTCCTTATGCATTATTCTCCACAAATGTGCGGGAGGTGAAATTGCCGGCTTCGCTTACGGTTATCGGGGAAGCTGCATTTGCCGAGACTCCGCTTGAGCGCGTGGATTTTCCTTCATCGCTGCGCTACATTGGAGATCGGGCGTTTTATCTATGCAAATCTCTGAAAACTGCGGATCTGACTACAACTTCTGTATCGACCATACCGGAACAATGCTTTTATGGATGCGTCTCTCTTGCGGATGCATCATTTCCGCCGGTGCTCAGCTCAATAGGGAACCGTGCTTTTATGAAAAGTGCCGTGACCCGTATGAATATCCCCGGCGTGTCTGAGATTGGAGAATATGCTTTCGCGGAGATGCCCGCGCTCGAGGAGGTCACGATGCGTAATGGTGTCAAGATCGGAGAGGGAGCCTTCTTTGGAGACGGAATGCTCGGGCAGATGTCAGGCATGCCCGCCAATAGTCCGGCTTTGGCAATGGCAAATAACGGCGTGCGGACTCTCACTGGATATATCGGGGGTGAAGTGGTGGATGAAGGAGCCTATGCAAATCTAAAGGTGGATACGATAGTCATCCATCCCTCTGTCAGGGAAATCAGGAACAATGCCTTCCGTAACGCAACCGGTCTGAAGGCAGTTGATGTCTCCGAAAGGGGAGGAGATGTACCTGTAGCCTCTGAAGATGCGTTCGCCGGAATTGATGTAGGCAAAGTTTACTTGTCAGTGGCAAAGGGTGATGAGGATGCTTGGCGGAATGCTCCCGTGTGGAAGGATTTCAGCATAACATCGGAAGGGACCGGAATTGCCGGTGTGGTGTCCGATGGTGTCCGGATATCTGTGACGAAGGGAGCCGGTGGAATAGTTATAAAATCGAATGTCAATATCGATGATGTGGCTGTGTATTCAATGGATGGCATTGTGCTTTATTCCGCCAAACCGGATAGCGACACATGCGTGGCAGGCACTTTCGATGAAAAGGAATTGATAGTAAGGATTGTGGCAGGAGGGGTAACTAAAATAGTGAAGATACTGTAAATGGGAAAGAATAAGCTTAAGAAGTTTGCGGAGATGCGTGAATTCGCATGTGCGCTTCAATATCCCCGCGAGGAATTGATAAAGAACGGTTTCCCCTATCGTGGAAGCTGGAATTCCGGTTTTTTCAAGCGAGAGGCTCCGATTGTGATGGAACTCGGATGTGGAAAAGGTGAATATACTGTAGGGTTGGCAAAGAGCGATCCTGCGCGCAACTATATCGGAGTGGACATAAAGGGTGCCCGTATGTGGCGCGGGGCGAAGACCGTGGAAGAGGAGAATATCACCAATGCCGCCTTCCTTCGTGCGGAGATTGAGAATATCGACCAATTTTTTGTGCCAGCCGAGGTGGATGAGCTGTGGATAACATTCCCCGACCCTCAGATGAAGAAAACGCGCAAGCGGCTTACGTCAACGCGTTTCCTCAATCTTTACCGCAATCTGCTGCGTCCAGGAGGGATTGTGAATTTGAAGACGGATTCCCCATTCCTGTACGAGTATACCAGAAGGCTTGTAGAGCTGAATGGATTTGAAGTCATAATGGATACGGATGATCTTTATGGATCCGGTCTTGCCGATCCGGTGTCGTCGATCAAGACATTCTATGAGCAGCAGTGGCTATCACGCGGAAAGAAGATCAAGCGTCTCTCATTCAGACTCCCCTCCGAAGGAGAGCTTCTGGAGCCACAGGAAGATGACATTGTCAAGGATGATTATCATGCCATGGCGCGGTTCAACTGCTAAACAGAGTCGGGAAAGGGCTTGCGAAAGTCACATATGACCTTAATTTTTATTTCGGATGATAATTTTTAAATAATTGATCAGTATGGTGTTATAAAACATTGGTGACTCTTGAAATATATATACCGGTTTTAGTGTGTATTAGTTATTGATGTTTTTTTTAATTTTGCCATTACGCAGGCATTGGACACTCTTGAACTGACTCCAGGTCTCATTTAAATAGATCAACTACTTAAAACATAAAATATCATGAGATTTTTAGTTACTCTATTTGCTGTAGTTGTAGCTATCGCTATGAACGCGGCAAATCCTGTATTTCCCGGCTGGTATGCCGACCCCGAGGCCGTCATCTACGGTGACACCTATTGGGTTTTCCCGACATCATCGCTTCCATTCGAAGAACAGACCTATCTGGATGCTTTCTCATCGAAGGATCTCAAGACCTGGAAGAAGCATCCCTGTGTCCTTACCAATAAGAATGTAAAATGGGCAAAAAGTGCGATGTGGGCTCCCGCCGCCATCGAGAAGGATGGCAAGTATTACCTTTTCTTTGCTGCCAACGATGTGCATGAAGGTGAAGTGGGGGGAATCGGTGTGGCAGTGGCAGATCGTCCCGAAGGACCATATAAGGATCTTATCGGCAAACCGCTCATAAATGATATTGTAAACGGTGCCCAACCTATCGACCAGTTCGTGTTCCGAGATGACAACGGCCGCTATTATATGTATTATGGCGGTTGGAAGCATTGCAACCTTGTGGCTCTTGCCGATGATTTCAAATCGCTTGTTCCGCTTGCCGACGGTTCGATGTATAAAGAGGTGACTCCAGCCAATTATACAGAAGGTCCCTTCATGTTCAAACGTAATGGAAAGTATTATTTCATGTGGAGCGAAGGGAACTGGAAAAGAGCTAATTATTTCGTGAATTACGCTGTGTCTGATTCCCCTTTCGGCCCGTTTGTGTCAAAAGGACGCATCCTTGAGGCGGATGGCAAGCTCGGAACAGGAGCAGGTCATCATTCCGTGATCAATATCCCCGGCACAGATGAATATTACATAGTTTACCATATGCATCCCGCCGGTGATAAGAACGGTCATCATCGCGAGGTCTGCATCGACCGTATGACTTTCGATTCAAAGGGTGACATTATCCCGGTGAAGATTACGAAGGACGGGGTGAAACCGCGTTTGCTGACCGCCGAGAATCAGCGTGCCGCCAAGACAGATACGGAAAAAGAGAAATTTCTGCGGCAGCTTATGTCAAAAATGACCGTTGACGAAAAGATAGGACAGCTTAATCTTATCCCCTACGGTGACATTATTACCGGTAAACCTACATACGTCAATGCCGAGGATCTTGTGTCACGTGGTCTCATAGGAGGCGTGTTGAATATAAAGGGTGCTGAAAAGATCCTTAATCTTCAGAAACTTGCAATCGAGAAAAGCCGTTTGGGTATACCGTTGATCGTAGGTATGGATGTGATCCATGGCTACCAGACAACTTTCCCGATACCTCTCGCCCTGTCGTGCACGTGGGATATGGCAGGCATAGAGAACTCGGCTCATGTGGCGGCGCATGAAGCGTCAGCCGCAGGAATAAACTGGGTCTACAGTCCGATGGTTGACATATCACGCGATCCGCGCTGGGGTCGTGTCGCCGAAGGGGCAGGAGAGGATCCGTACCTCGGTGCTCAGGTGGCAAAGGCGATGGTGCGCGGTTATCAAGGCGACTATTCGAAAGACGATAATGTCATGGCATGTATGAAGCACTTCGCCCTGTACGGAGCTTCAGAGGCAGGACGTGATTACAACACTGTCGACATGAGCCGTCAGCGTATGTATAATGAATATCTCGAACCTTACAAGGCTGCTGTCGAGGAAGGTGTCGGCTCTGTGATGAGCTCCTTCAATCTTGTTGACGGCAAGCATGCCACAGCCAACAAGTGGCTTCTTACCGATCTGCTCCGCAACCAGTGGGGATTTGACGGTTTTGTGGTGACAGATTACAATTCGATAGGGGAGATGGAGGTTCACGGATTCGGTGAAGGATATGGCAACGCAATCGCTGCCTTGAAGGCAGGTACAGATATGGATATGTGTTCCGAGTATTTTTCGAAGAATCTGAAGAATGCGCTTGAGAAAGGAGACATAACCATGGAGGATCTTGACCGGGCAGTCTATCGTATGCTTGATGCCAAATACAAGCTTGGTCTCTTCCATAATCCCTATAAATATAACGATATCAGCAAGGAGAAGACAGAAATCTACACTTCTGCCCACCGTGCAGCCGCACGCGACATGGCTCGTAAAAGCTTCGTGCTTCTGAAAAATGAAGGAAATCTTCTCCCTCTCGCGAAGAAAGGTAAGATAGCTCTTATCGGTCCGCTTGCCGATGCCGGCACCAATATGGCGGGAACATGGGCTATGGGCGCGGATATCAGCGGATTCAAATCCGTGCTTAACGGATTTAAGGAGGCTCTCGGAGGCAAAGCCGAGGTACTCTACGCCAAAGGTGCCAATATCATCTCGGATCCACATCAGGAGAAAGGAGCCACATGTGACGGAATGACTATACGCGATAGCCGCAGTGATGAGGAGATGCTTGCTGAAGCTCTCGAAGTCGCCAAGCAAGCGGATATCATTGTGGCGGCTCTCGGTGAAGGCGGACAACATTCAGGAGAAGCGAGCAGCCGCAGCCAGCTCGGTATGCCCGACACTCAGATGCGTCTGCTCAAAGCTTTGGTCGAGACCGGCAAACCGATAGTATTGCTGAATTTCTCCGGCCGACCGACGATAATGACCTGGGAGAGCGAGAATATTCCCGCGATAATGAATGTATGGTTCGGTGGCTCGGAAGCTGCGGATGCTATTGCAGACGTGGTGTTCGGAGATGTGTCTCCTTCCGGCAAGCTTACAATGTCAATCCCTTACAACGAGGGTCAGATTCCTGTATACTACAACCATCTCAACACAGGGCGCCCGATGAAGAAAGATATCGGAAAATATAAAAGATATGCGAGCTGTTATTTTGAGATTCCGAACCATCCGCTGTATCCTTTCGGTTATGGTTTGAGCTACACCACGTTTGATTATAGCGAGCCTGTTCTTTCAGCCACAGAGATGGGTATGGACGGCAAAATTGAAGTCCGGTTTAATGTTACCAATACCGGTAAGGTAGCCGGAGATGAGATAGTTCAGATGTATATCCGTGATAAGGAGCGGTCGATTGCGCCTCCTGTTATGGAGCTGAAAGGTTTCAAGCGTCTGACGCTTAAGCCTGGCGAGACTTGCGAAGTATCCTTCACGGTTACTCCCGAAATGTTGAAGTTCTATAACTATGATCTTGAGCACGTGGCAGAGCCCGGTGGCTTCGAGGTTCTTGTAGGTCCAAACACCGCCAACCTGCAGAACGCCTCGTTTGTCCTCGCCTCTTCTACGGGTAAGTGAGCCGGGGAATCGCCCGGCTCTTAAAAACCGGCTATCCACTGTCCCAAGCAGGGATGGCCGGTTGTTTACATAGATTTTATTTGATGAGAAGTTTTTTCATGAAAATACAGATCGTTATTGTTGTTGCGCTCTTAATTTGCTGGGGAGGCGATACTTATGCATCTGCAAGTATGGTCGACTCCATTCTGCAGGTACTCGATAGAGAGATCTCCATAGCAGAAACTGAATACCGTCTCCCTAAAGAATACAGGATTGACAATCTTCGTCGGGCTGTTAAGGCAGCCCCCGACCGGCAGAGCCTGTTTGACACATACAAGTCACTTTACGAAGAATACCTTACCTATCAATATGATTCAGCCTATTGTTATGCGCGCAGGATGGAGGATCTTGCAGCGCAGGCAGGAAGTGAGTTGATGCGGGTGCAGGCGCAGGCAGCCCTTCTTTCCTGCTTCTCACGTGTGGGTTTCTTTAACGAAGGAATGGAGACATACAAAAGTATGGATCCGATATTGCTGCCACCCGGAGAACGCATAGGCTATTACTTTTCGGCAGCATCGCTGCTGCATAATATGGAGTCATTCGCAGGTTCTGACGCGGATCTTTCAAAAAACTATAAAAGCCGGCGTATTGCCTGCTATGACAGTATAATCTCATTGGCAGGAGTCAACACATATAATTATGACCTCGCCAAGCTTGAAAAGCAGCGGGTGGGGAATTTCTCGGACGACAAGGCATTAGCGATGAGCCGTGCCCTTGTGGCGCGCTATAATCTCAGCGATTACCAGAAAGCGAAGAGTTATTCTACTATGGGCCAGTCGTATGCCTTTCATAATAAGACGGACTCTGCGATCTATTGCTTTGCGATGTCTGTGATATGCGACCTCAGGTCATCGGTGAAGGAGACCACGTCAGCGCGTAATCTCGCCACGTTGATGCTCCAGATCGGAGATATAGAGCGTGCGAGCCGATATATAAATCTTGCCTCCGCTGACGCCAAGACCTATAACTCAAGACTGAGGATGTCGGAAATCAACACCATAATGCCGGCAATCAACGCAGCGCATCATAATAAGATATCCTCGCAACGTTCGTTGCTTTTCATATCTCTGTTGTTCTTCGGTCTCATGCTCATTGTCGTGCTCCTGCTGTTGGTGAAACTCAGGAAGAAAAACGCCAGCCTGATAGAGAGTAATAAAGAGATCAACCGTAAAAACTCGGAACTTGAAATTGCCAACGGGAATCTTGTTGATCTCAACACCCGGCTGAAAGAGACTGATGAGATAAAGAGTCAGTATATTATCGAGTCACTGCGCAAGAAAACTGAATTTGCCAATGAGGTGGAGGGAAAAAGCCGCAAAGCGCTGTCCAAGCTGAACGCCAAGAAATATGGTGAAGTCGCGACTATGCTTGAGGATATGGGCACTCAGGAGGAACTTGCCCGCAGTTTCACAAGCTTCGATTCCGCCTTCTTGCGACTTTTCCCGAACTTTATCGATGAACTCAACAAAATGTTTCATCCCGACGCGCAGATAACTCTCGACGACGGGCGTCTTCCTACTGAGATACGCATCTTTGCCCTCATGCGGCTTGGTTTTACAAGCTCTGCGGAGATTGCCAAATATCTGGGATTGTCGGTCAACACCATCTATGTCTACAAGGCAAAGATAAAAGCTCGGGTAATCGTCGACAAATCAGAATTCGAAACCCGCATAATGTCAATTCCAAAAGCTTAGAAACTATTTAGAAGTTGTTTAAAAATGAGAAATATTGGTTTAATACTCGCCTCTTTGTTTGTGATGTCGGCATCTGCCGATGTAACACTACCTGCTTATTTTTCGGATAACATGGTGGTGCAGCGAAATGACATGCTTCCTGTAGCCGGCAAGGCGCGCCCCGGTCGGGAAGTGAGCGTCAAGGCAAGCTGGTCAGACAGTAAGTTTTCCACCAAGGCGGATGCCGATGGGAGATTCCGCATAGAAATTCCCACACCGGAGGCAGGAGGTCCCTATACCATAACCGTGAGCGATGGTAAAAAACTTGTGCTCCGCAATGTGATGTCGGGCGATGTCTGGTTCTGCTCCGGACAGTCCAACATGGAGATGCCGCTTGCCGGTTGGGGAAAGGTGATGGATTATGAAAAGGAGATTGCAAATTCATCGAATCCTGATATCCGTCTGCTCGAAATTCATGATGCATTCACTTATCAGCCGGTATCTGATTTTTCAACTGACACTGATGGCTGGGCGTTGTGCGGTCCCGGCAAGGTCGATGAATTTTCCGCCACAGCATATTTCTTCGGACGTCAGCTTCAGAAAGAGCTAAATATCCCGATCGGATTGATCGACAGTTCATGGGGCGGAACTAACGCTGAATGCTGGACTCCTGCCACTCATCTCGGTAATGTTAAAGGATTCAGTGATAAAGTCGCGTCTATGGCGGAATGTGGATTTGTCCGCGAAAATCTTGAAGCGCTTTACCGCAGACAGACGGATGATTGGTTCAACCAGTTTGACAGTCTGGATGAAGGCATGTCGGAAAGGAAACCGTTATGGGTTGATATGTCGCAGACAGGAGATGGATGGGATCTGATGTCGCTGCCCACGCTTTGGGAGCGAAAGGGTTACGATTTTGATGGTTCTGCATGGTTGCAGAAGAGGGTGGAGATTCCAGCCTCATGGGTTGGAAAACCACTGAAACTATCTCTTGGAACAATCGATGATTACGATATAACGTATGTAAACGGCAAGGAGATCGGGAAGACCGACGGACATCTGAAAAAGCGCGTTTACGATATATCCCAAGATCTCAATAACCAACAATCTTTGCTGATTACAGTTCGCGTAGTCGACTTTGGAGGAGGAGGAGGCATCTATGGTGCCCCGGAAGATCTCAAACTTGAGTGCGGATCCGAATCACTGTCGCTTGCAGGCGATTGGCTTTTCAGGAAGGGCACCGAGCTGTCGCAGGTAAGCAGCCGTCCGCTTTCTCCCGGCGATGTCCTCCATTATCCCACTCTTCTTTACAATGCCATGGTAGCTCCAGTGACACAATTCCCTATCAAGGGGGTGATATGGTATCAGGGAGAGAACAATGAAAAGAATCCTGACAATTATTCCGCATTGCTTCAGACTATGATCCGCAGCTGGCGAGAAGTGTGGAACAAGGATTTTCCTTTCTATATCGTTCAGCTGGCGAACTTCCGCGAACCGATGGTTTTCCAGCAGAAATCGAGATGGGCGAAAATACGCGAGGCACAGGCGCAGGCAGCCAGAATGGACGGAGTTGGACTGATATCCGCAGTGGATATCGGACTTGCCGATGATATACATCCCAAAAACAAACAGGAAGTGGGACGTCGGCTCGCAATGCTTGCCATGACCGACACCTATGGAAAGGGGGACTATCATCATCCGGAATTCAAAGGATATGAAATTATTGGTGACAGTGTCGTGATCGAACTCAGTGAGCCGGTAGTGGCAAAGGATGGTAAAGCCAAAGGTTTTGTTATAGAGGGAGCCGACGGCGAGTTCTATGAAGCCGATGCCAAGATTTCCGGCAACAAGGTATTTCTTCAAGCCAAGATGAAAGCAGTTCCGGTAGGCGCCCGATATGGCTGGGCTGACAATCCGATTTGCAACGTGGCAGGACTGAACGGCATGCCATTGATCCCTTTCAGAACATTTTGATACAGTCTGCCTAAGACGTACTCTTAGCATTTTTTAACTAAATTATGTTAATTGCGCGAATTATCAATGTTTGATAATTCGCGTATTTTTGTATACTTTTTTATTTTTTGTGCGGAAAACGTTGCTGTATTTCAATCGAAAAAAACTTAATATCATCTTAATTGTACCCCAATTATGACAAAATAAATAGTTGAATATCAATATTCCGGTTTCTTTATTGTCTTAATTTTGCCAACAACGGAAAAATGAACCTGAACAAAAAACTAAATTTGTAGATGAAACGGAGGATGAAAGAATCATTACCCTCATTTCTCCTTTTATTTTAACAGACCATAAGACTTTTTAATAACCTATTTAAATTTTTAATTTATGCGAGTTACCATGCAAAATCTCTCTTTGTTGCTGCTCGTCTTTTTCGCGTTCAGCCTCCCGGCTTGGGCCCAGCAGGCGGATGTAAGCGGAATGGTCGTCGAGAAATCGACCAATGAACCGCTTATAGGGGCGACGGTGATAGTAAAGGGAACGAGAAACGGAACGACAACCGACATCGATGGAAAATTCAATCTGAAAAACGTTAAGCCTTCCGCCACGTTGGTGGTAAGCTATGTCGGCTTCAAGAGCCAGGAAGTGGCTGTAAACGGCCGTAGCGACATCCGCATCGAACTGGATACAGACAACAACATCCTTGATGAAGTCGTTGTGATTGGTTACGGTACGATGGACAAGAAGGAGGTGACCTCCGCCATCAGTCATGTGGGGTCGAAAGACTTCCAGAACATCAGCACCGCCGACCCGTCAATGATGATCCAGGGCAAGGTGCCCGGTGTCTCAATCACTAACACAGGTGCAGCTGACCCTAATGTGGGTGCAAGTATCCAGGTGCGCGGCGTCAGCTCGCGTGCTGCCGGACTCGGCCCGCTCATCGTGGTTGACGGAGTGCCCGGAGGCAATCTTAGCAACATCAACCCCAATGACATTGAGTCATTCGACATACTGAAGGATGGTGCTGCCTCCGCTATCTACGGTACACGTGGTTCGAATGGCGTCATCCTTGTCACTACTAAGAAAGGTAGCAAGGACGGCAATGTGCATGCATCCTACCGCGCTGATATCTCCTGGGATTTCGTCAATCGCGAACTTGATATGCTCTCGGCTGATGAATATCGTGAACTTTGTGTCAGCAAGCAGTCATCGGCAGTGGACCTCGGCGGCAACTATGACTGGTTCGACGGCGTCAGCCGCACCGGTTTCGCTATGCGCCACACTCTGAGCATGAATGGCGGCAACGAGAAAACGAACTACCGTGCCACAGTAGACTATCGCGACTCCCACGGTATCGACCTGCGCTCGACACGTCAGGAATATGGTGCCAGAGTCGCCATCAACCATACTACAAAGGGCGGACTGTTCACCTTCAGCCTCAACGCTGCCCCGCGCGTCATCAGCAGGGACAACTCCTACTGGGCTGTTTTCCGCAATGCAGTCGAGGCGAACCCCACCACGCCACTGATGCATCCGGACGATCCTACCCGTTACAACGACTTCACCGGCCAGGTGGCAGAGAACAACCCTGTAGAGACACAGGTGCTCCCCAAGAGCCACAACGACATCAAATTGCTTGAGTGGAACGGCATTGTACGCCTCAACCTCCTCCCTCTGTTCTACTCCGGAACACCCAGCCAGACATTGACCACGCAGCTGATGTTCTCCGACTCGCGTACAAGCAACGATGGCTCCTCGTTTGAACCTTCAACTACAAATAGCTGTATCAACGGTGGCCGTAAGGGTTCCGCATCACGTTCCTACGGCGCATCGCGCACTGATGTGTTGGAATGGATCACCAACTACGGTCTTAATGTAGGCCGCAACAGCATCAAGGCCATGGTCGGTTACTCTTACCAATACGAGCAGAACTCCGGCTTTAACGCCTCCAACAAGGACTTCGCCAACGACGGTCTTGGCTCTGACAACCTCGGCTCCGGCACCTACGCCAAGGAGGAAGGAGAGGTCGGCATGGGTTCCTACCGCAACGACTCCAAGCTCATCTCATTCTTCGGTCGTGTAAGCTACAACTGGGACAACCGCTACTACGCCACAGCCTCTCTGCGTCACGAAGGTTCCTCTCGCTTCGGAAAGAACCACAAGTGGGGTAACTTCCCTGCATTCTCATTGGGATGGCGCATCTCGGAGGAGAAATTCATGGAAAGCACACGCGGTTGGCTTAATGAACTCAAGCTGCGCGGTGACTACGGTGTGACCGGTAACCAGGAGTTCGGCAACTACAAGTCACTCAACACAATGTCTGCTTTCGGAGAGTATGTCTACAACGGTCAATACTTCAATGTTTGGGGTGTCAGCAAGAACGTCAATCCCGACCTGAAATGGGAGAAGGGTAAGAACTGGAATATCGGCGTGGACTTTTCCGTGCTTGATAACCGAATCAGCGGTTCGCTCAACTACTATCAGCGCCGGCAGCAGGATCTTTTAGGTGATTACGATGTTCCCGTGCCTCCATATCTTTACGGTTCAGCATTCGTAAACGTCGGCACGATGGAGAACAAGGGCTTTGAATTCCAGCTCAACTTCAATCTTGTCAATACCAAGGATTTCAGCTACAGCTTTGACATCATCGGATCCACACTCTCCAATAAGTTCCTCAGCTTCAGCAACAGTGAGTTCACCTCGCAGTCGTTCTACAACACATGCGGCACGGAGAATCCCTACCCCTATTACAATCTTCAGCGTGTTCAGGAAGGGAAACGCATCGGTAGCTTCTACATGTGGCGTTACGCTGGAGTGTCGGAAGACGGACAGTGGATAGTCTATGACAAGAACGGCAACCAGATCCTGGCTGAAAAGGCAGGGGAGGAGGACCGCACATTCGTGGGCAACGGTCTGCCGAAGTTTACGGGCTCCATGTCACATAACTTCCGTTACCGTAACTTTGACCTGAGCCTCTTCTTCCGCGGCGCGTTCGGCTTTCATATCTTCAATACTCACGCCTTCTACTACGGCACACCTGCTTTCAACGGAAACCAGCTGCGCATAGCACACGAGAAGAACTCGGTATTGTCAGTCGATGCCAACCCGATTGCCTGTGACTACTTCCTCGAGCGAGGAGACTATTTCAAGCTCGATATGATCAGCCTCGGCTACACACTCAATTTGCAGAAGACCCGTTTCCTGGATTCCGTACGTTTCTTCGCGACGGTGCGCAACCTCTTTACGATCACCGGTTTCTCAGGAGTTGACCCCTCGACCTATCAGGTTAACGGTCTTACACCGGGAGCCACCGGCTCAAGGACTTATTACCCCACAACACGTCAGGTGATAGTCGGTGTTCAGATAGATTTATAATTCCCAAGATCATTCAAAATGAAAAGACTCTATAAAATAGCGGCTGTGTCTCTCGCTTCGCTGGCCCTCGTCGGTTGCACCAATCTTGACGAGACCCTCTACGACACAGTCTCCTCATCCAACTACTACAATACCCGCGATAACGTGATCGCGGTGGCCTTCCGAGCTTTTGACCATGGTTACTGGTCAGTGCAGTGGCGGCAGGTGCTCAATGAAGAATCCGGTGACCAGCTCATCACCCCGACCCGCGACGGATGGTTTGATGACGGAGGTATCTGGCGACGTTACCATGACCATCTCTGGGATGTCGACATGGGACATGACATCGCCGATGAATGGAACAATCTTTTTCAGGGTATCGAACTTTGCACCGTCTCCATCGAGGAGCTTCAGGGTGTTGACTTCGGCAGATTCAACATCTCCCAGGAGGAAGGTGAAAACCTCATCGCCCAGAACAGGGCTCTTCGTGCATGGTTCTATCTACGCGCTCTCGACGAGTTCCGAAACCTCCCTCTTGTAAAGAGTTTCAACGACCAGTCGCAGAACACACTCTCTCAGGTGGAGCCAAAGGTGATTTACGACTATATCAAGGAAGACCTTGATTTCTGCATCCATAATCTCATCAAGAAGGAGAACACCGGTGGAAACGGCATTCTTCAGGGACAGTTCACCCAGGCTGCCGCTGCAACCCTGCTCGCACGCCTCTACATCAACGCGAATGTGTATATAGGTGAAGACCACTTTGCAGACGCCGAGGCATTATGCCAGGAGATTCTCGACGGTAAATACGGCACATACAAGGTAGCCGACCGTTGGGACGAGGCTTACGACTGGAACAACGAGACCTCCGATGAGGTGATCTTCGCCTTCCCAAGCTCCGGTGCGCACTCATACCACATGTGGGCACGACGCACTTACTGGGCTACTGTGCCTCACCAGGCGGGAAAGTATTTCAACGACCAGAAATCCAAAGCCGGAGGCCACAACTGCATGTATGCCTGCTCTCCGAGCTACGATCTTAATGGTGTCCTATACGAATACAAACTCGGTATGACTGTGCAGAAATTCCGTAAATATCCGGGTGACGAACGCCTCAAGCTTTACAAAAACCTCGGCAACAGCAAGAGGGAGGGTATGATGCTCTTCGGAAAACTCCCATATAAAGAGGATGGAGTGACAAAATATGTCAAGGCTCCGCAGATGCCCTACGAGCTTTGTATCCGTGACGCTGTGGGTCAGTTCTACGACTTGCCGGAGGGACAGTGGCCCAGCAACAAGGACAGCCGTATGGAGAACGGTGACATGAACTCAGGATACCACTTTGTCAAGTATCCTATGTATTCCGACGATGATATCGGACAGATTGAAAGTGACTATGTCGAGATTCGTCTGCCGGAGGTGATATACATGCTTGCTGAATGCAAAGTGCGCAAAGGGGATGTAAGCACAGCCGGAAAGCTCCTGAACACCGTGCGCAAACGTAATTATCCCAAAGCTAACCACACTCAGGTGCTCTATGCTCCCGACGGAAACGCTACCCTCGATATGGAGGAGATGCTTGATGAATGGGGCCGTGAGTTCTTTGCCGAGGGCCGTCGCAGAATCGACCTTATCCGTTTCGGAAGATTCACCGAAGCCTGGTGGGATAAGAACCAGGATCCGGGTGACCACACCATCATCTTCCCCATCATGAGAAAAGTGCTTGATGCCAATCCTGCGCTTAAGCAGAACCCGGGATATAACAGTTAAAAGTATTATTAATTTATTTATAACACTCATTCAGAAATGAAAATCAAAAATATAATATCGATTATCGCTGCTCTTTGCCTCTTCGGAGCGCTCTCATCGTGCGAGCAGAATGAATTGCAGGTATTGCCTGATCCTCCAATCAAGACTGATGTCCTCTACATTGTTGGAAACGGCACATTGATCGACTGGGACAACAATAACCCGATTCCACTCCAGGTTTCTCCTGATAACCCCAATGTCTTTATATATGACGGCTTCCTGAAGAAGGGAGAGGTTAAACTTTGTTTCGAGAAAGGCAGCTGGGGTGTGGAATTCATACGTCCAGTGGTAGCCGGTTCCCCAATTGGCACAGATCCTATCGTTGATGAGAAGTTTATCGTGCATGCCGGAAATCCGGACAATAAATGGAATGTTGTCGAAGATGGTCTGTATACGTTGACTTTCGACCTCATGAACCGGACTATGAGTTCTGAATATAAAGGAATGTCAGATGGCACATTTAAGTTGAAATCCGGTCCGTATTTACAGAATATGACTGAGAATGAAGTGACGATAATGTGGCGTACCAACAAGCCCGCTAAATCTTGGGTGGAAATAGCTCCTGATGATGATACAGATTTTGATGCGACTGAGCGTCCAAAGTTTAATGCTGTGCGTAATGGTGAAGCTGTGGTAGATACTTTACACAAAGTCACTGTGAGAAATCTCGCTCCCAACACTAAATACCGTTACCGCATATACTCACAGGAAGTCGTAGCACGCTTGCCTTGGAAGGTTTACTACGGAGAGACTGTCTCTATCGATGAAATACCGGCATTCAGAACACTGAATGAGAATGGTGAGACGGTGAATTTCTTGATAATGAATGATATCCATGAAAATAACAGTGTGCTTCGAAGCCTCGCATCGATGGTAGATAAGGATAAGACGGATTTCGTTGTTTTCAATGGAGATATGGTCGATTGGATCACCAATGAGGATCAGCTCTTCAATGGTTTCATAGATACAAGTAGCGAAACTTTTGCCAAGAATGTGCCATTCTTTATGACCAGGGGAAATCATGAGCCGAGAGGCATATGGAGTCAGTATTACATGAACTACTTCCCCTCCCGTACGAAAAAAGCATACTACGCTTTCCGCGACGGCCCAGTCTTCTTTATCGTGCTTGACAGCGGTGAGGATAAGGAAGACGGACATGATGAATACTCCGGCACAGCCTTCTTTGCTGCCTACCGAACCAGAGAGGCAGAATGGCTTAAAAAGGTATTGGCTTCGGATGAATGCAAGAATGCACCTTATAGAATCGTGCTTGTGCATATGCCGCCGATCTATGCAAATGATGCCGGTCAGGCTGATTTCTCGGAGAAATTCTTCCCCATGCTTAATGCGGCAAAAATTGATGTAATGTTCTCCGGTCATTTCCATAAGTTTGATTACACACCCGCGGGTTGGAGAAAATCGACATTCCCGATTCTCATCAATTCAAATGTTGATGCCGTTGATGTCAAAGTCAACATGCAGAAGATACAGGTAGATGTACGCAACACCTCGGGAGCTGTTATACATTCCTACTCTTACGCGAGGAAATGATTTCAGGCATGTCACAGTTTTATATCCGGATATCGCAATAGGGTATAGGTTGTGAATAAAAAATGTAATGGATTCTATTACTTTTTTGTAATAGAATCCATTACATTTTTATTATTTGACCACAGCCCCAAAGCAACCATAGCATCGAGGCTGATAATTATTATTGGTGTCCGGTAAAAATTTTAATCACGCAGAGTCACAGAGCCGCAAAGGTTTTATGACGCAAAATCCGGCGCTGAGGTCGTTACCACTCCTTCTGAGACACAGAGTTCGATGCTAAAATTTGTCGCGATTTTCTTGACCAGAGTTCCATGGAACCATAGCATTGCCTCGAGTAATGTGCGTCGGACTCTGCACCTCCGCAGGAGTGGTAACGACCTCAGCGCCGGATTTTGCGGCATAAAACCTTTGCGGCTCTGTGACTCTGCGTGATTAAAATTTTACGGGACGATAATATAAATAATCTTTATACATGTCTTAATTCAACTGTTTAGGTACGGGTATAAGTATCATGTAATCAATAGGAAAGCTGTTTGATGCCCTTAATTGTTTAGTTTGTTCAATTTTTACTTTGTTTTAACAACTAAATTTGCCATAGGAGACGCGATGATGTTGATCTGACCTCACCATGAAAAATTGCAACTCTCCATATTGTTCGACATACACACTTTTTTAATTAACTTATAAAATTAACTTATCATGAAGAAAATTTTACTCTCAATGATGACCTTAGCCACCATGGCGGTCTCTACAATGAGTGCTTCTATCATCGAACCTACCACCATATGGGAAAAGGGTGAGACATGCACTATCGAAGGGCTCAAAGGCGATGGCAACTGTACAAGCAACTGGGGAACAGCTCTTCAGTTCCCGGGATCTGCATTCAACGATGTAGAGGATGGTTGCATGCTGGAGGTTGTATATGCAATAGGAAGTTCATCCCAGGCAAAATTCATCTATCTTCGTCATCCCGTATATGATCCTTCAAAGACTGACGCCGGATTCATCAATGACGAGGCCATAAAGAATGAAGGTCTTGCCGACCAGGATATCAATAATGTCAAATATGAATGTCAGAATGAGAAGAACCGCCGCATATACACAGCGCGTACATTTGTTCCAAAGGAAAAAGTGGCGAATCTCAAGAAATACGGCGTTATTATCAAAGGAGGAAAAGGGGACGGCACAGGTGCGATGCCTTTTTATGTATGGCAGGTAAACATCATTCCCGTATCTTCTGAAACTGGCTACCCCGCAGGCTGGGAAGTAGCTGAAGTAGACCCTGCTGACTCCAATATCATTGAAGAGTGGCGTACAGAACCCACCTGGAAATGGGCGGAGGCTGTCAAATTCAAGAAAGAGGCCTTCGCTGATCTTTCAACTCCGGTATGGGTAGAGGTGAATTATGAAAGCACAGCGGAATACACGGAGAACGAGAAGTTCGTATTTCTTCGCGTGCCCTCAGATGAATCGCTCTGTGCAGACCAGGATGTGCAAACCAAACGTTTCATTTATTATGTGGGTAAAAACGGTTTGAATAGATCCATGTACAGAACGCTCAACTATATTCCCCTTGCCAACGTAAATCTTATCAAGGAGCAGGGAATGGTTATCAAGGCAGGTGATGCTAATGGCGATAACGCCCTCGGATATTTCATCGTTAATTCAGTAAAGATTATCTCTGTTGCTGATGAAAACCGGAAAAACGATCTGTGGAGAGGCTATTTCGAGTGCTCAGACAATACAGATCCGAACGTGCCTGCCAATATGTTGACAACTCTCGGCTCAAGCGTTGCACGCCAGCTGCAGCCAGGCGACGAGCTCCGCGTCTATTGCAAGAATACCGATAAGGATACTAATGTAGAGACACTCAACCTTTATTGCCAGAATAACGATCTCATGGGCTCTTGGGATTGGTATCCAATAGAGGATGTGGCTGAAAAGATTGCCGTGACCAAAGCTGCCGACAGCTCTTATTTCAGCATCCCTGTCACAGATGATATTCTTACAGCAATCGGCAAAAAGGCGAATGCCTTTGGTGTCGGCAACAGTGGCTTGTCACTGACACGCGTGTCCTATATTCCGAAGGATAACGGCACAGGTGTCAAAAACATTGAGGTTTCAGATGAAAACGCTCCTGTTGAATATTACAATCTCCAGGGTCTGAAGGTGAAGGAACCATCCAAAGGAATTTATATCAAGAAACAGGGTAATAAGGTAGAAAAGATTGTCGTTAATAAATAACGGTCAAAATGCTGCATGTGTCTGACACATGCCAAACTCAAAGGAGTGGCGGTACTAATTAAACTTCGAGACCCGCCACTCCTTTCTATCAGTGACATGTCCGATTCTTCTGGCATGGAAAGGTTCGGTCAAAAAAAAACAGCATAGTTTAAGAAACGGATTCTAACACTTGAATTTATGAAGAAATATTTATTATGGGGAATGCTTCTGGTTGTCGCGTATACAGCTAACGCATTTAGAATTACTTCAGGACCATATCTGCAGAATCTCACCGACACGGAGATGACGGTGATATGGCGAACTGACAAACCCGCTACAGCCTGGGTGGAGATCGCTCCTGATGACAACACCGATTTCTACGCCTGTGAGAGACCCCGTTTTTACTCTACTCAAATTGGCCGGGCAAAAATTGACACAGTGCACCGCGTTACAATAAAGAACCTGAATCCTGATACCCGTTACCGCTACAGGATATTTTCCGAGGAGGTCAAGGATATGGTTCCATGGCATATCAATTACGGAGGTATCGCAGCATCCGATATCTGGCAGCACAAGCCTCTGTCTTTCCGCACCCTGAACCCGAAAGCCGATAAACTCAGTTTCAAGGTTGTGAATGATATCCATGGCGACAAGGAGACTCTTTCCGCTTTGCTCGAAGGACTTGACAAGGATAAGACGGATTTTGTGGTATTCAACGGGGATATGGTGAGCTGGATGAACAGCGAGCAGCAGGTGTTTGATGATTTTATCAACCGCAGTTCCCGGCTCTTCGCCTCTGAGGTGCCCTTCTTCATGGTTCGCGGAAATCATGAGACGCGTGGCAACTGGTGTACGGAATACATGCGTTATTTCCCAACTTCTACCGGTATGCCGTATTATGCTTTCCGTGACGGCCCCGTATATTTTGTTGTTTTGGACAGCGGAGAGGACAAGCCGGACAGCGATATCGAGTACTCCCGCACGGCATTTTTTGATGAATACCGTAGTGAGGAGGCAAAATGGTTGGAGAAGGTGATTGAAAGCGAGGAGTTCAAAAGTGCTCCCTATAAGGTCGTGATTGTGCATATGCCTCCCATTTTCACTGAGTGGCATGGTTTGATAGATGTAAAGGAAAAATTCCTGCCTATGCTGAATGAGGCAGGTATAGACCTGATGCTTTCCGGGCATTTCCACCAATTCAGCCACACCGCGCCGGGAGAGAGGGGAACAAATTTCCCGATTCTCATCAATTCAAACAAGGATGTTCTTGATGTTGATGTGGATTCAGATAGAATCAAGGTCGATGTATGTGACGTGTCAGGAAAAATATTGCATTCATATTCCTATCCTGTGAAAAAATAGAAATCCTAAGCAGTGCTTGTTTATCGACAGGCTCTTAAATTTAAAAAAAATTGAACATATCTATTGTCATGAAAAGAGTGACTAATGTAATCACGGTTCTGGTCACCCTGTTAGCCTGCCATATACCTGTAATTTACGCCGGCGAGATCGTGCAGTATGGGAAATGGCTTGATACAGAGGGTAACCCGATAAATGCTCATGGTGGCGGAATGCTTTACCATGACGGTAAATATTATTGGTATGGAGAGTATAAAAAGGGGAAAACTTATCTGCCTGCCGATGCCACCTGGGAGCGCTACCGTACGGATGTGACCGGCGTCAGCTGCTACTCCTCGACAGATCTTTATAACTGGAAATTTGAAGGTGTCGTTTTAAATGCCGATACTACTGACCCGGCAAGCGATCTTCATCCCAGCCAGGTTCTCGAACGCCCCAAGGTTGTGTATAACAAGAAGACAGGTAAGTTCGTGATGTGGTTCCATGCAGATTCCGCCGACTATACCAAAGCGGCGGCAGGTGTGGCTGAGGGTGATTCTCCTGTAGGACCATTCAAGTTCCTCGGCTCCATGCGCCCGAACAACTCTATGAGCCGGGATCAGACCGTTTTCGTCGATGATGACGGCAAAGCTTATCAGTTTGCATCATCGGAAAACAATGAAACGATGTATATTAATGAGTTGACGGATGACTATCTGAAACCGACAGGACGCTATACCCGTAATTTCATCGGGATGTCGCGTGAGGCTCCCGCAGTGTTCAAACATGACGGCAGGTATTACGTGCTGTCGTCCGGTTGCACAGGGTGGGATCCAAACAGTGCGCAGCTTGCTGTGGCTGATTCGATAATGGGGAAATGGACTGTGCTCGGAGATCCGTGTGAAGGTCCGCTGGCTGAAAAGACATTCTACGCCCAGAGCACCTATGTTGTTCCCGTGGTCGATTGTAAAGATACTTACATAGCGATGTTCGACAGATGGAACAAGAAAGACCTCGAGGATTCACGTTATGTCTGGCTCCCGCTGGAGATCAAGGACGGAAAAATCACAATCCCATGGCGCGATAAATGGGATACCGATTCTTTATGCCCCAAGCATGGCGCACGCACTCCCCGGGAGGAGGTTCTGGGTGACAAGATGCTTTCCACCTCCAACCATCGGGTTTATCCCGTTCCGGGGTCGGAGTCGTCGATCAGTTGTGCTCCCGAAGGTTATGCTCCTTTCCATATAAGCACATATGCGCGTCATGGCTCACGTTATCTGATGAAACGTCAATTCTATACCGATGCCATAGCCCCTTTGAAAAAGGCGGAGAAGGCGGGAGTGATTACCGATACCGGCCGTGAAGTGAAGAAACGTCTTGAAAAGATTCTTGCCAGGGCGGATGAGGGACGTTACGGCGAACTGACACCTACGGGAGTCAGACAGCATCGCGGGATTGCCAACCGGATGTTTGCGAATTTTCCCGAGATATTTACTGATTCGGTATGTGTCGATGCAAAATCAACTGACGTGATGCGCTGTGTTATGTCGATGATGGCGGAATGCCTGGAATTGCAGTCGCTTAATCCGTCGCTTAAGATTACTCACGATGCAAGTCAGGCGGACATGTATTACATGAATGATATCAAACGTTCCGACTCACTGCAGGATAAATATAAGGGATTGCGCGACCGCGAGAGAAAAATCCGCAAATCCCGTCTCGATCCGACGCGTGTTTTCGGAATGCTTTATTCCGATCCTCAATGGGTGAAGAAAAATATAAAAGATCCACAGGATACGTATTACAATCTCTTTTATGTGGCATCGAACATGCAGAGCCATGAGGATGAGGGACTCGACCTGATGTGGATCTTCACGCCTGAGGAATGTTGTGACTGCTGGCTGGTCAACAATGTTGACTGGTATCTGCATTCAGGCAATTCTCCTTTGACAGCGCATGAGATGCCTTTCCAGCATGAGAAGCTATTGATGGAACTCATAAAAGATGGAGACATCCACGCTGCGAACCATCGTAGATCAGCCTCGCTGCGCTTCGGACATGAAAGCATGGTGCTTCCGACTGTTGTGCTCTTGGGGATAGACGGGTTTGATTACGAGACAGATGATGTGGAGGCTGTTTCCGACCATTGGGCGGCATACAAGGTTTTCCCTATGGCAGCCAACATCCAGATGGTGTTTTATGAGAAACCTTCAGATCCGGGGGCGGATGTGCTTGTGCGCGTGTTGCTTAATGAAAATGATGCCCGTTTGCCTTTGACTGCGGCATCCGGTACGTTCTACAAATGGTCAGACTTCTCAGCCTTTTATAAGAATAAACTCGGATATGACCGGTCTGACGCATATGGATATCTTGAAAAGTAGGTATAATAGAAGGTATTATAAAAGTAAAAGAAGGTATAATAAGGTTGGTATATAGGTTAAAAAGAGGAGTGGAGACGCATTAATGCGTCTCCACTTTTGTTGTCGGGGGCAGGGTTGAATTTCGCTCCTGCACTGCCGTTATCACGTTGTCGGCAAGTGTGCCGAATGCCTTTGCCTCTGCGTTCGCAGTATCCGGATTTGATTCGAGTTCTGTAGCTACAGGTGCTCCATCATCGGCATGGGCGCGTATATCCATTACCAGCGGGATCTGCGCCAGCAGTTTCACACCCTGTTGCTCCGCGAGTTTTACCGCACCCCCTTCTCCGAATATATAATATCGCTCGTCGGGATGTTTCTCAGGCGTGAACCATGCCATGTTCTCCACAAGACCGAGAATCGGCACATTGACCGCATCTCCGGTAAACATCGCGATACCTTTGCGCGCATCGGCGAGTGCAACCTCCTGCGGAGTGCTGACAACCACGACCCCGGTAATCGGTAGTGTCTGCACGAGAGTGAGGTGGATGTCGCTGGTTCCCGGGGGCATGTCAATGAGGAAATAGTCAAGGTCGCCCCACCAGGCGTCTGTGATAAGTTGTTTCAGGGCGTTGCTTGCCATGCCACCGCGCCACAGCACTGGCTTCTCTTTGTCGACAAGAAAACCGATGGATAGCATTTTCACTCCGTATTTCTCGATAGGTTCAATCCAGTCGCGGTCTTCCTTATGCACCATATACAGTTGTTCGTCCTCAACTCCGAACATTTTAGGCATGGAGGGTCCGAAAATATCGGCATCAAGAAGACCGACTTTATAACCTTTGGCAGCCAAGGCTACGGCAAGGTTCGCGGCGACTGTTGATTTACCGACACCACCTTTGCCTGAGCTGACACCAACTATATTCTTTACTCCCGGCAGAACAGCCGGTTTCTGCTGAGGCGCAGCAACGCGTGTCTTGACGTTGATGGTGGCATCAACATCGGGCGATATGCCGGAAGCTATGGCAGCCTCCGCTGCACGCACTACAGAGCGGATGAACGGGTCTGTAGGTTTGTCGAATATCAGCGAGAATGAAACTTTGTTTCCGTCGATACGGATGTCATCCTCTATCATATTGTTGTCGGCAAGGCTTTTGCCGTTGCCCGGATATCTTACGCTTTTCAGGGCATCGAGTATGAGATTGGGATATAGGGTCATATGTAATTTGATTATTTGTTTTAAGATCAGTCAATTTGTAAACAATTTATATTGCCGGTCAGTTTCTGAGCCATGTGAAGTTGAGTCGTCGGTGGCGACGGTAACGGATCAGGAAGATGAGATTCAGCACCGGTTTGGCGAGCCAGAAAAGGGGTAGCGCCCACCATAATTTGGTGGCCTCGAGTTTAGCAGCCGCCCGACGGTATATTAAAATCTCCTGAAGCCAGAATATATTAAGCATGCTCAACGCTGTGGCAATGCACGAGATGTCGAGTGGTGTGACCGTGGGTTCCGGAGACAATAACCCAAGAAGGGAATATCCTGTTGCTGCGATGCATAACAGGAAAACCGCCCATTGTGTGAAAGAGGTAATACCTGCCTTGCGGAAAGGCGCGCGAGGGAGCCAGCGGGCTGTGAATCCATATTGCTCCTTACGCGCTCTCCACATGCGTATCGAAGCATCTCCCCATTCGATCGACAATATTGATTCCGGGGAAAGAACCATCGCTGTGTTTGAGTCGGTGGCAACCTCGTTGATAAAGATATCGTCATCTCCGGGATGCAGATATATGCTCTGGGAATACCCCTTATGCTCGAAAAATATTTTGCGGCGGAAAGCAAGGTTATAGCCATCGCCACGATATGGATGCTTTCCAAGTGCGTATCCGATCCATTGTGCATCGGTAAGCGTGGAGTTGAATTCCCGATACCATTTGCCGAGCCCGGTCATCTGCCGGTAATCCATGTGGGAATATCCCATGGATATGTCGATGGATTCCGAATCTTCTCCACGGAATGGTGCAATCAGCTCGGAAAGCCAGGAGTCGGAGGGTATGCGCGCATTGGAGACGGTGGTGACCACAACCTCTCCTTTGGCGGCTTTCATTCCCAATGTCAGAGCGAGTTTGCGGCGACTCAGGTTGTGCGAGCCGGGTGGAATGAATGTGACATATACGTTGGGGTAGCGTCGTGCGCAACTTTCGGATAATATCTCGTTGCTCGCGGCTGTGGATTCGCATACGACAATCACTTCATAGTCCGGATAGTCCTGGGCACACAGGGTGTCAAGATATTCCATCAGTTCCTCTTCAGATGCCTGGGAGTATACGATAACTGATACTTTGGGAGTGAGCAAGGCTTCTGTAGGCTGAGGAGTATGCTTACCCACACGCTCAAGCGGAGATAGAAGCCAGATGAGGGAGATGAGACTGAAGATAGCCGCGCCGGCTATCAGTAACCATGGTAAAATAGATAGATCCATTGTTTAAACGGGCTATGAGACAGACTCTAAAATTCAGAGAAGAACTGGGGCTTGATCACGATACCGGCCCGAAGCCGGGAATGGAATTGATTGTAATCGAGTAGGTTTTCTCCATATCCGTTGTAGTATTGCACAAACAGATATTGGTTGGATTTTTTGTGGATACGCCAGTTGAATTCGAAAATTGTGTTGAAATTGAAATTCCAGCCCATACGTTTGACCAACGTAAGCGCCCATCCGAATTTCTTATCGGGAGTGGTGACTACAACACCGCCCTGGCATATACCGCAATAGCGCAGGATGTCGCGGTTGTTTTCACCGTCGATAATGGGTATCCAGAATTTAGCATGTACCATCAGCCAGCGGTCGATGATGGTTGAACCGGAAAAGGTGATGCGGTTCCAGCTTCTCGACTGGATACTGTCGCGACCGTTGCTCTCATGCTCAATGAGTATGGTTGCCTTTCCGGCATACCTTCCCTTTGAGAAGAACGGAAATGACCATCCGATTCCCGGATTGAAGTTCAGGTCTCTCATAGGCATTGATTCCTGAAAAATATTCCAGAACGTTTTTTGCGTATACATGAGGAATATGAAAGAATTTCCCGGAAGTGTTGTCTTTGTGAGACGCTGGGCTATAGAGATCTGAAACTTGACATCGGAGTTTGTGCGCGACGGGCGCTGGCCAATGGCTGTTCCCACTGTGAAATAATTATCTTTGAACAGGCCGAAATAGGGGGCGTTGATCAATTCGTTTCGGAGAGAGTCTGTGAAGCCTCGCTGGTCGCTGACCGGCAGAATCTGTGCTGTTGCCTGCGCGGCGGTGAAGAATGATAATATCAGTATCAAAAAAGAGAGTATATTTTTTGTCCCGATATCTGCGAGATGTGGTCTATAGTGGAAATTCATGAGATATTAATGCGATTGATATGCAAAATTATCAAAAAAAGATGACAAATGAAATTAAACATGAAGATAAAGGAGTATGTTATTAGAGTGTGTCTAATAAAAATTGTTAATTTTGCAGCATGGATTTTACAGGTATAATGCGTCCATATTTCGTAAGAGTCGCCCGCCGTACCGATTCGTGGGGCGTTTCAGGCAAGGATGTGCAGCTTTCGCAGCTGCGCTCGTTGCTGCATAGAGCCTCCGGATGTGAGGTGGGAAAAAGGTATGGATTTGCAGAAATGGCACGGATGGAAAATCCATACGGGGAATTCTGCCGCCGCGTTCCTCTCTGCGATTACGAGATGATGCGCACTGATGTGATGCGCATGATTCGGGGCGAGGAAAATGTATTATGGAAGGGCAAGTGTGTCAATTACGCGCAATCGTCGGGCACATCCGGTGGAAAATCCAAATATGTGCCCGTCACCTCCGATAGTCTGCGCCGATGCCATTACAAGGGTGCGGCAGACAGCGTGGCTCATTACCTTCGTTCCAATCCCGACAGTCGCCTGTTTTCCGGAAAGGGTATGATTCTTGGAGGATCTTTCGCTAACGAGCTTGATCTGTCCGGTCTTGAGAAGGTTCATGTAGGGGATCTTAGCGCCACCCTTATCAGTAAAATAAATCCTGTTATAAATCTGTTCCGTGTTCCCGATAAGCGCACAGCCCTTCTTTCCGACTGGAAAATCAAGTTGCCGGCTCTCGTGGCTGCTGCCAAGGATGCGAATGTCACCAATATGTCGGGAGTGCCGTCGTGGTTCCTGACGGTGGCTAAGGAGATTGTGAAGGCGAGAGGCGTTCAGACATTATCGGAAGCTTGGCCAAACCTTGAAGTGTTTTTTCATGGAGGGATATCGTTTGAGCCATACCGTAGCGAGTATGCACTGCTTACAGATCCTGAAAAGATGCATTATGTCGAGAATTACAATGCTTCAGAAGGGTTCTTCGCTGTGCAGAATGATCCCTCGGATTCTGCTATGCTTCTCACCATCGATAATGATATTTTCTATGAATTCATTCCGGTGATGGATGCGGAGCGTAAACCGCTGCCCATATGGGATCTTCAGGAAGATGAGGTGTATGAAATGCTTATAACCTCCAGCAATGGTCTGTGGCGTTATCATACGGGTGACACAGTGCGTGTATGCTCGACCGCTCCGGTGAAAATACGTATTGCCGGACGCACCAAATGCTTCATAAACGCGTTCGGGGAGGAGCTGATGGAAGAGAATGCGGAGCGCGCGATTGCGGAAGTGTGTCGAGCCACCGGTGCATCGATTGTCAATTATACGGCTGCTCCAGTTTTTGCAGAGGGTAATCACCGGGGAAGGCATCAATGGCTTATTGAATGGGATTGTAGACCGGACGATGAGAAGGATTTCGCCCAGCGTCTTGATGCGGAATTGCGTAAGCTTAATTCCGACTATGATGCGAAACGCAACAATACGATATTTCTTGATCCTCTGGAGATCGTGGATGTCCATCCCGGGGTGTTCGATAAATGGTTGCATTCCGTCGGTAACGGCAAACTCGGTGGTCAGCGCAAGATTCCACGCCTCTCCAACGACCGCCGCATAGCCGATGCCGTCCTCGCCATCCAGAAATAAAACTTAGGCGGGGATTGTGGCTCTTTTCTTGATTTTGCGGAGCTCGAAGAAGAGGAGGAGGGCTGTGACTACTGTGGCGGCGGTGTCGCTGACAGGGAAGGCTGCCCAGACTCCGTTGAGTCCCATATGTGGGGGGAGCAGGAAGAGCATGGGAATCATGAAGATTATCTGACGCGTGAGCGATAGGAATATGGATTTTCCTGCCATGCCGAGAGCCTGGAAAAAGTTGGTGGCTACAATCTGGAATCCTACCATCCAGAACATTATAGTTGTATAGTGCAGGCAGTTTACCGCACACTCTATCTGCCTTTCATCCTGCATGAACATTGATGCTATCTGGCGAGGGAATATCGCACCGGTGATACTGCCGATTGTGGAGATGACTACAGCTGTTCCCGCTGCGAGCCATAGTGTGCGGAACAGACGCGTATAGCGTCCTGACCCATAGTTGTAGCCAATGATCGGCTGCATACCCTGGCATATTCCGATAATGATGAAGACAAAGATTGTGACAAACCGGTTGAATACCACTACTGCCGCGATAGCGTTGTCGCCTCCGTAGCTGAATAGGGTGTTGTTGATGATGGCGTTGATCATGGATCCTGCAACGTTAATCAGGAACGGAGCCATACCGATGTAGAGGACGCTGCTTATCACACGCCATTGCAGACGGAATGTGCCTTTCACAAAATGGAGAGTATTCTTTTTGTTGAAGAAGTGTCCCATGACAAAGAATGCGGTGATCAGCATAGCTATGTCGGTGGCGATCGCGGCTCCACGGATTCCCCATTCAAACCAGAAAAGGAAGATAGGGGCAAGGATGGCGTTGATTACAGCGCCGAGGATATTGGTATACATCGCCTTCTTCGGATAGCCTGAGGCGCGCATCACATTGTTGTAGGAGAAGGTGATATTCTGAAGCACACATCCCGGAAGCACCCAAAGCATAAATTCTCGTGCGTAGGGGAGTGAGTTGGGCGATGCCCCGAACATTCTTAGGATTGGATCTATGAAGATGGAGAATGCACCGACGTATAGAAATCCGATGATAAGTGTGAGCTGCACGCAGTTGCCGAGGATGGTCTCAGCCATGCGCCTGTCGTTCTGTCCGAGCACGATGCTGACGCGTGTGGCAGCACCGGCACCGATAAGCATACCGAGGGCTGTCACAAGGTTCATGACAGGGAATGTGACCGCGATACCGCTGACAACGTTGGGATCATCGATCGCATGGCCGATAACAATGGAGTCGATGATGTTGTAGATGGCGCTGACCACAGTGCCTACCACTGCAGGAAGACTGTATTTCAACAGAATACGCCATATCGGAGCCGTGCCTAATTCGCGCAGGCGGTCGGTATTGTTCAATGTTGCTGTCGCCATCTTGGGTGCTGTTGTGTCTTATATTTCTTAATATCCTTGCAAATTTACTTAAAATATCGCTATTTTTACTTAAATTTGTGGATTATGTTTAATTTGGATAAATTCATATCTGAGAATGTGACGGAAAGGGATCGCTCCCTTTTTGCCGATGATATAAGTGATAACAAGGATGCCCTCAAACGTGAGATAGAGGGTAAGAAAGTGCTTGTGATCGGTGGCGCCGGTTCCATAGGATCCTCATTCATACGGGCTATATTGCCGTTTCACCCGGCAAAACTGACGGTTGTGGATCTAAACGAGAATGGTCTTGCAGAGCTTACACGTGACTTACGTTCCGCAGAGGGTATGTATGTGCCGGATGATTACGTGACATATACACTTGATTTCGATTCGCCAATATTCCGTCGGGTCTTTAGGGAAGCCGGCGGATTTGACATAGTGGCTAACTTCTCCGCCCACAAGCATGTCCGTTCTGAGAAAGACCGTAATTCGGTGCAGGCATTGCTGGAAAACAATGTGGTCAAGGCGAAGCGTCTTCTTGATCTGCTCGAAACGCAACCGCCACGCCATTTTTTCTGCGTATCTACCGACAAAGCTGCCAATCCTGTGAATATCATGGGCGCGAGCAAACGTGTAATGGAGGATCTTATAATGTCGTATTCCGATAAGTTCAAGGTGACGACCGCACGTTTTGCCAATGTGGCGTTCTCAAACGGTTCGCTGCCGGCAGGTTTCATGGAGCGTGTTATGAAGCGTCAGCCTATTGCCGCACCGGAAGATGTGAGACGTTATTTCGTATCGCCCGAGGAGAGCGGACAGATATGTATGCTTGCCTGCATTCTTGGACGCAGCGGAGAGGTGTTCTTTCCAAAACTCGGGGAGGAGAAGATGATGAGGTTCTCTACGATGGCAGATAGATTCCTGCATGCTATGGGTTATGCACCGCGCCTTTGTGGATCGGATGAGGAGGCGAAACAGTTTGCCGCTTCAATGGCTGAGGATACGAAGGAATGGCCGGTGGTATATTTCAGAAGTGACACTACCGGTGAAAAAGATTTCGAGGAATTCTATGTCGAGGGGGAGGATCTTGATATGAATAGATTCCGCTCCTTGGGGGTAATCGAGAGTTCCGCCAGGCGCTCTTCCTCGGATGTCGATGAGTTTCTTGCCAAATTGGAAGCCATATTCAGTGAGGATGACTTCACAAAAGAGGATGTGGTGAAAGCATTGAAAGAATTTGTCCCGAATTTCGAGCATGAGGAGAAAGGGAAAAATCTTGACCAGAAAATGTGATTGTAATGAATACGCTTATAACAATATGTGCCAGGGGTGGCTCCAAGGGGATACCGGGAAAAAATATAAAGCTTGTCGGAGGGAAGCCTCTTCTTGCTTATACTGCGTCAGTGGCTCTTGAATATGCAGCGGCACATGGCGCAGATATTGTTCTCTCCACAGATTCGGAGGAGATACGCCGTGTGGGAGGGGATGCCGGTGTGCCTACTGATTATGAGCGTCCCGATTATCTTGCCAACGACACCTGCGGAAAACCCGATGCCATAAAGGATGCGTTGCTCTTCGCTGAAAAGTATTACGGCCGCAAGTATGATTTTGTGATAGATCTTGATGTGACATCGCCTATCCGGACCATTAAGGATATAGAGAACTGTGTGGAGATGCTTGCTGCAAACAAAGAGGCTCTTACTGTTTTCTCTGTGAATCCTTGCGCACGCAATCCCTATTTCAATCAAGTGGAGGAGGATGGCGACGGTTTCTGTCATGTGGTGCTTGGCGGTCGGTACACTACGCGTCAGAGTGCTCCGAAGGTTTACGATATGAACGCTTCGATTTATGTGTACAGGCGTGAATCTCTCGATTGTGAATCACCGAGGGCTGTCACACCGCGTTCGCTGGCATATGTGATGGATCACATATGTTTTGACCTTGACGAACCTTCCGATTATGACTATCTGTCGTTTCTTATCGACACAGGTCGGGTGAAGCTATGAAAGCACTTGTGATCGGACTCGGGTCGATAGCCCGTAAGCATATCGCTGCCTTACGTATGTTGGATCCCGATGTGGAAATTGTGGCACTGCGCTCAAATCCACATGCTTCGGAGGAGGAGGGTGTGAAGAATGCTTATACTCTTGCGGAGGCAGTAGGGGAGAAACCGGATTTTGTGATAGTCTCCACACCCACGGCATGCCATGGCGATACGATTGAGACAGCGCTTGCCATAGGCGTTCCGCTATTTATTGAAAAACCGTTGATACATACGCTACCTGAGGCGGAGAGGATTGCTACAAAGATTGAGAAATCAGGAATGCTTAATTATGTGGCATGCAATCTCCGTTTTCTCGAGTGCCTGCGCTTTCTGAAAGAGAGACTGGCAGACCGCGATATACGTGTGAATGAGGTCAACAGCTATTGCGGATCGTGGTTGCCGGGTTGGCGCCCCGGTGTGGATTTCCGTACTGTATATAGCGCGCGCCCCGAACTTGGCGGAGGTGTGCACATCGATCTTATCCATGAAATCGATACGCTGTATTGGTTGTTCGGAATGCCGGACGCTGTTGTCAGAACCTTCCGCAACAGCTCGTCACTCGGTATCGATGCGGTGGATTATGCCAACTATTGCATGTCATATCCCCGATTCTGTGCATCCGTAGTGCTTAATTATTATCGCCGGGATTACCGCAGAACACTCGAGATTGTTTGTGAAGATTCCACGCTGATGGTTGATCTTGCGCGAAACATGGTTCGGGAAAACGGTAATGTTATTTTTGAATCCTCGCGGACAATAGCCGACACATACATCAGCCAGATGGAATATTTCCTTCAGCTCATAAAATCCGGCTCAACCACATCATTCAATACAGTCGCGGATGCCGTCGCTACTTTGCGGATGGCTCTTGGATAGGCGTATAAAATAATATTGGTGTCCGGTAAAAATATTAATCACGCAGAGGCGCAGAAGCGCAAAGGATTTATACCGCTCAATCCGACGCGGAGGTCGTTACCACTCCTGATGAGGCGCAGAGTCTGACGCACCGGCTCCGCGCCTTTGCCTAAATCGCCACGCGATTCTCTGTGAGCTTTATCTCTATCACAGGGGTTGCTAACTTTAACTTTGCGACTTTGCGGCTCTGCGTGATGTTTGACCATATTATAGGGCTTGTTAAGATCTAAATTTCAATATGTATGATGGTTAAGCATATTTACCGGACAGTAATAATAAAATAAAGTCAGCAACCCGTGAAGAGTTGCTGACTTGTACCCTGAGCCGGGGTCGAACCGGCACGGATTGCTCCACTGGTGTTTGAGACCAGCGCGTCTACCGATTCCGCCATCAGGGCTTGCGGATGCAAAGTTAGTGAAAATTTTACATCCTGCAAAATTTTTTAATCTTATTCAGTCTTATTCAAACCGGATGCGTGATTTACGGAGCACTTTCCATGTCCCGTTCTCGAACATGGCGGTGCCGGCATTCTCAGTTATGATGGCCTGTGCTCCGGCTGTGTCTTCAATGTCAATGGCTGAGCACCCTCCGGAAAGATATTCCACAGGGTTGGCGAGGGCAATGTCGGTAACCTCCGGGGTGTTTACCAGATGGAAAGTGCCGACAAGTCCGTCTCTTGTCTCAAGCCTATAGATGGAATGACCGGGGTTGAAGCGACGGTCTGCGCGCACGAAGAGTCCGCGACCGTTCACTCTTCCAAGATATATCGCGCTCGGAGCCGGTCTTGCATTCTGTGGTTTAGCTGTAGCGGCAACAGGAGCCGAAGCTGCCGGTGCGGGTTGCGGGGTGTTACGGGGTGCTTCCTTCAGTTTCCTTATCTCTGCCTGAAGGCGTCGGTTCTCTTCTCGTGATTCTTCAAGGGCTGCTTTATATTCGTTAAGGGCTGTCTGGGCCGCTATTAATTGTTTGCGGGTCTCTGCAATCTCCTTGGTATTTCCTGCTTCTGAGTTTCCTGAATTGCCGGTGGATTGGTTTTCCAAAGGCTCTGACTGTTTCTTCATCATGTTGGCTGCAAAGACAACGAGCCATATAACAACGCCAATCAGCACCACCAGGACAAGGACGTATATCCATGTTCCGCTGTCTTCCTTTTTGTATTGGCGTTCCTCCGTATCTTGCGCTATTGCGTTTTGGTCAGCAAGAATCTCTTCCTGCTTTTCAAGCACGGCTTCCTGCACAGTGGCAGCATCAGAGGCTGTAGCCTGCGGTTCTGCGGACTGTTCTTTGACTGGATCGGGTGTGGCTTGCGGCTCGGGTGCCGGTTTCTCGGCTGTTTCCACTGGAGCGGGAGCAGCAACAGTCATCGCCGAGATACGTTGCTTCACCCGTGTTCTGGCGAGTTTCCCTTTTTCCGCAAGATTGGGTGAGGTAAAGAATGTCACTCCCCAGAATTCAAGAAGTTTTGCTTTATCCCATGATGCGTAGTCTCCCGGAACCTTTACTGATTTGAAAGCCTTGATATTCTCTTTCTCCTTGGTTTTCAATTTAGATTCCAGCTGCGACATGGATGTTGCGCGGAATTCATCAAGATAGCCGGAGCCATCGTTTGCATAACGGAGATATGCCTGTGCGGTGATTGCGCGTGCCTCTTCCATCTCCTTTTCAGTGACGGCGAGTGCCGGCAATGCCATTACGGCCAATAGGGCAACGGTGATTATTTTTTTTATCCCTGTCATTTTTATATATTGTTTACAGTTGTTTGCGTAATCGCGCCACAGGGATTCCCTGACGGTCACGGTATTTGGCTATGGTGCGACGCGACACATCGTAACCGCGTCTGGTCATTTCCTCCATGATATCCTGGTCGGAAAGGGGGTGCCGTTTGTCTTCCTGCTCCACCATGGCTGAAATCTCAGCTTCGATTTTGCGGTTGGTCGCGACGATACCCTCTTCCGCAGAGTCTCCGATTGTGTCGCTGAAGAAGAAACGCAGCGGGAAGATTCCCCATGGTGTGGCCACAAATTTATTTGTGGTGGCTCGCGAAATGACTGAAAAATCAAGTCCGGTCAATTCCGCTACATTCTTTATCATCATCGGCTGAAGCTTATACACATCCTCCGTCAGAAAATATTCTTTCTGTATCTTGACTATTGCGGACATGACTGTCATCATGGTCTGCTGCCGCTGTGTCAATATGCGGATGAAGTCGCGGGCGTCGTTGTAGCGGCTCACTATGAATTCCGAACCTTTCTTGAGTCTCCCCTTTGCCGTGCGCTCAAGTCCCTCCATGGCCTGTTCGAAGCTCTGTTCGATGCGCAATTCGGGAATCTTATTGTTAAGAGTTATCGTGATTTCTCCATCTTCATTGTTGACAATGAAATCCGGAATGATGATGTTGGCTTCATCAGCCGGGTCGGATCCTAATGCGCTTCCCGGCTTGGGATTGAGGGAGAGAATAAGCGACAATGCTGATTCCACTCTTTCCTTGGGGAGCCGCAACTGCGATATGATGCGGTGCTTGTGTTTCATCTTGAATGATTCATATGCATCGCGGATTATCTTCAGCGCGTCATCCCGTGTCTCATCGGCAGGCAATGCCATCAATTGCAACTCAAGACATTCTTTCAAGTCGAAAGCTCCGATTCCGGGAGGATCCAGACTGCGCACGGTGTCAAGTGCCTTATACGCCTCTTCTTCGGAAAGTTCTATCCCTTCATTGAAAAACATATCGTTCACTAAAAGTGACAGCGAGCGGTGTATGTATCCGTTGGAGTCAAGACTCGCTATTATATACCTTGCTGCCAATTCAATCTTAGGGTCAAGCCGTTTTTCGGACAGCTGGGCATACAGATGATCGTAAAGGCTTTCGGACTCGTCAGCAGGGGTGAATGCGGGGCGGTCTTCATCGTTGCCCCGTGCGAAGAAAAGTGGATAGCGGTTTGTGTCATCCTCATGAGTCTCTTCCTCCACTCCAAGTGCGGGATTATCCTCCAGCTCGCGTTCCACAGCCTCGTCAAGCTCGGGTGCGTTGAGTTCCAGCAGCTTCACAAAGCGAAGTTGCTGTTGGGAAAGACGCATCCCGATGCGTTGCTCTATTTTCAGGCTCTGGCTCAATTCTGATTATAAATAGTGTATATCAATTTGAGGGATGAAAAAACGGAACCGCAGTTGTGGCGGCTCCGTTGTGCTTTGTACAGAAAGTGGGACTCGAACCCACACAGCCGGTAAAGGCCAAAGGATTTTAAGTCCTTCGTGTCTACCATTCCACCATTTCTGCATCCATAATCCGGTCTCATCCGGACTTCTACTGCAAAGTTAATCTCTTTTTGTGAGAAAATTCTCATATTAACATTTATTGACGTGTGACTGCAAATGCGTGGCATTGCGAAGAGGTAATTTTGCATCATAATCAATGGATAGAGTCCGTCTCATAAAAAATTTAGCTTTAGGGGACGCATGCCCGAGCTGATTTTGGATTTGCAGAATCAGGAGCATAGCGGGCTATGTGACTGATTCAAAAATACAAAAGCAGCCGGGCATGCGGGACTAAGGTAACTTTTCATGAGAGCGACTTTACTATAGATAAGTATAATTTTTTAACTTCAAACATGTCCGTATGTTTAAAATTACTTAAGACCGGCTTCTTTCCGGCTAATTTATCCAATCCCTCAGGTCACAACCGAAAGGTTGCTCCCATTCGCGATTGAATAAATTATCACGGAAACAAGCCGCCCCTAAAGCTAAATTTTTTTATGAGACGGACTCTAAGTGTTACTCTAAAGATAAATTGCTATGACTGCATCGATCAACACCCCGGTTTATTCAACCATCGAAGGAGCAAAATATACAGTACATGAGTCGCGCACTGCCGGAGTTACCGGTATAAGAAAATCGTGTTATCCTGCCGAAGACAGGTCATCTGTGGTTATTGGTACCGACCGTCCCATAAGTTACGGAGACCGTCTGTTCGCAAGGCTTGTGATGCATGGCCGCACAGTGGTTGAGGTCATGGTGAATTCGGTCAGCGACCTTTCGGAGCTATGGGGAGAGTTGCGCCGTCAATGCCGCGGGATGCGCGGGCTTGCCAAACTTTATCTCCGCAATGCCTCACGCGGCTGGAGCATGGAGCGCCATCTTATGTTTTATCCCGACCGCCGTTTCTCTTCCGCAATTTCCTCCAATCGCTAACTTACAACGCGGTATCCCAGACTTGATTGAACTCCTCCTCGGTTATGAAATTCTGGGCTTTCCAGTTGGTGTCGGAAAACTTCTTGCTTGTTATCTCCATACCGTTCAAAACCGCTTCATCACAGCTAATTTTGGTCAATTTGCCTTCAATTGGGAACACGGCTTTTTCAAAATAATCCCCTTTGAAACAGATGTAGATATCCTTGCCGTCCGACGCGTCTTTGATATAACTTTTGTATTCCGCACGAGGTTTTCTTTTCATAATCTCGTATATTTTTCTTGAATCTGTATTGTAACCTCGTTCCATTCTTTCTGTAATCAAATGATAGGGTAATACAGATCCTAATTCTACAATACCGTGATAAGGATCAGGTAATACTCCAATATCATGTAGGTTGCCGTTTATGTGCCATACTGTCCAGTTTGTTAAAGGATCAACATGTATAATGCTTTTGAATTCTATTTTTGTATCAAAAGTATAACCAAAAATTACGTTCTCTAATTCGGAATCACCAATATTCTTTGAATTGCCAACCTTATGCCATGCATTGAATTGGATACCGATTCTCAATATCGTGTGGGCGTAAAAAGCAACTTTATCCTTTACTATATTATCAATAGTTTCCTCGGAATCAATTGGATAATGATTTTCGAAAACTCTGATTACAGAGCTATTCAATTGTGTCAGATCATTCGCAATATATTGGAAATATCCCTTTGTGTTATCAGGAAATTCCACGCAGAATACATCACCGATCTTTGTGACGATCCTTTTAGGTTTAGTATTCGTTCCCATCTATCATTAAAATTACCGTTCTTTATTATTGGTATCATTGAAAACTTTAATCACGCAGAGACGCTAAGGCGCAAAGGGTTTATACCGGTCAATCCGGCGCGGAGATCGTTACCACTCCTGCCGAGGCACAGAGACCGTCGTCCCATGCCTGGCATTATTTTTCAGCCAATTCCGATTACACAGCTCTCTTTTTTAGCGCTTCAGATTTATTTTCCAGGCGTTGGACTTTCCGTTCTGGGAATTTACTCTATTGAATCCCACGCCTTATTGAATTCCTCCTCGGTTATGAAATTTTGGGCTTTCCAGTTAGTGTCGGAAAACTTTTTACCTACTATATCCATACCGTTCAAAACCGCTTCATCACGGCTAATTTTGGTCAATTTACCTTCAATTGGAATCACCGCTTTTTCAAAATAATCCCCTTGGAAGCAGATGTAGATATCCTTGCCGTCCGACGTGTCTTTGATATAACTTTTGTATTCCGGTCGAGGGGTTCGTTTTGATACGCTGTATATTTTTAAGGACACAGGATAATATCCACTTATCATCCGAGCTTTTATTAAATGGAACGGCATCACTGAGCCATCTTCGACGTGTCCATATAGTCTTTCTGGAAGTGATCCTACAAATATGTGACAGGCATTTATTTGCCATATATTCCAGTTGTTCATCGGGTCAACAGGTATGAGTTTGAAATTCTCATGCTTAAATTCATGTGCGAGTCCGAAATAAACTTTATGCATATCGTTTTCCCCGACATCTTGTGATTTTCCAACTTTGTACCAAATATTATTATCAATGCCTGCTCTCAAAATTGTATGTGTGTAAAAATCCACCTTGTCGCTAACGATATCTTCAATACTAACCTCTTTATCAATAGGATAGTGTTTCATAAAAACTCGTACTACAGAGCTGTTCATACAAGTACTGTCAATTGCGATAAATTGGAAAAATCCTTTTGCATTATTATCCAATTCAACACAGAATATATCCCCGATCTTTGTGACGATCCTTTTAGGTTTAGTATTCGTTCCCATCTATCATTAAAATTACCGTTCTTTATTATTGGTATCATTGAAAACTTTAATCACGCAGAGACGCTAAGGCGCAAAGGGTTTATACCGGTCAATCCGGCGCGGAGATCGTTACCACTCCTGCCGAGGCACAGAGACCGTCGTCCCATGCCTGGCATTATTTTTCAGCCAATTCCGATTACACAGCTCTCTTTTTTAGCGCTTCAGATTTATTTTCCAGGCGTTGGACTTTCCGTTCTGGGAATTTACTCTATTGAATCCCACGCCTTATTGAATTCCTCGCCCGTGATGAACTCATCATATCTCCAGTTGATATCGGAGAATTTTACGTCAAGCAGTTCCTTGTGCCCGGCAGTCCCCTCCTTATTATCTGTTTTTATAATCTTGTTGCCCTCCTGAATAATACCTTTTTCAAAGTCATTCCCCTTGAAGCAAAGGTATGTTTGCTTGTTCCCATCCTCGCGTTTTGTATAACTGAGAACCTCCGGACGAGGATACCTTTTTATGATCTTGTTTTCAAGAGATGTGTATTTATAGTATCCCAGAAACATCCTGTCAACAATTTCATTATACGGTTTTATAAAGCCAGTCTCAACTTTATCAACGATGGAAGATGGGAGCTTTCCAACAAATCTACTTTCCTTATTTACATTCCATATAACCCAATTAAATAATGGATTTATTATTATTATGTCACTGGAAAAACGATTAAATTCGGAGGTGTTGCCAAATTGGACTTTATTTAATTCATTTATCCCCACCTCTGAACATCTACCTACTTTATACCACGCATCCAGCTCTATTCCAATTCTTAGGACTGTATGCGCAAAGAAATCCACCTTGTCCTTGACAATATCCTCAATCTTCACATCCTGGTCAATAGGATAGTGCGTATAGAATGCTCGTATCACAGAGCTATTGAGCAGGGTCATGTCCTTTGCGATATATTGAAAATACCCTTTTGTGTTATCCGGGAACTCCACACAAAATATATCCCCGATTTTTGTGACGATTCTTTTAGGTTTAGTAGTTTTTAGCATCTGTCATTAAAATTACTATTATATTTTGTCTAATTGGTCGACTTCTTCGAAGCCGTTAGTAGGGGACTGCGGAGTTACAATTGTTCCATCCCCTTCGTGATTACGTCGCATAAAACCCTATGCCTCCATGCTATGTTTATTTGAGGCCGAGATCAGTAATAGCATGATCAATAATAATTAGCGACCATGCTCTGGTTCTTTGGGACTCTGGTCTACACCTTTTCGCGTCAAGCCAAAAGCGAAGCTTTTGAATGGTCTTAATGGTTTGACATCTCCATACTACTTTGACTCCCAATGGTTTTGAATGGTCTTAATGGTTTGATAAAAGAGAATTTATTGGTGATGTCCGGTAAATATGCACAATTTAATAAGTAAAGGAATTTAGACAAAGCCAAGCCCCATTACATGTTTAATATTACGCAGAGACGCTAAGGCACAAAGGATTTATGCCGGTCAATTCGATGCGGAGGTCGTTGCCACTCCTGCCGAGACGCAGAGACTGTCGCCCCATGCCTGGCATTATTTTTCAGCCAATTCCGATGACACAGCTTTCTTTTTTAGCGGTTCAGATTTATTTTCCAGGCGTTTGACTTTCCATTCTGGGAAATGACGAGTACATAGAGGCCATTAGGCAGATTGGAGATGTCTATATCGGATTTATCGGACAGTTCCGTAGTCTCACAGACCATATACCCGGCCATAGCGTATAGCGATATTGAATATGGTCCGGACAGTGTGTTGTCCTTGATGTCTATATTGATCTTACCCAAGTTGTTGTCAGGAGTAACGGTGATTCTGCCGTCAAGTCTCTCTTTCGTCAGAAACCGTTGCATATCCTTCTCTTTTGCGTTTACGTTCTCTACGGTAACCGGCTCCCGCTTGATTCTGTTTCCCGAGTCATCATACGAAAAACGAATAATATGGCCCGTGCATTGGTTTGCAGGAAAAATAATCGTAAATACTGCTATCACAAACGGTATTATTCCGCCTGCGAGTATTATCCTGATTTTAGCTTTCATTATGAGCTCATTTAAAATTTTGATTTAGTATAGTAATAATTTTAATCTGTCGAATTCCATATCTGATTGAATTCCTCTTCAGTGATGAAGTCATCGAAATCCCAATTGGTATCAGAGAATTTCCCTTTCTGTAACTGTTCATATGCGGGAATATTCTCATCCGCGCAGATTCTTACAGTACTATCACCATCCTTGACTATTCCCCTCTCGAATTCATTCCCCTTGAAACACAAGTATGTCACTCTGTCTCCTTCTTCCCGACTAAGATAGCTGTGAACTTCTGGTCGCGGACACCTTTTAACAACTTTATTTATTGGATTATTACTCGTATAATAACCTAATCTCATTCTATTTACAATTTGATGAAAGGCGATTACAGCTCCATGATTAACTTTATGAATTAATGAGCTTGGAAGTGGTCCAACATTAATCATATCCTGCCCTATATGCCATATTCTCCAATTATCTAATGGATTTATTTTTTGAATTTCATTATTGGGTAATATAATAAAATCGAAAGGTACAGTTGTGAACAAAATATTTTGAATATTCTCTTCTCCTATATCACTTGATTTACCAATCTTGTACCATACATCAAAGTCTATCCCCCCCCTCAGAATTGTATGTGCATAAAAATCTACCTTGTCCTTGACAATATCCTCGTTTTTTACTTCTTGGTCAATAGGATAATGAGTGTAGAATGCACGTATCACAGAACTGTTGAGTTGGGTAATATCATTTGCTATATATTGAAAATACCCTTTCGTGTTGTCGGGAAACTCAACGCAGAATATATCTCCTATCTTTGTGACGACCCTCTTTGGCTTTTTTTCTCTCTGTCTTTGCCATATTACCATCTACTTTTGAAAGTTCAGTTAACAGCATTCCAGACTTGATTGAATTCCTCTTCTGTGATGAACTCACGGTATTTCCAGTTGGTGTCGGAGAACTTTCCATTCAGTAATTCCTCATATGCATTATATGCAGGATTATCTTCATCAACACTGATTCTTACAAGGCTATCACCCTCCATGACCATTCCTCTCTCGAAATCATTACCTTTAAAGCATATATATGTTATTTTGTCTCCGTCAACTCGCTTAAGATAGCTGAGAACCTCCGGTCGAGGATATCTTTTTATAACCTCATTCATCGGATTATTATTAGTATAATATCCTAATTCTATCCTATTGACAATTTGATGGAAGGCAATTACATCTCCTTGATAGACTTTATCAATTAATGATACTGGAAGTGATCCAACATTAATCATATCCTGTCCTATATGCCATATTTCCCAATTATCCAATGGATTTATTTTTTGAATTATATTATTGGATAAAATAGTAAAGTCGAAAGGTACGGTCGTGAACAAAATATTTTGTATATTTTCTTCTCCTATATCACTTGAGTTGCCGATCTTGTACCAATTATCAAAATCTATTCCAGCCCTTAAGATCGTATGTGCATAGAAATCTACCTTGTCTTTGACAACATCCTCAATCTTCACATCTTCGTCAATAGGATAGTGCGTGTAGAATGCACGTATCACAGAACTGTTGAGCTGGGTCATATCCTTTGCAATGTATTGGAAATACCCTTTTGTATTGTCAGGAAATTCAACGCAGAATATATCCCCGATCTTAGTGACGATTCGCTTGGGTTTAGTATTCGTTCCCATCTATCATTAAAAATACCGTTCTTTATTATTGGTGTCGTTGAAAATTTTAATCACGCAGAGCCGCTAAGGCGCAAAGGATTTATGCCGGTCAATCCGGCGCGGAGGTCGTTACCACTCCTGCCGAGACGCAGAGACTGTCGCTCCATGCCTGGCATTATTTTTCAGCCAATTCCGATGACACAGCTTTCTTTTTTAGCGGTTCAGATTTATTTTCCAGGCGTTTGACTTTCCATTCTGGGAAATGACGAGTACATAGAGGCCATTAGGCAGATTGGAGATGTCTATATCGGATTTATCGGACAGTTCCGTAGTCTCACAGACCATATACCCGGCCATAGCGTATAGCGATATTGAATATGGTCCGGACAGTGTGTTGTCCTTAATGTCTATATTGATCTTACCCAAGTTGTTGTCAGGGGTCACTGTGATTCTGCCGTCAAGTCTCTCTTTCGTCAGAAACCGTTGCATATCTTTCTCTTTTGCGTTTACGTTCTCTACGGTAACCGGCTCCCGCTTGATCCTGTTACCCGAGTCGTCATATGAAAAATGAATGACTTGACCTGTACATTTATTTTCTAAAAATGCCACCGCCAGCATTGCTATTATAATCGGCAGAATCACGCCTATCTGCGCACGGATGTTTTCAGCTTTCATAATATTTGATTTAAACTTTCTACTCTGCTGAGTCCCACTCTTTATTGAACTCCTCTTCGGTGATAAACTCACCGTATTTCCAGTTGGTGTCGGAGAACTTTCCATTCAGTAATTCCTCATATACAGGATTATCTTCATCAACACTGATTCTTACAAGGCTATCATCCTCCATGACCACTCCTCTCTCGAAATCATTGCCCTTAAAGCATATATATGTTATTTTGTCTCCGTAAACTCGCTTAAGATAGCTGAGAACCTCCGGTCGAGGATATCTTTTTATAACCTCATTTTCTAGACATGTATATTTATAATATCCTTGCCACATTCTTTGGTAAATTTCAATATAAGTTTTGACGGTTCCGATTTCGATCATGCTTGTCGTATGATTTGGAACATTTTCAACATCAAAAATATCCTTATTAATATTCCATAGATGCCATTTGTAAAATCGCGATGTTCTCGGGATTTTAATGCCATCAGCGTACAATTGATATGCAGTACTGGCATTACAGAATATAATTTTATATAATTCATTTTCTCCAACATCACTTGATTTACCTATTTTATACCAATTGTCAAAATCAATTCCACCTCTTAAGACAGTATGAGCATAAAAATCCACCTTGTCTTTGACGACATCATCAATCTTCACATCCTGGTCAATAGGATAGTGCGTGTAGAATGCGCGTATCACCGAGCTGTTGAGCTGGGTCATGTCCTTTGCGATGTATTGGAAATATCCTTTTGTGTTATCTGGAAATTCAACACAGAATATATCTCCTATCTTTGTGATAATCCTCTTGGGCTTTTTTCTTTCTATATTTGCCATATAATTATTTTCTAAAAATTGATTCCATTATTCCATATTTACTCCAGAACTTCGGAGCAATCTCGTTGCGTTGGTTTATCAGAGCTCCGCCATATTTCCCCAATCCATATTGGTTTATAAATGTCTGTTCCTGAATGCGGGCTCCTAAATGACTTAAACCAACATGTTCCTTAACCACCATGTAATCTAAATTTGCTCTTGGAGAATTCGATCGTCTGTGCTCTGCGAATCTTATTTCCGGATCACGTCCTGTTATACCTACGTAACGAACATTTCCCTCGCTGTCATATCCAAAATATACAGAATAATGTTTGCTGGGATCTGATGCTGTCTTAGGCCCAGTCCAAAAATTATATCCTTTACTGTATGCCTTATAGCCTCCATAAACTCCTCCAGACAATCCTCCGGAAATGCCACCCTCTAATGCACCTTTACCGCCATTGAGCAAAGATTTGCCGAAACTCTCCCCTTCTATCAGGCTGTTTCCTGTCCCCAGGATGAACCCTCCTGTCGCTCCCTCTATGGCCCCGATAAATGCGCCGTTTAGGAATCCGGTTGTCGCTGCTGTGTATGATGCGGCTGTCACGCCAAGCATTCCTCCGAAGCCTACCGCCGCACCGATACCGACGGCCGCGCCTATACCTCCAGCTGCCGCTCCGGTCAGGAAGTATGAAGCTCCCGTCCAGAAACCTCCCGCCTTGATCTGATCCCAGTGTGTGGCGACATTCACCACACCGCCCACAAGAGCCGCCACCCCGACAGCAGCCCAGAAGAACTCCCCGTCCTTGTCAACGAACCGCAGGGGGTTGTTGAGCGCGTATGAGAACCGGTTGAGACCCTGTGTGAAGTCCGGCATCTGCACATACGGGTCGGGTGACAGGAATCTGCCTACAACAGGGTCGTACAGTCTGGCGTTCATGTTTATCAGTCCGAACCATGGCAGGTGTTCATGTCCGGTGTATCCCCTGCCAAGGAACAGTTCCGGTGCCTCTTGCCCTTCATCCTCATACAGCCCCATGTTTTCAGGGTTTATACGGAGTCCCCATGCCTCGTACTCGTTCGATTCCACGACATCACCATCATCGTCAACCACGGCGGTTATGCTCCCGAGGTAATCACGCAGTATGTGGTATATGCTGTAGTGGCTTCCATTTTTTATGGCCACTGCCGGCGCCGTGTAGTAGTCACCAAACAGGTACAGTCTTTCCCGGCTGTTCCGTCCCTTCAGCTCCAGCTCGTAGCATTCTCCGAGGTAATAGCGGGTCAACACTCTTTGGGATTCTTCCGTCACATGCATCCTGACCCTGTCGAAGTCCGCATTGTATGTGAAGTCTGCGGAATAAACTCCCTCTGAGATTCTTTGCGGCCGGTTGAATGATGTATATGTTATCTCCTGTACCGGGAGTGACATATTTTCATCGAACGGTGTGACCTTTGTCAACGCATGAGGCTTGTTGGCTATCTCATATCCGAATTCCCCGACATTGCTCATCTCCGTGATGTTTCCCCATGTATTGAACGAGTGGCTGCGGATATTGGAGGATATCAGTCTGTTGAGACCGTCGTACCGGAATTCGTCTAAGCTGCCGGTCACATTGTTTTCCCGGCATGAAAGGGTTGATGACACGGGATCGAAATCATACGCCGTCTTCTGTATGATTCTGTTGCCGTATACTGTCGACTGTGCGGTCGGGAACCCACCGCTGTATGACCATGTTTGGGTCAGGTCTCCGGTCTGCATTTTCAGCGGCATCCCCCTCTCGTTCTCTGAATCGAGTCTGAAGACTGTCACACCTTCCACCTTCCCTTCGCACAGCGTGCCGTTGGAATACACATAATCCTCGGTGAGTATGTCGCCTTTGTGAGAGGAATATTTGACAGAACTTATATTTCCGTCGGAGTATGAGTACTCCTTTTTCAGCCATACGTCATCCGGTCCCTTCTCCATGACGGTTGATATTCTTCCGTATGGGTCAAACGTCACGGAGCTGGATGTCCCGTTATCGGAAGAGATGCCGGTCAACCTGTTGTCGCTGTCATATGAATAAGTGGAGATGAACTCAGGGGAAACCACCCTGTGCAGTCTGTTCAGACCGTCATATTCATAGGCCAGGTTCCTGCCGTATGTCAGCCTCTCACTCCGGTTTCCCCATTTGTCATATCTGTAATGTATCACACCCGCGCTGGCATCCACGACAGTCTCCTGCCTCCGTAACGCGTCGTAATAATACCAGTATATGATCCCTCCCGGGCATGTGACCTTTATCGGCTGCCCGTCCGCGGCGAGATCATACTCGACGCTGCCCGCCTCATCCGATGACCTTATGAGGTTTCCCAGTGAATCGTAGGTACGCCTGACCTGGATGTTATCTTCCCATGTGATGACATCCGCGCCGGAATAGCTGTGCTGTGTCCATCGTCCCGACGGCTCGGAGACGTATTCAAGCCGTCCGTGCTCATCATACTCGTACTGCTTCCACCCGGAAGGCTCCGCCCCGAAGTATGGCTCCGAAACCCTTGTCAGGTTACCGTGTATGTCGTATTCGCGGTCTGTCCTGCGTATCCTTCCGTCAAAGCGCGTGTCACTCTCCCTCACAAGCCTTCCCAGGGCATCGTATGCCTTGGAGACCACCGGCTTGCCGGTGGATCTTGTCTCAATCTCATAGACAGCGCCCGAATTATCGGAACTCCAGCCATATGTGATATTATCGGCGGTTCCGTCAGGGTATGTCCTGGATATCTCATTTCCGAGGGCATCATAGCCGATTGCGGTTGTTCCCGTGTGGTCTGTGATTCCGGTCATTCTGCCGGAGGCATCATATGAATACGATTCAGTGCAGCCCCATGGGTCGGTCTTGCCAGTCAGGCGTCCCTCGTCATCATAGGAATACGCTGTAAGAAGGCTGGTTCCCGATTCGTAAGGCTCAACGTGCTCCTCCAGAACATTCCCGTTGTCATCGTAGACGTAAAATACATGTTCGGTCTGATTGCCGTTGACATATCTTCTGGAGGTTATCGGTTTTCTGTTGTGATGTCCGGGATAATCGAGCATCTCCTCAAACGAGTCATCGCCTCTGGTTGTCTTCTTCGTCTGCGTTATAGCAAATCCAAGGCTGTATGTGCTGTCTATATCTTTCTGATACAGATAGGATATGGTATTCTCGATCTTTATGCCGTCTGAATGGGAAATGGTCTCGGTGAGAGGATACCCGTATTCGTCATATGTATATGAATAGTCTGAGACCAGACCGGTCAGCAGATTCCTCTCGGTCTTGCTGTCGACAAGGATCTGCAAGGTCTTGTCTGAGGCGGTCTTTATCGTTATATTGTTGGTTATCTCGTTTTGAGGGGAGGATGAGCTTACAAGCACTCCGCGTCTGCCGGGATTATATATCTGCACTGTCCTGTTTTCATGGCTGTCGAAGGAGTCTATCCTGTCGAATCCGCAGAATCCAAGTCCCTGCCTATGGTACACCGCGTTCTCATATCTGTAGCGGGAGGAGCCGCACTGCTCGTTCCCACACCATGTCTCGGTCCGGGCGAGCACCATCACCGGCTCCCGTAGATTCACGTATGGGAAAGCCGCCCCTCCGTTATAGGCATAGACTCCTCCGTCGCTCTCATTGCTCAATGAGGAATATTCGTTTCTTTCGATAGCACCCAGGCTTGTGCTCATTCCAGTCATGAGCAGCTCCCGCCTCTTGTCGATTGTCGAGGCATACTTTATCACTGTCCCTTTATTCAGACTGAGAAGCTGACAGAATGTGCTGTGACTGTTTATGTCGGTCGGAACCAATATAGGGTTGCCGGGTGCAAAGGACGTGTGAAATTCGTCATAGTCAATGGAATGTGGGTTCGATGGATATGTGTCGAATCCCATTGAGTCATATCTGATGATATCGGATATTCCGTCACCGTTTATGTCGTGGCAGAGAAACCCCGAGTTGGTGTCATCATCTTTTCCCGGTCCCATTGCCGTCTTAGCTCCGAATGTCCCGTCTCCTCTGGAAAAATATGTTGTCCATGCATTCTGATTTCCAGTTGTGCCCCTCGCCGGTGTCTCAATGAAATCCAGAAGTCCGTCTCCGTTGAAATCTCCGGGGATTAGATCCTTGTCGGCAAGCATGGATCTGTATGGGATGGCGCTGGTGCCAAGTTTCTTTAATTGCAATTCCCCGGATGATGTCTTTGTGAAGGTATATATGTGTGTTCCGGATTCATTGACAAGGCATATGTCTGTCTTCCCGTCACCATCCGCGTCAAATACAAGCAGTCTGTCGCTATTGTTGGCGGCATAGAGGGGGTCGGCTATCTGCGTTCCAACGAACGTTACATCATATGCGAACACATGACCTTCATACAGTGTCTTGTTATTTTCAAGATCAAAGAGATAACACTTTGTCGGTCTTCCTTCCTTCCCCCATGGATTATGGGCTGACACCGCGAGGATCTCCATCTTTCCGTCTCCGTTGAAGTCTCCGGAATAATAGAATTTGGGCTGCGCGGAGTTTCCCCTCGCCGCTTCATCACGATATTGGGTACCGGGTTTGATATTGTATTCGCTGATCATGGAGAAACTGGGTGTGGATTCCGGTCGATATGCATATACCTTAAATTTCAGGACTTCCTCTCCCAAAGCGGTTATACCGTTGTTGATCTTTACAATACAGTCTTCCTGATTACCCTTCAGATCTGCGCAGAGGATATCGACAAAACCCGCTTCAGTCAGTAACTCCGGTTCTGGCTCTGCGAAACTTCCGGACAGTCCCGCATACAGAAAAATATTCTCTTTCCCGGAATACATATTCATAAAGCCGTTTTCTTCCTTACCGTTTGATGATTCATTTACATAGTGATGCCAATAAGGAACGGAGACCGGCACAGTTATCAGACCTTCGTCGGTTGTGTTGTTTGCAAGCCTGCCTCTGACAACCTTTATCTTACCAGGACCATCAGAGTCATGATACCTTTGCAGACGTGTGACTGATGTATTGTAGTCCTGTTCCGTGTTGCCTTCTCCGTAATAAAATGTAAGCGGATTGTAACCGTCACTGCCGTTATTGTATCCGATGCGTTTAAGGACAGTAGCGTCATGGTGTGTCTCGTATGACAGTTCATACGAATGTAGAGACTTGTCACCATGTCCGCATGTTATATCGTACAGCGTGCTGTCTATGGCAATGTGTTTTCCACCTATGTAGAATTCCTGTCCATCCTCGCGATATCTATATTGGAACGTTATATGGGAATTGCTGTAGTTAATTTGTGAAATGAAGTAATAGTTGCCTTTGTGGAGGTAATTATATATGACGGTGTTGCCATACATGTCGGACATCTCTGTCACCGGATAGAATACATCGTTCTCTGTATTCTCTGTATATCCGAACCTTGCCTTTCTCCCGTCCGGATAAAATACATCGAAATATAACAGCACATTCCCCGAGATCTGTCCTCTTGCAATTATATTTCCGAATTCTGATTTATACATCCGGACTCCGTTGCCCGACCCTCTTGTCTGCAGCAGACGCATCCCGTCGAGGTAGAACGAGTCCGAAAGATCCATACGGACTCCCTCGCTTTTATTGTCGTAATAGAGATTCTTGCAACCTCGCGTTATCATCGGTATTCCAGAGAGCGACCACCCCTGTCCCACGGGCGAGGCACCAAGCTGGCTGTTGTAACACAATGATAAGGAAGGTTGAAAATTGTTTATGCCGGGGTATATCTTTATCGGCACCTCGTATGTCTTCGCTCCTGTGGGCGTGACAGACGAGAGTATCTCGATCTCTCCGACAGTCTTTGACTTGTCGATGGTCACAATGTTGGGGACAGCCGGATTGAATATGCCATCGCGTCCAGGTAAGGAATTTTGTCCTTTTGTGGCTTTGTCGGACAACTCTTCTGAATTCAGGGAATCGACATAGCGGCACACCCTGACTTCCGGATACAGTGCCCTGATAAGTGAATCTTCTCGGGAATCTATGTCCGGATATTGAATGCCGGATATTTCATTGTGACTGGCGATGGAGTCAGAATGGGTTTCCCTCTCTGCCCTGACGGTATGTGTTGTCAATACACATATCAGGAATATTGCCCACCGTGACAATTGTGGAAAAGTTTTCATGTGCCGTAAGGTTAATCTATTAGAATATCCGGTAAATATAGTAATAGATTTCCATTAATGCAACTTTTTAACAAATTAGGATCCGTAAAAAATAGTTTTATGTGCGGCTTGTTTTTAGATGAATTTGATCAGGGGTTGTAGAGGTCGGTGTTGCGGTAGTCGAGGATTTCGGTGGCGGCGCGGAGCGCCTCGCGGGCACGGCTTTCGGGGTTGATAGCAATGGCGGCAAGGTAGTCGTTGATGGCAAGGGAGCGTTTCCCCGCACCCCAATGACGCATTCCGCGTGTGGTTAGTGCTTCGTCATCGCCGGGATTGGCGGTGATATAGTCGGTCAGGGCTGCCACAGCTTCCTCGTAGGTGGCAGTGCGGATAGTTTCTTTTAATTCGTGTAGCTGCATGTGGGTGATTTTTATGAGACGGACTCTTATGAGACGGACACTAAATTTATAGGATATATGTCATAATGTGATCCTTGTGGATGACACCGGAGATCCCAGGAAAAGAGAGGCGAGAGGATCGAATTTTTCGGGGCTCTCAGTGGTTAGGAATTCCACGGTGGCGCCACGGGTGCATCGCTCCTCCATCGACGGGTGTCGACGAAGGTAGTCGCTGAGACTTTCTGCCACGAGCTCTCCTTGCGGTAGGATATTTACATTTGCAGGGGTGAATTGCCGTATCTTGTCTAACAGAAGAGGGTAGTGCGTGCATCCCAGGATAAGGGTGTCGATTTCCGGATCCGTGTTAAGGATACAGTCTATATATTTCTTGACAAAATAGTCGGCACCCGGACTATCGAATTCTCCGGTCTCTACAAGCGGCACCCACATGGGACATTCCTGCTCGGTGATTTCCATCCCGGGATATATCTTCTCAATCTCCATTCTGTAGGAATGGCTTTTTACGGTGCCGGGGGTGGCAAGAAGTCCGATATGGCGCGTTGAAGAGGTTTTACCGAGAATCTCAACAGTGGGACGTATCACTCCGAGTACCCTGCGGTCGGGGTCTGTGAGAGGGAGCACGTGCATCTGTATTGATCTCAATGCTTTCGCAGATGCGGTGTTGCAGGCGAGTATGACAAGGTGGCATCCCCGGTTGAAAAGCTCCTCCACTGCCTGACGCGTGAATTCGTAGACAATGTCGAAGCTGCGCGTGCCGTATGGCGCGCGTGCATTGTCGCCTAAATAAAGATAGTCATATTGCGGCAGGAGGTTGCGGATCTCGCGCAGGATGGTGAGCCCTCCGTAACCGGAGTCAAACACGCCGATCGGACCCGGATGTGACGGATAGTTCATTGTATGAAGTCAGAGGTATGAGGTTCGGGTTATGAAGTATGGGATGTAAACAAAATGCGAAGTTCTGAGGAACCTCGCATTTCGTTTATCTGTTTGTATTATATTTATTTGAGTCCCAGTTTAGCTTTCACCATCGGGGTGATGTCTTCTACAGGAGATGCGTAGAAGAGAATCTGATCGGGTGAGAAATTCTGTATGAGACCGAAGCCGTTCTCTTTACCTACAGATTCGATAGCTTCCTTCATCTTTGTTGCTATAGGAGCCATGAGCTGCTGCTGCTGCTGGGCTATGTCCTGGTCAGCACTCTGCATGAATGTCTGGATTTTCTGCTGATAGTCGCTTATCTCGCGTGTCTTGCGCTCACGGATTGCGGGGAGCTCATCCTCTTTCATCTTCTGAAGCTCATCGACCATACGTTTGTATTCATCCTCAAGACGAGTGAATTCCTCCTGATATTTCTTCTGGATTTCCTGAAGTTTTGTCTGGGCTGCTGCTGTCTCGGGCATTGCCTGGAACACTGCGTTTGTATCAACGATACCCATCTTGGCTGTCTGAGCAGAAGCGAACATCGGGAGTGCGACTGCTACGGCGAGTAAAATTTTCTTTAACATTTTATTTAATTGTATTTGTTTTCTCTTGTTGAACCATTTAAACCCGGATTCGGACGGATGACGTTCAATCCCCGGAAATTTAAACTCTTTCTGAAATTTCGAACGCAAAGATAGTTAATTTAACTAAATAAGCAAAATTCTTTAACGATAATTACCAACTCTGCGCTCCAGTCTCTACACGGGATTTACTTTGAGTAGCCGAGTTTCGCAAGCACATCGTTGCTGACGTCTATTCTCGGAGAAGCGAATACGATGCTCTGTGATGACGCGCGATCGAAGATTGTCATGTAACCTTTTTCTTCCGCAACAGCCTTGACAGCATTATATACATCTTCCTGAATCGGCTTGATCAGAGACTGGCGTTTCTTGAAAAGCTCGCCTTCCGGACCGAAATATTTGTAGCGAAGATCCGTTGCCTCTTTCTCTTTGGCAACAATTTCTTCCTCACGTTTCTTTTTTTGTTCATCTGTCAGGAATACCATATCCGACTGGTAGTTCTTATACATGGTCTCAGCCTCCTTGGAGATTTCGTTAACCTCCTTCTCCCACCTTTGCGAAACCTGATTGAGCTGCTCGTTTGCCATTTCATATGAGGGGACATTGCGGAGGATATATTCCATGTCGACGAGTGCGAACTTCTGGGCTGACGCTCCTGCTATTCCCGCAACGGCGAGACACAATGTAATCAATATCTTCTTCATAGCTTTAATGTTTTGTTTGTCATTTAAGACATTGTGCTTTATGAAAGGTTTAAGCTGTTAAGATTTTTTAGAACTCCTGACCGAGGATAAAGTGAATCTGTGATCCACCGCGGGTTCCCCACACCTTGTCGAAACCGTATGCCCAGTCAATGCCGAGATATCCGAGCACCGAGAGGTAAACGCGGGCACCGACACCGGCACTGCGCTTGAGGTTGAAAGGTGAGAAGTCCTTGACATCATACCATGCGTTACCGGCTTCGGCAAATGCGATGGCATAGATTGTGGTGGAAGGCTGGAGCAGGAACGGGAAGTGGAGCTCAAGTGTGAACTTGCCGTAAGCGTAGCCCTCGTATCCGTTAGGGGTGAACTGACCGTTCTCATATCCGCGCATGGATATTGTCTCGGTTGCGTAAGTATATGAACCTGTCATACCGTCACCACCGAAATAGAATGTCTCGAACGGTGTCTTGATGTGTTTGTTGAATGAACCTAACAAACCGAAGTCAGCGCGGGTCATCAACACGAGGGTCCATTTGCCGTCAGGATCTGTCAGAGGAGTGAACGTTTTGCTCTTGAAACGAAGTTTCCAATATTCAATCCAGCGGTATGCCTTGCTGCGGGCTGCCTCACTTGCCTCTGCATCCGGGTTGCTGTAGCTGATTTCCTCAGCAAGTTTTGCCCAGTTCTTTTTGCCGAATAGCGATGCAGGAGGGGTGACAGTGAAGTCGATTGAGAACTGTGAACCACGGCGAGTGTAAATCGGGTTGTCTATTGATGTGCGGGAGAGGGTCAATCCTAATGTAAGAGAGTTTGACGTACCGTTGCGCATATAATAGAGGTAATCCCAGTTCTTCAGGTAATACCAGCGGTAGGCGAGCGTAGCCTGGAACTGGAAGTAGTCGTCAGGCCAGTTGAGGCGAGTGCCGAAACCGAGGCTAACTCCGGCAAGCTGAAGCACTTTGTTGGGGTCGTACGCATTCTGGATAGCGTAGGTGCCGTAGTTTGAATAATTGTTATAGTTAGAATACTGGCTATACATCGCATATTGATATGCGTTTGCCCATGTATCGTTGTAGAAGCTGGAGTTGATACCGGTTGAGCGGCTGTAGTCGAGCGATACGGAGAGGGAGTTGGGACGATGACCGCCTAACCATGGATCAAAGAATGATATATTGTAGCTCTGGTAATACTTCGCGTTAGTCTGGGCGGAGATTGAGAATGTCTGGCCGTCACCGCGGGGGATGATTCCCTTGTAAGCTCCAGGATTGAAGAGATTCTTCATCGAGAAGTTTGAGAAAGAGAGTGCCACCTGTCCGGTAACACCTGTCTGTCCCCATCCGAAAGAGAGCTGCACCTTGTCGTTTGCTTTCGATTCGAGGTCAAACACGATGTCAACGGTTCCGTCGTTCTCATTTGGTTGCGGGTTGACACCCATAGTCTCCGGATCAAAATGACCGCTGGCTGCAATCTCACGTGCGGAACGCATAAGCTCCGCGCGGGAGAAGAGATCACCGGGACGCACGCGGAGATCACGACGGATAACCTTCTCGTAAAGTTGGTCGTTACCGTTGATGACCACGCGGTTGATGCGGGCCTGTGGTCCCTCGATCACACGCATCTGAAGATCGATGCTGTCTCCGTGGATGTGCTCCTCAATAGGGATAATGGTTGAGAAGAGATAACCGTTGTCCATATAGAGGTTGCTGACGGCGTCTTCGTCATCTTTGAGTCGCTTGTTGAGCATCTTCTGGTTGTAAACCTCACCGGGATACATGCCGAAGACAGCGCTAAGATACTCAGTGGGATAGACTGTGTTACCAACCCAGTTTATATCGCTGATATAATATTTCTTTCCCTCGTCGACTGTAAGGTAGATGTCGACTGATTTATCGTCATATTTAGCCACACTGTCGTGGGTGATTTTTGCATCACGGTATCCTAACTCGTTATATTTGTCAATGATACGGATGCGGTCGTCGGCAAAGTCACGATCTACAAACTTCTTCTGGCTGAAGAGCTTGAGAAGGTCGCTGTTCTCGTTGGTCTTTTTCATTGTCCGCTTTATCTTGCGGTCGGAAAGGACATCATTGCCGTCAATATATATTTTGTGTACCTTTACCTTATTGTTTTTGTTGACATCAACATTAAGGATTACCTGATTCTCTTTTGAGAGGTCCGGTTGCTGTGTGATTTTTACGGCTGCGTTCTTGAAACCCTTCTTGGCATAATAATCTTCGATGATTGTTTTTGCTCGGGCGATGATGTTCGGGGTAAGCTGTTGTCCCGACACCATGCTGAGGCGCTGCTCGATATCCTTTTTCTCACCGCTTTTCACACCTGTGAATGTCATCTCCGACATACGCGGCTGTTGCTCAAGCGCGATCTCAAGCCATACCTTGTCACCGGCAATCTTGTCGACGTTAATCTGAACCTTCGAATAAAGTCCCTGACGCCAGAAGCGCTTCACGGCGGATGTAATCTCATCACCGGGAATCTCCACCTTGTCACCTACGGAAAGTCCAGAGTATCCGATGATAAGATAATCATCGGAGGAGGGAACGCCGGATACGCGGATATCGGCTATTTCATATGTCTTCGGAATTGGAGAATAGATAATGTCCGGATTGAAGATTGTGTCGATGGCCGACGCAGGCTTGATATCAAGTGCGGACGCTCCTGCCGCCATGCCGACGCAGATTAGTGTTACAAGAGTCTTTTTCAGATGTTTCATATATGCTCGAAGGAATCGAAAAATCATCGTAAATATGGTTTATATAATGGAAGGGTTCTTCACCTGGTCGGATGTTTTGCCGAAGCGACGTTCGCGGCTTTGGTATTCGAGCAGAGCGTCAAGATAGGCGCTGTTGTCGAAATCCGGCCAAAGGATCGGTGTGAAATAAAGTTCGCTGTATGCTATCTGCCATAGCAGGAAGTTGGAGATGCGTTGCTCTCCTCCGGTGCGTATCAGCAGATCGGGGTCGGGAATCGAATTGGTGGATAGGGCTTCCGTCACAGTCTCTTCGCTGATGTCGGCAGGGTTGATTTCTCCTGCAGCTGCTTTTTCTGCAATGATTTTTGCAGCGCGGGTGAGTTCCCAGCGGGAAGAGTAGCTGAGGCAGAGCAGGAGGTTCAGTCCTGTGCAATGTGCGGTAGCCTCGACACCATCCAGGAGGCTCTTTCTAACCTCGGCCGGCAGTCTGTCGGTCTCACCGAGGATATGGATCTTCACGTTATTAGCCACAAGATCCGGAGTCTCACGCTGGATTGTCCATCCGATAAGATGCATGAGGGTGTCAACCTCCGCCTGAGGACGGTTCCAGTTTTCTGTGGAGAAAGCGTAGAGTGTGAGATATTTGATACCGAGGTCAGAGGAAAAGCGGGTAATGCGGTTCACGCTGTTCACCCCCTCCGCATGACCGTCGCTGCGCTCTCGGGCGCGCTGGCGTGCCCAGCGTCCGTTGCCGTCCATGATGATGGCGACATGGGCAGGTATACGCGTGGGATCAAGCATCTTAAGTTTATTCTCTATTTCCTCCATAATGTCGGTTAATCTTTATAGTTGCAAACTGCGCAGCGTTTGCTGAATTCATAACTTATGGTTATGCTCATGGTCGAATACCAGTCGGTATTCTTCATGAACGAGCTTTTGATTCCATACGGATCTTTCAGAGCTTCACCGTCAAGACGGTCTGTGAAGGTCTTTTTCATAAGGAATTCAAATCCGATGTTCCATCGTTCGGAAAGCTTGTATTTTACTCCCACTCCAAGCGGAATGTTGAATGCAGCTCCCATTTTTCCGTCCACACTCCAGAGTGTGAGACCAACTCCTGCGGCGATGTAAGGTGAGATGCGTTTCAGCTTGCGGTATGTTTCTCCCATGCCGTAATTGAAAAAATTGAATTCCACCATCTCGCCTAATTCGTAGAAATTGGTTGAGAATTTATAAGTCTCCCCTCCGGGAAACACGTTGGTCATCTTCGAGGAGTCTCCGCTGAGGCTTCCTGTGTAGAAATTTGTCTTGAATGCCCACCTGGGATTTGCCATGTAGCGGAAAAGCAATTCCAGATCCCATCCCGGGTTTCCCCACAGATTCGCGGTGTTGGCATCTCCAAGATACCCGGTCATACCTACTCCGCCTCCGATGTCAAACCGGTAATCCTCCTGAGCCTTTAACCTTTGCGGAAATAGGAAAAGAAGGAAAGCGAAGGTGATAGATATGAGTGTCAGTCGGCTCACAGTGTCGGTTCGTGTCAGATCACAGGGGTGAAGGTGAGGCGTGCGAGCACACCGCGCCATATTGAATTATATAGTTCTCCCTGAGGATTGAATCCACCCATGAGGTATATATAAGGACAATCCCAGTAGATTTCATCACCATTTACCTCAACATTATGTGAGCGTCGTGCCGCTTTCTTCCATGCATCGGAAAGATTGGCTTTCTTGCGCACGGACATAACGACGTTGTCACATTCTGTCATGGTCGGTATCTCTTTTGGAAGCTGGAGCAGTTCACTGCCCGGTCCCCAGTTCACGCCATTGTCGTAGGAAATGTATACCGTACGGTTGAGAGTGCCGTCTTTCTTACTTCCGCCTATGATCATCCACACCGGATATTCGGTCTGTGTCCATGTCGAAGATGTGAACCTGAAACCGTAATAGGGTATTATGGAGGCCCCTTTCACTGCGGGGATTCCACCCTCGGCAAGTTTGATCCAGTTGGCTCCGTCAAATGCCCATGTGGCATCGGAGAGTGTGCCATCCGCCTGTGTGCCGCCGGCAAAGAACCCAACGGGTGAAGAGGTCCATTGGTTTGCAAGTATCACGAAGTTGGAGTAGCCGGATGTCGGGAATTCGGGGTCAATTGTAGTTGTAACGAGGTCTTTCTTAGGATATTGTGCATATTCAAGACCAGAGGCTCCGTTACGAATGCCAATTGCTGTGTCGAGATATGCTCCAAGCATTGATACCCATGTCTGTCCTGTGGCAGTCCAAGTCGTGCCATCGGTTGATTTATACATGCTACCATTGTCAGCAAGTATTACCAGACTGTTGGTCGTGGCGCATAGCGAGCGTATCTGCGGTGTGAATGGGAAAGTCACGGCACGTTTTTGCCAATTCCCCTCGAAGAGATTGTCGGAGGCGGCGAACGTGTATGAACCGTCGTTTTCCTCAATCAGAGAGATTGCTCTTCCGTTGAAGTCGAGACTCTTCTGGTTGCGGGGATTCTCGAGACGTGACGGCAGCTTAGAGAACGCTTTATCGCCCCACACCAGAGAATCGGTCTTCTCTTTGTGCACATTCACCTTGATACGGTATGTGCGGGAGATGGCGTCATTGTCGGTTGACAGTGTGAGGGTCACCTTGCCGGTAAAGTCGATAGAATCGGTCGGTGATGTCAGATAATCAACCTCTCCGGTACGGGTTTTGCCATCTTCCATTTTGATGGTTGCCTTAGTGACGTAGCTTGAATACTTTATGGTAGTGACAAGCTTGTCGATCTCTGTGCCTACTGGGAGGGAGTCCGCATTGAAGATGACTCCGTTGTCAAGATCTATGGAGAAGAACACGGAGTCAAGGTTTTCCATCACTTTGGAATCATCGTTTAGCGAAAAAGCTGTTACCGCCACGTTTGACGGTGTGAGATAGATCTCCACCTCCTCAGTTTTTTCGTTGCATGATACGGCACCGATAGCCGCAGCTCCAGCCAACAGGCAGCCGGCAAAGCGGCGGAATGTATTGAGTAGCTTCACGTTGTAGTTGTTTGCTTATAAGTTATTGCCTCGCCCGCAGCGTATGCTATGACCGGGGCATGATGTTTCAACTTGCAAATTTAGCATTTCTTGGGGAATTATTCCCTAAAACGCGCTATGTTTTTTGAATTTAAATCATTTTAAGGGAATTTTAAATGATTTTAAGAAACTACCGGAACCGTTTTTTATGCATGGACTTCTGTTGCGTATCTATTATATTGAATGGTATGCAGAGTTTGATATTTGAGAAAAAATCTCATAAAATAGACTTTAGGTTGAATTTTATTGCTATATTTGCAGAAAATCATGATAGAATATGTTAATCAACTTTACATTCAAAAATTTCAGATCATTCAGAGATGAAATGACTTTAAGCATGGAGGCGGCTTCAATTCAGGAGTTGTCGGGCGCCGTAGTAAAGTCTTGTGATGAGGAATTGCTCCCTGTCGCCGTGATGTACGGGGCAAACTCAAGCGGAAAAAGCAATGTGTTGAAAGCATTGAAAGCTATGCGTGATGTGCTCCTCAACTCGGTAAAGTTAAATCCCAAAGATAAACTCGATGCTGAACCATTCTGCCTCGACCTTACATCGGCGGAAGAACCGACATCCTTTGAAATCCAGTTCACTCTGAACGGCTCTAAATTCAGATACGGTTTTGATTATACCGCCAATGAAATCCTTGCCGAATGGCTTTATGAAAAACGGGTGGGCGAAAGAGAATTTGAATTGTTTTTGAGATGCGGAAATGAGTTCAAAATCTCCAAGACACGCTTTGCAGAGGGTAATGGCAAACAAGACGCTACGCCTTCAAATCGCTTGTTCGTATCGCTCGTGGCACAACTTAACGGAAAACTATCACAGTCAATTCTTGATTGGTTTTCAAGTATTGAGTATATTTCCGGAATGGACGGAAAAGAATATGCAGATAGAACACTTAGAAAAATCATGTATCGAGAACAGGGAGATGATGAAATAATGTTGTTATTGCACCAAACCAAACTCGGTTTTAACGGAATAGAAGTCTGCGCAAGCCTTGACGATAAATATACTATGGATTCTAAGACCGTTCATAACATATTTGATAACAATGGGAAAATAGTTGGACAACGAAGTTTTCCTACCGACAAGATGGAATCAGAAGGAACAAAGAAGATGATTGAGATTGCAGGGCCACTTGTCGATGCAATTCTTTCAGGCAAAATCCTTGTGGTTGATGAGCTTGATGCAAAGCTCCACCCGTTCCTTACACGCAAAATCATCGGGCTCTTCATGGATAGCGAGATTAACCGCAACGGTGCGCAACTTATCTTTGCTACGCACGACACCAATCTGCTGAATCTCCAATATCTGCGCCGCGATCAAATCTGGTTTACCGAAAAGGATAAAACCGATTCAACTGAATTGTACTCACTGGTTGAATTCCGTGATGACGCAGGAAACAAGGTGCGTAATGACCGCAACATTGAGAAGGATTATATCAATGGTCGCTACGGTGCAATACCTTTTATGAGTTGAGAATATGGGACAGCCGCCAAAATCAAAAATCGAGCAACTCAAAAGGGAGAAGCGCGAGGCAAAAGCCGCCAAAAAGCGAAAAATTGCCACAAGAGATAAGATTGTGCGTTTCCTTGTAGTCTGCGAAGGAGAACGCACCGAACCTAATTATTTCCAGGAACTTGTAAAAGACCGCTATTCAGAGGTCCGTTCCGAAGAAATTGTAGGCGAAGGTCGTTCAACCTGCGCATTGGTAAAACGTGCGGCCGACATCAAGATACAGCTTTAACGCCAAAGGCAACTCCCTTTCGACCGCGTTTGGGTAGTGTTTGACAAAGACGACTTTAATGATTTCAATGAAGCCATTCAGCTTGCATCAAGAAAAGGGTTTTATCCGGCATGGACGAACGAGGCGTTTGAGCTGTGGTATCTGTTGCATTTTGTCTATCTTGATGCCGCAATCTCCCGTGCAGACTACATAACCAAACTCGAAAACGAGATCCGTAAACATGACGGATATGCGAATTTCAATTACAAAAAGAATGACCCCGGAATATATGCTTTGCTCCAAGCAATCGGCAATGAAAATCAGGCAAAGATAAACGCACAGAAATTGCGTAAATTCTTTGAACACTCTTTTGACTACAAAAGCCACAAGCCATGCACCACCGTCGATGTTTTGGTTGATGAACTTGAACATCCTGAAAGTATATTGCCCACGTTGGAATAGCAGGCTTGCTATGGATTTATTTTTATAAAAAATTATTTTTGTCAAAAATAATTGGGGTGTTTTCTCAGATTATGGCCGGTTTAGAGTCTGTTTTATAAAAATATTGCTGTCCGGTAAAAATTGTAATCACGCAGAGCCGAGGCGCTACGGGACTGCGGTGTAGGTGAGGATGTGGTGGCCGGTGACGGTGCGGTCGTCGGTGAGGTGAAGACATGGGGGGAGAGCGGGGGCGGGGATGCCGCAGTGGAGGCGTTGCGGGGTAGTCTCAATGCGGATGCTGTCAAAGAGTCCGCAGGATATAAAGCTATTCAGGATCTCCCTGCCTCCTTCTACCATTAGGGAGGTGATGCCATGCTCGGAATATAGCAGTCTCATGTTTTCTTCAAGTGGAAGACTGCTGCTGAGTATTATCGGATTATGTTTGAGGATTTCAGCATCTGCCGGGATGCGGGCGGAGGTAAAAATAACAGGACGGGGAGACTTTCCGGGCCATAACCGGGTGGTCAGCGACGGATTATCGGAAATTATAGTGTTGGTTCCTGCAAGGATCGCGTCTGCCATTGCCCGCTCACGATGCATCTCTACCGATGTCAATGGATTTGACAGCTTTACAGGTATTCCTTCCCCTTGGGAGTTTATGGCGGCTATGTAGCCATCGGCACTCTGTGCCCATTTCAGTTGGATGTATGGCCGGTGAAGAGTATGGGCTGTGATGAAGCGGCGGTTGAGATGACGGCATTCTTTTTCGAGTACATTTTCAATCACCTCTATCCCGGCTTCACGCAGCATCGCGATGCCGCGTCCGCTGACCTCTTTGAATGGATCACGCATTCCGATTACCACACGACTGAATCTTTTTTCTATCAGGAGTTTGCTGCATGGCGGGGTCTTGCCATAGTGGGAGCAGGGTTCAAGAGAGACGTATATGGTTGATTCAGGAAGGAGCATCTCGTCTTCTGTCCTGACTGATGCTACAGCGTTGACTTCAGCGTGAGGACCACCATAGCGGCGATGCCATCCTTCTCCGATTATTCTCCCGCCGGGAGCTACAATGACTGCGCCGACCATGGGGTTAGGGGAGACAAATCCTGCTCCTTTTCTGGCCAACTCAATGGCGCGGTGCATGTAATATTCATGATTCATAATACAAAATTCAGATTCATAATTCAGAAGCGGACTCCGACGCTTATCTGTGCGTTTTCTACAGATGAGAAAAATGAGTAGTTTCCGGAATTATACCAGTTGCCATCAAGCTTTGCCACGGCGCACACGAAAAAATCGCCTAAATTATAGGTGATCGAACTCTGGCCTTTGAGCGTCATGGCAAAGAGTTTGCTATCTTTTTCTACGGAGTCTTCGTAGGCATGGGTGAATCCGATGCCGGGGAATGCGCTGATATTGAACAGCAGGTGAGGATTGATGACCCAATTGAAGCTGTAGCCGCTCATCAGACAATAGGAATTGTAGTGGAAACGGTAAATCTTTGGGTCAATTGTGAGATATGGTTTCAGCTCCTGCGGTATCCGCGACAGATCCATAGAAATGTCGAGATTGTTGTAGTTGAAGCCTATGATTGCCGATCCGGCGCTTTTTTTCTGGAATTTGGAGAAGTTATATGCAGCTCCCATCGCGAATTTACGGTTGTTGAAAAAGAAATAACCGTTTACGCCTATGGTCTTTTGAGTCACACCTGGAAATTCCCTTTTTATCAGATGTCCATTATCGTATTTTCCGAAAGTACGGATAAATGATCCCCCGGTGTTTTCCCAGTAATGTCCCTCTATATTAAAGCGTGCGCAATTGAAATTGAACTCCAGCTTCTTATGGTTTGAAGGTTTGTTACCTATGACGTTACTCATGTCGAGCGAATATCCGACGCTGACAGCCATATACTGCACGTATGCACCGGCATTGCAATATATGTCGCTCATCATGCGTATCGGCATTTTTTTCTCTATATTGAGATAATAGGAGTCCACCCAGTTGTCGGATACAACCCGTGCTTTCCATCTCCGTCCGGTTCCGACAACGTATGTGGTGTCATATGAATTGAAAGTCTTGTCAGCCCAATTATAGACCTTGACGCAGAACCCCATGAATTTGGGATATTCCACAGTGGTGTCGGCGAGATTCAGCTTCCCCTGCTTAAGAAGTTTCCACCAGTTATGTTCCGGCTCCTCATTATCTTGTTCCATAACTTCCGCCACAAGAGGAGGCATGGCGGATGTGGAAACGCTGTCGCTCCTTTCCCCGGCGGATAATCCGGCGGGTAGAAATAACGATATTATCAGAGTAGTTATAGCGGTTAACTGTATTTTGTTCATTTTTTTTGTCAATCGTCTTGAGGCGGTTAACATTACGGAGGCGATACTTGCCTGTCTGTTTATTTTATCCCCCGCTCATTAAGGGCTTTGCGGTATCTGGCTGCGTTTTGTGAATGCTCTGCGAAGGTGGAGGCGAAATTGTGAGTGCCCGAGAAGTCTTCCTTTGCGCACATATACAGGTAGTTGCTTTCCGGGCTGTTGAGCAATGCGTCTACAGTGGCTCTTGAAGAGGTGCGTATTGGTCCGGGAGGAAGTCCGGCGTGAAGATACGTGTTATAAGGAGATTCCACTTTCAGGTGCTCCCCTTTGACACGTCGGATCGTGAAATCCTTCAGCGCGAATCTGACCGTGGGGTCAGCCTGCAGACGCATCCCCTTTTTCAGTCTGTTGAGATATAGCCTTGCAATGGTGCCTTTCTCTCCTGCATTGTTGGTTTCTTCATCTGCGATTGAGGCGATGGTCATGGCCTCGGCGGGAGTTATACCTAATGAGGCTACTTTCCGCTGGTTGTCAGCATTCCAGTAAGATAGGTAGTTGCGTCCTACCTTGCCTACGATTTCGCGAGGCGAGGCACTCCAATACACTTCGTAGGTATCATCAAGGAAGAGAGCGAGGGCTTGCTCCGGTGTGAGTCCGTAAGCCCGGAGCGTCACCGGGTCGGCAAGTATGCCTCTCAGCGAATCTGCCGGAAAATCAAGCTTTGCAGCTATTCGTTTGCAGAGAAGATCAATGTCGCGGAAGCCGTTGACGGTGATTTTCAGCGGAGTCTGTCCGCCGCGGCCGATGCGTCGCATGGCTGTCAATGCGTTTGAACCGGCGGGCACAAGATATGCTCCGTGCCGCTTGCTGAAATCTATATGTCTGATTTTCAGAAGGCGGGTTACTTTTGAAGAGAATCCCTTTCCGTAATATTTGGTCAGGGTGTCGCTGACATTCTCGATAGAAGCATTGGCGGGGACACGTATGATTACATCCTCCTGAGTACGCTCTATCACCATAGGGTAGAGTGCGAGAAGAAACAGGATTATGATAAAAGCCAACCCCAAAAGGGTGTATAACATCCTTTTGGGGAGCTTTGAGTGTATTTCCTTGCGTTGCGTTGCCACTTACAGGAAAATTTTAGAGATTTCAGTTGCGGAGTTCCTTGAGCTTTTCGAGCTGTGGCTCGAGGGCGCGCAGGCAGAGGTCAACTGCTTCCTCGAAAGTGTCTGCTGTTTTGGAAGCGAAAAGGTCGGGCGTCTGAGGCACCATCATTTTCACCTGAGCCTCCTTGTTCATGGAGGTTTCCGGCTTGACAACTTTCAGCGTGACATCAGCGTCGGTAATAGACTCGTATCTGCGTGCCAGTTTGTCGATTTTTTTATTGATGAAGGAGACGAGTTTTTCGGAGATGTCGAAGTGAATCGCTTGAATTGTAGCTTCCATAACATAAATTTTTTATGGGTTAATACTGTGTCGACACCGGCCGGAGTGGTTTTTTGTCTGTCCTGCACCTTCACGATGCCGGAGTGTAGCCGCTCTTACAGCCGTTGTTTACAAAGATAAACAATAATTTTTGAATTTTGCTTATTCAGGCGGAATTTTTTTTGAGCGAGGGTGAGCGGCGGAGTATGATTTTTTGAGTTCGCTAAATGATAGATGCGTATATATCTGGGTGGTTGACAGCGACGCATGTCCTAAAAATTCTTTTACGGAATCAAGCGATGCCCCGTCGTTGAGCATGGTGGTGGCGAATGTGTGTCGCAGGATATGCGGACTTTTGCGGGTCGCTGTAGATGAGGAGAGGGTGTTGCGCACTATGTCGTACATCGACTTTTTGCTTATGGCTCCGTTCGGTCCTGCAATCAGAGGACGTGGAGAAGGCAGCGAAGGGTATTGGCTGTCGCGTGCTTTTTGCCATTTGGCAATCTCCTCAAGTAGTTGCGGAGGGAGCGGAACCACTCTCTGTTTTGCACGTTTACCGGTAACCTTCGCCTCTTGCAGCGAAAAGTCGATATCGTTGTCGGTGAGGGTGCGCAGCTCTTCCTGCCGTATTCCTGTGGAATAGAGCATGAGCATCACCATATGGGCTCGGTGTTGTTTGAAATCTGAGTAGTCGCAACCGGCTATTATCTGCTCGATCTCCTGCTCCTTGACAAATTCAGGAAGGCGCTTCGGGGCTTTGGCGAGGATAAGGTCTGCGGCAGGGTTGTGATTGACGATTCCCTGCATCAGAAGCCACCGGAAGAATGCCCGTAGACTCTGTGCCTTGCGGCGCAATGTCAGCGCGGAGTCGGATGTGGCGAGAGATGACAGCCATGCGCGCATGTCGGCAGTGGTGACTGTCTCCATGTTCCAGCCTCCGATCCATTCGGCAAACTGCGTTATATCGCGGGTGTATGCCTCCACGGTGTGTCTGCTGCGGTTCAGCTCCAGCAGCATATATTCCTTGAATCTGTCAATCATGAGCGTATGGACACAAAGATTCAGCATAAGCCTCAAAGCTTACGCTGAATCAATTATGGGTGCAGATAAAAGTGGCTTATTACTGCTCAGCCTGACGAAGCTGCTGAACGTAAACGGCCTTCATCATCTTCTTGCGGTTAGCTACAGAAGGTTTTTCGAAAGCCTGACGTGAACGAAGCTCCTTTACGATGCCGGTTCTTTCGAATTTACGTTTGAACTTCTTGAGTGCTTTCTCGATGTTTTCGCCTTCTTTTACTGGTACGATAATCATGTTTTGTGCTGTTAATTTTTAATTCTTTGTTAATTATTTAGCCCGCCTCCGGAAGGCAACATGCAGGCCCCGGCGGCATAAAGCGATGCAAAATTATACAATCTTCCAAATATGACAAAATTTTTTGAGAAAATTTCATCAAAATTTCGAAGAATCACCTCATTTCGCACTTTCTTCCTCATTATTTTCCTCATACCATTTGGAATACATGAGGTAATTCTTGGCTATCTTGATGTTCATTTCCTTGGCTTTCTCGGGCTCGACCATCTTTATGAATTTTGCCGGTGAACCTGCCCACATCTCATGAGGACCGATCTGCGTGCGGCTGAGGACAACGGAACCTGCCGCAACCAGGGCACCTTCCCCGACGACAGCATCGTCCATCACGACGGCTCCCATGCCGATTAGCGCGTAGTCGTGTATCTTGGCGCCGTGAATCACCACGTTGTGCCCTATGGAGACATCATTGCCTATCTCGATGGTTGATTTCTGATAGAGCGTGTGCAGCACACTGCCATCCTGGATATTCACGCGGTCTCCCACGCGGATTGAGTTTACATCGCCTCTGAGGACAGTGTTGAACCAGATGCTGCAGTCGTTGCCTATCACAACATCGCCTACTATCGTGGCATTGACTGCCAGGAAACAATTGTCACCGATTTCCGGTGTGAAGCCTCTTACTGATTGTATGTATGCCATTATGTTTATATTTTTTGAGTTCTTGATTTTAACCATTCCTGCTCTTCCGCATTCAGCAATGGAGACAGCTCGGAATATACTTTCGCGTGGTATTCATTTACCCAGTCGATCTCTTCCTGCGTCATGATGCCGCGCTCTATGAGGGTTGTGTCGTAGGGGAAGAGGGTAAGGGTCTCGAAGTTGTAGAAATCTCCGAACTCTGTGGTCTCATACTGACGTGTCACAATAAGGTTTTCTGTGCGTATGCCATATTTGCCTTCAAGATACAGCCCAGGCTCGTTGCTCGTGATCATGCCGGGTTCGAGCGGAGTGGGGACATCGTTGAGGCGTATGCTCTGCGGACCCTCATGGCAGTTGATGAAGAAACCTACTCCGTGGCCGGTGCCGTGATAATATGCCTTTCCTTCATTCCAGAGGAACTGACGGGCGAGCACGTCAAGCTGTCCGCCGCGGGTGCCTTTGGGGAATATGGCACGTGATAACGCTATATGACCTTTGAGAACGAGTGTGAAGTCATGTTTCTCCTGGTCTGTGGGGGTACCAAGGGAGACGGTGCGTGTGATGTCGGTGGTGCCGTATGTATATTGACCACCGGAGTCTACGAGCAGCAGACCGTTCCCGGAAATTGCGACATCGCTTTCTTCCGTGGCTTCATAATGGACAATCGCGCCATGCTCGTTCCATCCTAAGATGGGGGCGAAGCTTTCGTCGACACATGACGGATCGGCGAGGCGGAATTCGCGCAATCGCTTCCCAAGTCCGACTTCTGTTAGTTTTCCCGAAGGATATTCTTTTTCCACCATCATGAAGAATCTGGTCAGAGCCACGCCATCCTTGCGCATGGCTGTTTTTACATTCTCGATCATGGTGTCATTCTTAACGCTCTTAAGCTTGGCTATATCGGCGCCTCCAAAAACGGGGGTGCATCCGAGGTTGTCGTAGAGTCCGCGTGATGTTTTCTCCGGATCTATCAGCAGACGCGTTTCTTTGGGGAGTGTCTGCACAAAATCCAATACGGTCTCGTAGGGCATAACCTCTATATTATATTTACGTAGGTGTCCGTCGACCTCAACGCTGACCTTCTCCTTGTCGACAAAGAGAATTCTACGGGAATCGTCAACATACAGGTATGCTACAAATATAGGTGAGAAGGCAATGTCGCCGGCAGTCCTGACGTTAGTCGCCCAGGCAATGTCATCGAGTGCGGAAAGCAGGACGGCATTTGCCAGCTCTCCCTTTACCGCCTGCATCAGGCGCGACATCTTGCTGTCGACCGATTCTCCCACAATGTTCTCGTCATGCACGAAAAGTTTGTTTTTCGGGCGTTCCGGTCTTTCGGGCCATATTGAGTCAAAGGGCGCGAAACGGTCGTTGAGCTTGATTCCGTTGTCGGAAAGTTCCTGCTCAAGGCGTTGTGCCCATGAAATAGAGAAAGTCATACCGTCGATGGCGACAGTCTGTCCCTCCTTTACATTTTCTGTGACCCAATCGATAAGGTTGATGGCATCCGGGCCATCCTCCTTCATCATCTCGAAGCCGGTGTCGCGCAACTGGTCTGTAGCCTGGATGAAATATCTTGAATCTGTCCAGACATATGCCTTGTCAGCGAGCACTACAGCGGTGCCGTTGGTGCCGTTTTCTGATTCAAAGCCTGTGAGCCATTCCCTGCCTCTCCAGTGCAGCGGCGGCAGCTCGCTCTGATGGGGGTCTGTGCCCGATATTATGACGCAATCAATGGCGTGCTCCTTCATCAGGGTGCGCAGCGCCGCTAGATATCCCGCATTTTTCTTCATGGTGTCAATATTTAGAATGTTTTTATACGAAACTGAACTTCTTTCGCAAAAATAACAAAAATATCGGAGTGAGTAGTGAAAAATAATACACCGAATGTAAATTTTTTTGAAAAAATATTGGTTAAAGAGGGATAAAAGTGGTTATTTTTAACATTTTTAACAAAGATGGTTTTCGTAATTATGAAAATCTTTCTTAACTTTGCAGTGCAAATAAGCCGGAAGTCGTTCCGGCAGTGATAAAGATGGCAAGTCAAAAAATCTTTTAAGTAATAGTGATATAAATTTGTAAGTTAGTGGTTGAGTAGGATAAACGTTAGCTTGTGAAAGTCGGCATAGTCTAAAAAATCACATGGCGGCAGGCAATTGTGAAATTGCGTGCCGTTGTTGTTTTTATACATTTCCTTTGTGGAATCAATGATTATGCGTATTTTTGCACCGAACTAATTCTTTGCATCGATCAATCTTTGCAACTTGTAACATCGTGAACCATGAATAATGAAAATAAGGTGGTGCTTTTTGATACCATCGACTCTTTTGAGAATCTGCTTCCTTTGTCGTACACTCGTCCTGTGTCGGCTTTCCGTGTAGGTATAATGACTATCAGGGAGAAGTGGGAGCGTCTGCTCCCCGGATGCTATTCCTCGTTGACCGTGGAGTATCTTAAGGAGAAATTTCCTGTGGGTGTGAACGACGGTGATGAAGCTCTTTTCATTGCCGGCTGTGTGCTGCCGGATCTGGCATTGGCGGAGAAGGTCGCAGCTCTCTCTTGTGGTGAATACCTTGCCGATGAGGATGGTCTGGTGGCATTCAGGGGCACAGCCGCAGATTTTGGAAAGCTCGAATCTGTAACGGCAAATTGCGCTGAGGTGCGCAGGTTGCGGTATGTCTTCGATATATTCCGCGAGAATGGTGGTGAGATTGTGCGTGATTATGCACTTATGGTGAAAGGGGAGAGCCCGGTGGCTCCGGATAAATCTGTGACGGTGATCGGTCCGATGCTGACGCCTGAAGGTTTGCCCTCTCTCTATATTGAAGAGGGTGCCGAGGTCGAGGGCGCGATCCTTAATGTCAAGGAAGGCCCTATATATATAGGAAAGAATGCCGCCGTGATGGAAGGGGCGTGTCTGCGCGGACCGCTTGCTTTATGCGATAATGCCAAAGTTAGGATGGGTGCCAAGATTTATGGCTCCACTACTGTCGGCCCGTATTGTAAGGTTGGCGGGGAGATGGACAATGCCGTGATGTTTGGGTTCAGCAACAAGGCGCATGACGGGTATCTTGGAAATGCCGTGATAGGGGAATGGTGTAATATTGGCGCCGGTGCCAATGCCTCCAACCTCAAAAACGATTATTCCAAGATCCGCATATGGAATTATCATACGAAAAGGTTCATGCGTACGGATCTGCAGTTCTGCGGACTCGTGATGGGAGACCACTCAAAAGCCGGAATCAATACAATGTTCAATACCGCGACAGTGGTTGGCGTCGGCGTCAATCTTCATGGAGCCGGTTTTCCGCGTACTTTCATACCGAGTTTCTCAACCGGATCGCCGGAAGGGGGCTTCGATAATGTGAGCATAGATAAATTTATGGAGACGGCGGGTAAGGTCATGGAGCGCCGGGGTCTTGTGCTGACGGATGTGGACCGCAGGATATTTGATACCATTTATCGTTCCGCGTCCCGTTTCAAATAAGCGATGTCGTAGAAGCGAGGAATATAAATCTATGTTTTTCAACATACTTTAAGAAAAATATTTGCGGAAAAAGTTGTGTAATCCGCTAATGTTTAGTATCTTTGCAACGCTTTAAGAGCGATTTTACCGGAATTGTGCGGCTAAACGGTTGAGGCATAATCGTTTAGTGTGCATAATGGTGTATGATAAGGTCGTTTATTCAAGCGGTTAAAATAGACAACAAACCAAATAAATCAAAAAAAGAGACTAAGAATGCCAACAATTCAGCAATTAGTAAGAAAAGGACGCACTGCTCTCAAAGACAAGAGCAAGTCGCCCGCATTGGATTCCTGTCCTCAGCGCCGCGGCGTGTGCGTGCGTGTCTACACCACCACCCCCAAGAAGCCTAACTCGGCCATGAGGAAGGTGGCGCGTGTGCGCCTTACGAACGGCAAGGAAGTGAACAGCTACATTCCCGGAGAGGGCCACAACCTTCAGGAGCACTCGATCGTGATGGTGCGCGGCGGTCGTGTGAAAGACCTTCCCGGTGTTCGCTACCACATCGTGCGCGGTACTCTCGACACAGCAGGAGTTCAGGGCCGTACACAGCGCCGTTCCAAATATGGAGCAAAGCGTCCTAAGGCAGCCAAGAAATAATCAGGCGCCGCTTACATTAACAATCAAATCGTAAACACCCGTTTTTGATTTATTGGATGGCTAAGGTTGAGTAAACTCCGCAAGAGAGCGGTGTTGAAGATTGCAAAAGCAGCCAAAAACAAAAACATTAAACAAGCAAAAATGAGAAAAGCAAAACCAAAGAAAAGGGTAGTGCTCCCTGATCCTGTTTTTCATGACGTCAAAGTTACAAAATTCGTGAATCATCTGATGTTTGACGGCAAGAAGAACACAGCTTTCACAATTTTCTACACAGCATTGGAGACTGTGAAGTCAAAAATGCCTAACGAGGAGAAAAGCGCTCTTGAGATCTGGAAAAAAGCGCTTGAGAATGTAACTCCCCAGGTTGAGGTTAAGTCACGCCGAGTGGGTGGCGCAACCTTCCAGGTTCCTACCGAGATCCGTGCAGACCGCAAGGAATCGATATCGATGAAAAATCTCATTATCTTCGCCCGCAAGCGTGGTGGTAAGACGATGGCCGACAAACTCGCGGCTGAAATCGTAGACGCCTTCAACGACCAGGGTGGCGCATATAAGAGAAAAGAGGATATGCACCGCATGGCTGAGGCTAACCGCGCGTTCGCACATTTCAGATTTTAATTTTGAGATAAGAGAAAATGGCAAAACACGACGATCTTAGATTAACCCGCAATATCGGCATCATGGCTCACATCGATGCCGGCAAAACCACAACTTCAGAACGTATCCTCTTCTATACAGGTCTGACACACAAGATCGGTGAGGTTCACGATGGCGCCGCCACCATGGACTGGATGGAGCAGGAGCAGGAGCGCGGTATCACAATTACTTCCGCTGCTACAACTACATTCTGGAAATATAACGACGACAAATTCAAGATCAACCTGATCGACACCCCCGGACACGTTGACTTCACAGTTGAGGTTGAGCGTTCGCTCCGCGTGCTCGACGGTGCTGTAGCGGCTTTCTGCGCTGTTGGTGGCGTTGAGCCCCAGAGTGAGACCGTATGGCGTCAGGCTGACAAATATAATGTTCCCCGTATCGGCTATGTGAACAAGATGGACCGTTCCGGCGCCAACTTCTTCGAGGTTGTGCGTCAGGTGAAGGAAGTGCTCGGCGCTACTCCGCTGCCCATCCAGATTCCTATCGGTGCAGAGGAGACTTTCAAAGGTGTTGTCGATCTCGTGACTATGAAGGCTATCTTCTGGCACGATGAGACCATGGGTGCTGAATACACTGTCGAGGATATTCCCGCTAACCTCCAGGCTGAGGCTGAGGAATACCGCGACAAGATGCTTGAGACTCTCGCAGAGCTCGACGAGAACCTCATGGAGAAATATTTCGACGATCCTTCCACAATCACAGAGGATGAGATCCGCGCCGCTATCCGCAAGGGTACACTCTCGATGGCCATCAACCCGATGATCTGTGGCTCTTCGTTCAAGAACAAGGGCGTTCAGACTCTTCTCGATGCTGTCTGCGCTTATCTTCCTTCTCCTATCGACTCAGGCGCTGTTGAAGGTACAGTTCCCGGCAGCCCCGATGAGATCGAGACACGCGAGCCCAGCCCTGAAGCTCCTATGGCAGCTTTGGCGTTCAAGATCGCTACTGACCCCTATGTAGGTCGTCTCTGCTTCTTCCGCGTTTACTCAGGTGAGATCCCTGCCGGTAGCTACGTGCTCAACAGCCGTTCAGGTAAGAAAGAGCGTATCTCACGTCTTTTCCAGATGCACTCCAACAAGCAGAATCCTAAAGAGGCTATCGGCTGCGGCGATATAGGCGCAGGAGTTGGTTTCAAGGATATCCGCACCGGTGACACGCTCTGCGATGAGAATCATCCGATCGTGCTTGAGGCTATGGAGTTCCCGGATCCTGTGATCGGTATCGCGGTAGAGCCCAAGACTCAGAAAGACCTCGACAAACTTGGTGTCGGCCTTCAGAAGCTTGCTGAGGAGGATCCCACATTCCGTGTAGAGACTAACGAGGAGACAGGTCAGACTGTCATCAGCGGTATGGGTGAGCTTCACCTCGATATCATCATCGACCGTCTGCGTCGTGAGTTCAAGGTAGAGTGCAACCAGGGCCGTCCTCAGGTAACATACAAAGAGGCTATCACCAAACCCGTTGAGCTTCGTGAGGTATTCAAGAAGCAGACCGGTGGTCGCGGTAAGTTCGCTGACATCATCGTCCGCATCGAACCCGCTGACGACGATTTCGAGGGCAGCCTCCAGTTTATCGACGAGGTTAAGGGTGGTAACGTGCCTAAGGAGTATATCCCCTCTGTTCAGAAAGGTTTCCAGACTGCAATGAAGAATGGTGTTCTCGCAGGTTATCCTGTAGAGCGTCTTAAAGTAACACTTCTCGACGGTAGCTTCCACCCTGTGGACTCCGACCAGCTCTCATTCGAGCTCTGTGCCATCCAGGCATTCAAGAAGGGTTCAGAGAAGGCAGGTCCCGTTCTTATGGAGCCTATCATGAAGATCGAGGTTGTAACTCCGGAGGAATCCATGGGTGACGTTATCGGTGACCTTAACAAGCGTCGCGGACAGGTTGAGGGTATGGAGACAAGCCGCAGCGGTGCGCGCATCGTCAAGGCCAAGGCTCCTCTTGCAGAGATGTTCGGTTACGTGACAGCATTGCGTACCATCACCTCAGGCCGCGCTACATCAACCATGTCATTCAGCCACTACGCTGAGGTAAGCAATTCAATCGCCAAGAATGTTCTGACAGAATGTCAGGGCCGTGTGGACTTACTTAAGTAAAAATAAAGTCATAACAACAATATGAGCCAAAAAATCAGAATCAAACTTAAATCTTACGATCACAACCTCGTGGACAAATCCGCGGAGAAGATCGTAAAGACGGTCAAATCGACCGGCGCAGTTGTGAGCGGCCCCATTCCATTGCCCACCCACAAGCGTATCTTCACCGTGAACCGCTCCACCTTCGTCAACAAGAAGAGCCGTGAGCAGTTCCAGCTTTCATCTTACCAGCGTCTGATCGACATCTATTCGAGCACATCGAAGACAGTGGACGCTCTCATGAAGCTCGAACTTCCCAGCGGAGTGGATGTATCGATTAAAGTTTAACAATACCACAAACAGTAAATAGAAATGCCAGGATTATTAGGAAAGAAAATCGGAATGACATCCGTTTTCAGTGC
>CAJTPK010000013.1 GCA_910578075.1 uncultured Muribaculaceae bacterium | reverse complement strand
TAACTCCTAACTCCTAACTCCTAACTCCTAACTCCTAACTCCTAACTCCTAACTATCTATAGTCCTTCAGCATCCCCTGCAGGCGTTTGCGGGCGAAGAATATGCGGCTTTTCACAGTGCCGAGCGGCAAACCCATCTTTTCAGCGATCTCGCTGTATTTATATCCTGCGATATACATTGAGAAGGGCACCTTATATTCTTTTGAGAAAGAGTTGATAGCCACGGAAATCTCTTTTGCAGCGAATGATCCTTCCGGAGTGGTCAGACCGGATTCCTGCGAGAGGTTGAGATGGTAAAGGTCTTCTGTTGTGTCAACAACTGTGGCGCTGCGCACTTGGCGGCGGTAATTGTTGATGAAAATATTGCGCATGATCGTGAACACCCATCCCTTGAAGTTCACGTTGTCTACGTATTTAGCTTCGTTGTCAAGCACTTTGAGCGTTGTGTCCTGGACGAGGTCCTGTGCTGCATCTCTGTTGGAGGTGAGCTGACAGGCAAAATTGAAAAGGTTTCCCTGGAGACCTAACAATCTCTGTTTGAAAGTTGATGTGTCAGCCATAATTGAATAGTTTATAGGTGATCGGACTCTATCTCTTATGAAATTTTGTCCTTATACTGATATAACAAGAGCGCGGGGAAAGTTATCATCAAAACCCCCTCTTTTTTTTAATTTTTTTTGATATGAGGTCTGTTTCCTTAATAGCTGTTAAAAAATAGGGTGTTTTTAGCTGGAATTTGTATTATTATGATTAATTTTGCATGATGAGCAAAAAGGTAAAGAAGTTGAATTTCTGGATGCGCCGCAAATCAAACATCACGTTGATTGCGGTGGGTTCCGTTATGGTTCTTCTTCTTTTCTTTAATGAGGACACTTCGATGAAGCTCAACATGCAGTATCAGCAGCAGATCAAGGATCTGAAAAAAGAGATACGTGCCTGCGAGGATTCCGCGCAATGGTATCGCGCACGGCGCGAGGCTCTTTATATCGATACGGAGGATCTTGAGCATGTGGTGCGTGAGCAGTATCATATGCAGCGTTCTTCGGAGGATGTCTATCTCATCAAATGAACATTCATTAGATTATGGGTAAGTCAAGACAGGAAATTGAAAAACTGAGACGCAGGATGGAGGCTCTCTCCACATTCGGTCTTATCCTTATAGCGGCGGGACTTGTGGCTCCCTTCGCCGCGGTTGATAATACGCTCATGGCGGTTATCTGCCGCTGGGTTTTCGCTGCCGGCGCGCTGATATATACCGTAGCGCGGATGGTCAATGTAAATGACCCTGCCGATTCGATGCGCCTGCGTCGTTTGCGCCGCATGGAGATGTGGGCTGGCTTCTGCTTTGTGGTGGCGGCCGGCTTCTGGTTTTATAATGCCCATCGCTTTGCCGGAATCGTGTTCTCGCTTCCGGTGATGAACAATACCATTGTCTTTACCCTCGCCGGAGCCGTCATCCAAGTGGTAGCATCATGGATGATATCAGCGCAGGCGAAAAAAGAAAAAAAGAATTGATTTTGAGGATACTCACGATCGACATAGGAAATACAGCCGTCAAGGGGAGTGTGTTTGAAGACGGAAAGCTCCTTGAAAGCATCCTGCTTGAAACCCGCGATGCCGCGGCGATCGGCATGCTGGCGCGTCGCCATTCTCCTGATGGAGCCATATGCTGCTGTGTCGGGCAGGATGCCGATGATTTTGTAGCGGAGATGGAGACTGAGACAGGGCTGGAGGTTATGCAGCTTACGCATGACACTCCTCTTCCCATCGATGTCAAATATGCCACGCCCGGAACCCTTGGTCTTGACAGGATCGCTGCAGCGGCGGGTGCTTCGCTCATCGCTGACAATGCTATCGTGGTGGATGCCGGAACGGCTATCACTCTCGATATCGTCTGCGGAAACACATTCTCGGGAGGTAATATATCTCCGGGAATGAGACTCCGTTTCAGATCGCTGAATCATTACACATCCCGCCTCCCGCTGGTGCCGCCTGCCGGATCGCTGCCATCGTTCGGATATGACACCGAGACTGCCATACGCAGCGGTGTGGTCAACGGGATTGTGGCGGAGATTGCGAGCGCTTGGCGTGCGGCTTGTGCTGAATATCCCGGGATGCACCTTCTGCTCACCGGAGGAGACGCCGATTTCCTGGCACCGCTTCTTCGTGAAAAAGGGGTGGAGCTTAGGCAGGTAAGTTCGTTAGTGGGACTTGGTCTCGAACGGATATTTAGATATAATAAGTGAATTAGATAATTCTCTCCCAGATATGAGTTCAACATATGAGCAAAATTAAACTTCTTCTGGCGGCTGCCTTCCTGGCTTCCGCCGCGGCTTCGGCCCAGACATCCTCTCCCTATTCCATGTATGGTTATGGAATAATCGGCGACCGTGCCACTTCCCTCCAGCGCCAGATGGGCGGTGTGGGGTATGCTATGAATTCCGGCCGTCAGATCAATGTGATGAATCCCGCTTCATATGCGGCCATCGACTCGCTGACCTTCCTGTTTGATATCGGCGCCGACCTCTCGCTGCTTTGGAGTCAGGAGGGGAGCGCGAAGCAACGCTCTACCGGTGGCGGCGTTGATTACGTGACCATGCAGTTCCCTATCTCCAAGTTCATGGGTGGATCGATCGGTCTGCTTCCTTACAGCTCGGTGGGATATGCTTTCGGTAATGATATTGCGCACGGTGCTGTCGAGAATCAGGGAACAGGTGGTATCAATCAGCTCTATCTCGGTGTCAGCGGAAAGGTGGCTGGTTTCTCATTAGGTGTCAATGTCAGCTATGACTTCGGTAACATCATGAATGATGTCTTTGCTACCCCGGTCGGAAGCACGCAGACCAAATTCGAGCATGTGATGGAGATCCGCGACTGGAATATCAACATCGGTGCGCAATACACAGCCCGCTGGAACCGCTTCAACAAACTCGTGATCGGAGCTACGTATTCGCCGAGAAAGTCGATGCGTGGAAAGACATGGGTCACCCAGCAGGAGATGGTGCAGGATTCGAAACCGGACACTGTGGCTTCCATGAAGATGAAGGATAAATATTTCAATCCTACCTCTATAGGGGCCGGCATCAGCTATACTTATGAGAAGACTTACCGCGTGATGGTGGAGGCTGACTTCACATGGCAGCAATGGAGCAAGGCTCCCTATGCCGCGCTATATGGTACAGAGAGTATCAAAGACATGAATGCTGGCGATATCAATAGCGGTAAGCAACAGCTGGTGGCCGCCGGTATGGATTTCAACGACCGTTCCAAATTTGCCATAGGCGGTGAGTTTGTGCCAAAGCTCAGGGGTAACTATGGAGAGAGAATCGCTTACCGCTTAGGTGCATATTATACCAACGATTATCTCAATATCAAAGGAAACAAAGTGCGTGAGATCGGTGTGACATGCGGTGCCGGTCTGCCTACTCCTGAAGGTAAGACTCAGATCAACATCGGTCTGGAATGGAAGAAACGTTACGCTTCGCCAATGAAACTCATCGGTGAGAATTATTTAAATATCACACTTGGTGTGAACTTCAACGAGGTTTGGTTCTGGAAGCGTAAGATCCGATGAGATTCGACTTGAGACATCTTCTGCCGGTGGCGTTCGTCCTGCTTATCCTTTCGGTGGCATGCCGCGAGGAGAAGAAGGTGGATGTGGCTGCCGGTCTTAATCCGGCGAAGATGGCTACGATGACCACAAAAAATATATCTACTCTCATTTCTGACTCCGGTGTCATCCAGTATAAGATAGTGGCGCCGCTGTGGCAGGTGTTTGATGAGGTGGACACTCCATATTGGTTTTTCCCCAAAGGGTTGTTTCTCCAGAAGTATGACCCTTATTTCCAGGTGATAGCCACCGTGGCTGCGGATTCGGCAAGATATTTCAAAAACCAACGCCTGTGGCGTCTGGAGGGGCATGTGGAGATGACCAAGATGCCGAAGGATCTGTTCCTTTCCGAACGCGTTTTCTGGGACCAGCGTCAGGGGCGGATCTACAGCGATACGTTCATCCATATAGAGAATGCCACGCATGTTCTCGAAGGAACAGGGTTTGTATCCAACGAAAACCTCACGCAATATAGAATTCTTAATCCGGAAGGTATCTTCCCGGTAAACCGAGATTCGATATGATTCTACCTTTATCTCTGGCTATAATTATCACATTGATTGCTATATGCTTCTCCGGTCTTTTCTCAGGCTGTGAGATCGCGTTCGTGCAAAGTTCCAAGGTGCGCATGGAGATCGATGCCGCCCGTGGCGGGATGATCGACCGCATAATCAAAGGTTTCGCACGCCATGAAGATATGTTTATATCCACATTGCTGGTGGGAAACAATGTGGTGCTCGTCATCTACGGTATATCTTTCTCTGCCATTGTTAATCCTATATTCGAGGAGTGGTTTCACAATAACGAGGCGTTGATGCTCATATCCAACACTATCTGCTCCACGCTCGTTATCCTGCTGCTCGGCGAATTCCTGCCGAAGACCACATTTCGCATCAACCCCAATTTCATGATGCGTCTGCTCGCGTTGCCTCTTTATCTGATATATCTTATACTCTATCCTATATCCTGGTTTGTCTCGGCAATATCCAAGGGGTTGATGAAGCTCTGCGGACTCGATTCGGAAGAGGAGGCAAAGACTCAGCTCACGATGGATGAACTCGATGATTATATCCAGAAAAGCATCGAAGACCGTAAGGGCGATCAGATAGTGGAGAATGAAGTCAAGATATTCCGCAAGGCGATAGATTTCAAGGATACGCAGGTGTCGGAATGTATGATACCGCGTAATGAGATAGTGGCAGTGCCTCTGGCGGGGACATCGCGCGAATCGTTGATAAAGGTATTCATTGCTACCGGACTCTCAAAGGTGGTTGTTTATCGTGGCGACATCGATGACATCGCAGGATATATTCATATCTCGGAGCTGTTCAATTCAACAGCCGACTGGCGACGCAAACTCAAACCCGTCATATTCACTCCCGGCACCATGCTTGCCAATAAGCTGATGCGGCGCATGATGAGCGAGAAGCGCACGTTGGCGATGGTTGTCGATGAATTCGGCGGAACTGCCGGTCTCGTCACCTTGGAGGATATAGTGGAGGAGATATTTGGTGAGATCGAGGATGAGCACGATGTGAAACGCCTCGTGGCGCGCGAACTGCCCGATGGCGCATATGAATTCTCAGGCAGGGTGGAGATCTCGGCGATAAATGAAGACTTCGGACTCGGCATAAAGGAGAGCGAGGAGTATCATACCCTCTCAGGCTACATACTTGAGAGCCTTCAGGCTCTCCCCAAGCAAGGAGACACCTTTGACATCGATGCCCTGCGCTTCACCATCGAGAAGATGACAACCACCCGTATCGAGCTTGTCAGAATCGAAAAGATTTAAGCATGCTTTGACTAACCATCAAAAAAGCCGGATTGAAAAATCCGGCTTTTTGGTTTTAGATATTATCATATGTATTTCGGAGGGAACGTCCCGATGACGATATAGACAGAATCTAAGTGGATACGGGTTAACGATAGTCTTTCAAGATCTCACGCAGACGCTTACGTGTAAAGAAGATGCGGCTCTTGACAGTGCCTAATGGCATGTCGAGCTTTTCTGAAATCTCCTCATACTTGTAGCCTGCCACGTGCATCGAGAAGGGTTTGCGGAAATCCGCGGGAAATTTAGCGAGGATCTGAGAGATCTCACTCACAGCATAAGCACCGTCGGGCGACTCGAGACCTGAGTTTTGGCAAAGATTCAGGTGATGAAGATCCTCTGTTGAATCTACCACCGTATTTTCCTTGACACTCTTTCTATAATTATTGATGAAGATGTTGCGCATGATAGTCATCATCCAGCCCTTGAAATTTGTGTCTTCCACAAACTTCTCTTCATTGTTGAGAGCCTTCAGCGTCGTATCCTGCACGAGGTCTTGTGCCTCATCTTTATCAGTGGTCAGTTTGAGCGCGAAAGAAAGAAGATTGCCCTGCATCCCTATAACGGAGGATTTAAAGGTGTTTTGCTTGCTCATTTATTGGTTAATTAGGGAATCAAAATAACATTGATAAAAATCTCTAATTTTGGTTGTTGACACGTCCGGTACCACGTTCCCTTGATAGTCCTTTCATATCGGCTGTAAAGTTAAATAAAATTTATAACATTACAATCGTTTTAACAAAAATTTTGTTACTTTCCAATAAAAATATTATAGTCGCTCGGTAAAAATTTTAATCACGCAGAGTCGCAGAGTCGCAAAGGTTTTATGATGCAAAATCCTGCGCAGTGGTCGTTACCACTCCTGTAGAGGCTCAGAGTCTAACGCACCTTGTTCGCGGCAATCCTCTGGTTCTGTGGAGCTCTGGTCACGAAAACCGCGACAAATTTTAGTGACGTCTCCGCGCCTCGGCAAGAATCGCCACGCGATTCTTAGCGATCTTTGTCACCATGCATAGAGCTTTCCCGAATCTAAACTTTGCGTCTCAGCGTCTTTGCGTGATATTTACCATATAGTTGATTGTAGATAAAGCAGAGGGCACGGTCGTTAGCCGTGCCCTCTGTAAATATTGGTTAGACTTTAATTCGGTAAAATCAGTCTGTAAATATCATTTGAAAATTATTTCACGATAACCTTCGCAGCCTTGCCGTTGGCAACGCGTACATACACGCCTGCAGCCGGCTGACCCTTAACCTCGCGACCCTGCATATCGAACCAGCGAACCTCGCCAGCCTCAGCCGCCTCGATCTCCGCAACACCGGTAGCACCTACTTCCAGCGCGATTGTCTTAGTTTCGCTATGAACACCAGTCTCCGGATTGCAAGCGAGATACTCAAGCAGAGTGTGGTTATTTGTCAAAGTTATGTCCTCCCCCTGATGCAGTATCCATGAAGAGTGAGCCACATCCTCGCAAGCGCGGGTAGCAGGTTTTTCCTTACCGCCATTCAAACGATAATAGATATCGATGCCTTCAACCTTCTTGAAATTCATAGATGTACTCTCAGCTTTCACAGTCAGCTTTCCATCCACAATCTCATGCTCGCACACAATCTCTGGCACAGCCGGAGCAGCAGGCGCGTAATTTACAATTATTGTAGAAACGCCATTTGAGGTCCAGTTTGATGCAGAAGCGCTATATGTAAATATTACTTTGTTATTTTTATCATCGCCTTCGTTTTTCCATATGCCATTCTCAAAAAAGCCTATTGAAGATGAAAGGTTATTGCTATGTGCATCGAACTCTATTGATGTTATGTAATATCCAGCATTAACAGATACAGTAAATTTATTGCCTTTGTAAATTGATATTTTTCCATCCTTATTTATATACGAAAAATACGAGCCGTCGGAATCACTAAATGTTATGTTTACGTTTTGTGAATTAAATCCTCCTTTGTTTGCACAAAGAGCCGTTGTTTTGGTATTATTACTTCCTCCTATTTCTCTGCTGGCATTCATTAATTTTGTACCATAGGCAGGAGCGCTTTTTACCGCTGGTGTATAAAAATAACCTACATTAGGTGTATCTATTACAATGAGTTCCAGTTTTTTGTCTGCTGTCAATATTTCAGTTTCTCCCTGTACGGAAGCAATGGCGTCAAACGTATATTTATCTCCAGGCATAGCATCTGCAGGAATCTCATATTCTTCACCCTCGATGTTTATGCTATTTTGATCATTGCCTTTTGTAACACTCCAGACTATATTACTATCTTTTGTAGCGCAAGAAACGGCGATCTTACTTCCTACATAAGCTATCAGATTTTCACCTGCTGCATCTAAGCCATCGATTGTGAAGACTGGCTTCGCACACTCAGTCGGGAAAGTAGGTTCCTGAGTAGATGCAACTTTTTTATAAAATAAAATTTTACTGTATCCTGATTTTGTTAGATTGTCTTTAGCGTAGTTTTTAAAATAGATCTTATTATTGTTGAATTGAAAGGCAAAATTACGACTTGTGGTTCCTGCGCTTTCGATATTGACATTGTTGTTTTTTGTATCAATAGATACAGACATTTGATAAAATTTACGACTATTCGCATCTGATGGTAATTCCTGAGATATTACAATGTCTGTGCCACTGCTTTTCCCTCCATAATATCTTTTAGATTTTGTTTCATATAGAGCTTTGTAATCTCCGTCAGCTATGAATGAGAACAATCCTAATCCTAATGCTTGATCATCAGCAGAGATTAATTCAGGTATTGAAGAGCCAGTTAATATTTGTATACCCGTGATTCCAGATTGAGTAGTGGAGCTATTCACAGCATAAAATCCGTTGTTGAGAACAGATGACGACACTATGATAAATTGATTGTCAGGATTGTATAATTCAGTTTCAGTAGTGCATAACTGATAATCTGAAGTTTCTGCTTGTCCGGCGAAGCCGACTGTGAGCAGACACAAAAGTGAAAGTAAAAACTTTTCCATAAGTTGTTAGGTAATGAATAAAGGATAAAATGAGGGACGGAAATAGGGGGCGTGGAAGCTGCGGCACTGCCAGTGCCTTCACTCGACCGAGGAGGCTTAAACAAGAATCTTTATCATGTAGGGAAGAAAGAGATTTGGCGGCAGGCGTTGAGTGAAGGCACTGGCAGTGCCGCGAGAAAAAGCCTTGTAAATTCCAATTTCGGAAGCAATTTTATCGATTTTAGCAAAATAATCTGCTAAAAGCTTTATTATATGCAGCATTGTGAGTATTTTAGCATCGGATTTGCTCCAAAACTCTCTAATTAAATCTTTCCGCTTATGCCCGATTCGAGTCATTCCGGGGATTCCCCTGTCCCCTCCCGGTCATCTTCTGTCGATAATGGCAAAAGAAGGGTTATCCATCATAGCATGAACAGGCGTTGCCATCATAATGACTATACAGGCAAGCGGATTTATATGATCACTTTCCTTAAGGCTCCGGAAGTGCCCGGCTTCGGATCTCTATGCGGTGATCCTTCCTTCCCCAATGGGCATCCTGACGCTCCACGCATAATTCTTTCTGATATGGGGCGAATCATTGACCGATGGCTTTATAACGTTCATGAGATCAACGATAATTTTGAGCGCATACGATCCGTCGTGATGCCGGATCATGCGCATTTCATCCTATATGTCAAAGCCCCGACAAAGCGCAAGCTTGGGAAATATATAGGAATCCTCAAAGCTAAAATCACAACAGATATGTGGAAGCAATTCCCTCAATATAAGCCGGCAAAAATCAGCGCATTCGCCAAGAATTACAATGACAGTATCCTTTTGCGGGAAGGGCAACTTGAGGTAATGAAGAAATATATTGAAGACAACCCGCGCAGGTTGGCGATAAGGCGTAAATATCCTGACTTCTTCACCCGTGGAATATCCATCCGATTGGATGAATTCGAATATGAAGCCTATGGCAATCCATTTTTGCTACAGAAGCCATTCAGATTTCAGGTAATGGTAAGATCTTTCTGGACAGATGAAGAATATCAGGCGCATCTCGCGGATTGGCTGTCAATGGCTAAACACGGAGGCATTGCGGTGTCTCCCTTCTACAGCAAGCGCGAGAAAGAGGTGCGTGATGCGATCCTGGAGCAGGGAGGCAGTCTGATTTATGTCCGCAAAGTGTGTGTAAAGGAGCGTGAGAAACCAGTGGGACGATTCTTTGATCTATGCGCTGAAGGAAGATTGCTGATGATTAACGAGCGTGAAGCTCCGGAATATTCCAAGGGGCTTAATAGGGAAGAAGCCATGCGGATGAATTTTCACTCTGAGAAAATAGCTTCCGCAGGGGTGATTCATCCCATCTTCCGCGTGAAGAAGTAATCATCACATTTTGCGCCATCACATCTATTCGCGATGAAAATTTACCGGGCATAAATATAAGATATCATCACTGTCCTGCAAACGAATTTAACCGATTGTGTTGAACTATTTTATTTCTACACAAGCCTTTACTGCAAAAACTGAATCTATTTCCAGTAGCAGCGAATGCGATTTTAGACTTAGAACTTAAATTATTCAGAACGCTGAACTCCGTTTCACTTTATGAACGCGGAACCATACTGTCAAGACCCGGGCATATGAACCTTGCACAAATCAGGACTTCAGTTCTGATTTGTCCGCTCAGTTTCTTTCGGATACTTTGCCTAAATATCATAGTTCCGCGTGAATTCCGCGTTCAAAAGTGAAACGTGGTTCTGCGTTCTAATCATTAGGGTTCAAAATTTACCGGGCATAAATATAAAATATCTTAAAAAGATATACTATATGTTAGAAATTCTTTATAACTTTGTAAATACGGGATTCGAAAGAGTTTCGTAATAAAACAACACCTAAATCGAAGCGCAATATCGCCATCAAAGCCTATAACACAAACCAAACATATCAAACAACAAAACAACTAAATTAACAACTTATGGAAAAGTTTTTACTTTCACTTCTGTGTCTGCTCACAGTCGGCTTCGCCGGACAGGCAGCCGAGAAAACAATCGTAATTGATTGTACTAAATCTAATTCAGGGATAACATTTCCCTCCAATGGCTATGGCGAGACAACTTACACAGATGCAACTTCAGGTATCACAATTAAGGGGCGTGCTCAAAAAAATAATGGATTAGCTCTTCAGAGTAATGGAGGATATATCTGTGTTACGCAAAATTCGAATCTATTTGCAATTAAAAGCATATCTGTTAAAGCTAAAACGGGTGCCTCTAAAACAACGACATTATCAGCAAAAGCCTCTGAAAATCCTTATACATTCTCTGAAACAAACAAGACTGATTGGACAGGATCCGATGCAGGTAGTAATAATTGTACAACATCTGAATCAACATTTAGCTATCAAATAAATAACTCCTTCGCAGTGCTTTTCAATTCAACAAACGGAGGGATGATCACAATATCAATGGTAACTATCACATATGATGATGGAACATCGGAAGGCCCGGAATTGGAAGCCAACGGACTTGCTTATCCTCAAGATGCATACACAGCGACTTTGGGCGAAGAATTTGAATCTCCCGTGCTGACTAATCCGAATAATCTTTCGGTTACATATTCTTCTTCAAATGAAAAAGTAGCGACCGTAGATGCAGAGGGTAATGTGACTTTGGTGGCAGCGGGAACAACTGTTATTAAAGCTGATTTTATAGGTGATGATACTTATAAAGCGGGAGTAGCTGAGTATACATTGACGGTGAAAGATGCTCCAATAATTGATCCAGACGGTACCTTTACTTTTGATTTCGTAAATAACAATTATGGAATGACGCGTCATGACTCAAAATCTAATGAATATAATGATTCCCCGATAACAATAAAGAATGAGGATAATGGCATTATATCAATTAATGTAGTTAATAGTGCAGAGGGGAAACAGCGACTTTTTACCGATGGCTGGAGATTTCATAGAGGTAAAAAAGTAAGTGGCAATTATACATTCTGTAATTATACAATGACAATATCAATTGCAAAGGAATATAGAATTTCTGAAATATCCATGATTGGCAAATTATTGTCATCTACAAAAGCTTCTGTAAACTGCGAAGGATTGGAATATACCAAAACAGGAACAGGCGATAATGCAACATTGACTTGGAAGATCGATAATAAGAATGATGTAATATTTACAATATCCACAAGCGACAATCTGCCAATTGCGAAAATTGTAGTAAAATATGAACCCGTGCCTGCTGCTCCTGCTGTGCCGGAGATTGTGTGCGAGCATGAGATTGTGGATGGAAAGCTGACTGTGAAAGCTGAGAGTACATCTATGAATTTCAAGAAGGTTGAAGGCATCGATATCTATTATCGTTTGAATGGCGGTAAGGAAAAACCTGCTACCCGCGCTTGCGAGGATGTGGCTCACTCTTCATGGATACTGCATCAGGGGGAGGACATAACTTTGACAAATAACCACACTCTGCTTGAGTATCTCGCTTGCAATCCGGAGACTGGTGTTCATAGCGAAACTAAGACAATCGCGCTGGAAGTAGGTGCTACCGGTGTTGCGGAGATCGAGGCGGCTGAGGCTGGCGAGGTTCGCTGGTTCGATATGCAGGGTCGCGAGGTTAAGGGTCAGCCGGCTGCGGGCGTGTATGTGCGCGTTGCCAACGGTAAGGCTACTAAGGTTATCGTAAAATAATTTCTTAGGCTTAACTTATGAATTATAAGGATAGCAAATAGAACTCATTCGGTAAAAAGTTTAAATGAGTTCATTTACTGATAATAAAAAGAAGCGCGGTCAAAAGCCGCGCTTCTCTTTTTAGTCAGGAGGATGGGTAGCGGCGGGCGAGGATGAAGAGGGCGGTGGCGCCGATCAGGGCGAACGGTATTCCGACAAGGGCGGGGGAGGCAAGTCCGAGTCCGTGATGGATGGCGAGACCTCCGATTACCGCTGACATGGCGTTGGAGACGTTGAATGCTATCTGTATGCCGGCCCCACCGAGCATCTCTCCACCTTTGGCGAAGCGGACAATAAGGTATTGCAACGGTCCTCCGATACCGAAGAGTCCGGCGGTGGCAAGGAAGGTAAGGATGAGTGTCGGGACTTTCATTGAGGCGCAGAAATACAGTGCCGGTAAAACGATGATCATGGATGCGGCGAGTGCGCCTGTGACGACAGATGTGCGGTATTTGTCGGCAAGCTTCCCCGCCATGGCATTGCCAAAGACCATGCCCGCTCCGACAAGCATCATTACCCATGTCATGGATGAGGCGGATATTCCTGTCACTTCTGTCATGAACGGATCGATGTAGCTGAGCCAGCAATATACACTTGCCTGACCGAAAAATACACCGGCATAGATAAGCCATGGTGCAAGAGAGCGCAGGAACCGGAACTGTCCTTTGACACCGGTGTCGGGCAGAGCTTCGAGCCGGGGCATCCATATGCGGATAAAGATATATGCCAAAAGACCGAAGAGCGACACTCCGGCGAACAGCATCCTCCAGCTGATGAGGTTGCATAGCATAGTTGCCAACGGCACACCGGCAAGATTCGCCACAGTCATACCACCTATCATCACCGCCACAGCCTGGGCGCCATGACCTTTGTCAGCGAGTCGGGAGCATACTATCGCACCGGCTCCGAAATATGCACCGTGTGGCAATCCTGCGATGAAGCGTGCTGACAGGAGGAATAAATAGCTGGGTGACAATGCCGCCGCGAGGTTGCCAAGAAATATGACAGCGCTTAGCAGAAGCATGAGTTTGCGTAGTGGCAGCTTGCGTAAGAGGATAAGCAGGGGTGCACCTACGGCTACTCCCAGAGAATAGGCGGATATGAGATGACCTGCATTTACGATGCTGATGTCGAGATCTCTGGCAACGTCGCCCAGAATCCCCATCATGCCGAATTCAGCGATGCCAAGGGCGAATGTGCCGATGGCCAGGGCAATAAGACTGCGTTTCATAGAAAAACAACTACTTACCTTAAAGTTATATTATCTGATGTTCAGGGTATATCTGTTGTATGCAACGCCGGATGCTCCGAATGATGCTTTCTGGCGCAGAAGTCCGGCGTTGAGGTAGCGGCCTTGGTCTTCGTTGCTTGTGCCGAAGTCGAAGTAGGCTCTTCCGGCATAGACAACGGTGATTAGATGATGGAAGAGAGGGGTGAGAAGGTTGAGCTCACGGGCGAGGGGTGTAGTGGCGATATATTGTGCATGAGCCACGCGTCCTGTGTCGAACATGCATACCGCTGCCTGTGGCTCGCCCTGATATTCGAGGAGCCAGAATCTTATGTTTTGCGGAAAGCGGTCATGCAACAGTTGCAGTTCAGATGCGGTATGTACGGGAGCTGCATCGTGACGTTCGCGAAGGCAATCCTCCACCATACGTATCAAGGGAGCGGATTCAACACATTCGCGGATAGTGAACTCCAACCCTGCAGTTTTGGCAAGTGAGCGACGTCGCAGTTTATTGTAGTTCGGCTCACAGCCTGCAGCAAGGGGTATCGCCATGGAGAGATTGGATTCGGAGAGAGTTGCCCCGAGACGGAACAAAGCATATTCATCCTCCTGCGATGGAGCGGAGGAGTAGATGTAAGGGAGGGTTTTATAATCGAGAGAGGAAATACCTTCAGCGCGCCAGCGGTCGATTGCCATGCCGAATATGTCGAGCAGGTCAGAGCCGTCTATATGTCGCGCGGGGAGTATCCATCCTCCGTATGTGAGACCCTGATGCGAATGGAGAATGCCGTCATCGGATATATTTGCAGGCAGGAAAGCCACAGGCCGTGTGCCCTTCATGGCTATCCATGAGCAGTCGCGGAAGCGGTCGGAATGATAATCCATGTATCCGCGCATGAAGAGGAAAGATGAATTCCGCGCATTGCTCACAAATTCATCCCAGCTGCCTGCCATCTCCGGGGAATATTGAATCAATTCATAGCTCATAACTCCTAACTCCTAACTCCTAACTCCTAACTCCTAACTCCTAACTTACCTGATCCACTCGAGCGGATTGAGCTTGTCGCGGTTTTTCCAGACTTCGAAATGGATGGATGAGTGGGAGGAGTCGTCTTCGGCAGCGGCAAGTTTGCCGAGAGCCTGTCCCTGCTTCACAACATCTCCCACTTTTACTGACGGGGATGCGATATTGCCATAGACAGTGTAGTAGCTGCCATGGTTAACGATCACCACCGTCGAGAATCCGGGAATAACGTATACGCCGGATACCTTGCCTCCGTATACTGCCTGTGCGGAGGCTCCTGCGGATGTCTCTGCATCAATACCCGGATTGTCGTACATCACATCCGGCAGTTCCGGCAAGGAATGACGTCCGAACTGACTTGTCACGCGGAAAGCACCAGCTACGGGTCGCGGCAACGAGCCACGCATCGATGCGAAATTTCCCGCCTGAGAAGCCGTGGTCTTTGCTGATGCGTTCTTATTTACATCCGGAGAAGCGGCGTTGGATTCCGAAGGTTTGACAGCACGCGGTTTGCGACGCCTTGCCTCGGCGTAATCCTTTTTATTCTCCTTGGCTTTATCCGCTTTCTTAGTTTTTTTATCGGCTTTCTTGTCAGACTTCTTATCCTTATTCTTATCCGCTTTGGAAGCTTCAGCCTCCTGTTCCTGTTGCGCGAGAAGCTGTTCCTGTTCAGCCTTGCGGGCTTCTTCCGCCTTGATTCTTTCAGCCTCTTTCCGTGCCTCCTCTGCTCGACGGGCTTCCTCAGCCTTGCGGTTTTCTTCAGCAATGAGGGCGGCGATTGTGGATTTCAGGGCGTTTGCTTCCTGCTGCTTGCGGGCAAGATGGGAATTAAGAGCCTGTCCGTTCTTACGCAGTTCCCCGACAAGCGCATCCTGCTTAGTATATTGGTTGTTAAGCTTATTCTGGGCTGCAATCTGGATCGACAAAGCCTTGTCTTTTTCACGTCTTGAATCTTCAAGAGCTAACTTCTGGCGCGACAGTTCCTTGACCGAAGCGGAAATCTCATCCGATTTTTCAGCACGCCATGCGGAGAGCTGCTTGAGATAACGCATGCGACGCATCGCCTGACTGAAATTTTTGGAAGAGAATATGAACGCGAGGTTGGAATTTGAATTCTTTTTTGCCCTGATTTTTTTGACAGAGCGTAGATAATCTTCCCGCATTTTAGCAAGCTTCGCTTCTGAAGCGGTTATCTCGCCTTGGATTGAGCTAATTCGTGCGTCGAGTTGCTTCACCTGATCCGAGGCTTTGGCAACGAGTGTGCGCCCGGTTGCGATATCGGCATTAAGGCGGTTAAGCTCGCTGAGTCCTTTCTTTACTTCAGTCTCGTTGCGTCTGATCTCCTCTTTTGTGCGGGCAATCTCTTTCTGGGTCTCAGCCTGCCGGCGTTTCGCCTCAGCGGATGTCGCCGGTTTTGAGTTACCTTTTTGTGTCCGCTTATTGCCGGTTCTGGCGGCAGTCTGCTTTTTTGTGCCGGCGGCTTTTTTCTTTGTGGCAGTTTGCGTTGTGCGGGCTTTAGTGCCGCCGGCTTTCTTTTTTTGCGCGGACACCTCCGGTGAACAGATAATCACCGCAGCGATGAGAAGCGTATGTAGCAGAGGGAAACGCATGTCAGAATGATTTGATGAATTGTTTGATTCCGAGACGGGTGTAGCGAGATCCGAGATTCAATGGAGCAGGGGCTTTTGCTTCCCACTTCACATTATCGAAATCTACAAGAGCATTAAATTTCTTGGAGCCATCGCTGCTGAAGGATATGTTCATATCAAAGCCGCTGGAAGGATAGGTGTAATCAAGGGCGAGAGAGAAATCATGATCGCCGGTGGAGAGGTCGACGAGGAGGCGTTCTGTCTGGCCTTGCGCGTTGATTCGGTATTCATAGCCGAATTCGTCATCTTCTGTGCGCCCTTTGGGATAAGAGAGAAGCCAGGAAGGAGATATTGCTGAGAGGGGGGTGAAATCGAGGAAATCGGCGTTGAGGGGGGATAACTCGCCTGCGCGGAGCACTACTGCTCGCGCGAGCAGAAGGCTCTGGATGTCGGCGATGAGATCCGGGTAGTCATATTTTATGCCGGAGATGGATTCGGCGCAGTATACGCGCTTCATCTTGTTTACTGCAATAACGGAGTCGCCTGCGATCTCGATGCGTCCTACTTCCCCGAGGAGAGAGGCGCGGACGGATATGGAGATCTCTTCCCCCTTCTTCATATAGATTTTGATTGTGGGGGAGATTGGGAGCTTGTTCATGCGCAGCTTGCCGGAGATTTCGGCTGTCTGCCAGTCGGTGTAGGCGGGTAGTATGGTGGCAAGGGCTGCGGAGCGGACGCTATCGAGGATCACGCTCTGCGAGAGCGCGCCACCCAACGCCCCCTCTCCAGATCGGGTAGATCCAGATTGAGCGGCCGAGGAAGATTTGCAGGAAGGGAGAAGAATCGAGAGAAAGAGAAGCATGGCCATGCCGATATTGAAACGGAAGCCGGGGATATGATTTACTTGATCCAATCCTGATGAATGTGAATTATTTCTTTGCATTTTTTAGCGATTTGATTTTCTGAACGATGTCTTTGTTGTCCGGTTCGAGTTCAAGGGCCTTTTCGTATGCTTTGAGGGCTTCGGTGTTGTCACCTTCGGCAGCAAGGATGTCTCCGTAATGATCGTAAAGTTCCGAGTGCTCGTTCTCCTCTTTTGCCGCTTCCTCTATTGCTGATGCCTGATATTTACGGGCTTCCGCATTATCTCCTTTCTTGTGGAGAATCCAGGCGTATGTGTCAAGATAGGTGGGATTGGTTGAATTCTCACCGTCAAGGCTCTTGAGACTCATCTCCGCAGCGCGGTCGAGATCCCCTCCGTTTTCACTCAAAAAATAAGCGTAGTTGTTGAGTGCGAGTGTGTTGTCGGGATAGAGGGTGAGGGCATTGTCGTAGGCATGAAAAGCTTGATCAAGCTTTTTGTCGCCATAGAAGCAATCTCCGATGCTGGTGAATATCTGCGAGAGACGGATAAGGTCGTCATATTGGATAGAGGCGGGGATTGTGGCGGGTGTCAGCAGGGTGTCGAGAGGGAGAGTTGGTGCCATATCGCGTATGATATCGCGATAAGCATCTATTGCCGTGTCGTAATCCTCTGCCATCTGTGCCGCGGACGCGTAGAGCACCATCATATTGCGTGATGGGGTAAGGTGCCGTTCCATCTCGCGATATGTTGTCATTGCGTTTTCAGGATGGTCGCCTGCCATCTGGTAGGTCATGAGTTGCCCGCGGTATTTCTCCTCCGAAGGCGCGAGATCTATGGCATAACCAATCTCCTCGCAAGCCTCATCGAAATTACCTTTAGCCGCTGAATAGCGGGCAGCAAGGTCGAGAACCTGCGGCTCGTGAGGATATTGCTCGCGGAGCACGGAAAAGAGGTGGTCGCCACGAGCTGTATTCTGCCGGTCGTTGAGAAGAATCTGAAGATACTCCTCCAGCATCCCTACTTTCTGCCCTAAGTCAAAGTCTTCTGAAAGAAGAGCTTCGTAGGTTTTTGCATCATATTTTACGGAGTCGCCCTGTTGGCGGTAGTAGTTGGCTAACGCGAGCTTGGCAGCTCCGTAGTCAGGGTTGAGGCGTTCTGCCTCGCTATAGTAATAGAATGTGGAGTCAGGATTGCCGGTCATCTCATACATATTCCCCTTCAGGATGCGGAAAGCGGGTTCGGCAGGGTTGTAATCAACAAGCGAAGTAGTTTCCGACAAAGCTCCGACGGTGTCGCGTCTGGCAAGATGATAGGAAATCTTTTTGATAGTGATCTGTGGATTATGCCCCTCTATCACTTCATATCGGGACAAAGCATCGAGCGCCTTGTCGATATTTCCATCAGCCATGTATGCCTCAGAGAGGTGCACAAGGGTAGACGAAAGGTCGGGGCGACGGTCGGCTGTACGCTCGAAAATACGAATTGCCTCCTTTATGGAATCTATTCGGGCTGCGACATATGCATAATAAAGCGCTTCGTTATATTCATCGGGAAAGCGGTCTACAAACGGCCGCATCAGCGACAGTGATCGGGCAAGCTCGGTGCGGGTCTGGAGTGTATCGATGTCAGCGGCAAGGCGCTGTGTGCCATACGCAGAGGCGGCTTCTGCATATGAAGGGTCAATGGCAGCCGCCCGCTTGTAATATTCATAGGCGGATGCCGGATCTTCCTCCATTTGCTTGCGAAGCCCTTCGAGGTAATAATAGCGGGCCTTCTGGCGGATGGGATCAGGGCACTGCAAGTGCCCCGCACTCGACACCTTCGCGGCGGAATTGATTTTGGCTTTTGCAGCGGGATTACCCGCTGTGGAAAAGGCTGCCGCCAGCAGAGGCAGCATGAGGAGCAGTATATATTTGCTGATATTATTCATTGGCGGCATAGATGAAATTTCTTATTTCCTTCCTGTGTGACCGAAGGCTCCATCCTCGCGCTCTGTGCGGTCAAGACGCTCCACCGGTTCCCAGTCTACGCGGGTATATTGTTTGATTACCATCTGGGCGATGCGGTCGCCATCGTTGACAGTGAAGTCGTTTTCACCGAGGTTGATAAGGATTATTCCTATCTCGCCGCGGTAGTCGGCATCGACGGTGCCCGGAGAATTCACGATGGATATTCCGTAATTCAGCGCGAGTCCGGAACGTGGACGGATCTGGCATTCATATCCGGATGGAAGCTGCATGTATAACCCTGTGGGTATCAGGGCACGTTGCATGGGACGCAGAGTGACTGCACCTTCCGGAAGGTATGCGTGGATATCCATTCCCGCTGCCTCGAATGTTCCGTATGAGGGGAGGGGATGGTGGCTTTTATTTATAACCTTTATCTTTATTTTTTCCATAATCTTAATACATAAGACTTAATCACTAATACTTATGACTTAAAAAAAGTGGCTGCCCATATTATAGATAACGGACAGCCACTGTTTTTGTTGAATTTCGGGTTAGCCCTCTTCGATAGCGTCGTTGGGGCAAACAGATGCGCAGCTGCCGCAGCTGATGCATGTGTCGGGATCGATCTTGTAGATGTCGCCCTCAGAGATAGCCTCTACGGGACAAACGGGAAGACATGTGCCGCAAGCGATACATCTGTCAGTAATTACGTAAGCCATAGTTGTATTATTTATTTAAAGATTTTGATTATACCGTGCAAATTTACCATAATCTATCCATTCTCCCAAATAATTGAGGGAAAATTTGCGTTGTTTCCATATGAAACCATTAATATCGGTGATAACGATCACATATAATGCAGCCTCTACCATCGGGGTTACGATGGCCTCGGTGGCTGCGCAGACTTGTCGTGACTATGAGCATGTGGTGATTGACGGAGCCTCGCGGGATGCGACTTTGGAGATTGCCCGCAGTTATGAGGGTGTGAGGATTCTCAGTGAGCCTGACAAGGGTCTTTATGATGCCATGAACAAGGGATTGCGTATGGCTCGTGGAGAATATGTGATATTTCTGAATTCCGGTGATACTTTCCATTCGGCGGATGTGCTTGAGGCTTATGCCCGTCGAGCGCGTCTCGGCGATGATATCATATATGGTGATACCGTGATTGTAGATAGCGAGCGCCGAGAACTTGGACCAAGGCATTATTCGGTGCCCGCTCGGCTGACGCGCGACAGTTTCTCCAAAGGTATGCTTATATGCCATCAGGCGTTCATGGTGAAGCGGAGTCTGGCTCCGGATTATGATCTGCGTTACCGCTTCTCTGCAGATTACGATTGGACAATCCGCTGTATTTTTGCCGCAGATGAGCATAAATGCACGAACTTAGGAATGGTGACGATAGATTATCTCTCGGATGGCCTCACCGACCGTAACAAACTCAAATCCTTGCACGAGCGTTACCGCGTAATGGCAGCCCATTACGGCCACCTGCGCGCGCTGCGTCGCCATGCCGCCCTGATAGCCTCAAAAGTCATTCCTGCGCTCGACCGCAGATAATCCTTCGTGCTGTGAAGAAATCGCTGACCACCAAAGTTCTGAAAGTTATCGGGCTCTTTTCCGGGGCGGAGGCATTCGGTATCATATGCTCGATAGTGAAGATGAAATTGGTGGCAATGTGGCTGAGTGCCACCGGAGTCGGGTTATTCGGTATTTTCAATACCACGGTGGAGACAGTATCCATAATCACCGGACTCGGATTGCGTCAGAGCGGAGTCCGCGAAGTGGCGAAACATGGCAAAACGCTTGGCCCTGTCAGAAAGACGGCAGCCTTGTTGCGTTCATGGTGTTTGCTTTCAGGAGGACTTGGAGGTCTGTTGATTAGTTTCCTTGCTCCATGGCTTTCGTTGTGGTTTTTCGGGAATATGGATTGCTGGTGGGAGTTCATGATTTTGGCAGGAGCATTGCTACTCAATTCAATAATCGGAGGAGAGCAGGCAATATTACAAGGCACCGAGCGATTCCGGCGTCTTGCGAGGGCCAGTGTAAGTGGTTCGGCTGTCGGACTTGTCATATCCATCCCGATGTTCCGTTGGATCGGGGACGCGAGTGTCCCTTTGTCGATATTGGCTTACTCTCTGTCGATAATGACTTTCCTTATTATCAACAGGAATAGAAATATCCCATACACTCTTGCGCGTCGGCATGATCTCGGATCCGGCAGCGGATTTGTAAAGCTGGGGGGATATATAGCTGTCGCGTCATTCGCGACCAATCTCGCGCAGATGGTATTCATGTCCTGGCTTAACAGGGAGGCATCTACTGCGGAGGTGGGTTATTTTCAAGCGGGCAATGCACTCGTATTTCGCTATACATCGCTGATATTCGGAGCTGTAGGACTTGAGTTTTATCCGCGTATGTCTGCCAACAGCCATTCTCCGCGCCGCATGTCTCTTTTTGTGAGCCATGAGATCTCCCTGCTGTTGAAAATCTTCACGCCTATGCTTGTGGCTTTCGTGATTTTCCGCCGTTGGATTGTCGAGATTCTCTACACTGCTGATTTCGAGGTGATATTGCCTTTCATAACTATAGCCATCTTCACGATAATACTTCGGTCGGTCTCCACGTGCATGGCATTCTCCATCATAGCCAAAGGTGATGGAAAGACATATCTCCTTACCGAGAGCCTTGATGCGGCAATCGGACTGAGTCTCAATATCTGGCTCTATGGTCTCTACGGACTGACAGGTATCGGCATTGCCCAGGTCGCGTGGTATGGCATCTACGCCCTGATGGTATCCGGAGTCTATTTCTGCCGCTACAGGCTTCGCCTCAGTCGCGGCGCCGTTGCCGCAATGATAACGGCATCAGTTATATCGGCAGTCGTTGTTTATTCCGGTTTTACCTTATGATTATTTCAGCATTTACATATGGTCTGTCGTTGACATATAATATAGACTTATAGTCAGCGGTAGAATCTATGAAGATTTCTGATCCAGACGAGAAATCAAGGATTCTCGGATTCATCCTTTTCCCTCCAAAGAATGAAGGTAATACAGTTTTTTCTACAATAAAATCGCGGGGATGAGATGCAGATTGAATGCATACCCAGCTCTGCTCGCCGACATTAACAACCATATTCGTGTCCTTCATGAATTCCAAAGTCTTCATGGAAGCTGGATATATTTTCAGGAATGGAGCATCAGGGAAAGTCTGTCTCAGTTTGTTTGTATATGTATTACGGCGTTGTGTCGTTTCGATCCTGTTAAACAGGAAAAGATCGTTGTCGATATATATTGTTCCGTCCGAAGTGCCGACATCCATGTATTCATATATTATCTCGTTTGTTTTTTTATTCTGTGTGTTTATTCTGCTAATCTGCAATGATATGATAGTTATCGCTATAATGGGGGCTGCAATTGTCACCATCAATGAAAGTTTATGCTTTTGCAGATATAGGACAGAAAGAAGAATAAAAGACAGGTTATAAGGGATTATACCTCTGCCGATTCTACCTATTAATATATTGAAAACCAGTGATAGTGTGGCCATGACAATAAGGAAAGCGGCTGGTGGATACTTCAGGAATTTGATAGTTGTCTTAAATTTGCAACCGCTTGCATATACAAGAATTATAAATATCAATGGAAACCAGATTGCGGAAGGTAGCTGTTCAATCAGGTTTAGCACAGAACCCTCTGAAGAAGATTCCTGGTTTATACGCCAGAAATTACCTGGAGCGAAGATCGTCAAAATTGAACCTATTCCAAAGGATACAGCCAGAATCCATTCTTTCACCGAGAAATGACCTTTCCTGTAAATGATGTAATAAACAAGCGCTCCACATACCGGTATGGAAAATCCCTCATGCATCTGCCCGGTAACGAATGAAAAGATGGCAAGTACAATCAATATGGCAGGGGATATGTTATGATCAGAGAAAAATAATTTAAGCCATAATGATATTGCCAATGCAGTCCATACGTAATTTATCTGGAAGGGTGGCGTGAACGGAAGCGGGAAGAATAATATTAAGATCAGAGAAGACACAAGGATGGTAAATTTCCACGAAATATTATTATTATGGAATCTTACAATACATTTAAATAGGCCTATCCAAACAATGGAGTTTATAAGTGCAAACCAATATTTGCCTGCCAATCCACAAAAAATCTGAACGATGAAATGTATAACGAATCTACCGTTGGAATTGAACCAGTGGTTGATTTGTGAATTCCAGATGTCACCGAGCGATTCTATGGGAGTACAGGATGTGTCTTCTCCGTAACGCGGTATGAAAAAAGAGTAGGCTATCGCATCATCGTTCCATTCGCTTAAAACGGCTGCTAAGAAAGTCAGTATGCCGATAACCGCATAACAAATAAACTCGGTCAAGGATAATTTTTTGAAAAAAGACATATATTGGGAATTGATAAACAGGAGTTTAACGTATTAATTACTTTTCACCAGGATCTCGGTCAACCGGTGAGTAAAGATAAAGTTTGTTGTTGTGGATTTTGAAAACGGTCTCGATATATTCTTGTCCGTTAATCCGAGTCATGATTCGTGGAAAAATATCCACAATCTGATCTGTGTAAGACGGTTCCAATGGTTTGTCTGATATGAACCTTTCACCGAATTGCATTATGCCGGTGTATTTTTGCCAATCTACGTTCCTGCAGTTCTCGGGAAGTATTACCAACGGTTTGTTATGTCCGTAATGCTTGCTCATGCGGTAGCGGTAATATGTATCATCCTCATCCGGAACACCGTGTGTTTTTCTTAGCAGATACCATGGAAGCTCAGGCTCGTTTGTATAATCCATGTAAATGATTCCATCCGGTGATTGTCGATAAAGGCTGATTGCGATTCTGGCTTCGCTGCCGAGTCGCTTCTGCCATATCATCAATTCAGAATAATGAAAAATTATAGCTGCACCGAGAAGAACTGTGACGGGGATGGCGATTTTAGATGGAGCACATATGTTTAGTCTGTTGAGTATCTGAAAAATTGCTATAAGAGCAAATATTTGGGCGTACCATCCGGTTCTTCCCCCGTATTGGCTAAGGAGCATAAACGCTGTGGATATCAGAGCCCCGGATACAAATATAATCCAAGGGGAACGGATCATTTCATAAAATAACGGTCTGTTTTTATATGCTATCCAGCATATAAAAAACACCATTAGGATGACGATCCAGCTGAGAATAGCAGCATATCAATGGGCGATTCCGGTTGTAGCATATAGCCTACGCGTGAATATGAAGCCGGAGAGGTCATGGTGAAAATGCCTCCGGCTATGAAAAACAGGGACATGACTTTCTCCGCAGTGGAAAATCGTTTAAAAGCTCCGGTTACTATGAAATATAACATTAAACCGATAGCCAACGGCAATCCCGACGCTTCATGCATAGCTGAGGCGATAAAGCAGAATGGCACAGATATCCACCAATACCATGCATTGGGACGAGCCTTGTGTTTTAATATCAATCCTAAGGCTGCCAATGAGAATACAGCTCCCCAGACATAATTATAAGTGGTGCAACACTCCATCCAGAGGGCATCCCACCGGAAAGTAAAGGATATGAGTGAAATGATTAAGATATTCCTCAGGTAACCAGAATTTTTGACTTTGCCGCATAGCCGAATAATAACATAATATAATAATACGGTCATTATCCCGTATGTGACTGCGCAGAGCCATTGCGGCATTACATACAGCCCTAAAGGAATCAGCATATCTGCCATTCTCGCGTTGTTCCAGATCCATTGTCTGTACATGGAACGAGGATACGCATACCAGCAATCATTCTGGGATGAAAATGAATGGTAGAATCCAAGATCATCACCTAACAGAGGCATATAAAACCCCATAAATGTATATGCGATACCTATATATGCGACTATACACCAAACTATAAGGTTCAGGCATTTATTCTTTTGTTTTGGTATCATAAAGCACCTTTTAGCCAAGATTTAAGATATTTATATGTGGAAATCTTTGTTTTGGATCTGTAATTTCGCCAAACATGGGCAAGCATCCGCAAGGGCCAGGAAAGGGGGTGGGTATGGGAGAATACGGCACCTTTGGTGCGGATGATGTCAGGGTCTGAGGCTCGGCGTGTGCCGGTTGTCTCTCCTGGATGATAAGCAATTGTGATGGGAAAGAATTCGCCATTAAGCTTTCTTTTGAGAAGGTCGTGAATCCAGATGTCCTCCTCTCCTGCAGGGAATTCTGCACCGACTCCAAACCGTTCGTTAAATGATACACCTGTTTCAGAAATCTTATTCCTGTTGAATGCTATTTCCACAGATGATATGTAGTATCCCCTGGGTGGTTTGGAGAGATTGAATGAATGGTCGGGATATTGCTTGGTGTCAGCTCCGGAATATTTGAATGTGGCGATATCGAGTTCCGGGTTTTTATCGAAGATATCAATAATTTTTGCGATACTATCAGCAAAATAATCAAGGTCGTCATCAGATATGAGACAATATGGTGCTGTTGCCGCTGCAATGGAGAGGTTTCTGTTTCTTGACAGTCCGCGTGTCGTGTTTTTTATGATTTTGAAATCCGGGCGTGACAGTTCGTCCGGTATGGCTACATCTCCGTCGGGAAGCTGCCAGCTGACAAGGTATTCAACTCCCGGCACGTGGGGATGTTCGCCTTTTGCCACGCGTTGTATGCCCGCCTCTCCTAACGTGCATATCAACACCTGAAGCTTAATAGCTCCATTATTATCTAATAAATTTTCACTTGAATGTTTATTCATTTTTCCAATGGGCTTCAAAACGGGATGCGACTGTGCGCACGTTGTTGTGAACGGATACGATGCGATTGCCTTCCGCGGCCATCGCAGGGAGTGGCGATGGATCGAGAATCAGAGATCGGAAGTACTCCTCCCATTCCTTGTCTGTTTTCAAAGGGGACATGGGGATGATTGCTCCAGAGTCCTGCTCTCCGATATATTCATAAAATTCCGGCTGTGCACCGGTTGCCGCCACACGCCCCATGGCCATAGCCTGAAATGCATTGGTACCGGGGGAGTAGGAATAAAATTGGTCGATGACGATATGCCCTTTGCCCATCTCTCGGAGATACTCTTTTAACGGCAGATTGCGGACGCATGTCACGCTGCATCTATCCGGCATCTCTTTTTCCAACCGAAGACACATGTCAAGCATTTTTGCGGTGCCTTTCTGTATCTCCATGCCTCCGCGCATTCCGATAAATAGATTGATCTTGCCTGAAACATCCAATGGCGAGTTTTCTATATATGAGAAGTCTATAGGGATATTGGTGAATGCAAGTCTGTCTCCCAAATGTGGTCGTGCAGCCATATCATATTCCGGAAGCACGGACATCGCTCCGTCAATATTGGAGTATATGTAGTCGCAGAATTCTTTCATTCCAGATCCTGTCCATGCTGCCGCATGACCTGTCTTTAATTCGAATTCAGTAGGCTCCCCCCCGACTTCGAATTCGGAGAATTTGAAGATATTACCTTCAAGACAGGATTTGACGAAATAGTAATCGTTTCCGGCGAGCGTAAGGAAAACAGAACGGTTGTTACGTTTGAGGATGTCGAAGAAGTATTTGATCTTCCCCGGTCGTAGGGATAGAAAATGAGGATTTATGAGCTGAACTACATCATAATCTTTAAGTGTCGGAATCAGAGAGCACACATGATATGAATATTTCACGGCTCCTATTTTTCCGGGTGCGCGATCCAGGAGGATATCGTGTTGAGTATCCATATAGCGGCCACCGTCAGAAATGACAGTTACCTCATGTCCGCGTTGCCGAAGCTCGCGGGCAAGGCATGCATGAAGATTGGAATAGTCCCCGAAAAAAAGTATGCGCATGGAATATAATGGAATATATCTGTTTGTATAGCGTAGACAAAGTTAGTAAAAATCCCTTGAAAGGTATTAAAATCCCTCCAAAAGTGCTCAAAATTGATAAAATTTCCCTCCAAAGGTGCTCAAAATCGCGATTTTGAGCACCTTTGGAGGGAAAATCATAGTTTCTTGTTAAATTTGTGGTATTATTATAGTCTTGATAATATTATGCATGGAAACTGTAAAGATTGGTATAAGGAGGCGTGGGTGCCGCTGTTGATTTTCTGGGCGGTATTGACGGTGGAGATTGCAGCGTTTTTTTCGCTGTCGGGGATGCGGCAGATTGGATGCTGGGTGAATGTCCTGATCGGGATGGCAGATGCGGCTGTTATTCTTCTACCCTATGTATTTATAGGCAGAAGATGGCGGTGGAGCGTAGTCGTACCGATGATTGCAGTGCCGGTATATCTCTATGCTAATATTTTATATTTTCGGAATTTTTCGGATATGATGGGATTCTCCACCATGTTCGGATTTCAGAATGTCACTGGAGCTGTAGCAGATTCAACTCTGTCTTCTGTCAGGATAGATGACTTATGGATAGGAATTCCTTTCCTTATATTTCTTGTGTGCTATCTTATAAGCTTGCGGTGCATGGGCAAGAATGCGTTCGATCGTAGGTTCAAAGTGTCTATGGTAGTGGCAGTCATAGCTCTTTTTACCACGGAGCAGGTTGTATTGCAGTCGAAAATGTGGAGCTTTGTAACCAAGGGTGAAAAACAATTCAGTTTTTCTGAACATAAAGGTATTCTGAAAAATTTCTTTCCTCACTATAACCGCAGCATGACGTTGAGATTCTATGGATTCCCTGTCTACTGGGCTTTTGAGTTAGCTTCGGAATTAAAGCCTGCGCATAAGCTTTCAAAAGATGAAAAGGCTGAAATAGACAGAATTTTCGCGTCCCGACCGGAGGACAAGGTAATTGTTGATTCCATGCCCGACAACGGGGGAAAGAATCTTATAATAATAGTGGTGGAATCTCTGAATTCCAGCGGTCTTTATGCGGAGGTTAACGGTAAGTCTGCCATGCGTTTCCTTTCCGGTTATCTTGGACGTGAGGATGTCTTTGTGGCGGATAATATAATGTCGCAGGTAGGATCGGGAAGATCAAGCGATGGCAGATTTATTATCCATACAGGTCTGTTACCCACGTTGAACAATCCTGTGGCAATGACTTTCCCCGATGAGCATTACCCATCTCTTTCCGAGGCGATAGGAGGGGAGGCAATGGAGTTTGACTGCGCGAGTCCGATGCAATGGAATAAGGTTAGGCTGTCAAAAAGCTATGGTTTCCGTAAGCTGTTTACAGAAAAGGAGATGATCCGTGGCATGAAGAAACTCGGAGGCAAGGATGTGGCATTGTTTAACAATGCATTGCCGGAGATTGTAAAGATGAAGCAACCATTTGTGGCGGCTCTTAACACCATGGATATGCATGATCCATATGACCGGTTCGGATGGAAAAAGAGTGATGTATGGCAGGATACCTCTTATTCGGAGAACGAGAAGGTGTATATAGATAAACTCCGTCAGTTTGATGCCGGACTTAGCCAGTTTATAGCCGGACTGAAAAAAGCTGGATTATATAATAATTCAGTAATTGTGATAGTGGCAGATCATAATGCAAGGGAATCCGCTTTGACGGGTGAGAGACTTGTCTCTCCGGCTATTCCGCTTATAATTCTTAATTCCGGATTGGGATTGAAAACGCATGCCACACTTGGCCAAATCGACATTTATCCCACACTTCTTGATGTGATGGGAGTCGAGGGTTATGCATGGCGCGGTCTTGGAAGAAGCATATTGCGTAATCCTGATGTGTTTGCCGACAAGTTGGATTCATTGCCGGATCCGTATTCTTATCCCTCCCGGCAGGATTGGGAATTGTCGGAGCGAATGATAACGGGCGGCTATTTCTTTCGCTGAGTGATGGTTGACTTCTCGATGGAGTAGCGTGGGCGATGTTTGACCTCGGTGTAGATTTTGCCGATGTATTCACCTATCACGCCAAGCGACATAAGTATCACTCCAGTGCAGAACCAGATTGAGAGCATCAGTGAAGTCCAACCTTCTATGGTCTCGCCCTCGAAGTATCGCGTCATGACGTATATGAATATTCCGAGAGCCACAAGCAGGAAACCAATACCGAAGAAGAAAACCATTCTTACCGGGCGCACTGAGAAGGAGGTGATGCCGTCAACCGCGAAGTTGATCATCTTCTTCAGCGGATACTTCGATTCCCCGGCAGTGCGCGGTTTGCGGTCGTAATAAACAGAAGTTTGAGTGCGTCCAAGTCCCGGGATGATTCCTCGGATGAACATGTTACGTTCATCATATTGCAGGAAGTCTTTCAATGCTGCCGCGCTCATCAACCGGAAGTCAGCATGGTTATACACGGATTTTACCCCGAGATGCCTCATTATTCTATAAAATCCCTGTGCGGACTCGCGTTTGAACCAGGAGTCGGATTCGCGGCTGTTGCGCACGCCATATACTATCTCATACCCCTCTCTGAATTTTTCGACCATGCGGGGAATGGCAAGTATGTCATCCTGAAGGTCGGCATCTATAGATATAGCTGCATCGCAATGATCCGCAGCAGTCTCAAGCCCGGCAATCAAAGCATTCTGATGTCCGGCGTTTGCAGCAAGTTTGATGCCCTCGGCATGAGAATTCCCGGCAATTATTGATTCGATTATTCGCCATGTGTTGTCTCTGCTGCCATCATCGACATACAGAATATAGCTGTTATCCGATATCAAACCTCCTGTAATCATATCAGAGAGTAAATCTGAAAGAGTCTTGTTTGACATCGGCAGCACTTCCTGCTCATTATAGCAGGGCACAACGATAGCTATTCTCGGGGCATTCTTCGGCATGGCGGAAAACATTAACATTTATTGGTGTCCGGTAAATATTAATCACGCAGAAGCGCGAAGACGCAAAGTTAAGAGTTGGCAATCCCTGTGATAAAGATCACGAAGAATCGCGTGGCGATTCTGGCAGAGACGCAGAGCATGACCGGACGGTCTCTGCGCCTCATCAGGAGTGGTAACGACCTCCGCGCCGGATTTGCCGATATAAATCCTTTGCGTCTCCGCGCCTCTGCGTGATTAATATTTACCGGACACCCATAATTATTTTTACAAAAATAGCAAATATGAACTAAAAACCAAAAATTATTTTATTTGTATTATGCAAAAAGAATAATTATATTTGCATAAAATTCAGTTCTTTTGAATATGAAGTACGTAAATCCCTTTATCGTTGCCGGAAAAATTGACCGGCGGTATTTTTGCGACCGTAAAGATGAATCGCTTTGGCTGACGAGAAAGATTCTTAATGGCAATAATGTTGTGGTTATATCACCGCGTAGGATGGGTAAGACCGGACTCATCTTATATTGTCTGGAGGGTGATGAAATAAGGTGTGACTATATATCAATTTTTATAGATATCTTACAGACTTTAAGCTTAAAGGAATTTACGTATACACTGGGAAGGTCGGTTTTCGAATCCATAGCTCCAAGAGGATCGCGCTATCTCCAGTCTTTTGTCACGGCATTAAAAAGCCTTCGTTCTTATTTTGGTTTTGATCCGATGACGGGGAGTCCGACATTCAACATTGAGCTTGGTGATATATCAAAACCGGAAATTACACTTGAAGAGATATTCAATTATCTTGAAGGTGCATCTCAAAGGTGTGTAGTTGCCATAGATGAATTCCAGCAAATCGGGAAGTATCCTGAAAAGAATGTGGAGTCATTGTTACGTTCGCATATCCAGAGATGTAGCAATGGAAACTTTATTTTTGCCGGCAGTGAGCGTCATATGATGCAGCGTATGTTTCTTGATTCCTCCAGTCCGTTCTATCAGAGTGCGGATATCCTTGAACTCCATCCAATTCCTAAGGATGTGTATGTGGATTTTGTAAAGGGCAACTTCATTGAATTTGACAGGAATATATCTGAGGATGCGATAGAGAATGTGTATGATCTGTTTGAGGGACATACATTCTACATGCAGAAAACGTTCAATGAGGTTTTTGCGCAGACGCTACCAGGTGAGACAAGTGATAATGAAGAGGTGGATAACGCGATAGGCGGTATGATAGGCATGCAGGATACTTTATATCGCGAGATCCTTTCAAACATACCATTGAAACAGAAAGAATTGCTGTATGCAGTGGCTCTTAATGGATCTGCGGAAAAGATCACATCGGTAGATTTTATAAGGGAGAACTCGCTTCAGTCAGCAAGCTCTGTCCAATCGGCTGCACGCATCTTGACTGAGAAAGGTTTACTCACGGTAGAGGATAAGGTGTATAGAGTCACGGATAGGCTCTTCGCAATGTGGATACAGAGAAACATAGGGAATCGATTATTTTAATGGTTAGTCTGAATAAATGACATATTATGAAGAATCTTACATTGATAATTCCATGTTATAACGAGGAGGGGAATCTACATAAACTTTATGATGAGTTGAATGGGTTCTCCAGGAATAGCTATGAGATTGTTGCAGATGACGGCGGTGTGTCCGTGAACTCATGTATAAACATGAATGAATATGGATTGGAATTTTTGTTTGTTAATGATGGGAGCAAAGACAGAACAATAGATATCCTGAATGAAATCAGGCAACGGGACAGTCGGGTGTCGGTAGTCAGCTTGTCGCGCAATTTCGGTAAAGAGAATGCGATGCTTGCCGGTATGGATTATGCCCGAGGGGATGCAGCTATAATAATGGATGCAGATTTGCAGGATCCTATTGATGTGATTCCGGAGATGATATACTGGTGGGAAAAAGGCTACGACGATGTTTATGGTAAAAGGTTGAGTAGAGGGGAGGAGAGCCGGATACGTAAGGTGCTTTCCATGTCATTCTATCGTATGCTAAACAGAATGAGCGATATTGATATACTTCCGAATGTAGGTGATTTCAGACTTCTTGACCGCCGGGCTATCCGTGCGTTGACACAGATGAGGGAGACACAGCGGTATATGAAAGGTCTGTACTGTTGGATAGGATTTAATAAGAAGGAGGTGACGTTTGACCGTGGCAGCCGAGAGAACGGCAGGTCGAATTATAAGATGTCCAAGCTTGTGAATCTCGCGATCGAAGGAATCACGAGTTACACCACCGCGCCGTTGAGAATTTCAACTGTAGCGGGGATTATTGTATCACTGCTTGCTTTTGCATATCTTATCTTTATGTTTGTCAAGACGCTGGTTTTCGGAGAGGTAGTGACAGGATTCCCCACCCTGATATGCGTGATTTTGTTTCTGGGAGGCATGCAGCTCCTCGCGCTGGGTATCATCGGAGAGTATGTGGGCAGGATTTTCAATGAGACAAAAGGAAGGCCCCCTTATATTGTAGATAGCTATAATGGATTGGATGATGGAGAGGACGTGGGGTAAATACCTTTATCTATTGTGTATTCCGTTGGGGGTGGTGATTCTTTTCTCCGGCAGACATTATATCTGTTATATAGGAGATGAGTTTTATATGTCGTTATGTGTAAGGGATTATAAAAACTGTCCCTTAGGATTCCTTACATTTTATATAGGTCATTTGTGGTGTGATGCCTTCGGGTTCTCATTGCTTTCGCTCAGGACATTATCGCGTTTTGCATATCTTGTCGCAATAGGAGTCCCGGCGATATATCTGTATGGAAAGATCCGAAATGTGGCACTGGTTGCCACGGTGTTTTTTTTGTCGACTTTTATCGCGATATTAGGAGGTTTTGGATTTTACGACTGGAAAACTGCCGCATATCCCTTTGAATCTATTCTGACGGTATCCCTTCTTGTCTACGCGCATAAGCCTTCACGGATGAAAGCGGTTGGAATAGGTGTGTTCACTGGTTTTGTTATATTGGCGAGAGTCACTATGATTCCAATATTGATGCTTGATATTGCGGTGGCTCTATTGGTGAATAAGGGCAAACGGACATGGTCAGGATGGATTGATGTTGCGTTGTTGCTGCTTTCTTTGATGCTGACCATTGGTGTCATGTTGTTATTGATCTGCGGATCAATACAAGGAATGGTGACTGCCTTTAATCCGGATAATATTATTACCGGTCACAACCTTGATGCGATAGGTAATTACATATGGAGATTTAAATTATTGTTCCCACCGATATTCTTGTCTTGGAGTGCCGGTTTTATATGCTATTATCTTGCCTCTGTTACACGGCGTGGAAAGAAAAAATCGGTATCTTTTATTTTAAGCGCTGTGACTTGTGTGATAGCGGGATGGTGCGTTCTGAGGATGATAGCATTACTGTTTGATTATTCCACAGGTGTGTATGGTCTTGGATTTCCATATGTATTGATTCCATCCTTTATTTTCCCATTTCTGGTATTTGGCGGAAGGAAAGATTGTTGTGTCGAGATTCATTATCTGCGCTTGTGCTCAGGCGTAATTCTTATCATGCTGCTGATGATGGGATTTGGTTCAGACTCTTTCCCGGAAAGATGGCATACCTCATTTCTTTTTCCCCTGGCGATTGCGGAGACATATCCATTACTGTCAAAAGTTTATAGAAATGGATATTTCAGATGGTTCTGGATGTCAATAATTATGATGACAGGTATGTTCTTATATAAATCATACGCTATAAGAAAGGATTTCGTATGGGTTGAGAATGTACCTCCCGTATATGCCGGCTTGCCGATGGATAAGGCTCTGAACCCGCTTATTGAAGAGGTTGAAGTGGAGGTGAGAAATATGAAGTCACAGGGTAAGAGATTCACATTCTGGGGAGCGTATCATCAGACACTGTCACTGTTGTATGAAACAGAACCTGCATTTTCAATCCAGCTGTTTCATATTCCGGGAAAAGACATAGCCGATTATGTGAAAGACCTTGATTCATTTGATTATGTGTTTGTTCCCTACGTTGAGGATACTTCTTTGTACGAGCATACGCTTGAATCGCTCGAGAAGCGCGGATTCAATGTTGCCAAGGTTACGGAAACCTTTGTACTATATGAGAATGGGAATAAGAATTAAGAGAGCTGGCTTATGAGAGATATCTTTAAATTCAATATTCTCGGTCCGGCATTACTGGTATCCGGACTGGCATTGTTTTTTTCCTTGCATACTCATTGGACAAACGATGCGGTGGCATATAAGTTTATGTCTCCGGTGTTTGATGAAAGCATATCTGTTCCGGTCCGGACATTGGGGGATGTGTGGGTTTCCCAGGCAGATCACTATTTTACGACCAACGGGCGGTTTGTTGTCCATTTCATAGTACAGCTGTTCTGTGCTCTATGGGGAAAGACGGCGTTCGCGGTATGTAATGCTTTGGTATGGGGAATTCTTCTTGTTTTGCTTGTCAGGATATGTGGCAGGGAGAAACAGCAGTCGGGATGTCTTTGTTGGCTTGCGGCAACAGGTATATGGCTTTTGTTCGGACAGCTCCCTATGGATCCTCCTTTTCAGATTAACTATGTCTGGGTGGCGGCAGCCACATGTGGATGGCTGTTGTTGTTTAACACCACGACTGAAAATAAATTTAGATTGTTTTTAATATTTATTTACAGTATGCTTTGTGGACAGATGCATGAAGGATTCTCAATACCGCTGTCAGCCGGCATTGTGACATTTGCATGTCTAAAGAGATTCAAGCTTACGCGGACGCAATTCACAGCAGGCATAGGATATGGAATAGGAGCGCTTCTTGTGATATCGGCACCCGGGAATTTTGTGCGACTGTCAATGGCAGCAGATATCCATGAATTCTCGGTTATGCATTTCTTGACGGAATCGATGCCGGTGTATATTATGGTTATATTCCTGTTCGCTGTAAAATATTATTCGAAGCGGGTTTTTAAACTTAGCCAAGGGAAGGATGTCATCTTGAAAATAATGTATTGTGCGGCATTTGTTTCATATGTTTTATGTTGTTATCTTGATAATTTTGGCAGACCTGCCATCCCGTTGTATTTTTTTCTGATAATTATTGTTCTTGTCGAGGTGTCATTGCGAAAATCTCGATGTATTCCGGTGGTTGTTACGGGACTTTCATTGCTTGGAATGTGGATGGCATATGATAAATTTATAACTCAGGAACGCCTCAACTCTTTTAGTGAGTGTGTGAGGGAAAAGTACAGGAATTCAGAAGATGGCATCATATATGTTGGTCAGAATGACCTCATCGCCAATAAAGATGAGGTTCTGCATTTCAGGTGGGTTTATACGAAAGAGGCGAGGGCTGAATATCCGTTAAAACCGGATATCGTTATTCGTCCGGCATGGATGGCCAGTCCTGAATTTGAACGGGATACAAATATGATCAGGCAAGTCGCGCCTCAGGCCTGGATTCTGATACAATCTAAGACAACTCCGGCCCGTTTTATAGTTGACAAGGTGATTCTACCGTCTATTTTAAATATTCGGATGTCTGAAAGAGAGCTAAAGATTATCCCGGAAGCGGATCTGGCTTTTGATACTATAGGAAGAAGACGCGTAGGGTTGTATGTGAATAGAAGACCATATCTTGAAAGTTCGGTCCGTATGGTACCTGATACTTTGAAGAAATAACTCAAATAACCATTGATTTCAATTTTAGATTCGTGAATAATAGTGAGATTTCCATAGTGATTCCGGTTCGGGACAGGGAGCGGTTGATAGTGAGGTGTCTTGACAGCGTCAAGGCTCAGAGTTGGAGACCGTTCAAGGTTGTGGTTGTGGACAATGGATCTACCGACCGGACACGGGATGTTGTAGAGGAATGGATACGTCTGAATTCCACACCTGATTTGCAGGTGAGTCTCATTGGTGAGCCAAATCCGGGAGCTGCGCGTGCCAGAAATCGAGGATTGAGTGTCGTGGATTCGGAGTTTGTTCTGTTTTTCGATTCTGATGATGTGATGCATCCGGATTTGGTTAAGGAAGCAGTGAAAGGGTTTACAAATGAGCGGAAGGTTGACATCGTTCATTGGAGATCAAGACTTATTCTTGGAGGTGGAAAAGTCCAAAAAAAGAAATTTAATGTTTCGGATTATTGGCGCTATCAGATATATCATGCGCTTTTCAGTACGCAATATTTTGCGGTAAGAACAGATTATTTCAGACAGATAGGCACTTGGAATGAATCATTGCCTGTCTGGAATGATTGGGAAGTGGGAATCCGACTGTTGCTTGGAAATCCGGCTATGATTGCTGTGGACAAGGTGTTGGTGGATATCTATCCTCAAAAGGAATCGATCACCGGTGAGAATTTTCACTCCAAGGCGGGCGAGTGGGAGCGTGCCATTGATGCTGCGGAGAAAGCTGTTGCTGATTCCGGACGAAAGGATAGTGCATGGCTTATTGATATGATCAACTATCGCCGTGCGATTCTTGCGGCTCACTATCATCGCGAGAAGCGCCCGGATCTTGCAACGCCTCTGTTGGAAAAGGCTATCAATCATCCGAATCTTACCAAACGTAGATGTTGGCTTCTGAAAATGCTGTATAAATATACCGCGCTTGGTGGCAGAGGAGCGTATATGTTGTGGTCGTAGGTAATGGGAGTTGGTGATTAGTTATTAAGTATTTGATTATGGATAAAAGTGTATATGGAATAGGTGGTTTGTTGCTGCCGTTGTGTGTGGGTTGCGGTTCTCAGAAAAATACAGAGGAACGGCCACCGAATATTATCGTTGTTTTAGCTGATGACCTCGGCTATGGCGATATCAGTTTTTATGGTAGCAAAACTATAAGTACACCGAATATCGATAGCCTCGCACACGGAGGCGTAGCCTTCACAAATGCTTATGCCTCCTCTTCCACATCCACTCCAAGCCGTTACGCGTTGTTGACGGGAATGTATCCATGGCGCGATGATATAAAGATTCTGCCCGGTGATGCTCCGTTGGTCATAAATCCGGATCAGCCGACGTTACCGAAGATGATGCAGCAGGCAGGTTACACTACCGGCGCAATCGGCAAATGGCATCTCGGAATGGGAAGCGGGAAGGTCAACTGGAATGACACCATACGCCCCGGTGCAAAGGAGATAGGTTTTGATTATTCATGCCTGATAGCTGCCACCAACGACCGCGTGCCTACCGTTTTTGTGGAGAATGGCGGTGTAGTAGGTCTTGAGCAGGATGATCCTATTTATGTAGACTATGAGAAAAACTTTGACGGTGAGCCATCGGCGGAGTCAAATCCTGAATGGATGAAACTTCAGTGGGCGCACGGACATAACAATGCAATTGTCAATGGTATTCCCCGCATCGGATATATGAAGGGTGGCGAAAAAGCACGATGGGTTGATGAGGATATGGCGGATTATTTTGTGAATAAGACCAAGGAATTCATTCGCGAGAATAAGGATCGTCCGTTCTTTCTGTATTATGGATTGCATGAACCTCACGTGCCAAGGGTGCCGAACCAGAGATTTGTAGGAGCTTCCGGCATGGGACCCCGCGGTGACGCAATCATGGAGGCAGACTGGTGTGTAGGTCAGCTGATAGCAGAACTCCGCAGTCTTGATCTTCTTGACAATACCATGATCATATTCACCAGCGATAATGGTCCCGTGCTTAATGACGGCTATCGTGACCGTGCTGCGGAACTTGCTGCAGAACGAGGACATCAACCTGCCGGAGGTTTGCGTGGTGGCAAATACAGCCTTTTCGATGGCGGTACGCACGTTCCGCTCTGCATATATTGGAAAGGGAGAATCTCACCGGTCGTATCTGACGCACTTGTATGCCAGATGGACCTTTTCACGTCTTTGGGTAATCTTGTCGGAGCCGATATTCCCGATTCACTTGACAGCCGGGGGATGATGCCTGTGTTTATGGGAGAGTCAAATGACGGAAGGAAAGAGATTGTGATTGAAAATCAAGGAAAACTCGGTTTGCGTGCAGGCAATTACGCATTCATGCCCCCTTATGCCGGACCTAAAACCAATCTAACCGGCAATGAGCTCGGCAATCTGGAGGAATACGGATTGTTTGATCTGTCGAAAGATCCCGCGCAGCGGCATAACATAGCCTGTGAGAATCCGGTGCTTCTTGATTCCCTGCGCAATCTCTTTATTGACCGAACAATGGGTTTCTACCGGCCTTTTGTAGAGGAGGTGACGTTAAAATAATCAGAGGTCTTTATGAGGGTGATGACATTGGATGACAGGCGTTTTCGCGAAACGTGCATGCTTCTGGAGCAGAAGGTTTTGAAATCAGGATTCCGCCCCGATATTGTTATCGGTATAGCCCGCGGAGGTGTGTATGTCGCGAATTGTTTCAGTAATGAAAATGTCTGGTCTGTGGTATGCCAGCGAGGCGGAACATCGGCTAAAAAAGGTGTAGTATCCTCAGTTCTAAAGAGACTTCCGGCATGGATGAATTCATTTCTCAGATGTGTGGAATCTCTATCTTTGGAATTGCACGATAGATTCCGGAATCCGGAAATCAAAAAACCGGTTGTTGATTCCTCCCTCATTACTGTGCTCAAAGAGGGCGGACTTAATGTCCTGGTAGTGGATGATGCCGTTGACAGCGGTGCGACTTTGCGTAATGTCACATATGCTCTTAGGGATATTTCTGCTAACAACGTTATCAGGACAGCAGCACTTACCGTCACACGGAAATCACCGATAGTAATGCCTGATTATTATCTTTATCATGACCGGACGCTTATGCGCTTCCCATGGTCGGAAGACCGCCGCTAATTCCAGAAGCCAGCTATGAGAATAAAGACTGCTGTAATAGATCTTGACGGTACGTTGGTAAGATGCAACTCTTTTACCGAGTTTGTAAAATTCCTGTTTCGCCGTATCCCATCCAGGAGACCGGAGATCATCGGAATTGTGTTTCAGCGCAAACTCCGTCAGATAAGCCATCATCAGGCAAAGGAAAGGATTGTGGCAATAGCGCAAAGCCAATTGTCGGATGCTGATATAGATGAATTTGCCGAATCCCTTACCGGGTATGTAAATCCGGAAGTGATGGAGATGGTTGCTGGAGCGGAAAGAAAGATACTTGCCACAGCGGCTCCGGAGATTTATGTCAGAGCCTTTGCTGCTAAAATGAATATTCCCGAATACACAGCAACGCGCCAGGGTTATGAGGAGAACAAGGGCACAGTAAAGCTTGAAAGCGTGAAAAAAATGGGGGTGGTCTTCGGCGAAGGCACGCTTGTTATAACGGACCATTCCGATGACCACCCTCTTATGGTTGCCAATTCCGGTGGAATCAACCGGTTAATTGGAAATTGACTGCATCAGTTTTACAGCTGTCACATATTGTTCGATAGCCTCAGCCACTTTCTTGGCATCACGCATCGCGTGAACCACTGTGGCAGGCTGTGCGGTTACATCACCTCCGGCAAACACTCCTACGCGGGTTGTCATGCCGTAAGGATTCTCGCGGATAAGCACATACCCTTTGCCATCAACGTCAATTCCTTTTGTTGTTGATACAATGCGGGCGGCCGGAGCACTACCCACAGCACCGATAAGATGCTCGGCAGGATACTCTTTCTCCACACCCTCTGTCTCGATGATCAGAGATGAGAGGTCGTTTCCCTCGCCGCCGTTGATCTTCACGACATTGGAATTCCACATGAATTTGATACCCTCTTCAAGAGCTTCCTCATATTCGGAACGGAGTGCGCGCATCTCGTTGATGGTGCGACGGTAAACCACTGTCACTTCCTTGCTGCCCATTCTCACGGCGGTTCGGGCGCAGTCCATGGCTGTGTTTCCACCACCGATTACAAACACCCTATCGCCATTGCCGACAGTTACCTCAGAACGGTCGATGTGTCCGGAGTTGTAAAGCTGAACGCGTCTCAGGAATGGCAGAGCCTGAAGGAATCCCGGATGCTCTGTTCCCTCAATCGGCAGTTTGCGGGGGAGTCCTGCACCGGTGCCGATGAAGATTGCATCGAAACCTCGGTCGAAGAGGTCATCTACGGTGAGGTCAACACCGATTGTGACTCCGAGATTGAAATTGACACCAAGTGCCTCGATACGGCGTATCTCACGGCGCACAACCTCCTTCGGAAGACGATATTCCGGTATTCCGTAAAGCAGCACTCCGCCCGCCTCCTTCTCCATCTCGAAGATCTCTACCTTGAATCCCTTGCGGGCAAGATCTCCGGCAATGGTGAGTCCGGCGGGACCGCTGCCTATTATGGCAACTTTACCTTTTGTTTTCTCCGGAATCTTATCGTGGTCGAGACCTGCCTCGCTGTCGAAATCGGCTACGAAGCGTTCGAGTTTACCAATATTTATATGCTTCCCTGTTTTTGCCAAGGCGCAGTTCCCCTCGCATTGACGCTCATGAGCGCAGACGCGCCCGCAGACTGCCGGAAGATTGCTCCGGCTGCGGATTATCTCTATGGCATTGCCGAAGTTGCCCTTAGCAAGCTGTGAGATCCAATCCGGGATGTCATTGGCTATCGGACAACCCTTCTTGCATCCCGGCACCTTGCATCCGAGGCATCTCTGCGCTTCACGTATGGCTTCGGGAAGAGTGTAATTTTGTGATACTTCCTTAAACTGATCCATGTGATTATCGTTGAACACGTCCGTTTGCAGAACCACCGGCGAGGGCCTCTACCTCTTCTACGGATACGAGGTTGAAATCCCCGTTGATTGTCTGCTTGAGTGCAGAAGCAGCAACAGCAAACTCAAGAGCCTCGCCCTGGGTCGGTTTTGTAAGAAGTCCGTAGATGAGACCTCCGGAGAAAGAATCGCCACCGCCTACACGGTCTACGATCGGATTGATGTCGTAGCGTTTTGACTCATAAAATTCCTTGCCGTCGAATATCATGGCTTTCCAGCCGTTGTGAGTGGCAGAGAATGATTCACGCAGAGTAGAAGCCACGTAGCGGAAACCGAATTCCTTTGCCATTGCGCGGAAGATACCTTTATATCCCTCAGCACCAGTCTCACCAGCCTCAACGTCAGCATCCGGCTTGAATCCGAGACAAAGCTCTGCATCCTCTTCGTTACCGATGCATACGTCTACATATTGCATCAACGGACGCATGATGCTCTGGGCTTTCTCTTTGGTCCAAAGTTTTTTGCGGAAATTGAGGTCGACGGATACTGTTACGCCATGTCTTTTAGCAGCCTCGCATGCGAGTTTTGTAAGCTCAGCAGCTTTGTCGGAAATGGCGGGAGTGATTCCGCTCCAGTGGAACCAAGATGCGCCTTTCATGATCTCATCGAAATCGAAATCAGCAGGATCTGCCTCAGCGATAGATGAATGGGCACGGTCGTAAATAACCTTGGATGGACGCATAGAGGCGCCTGTCTCGCAATAATAAATACCTACACGGTCTCCTCCGCGGGCGATGAAGCTTGTGTCAACGCCATATCGGCGAAGGGCATTTACTGCAGCCTGACCGATCTCGTGCTTGGGGAGCTTGCTGACGAAGCATGCCTCCAGACCATAGTTGGCGCAGCTTACAGCCACATTGGCCTCACCACCGCCCCATATAGCGTCAAAACTGTCAACCTGAACGAATCTCTTGTTACCTTCCGGCGAGAGACGAAGCATAATCTCGCCAAGTGTCACTATTTTTGCCATAATCGTAGTTTATAGTATTCTATTTGGTGGAATCATTGGGCAGCAGTCTGTTGTCAGACTGCCACCTTTTATTATATACGTGTCATTATCTAAAACTTACCAATGGTATGTTTTATTGCAATAAAACACTACTCATTTATGAGAAGGGCTGTTGATATGCTTATTTACGTATAAATTTCTTACCACCCTGGATTACAATACCCTTATAGTTGTCAGATACGCGACGTCCCATCAGGTCGTAGGCAGGCATATCCTTGATGTCGGTAATTTCTATTTCCTCCACCACCGTGCTGATTGATTTTTCCGGCTCAAACTTGAAGCCGAAAAGCATCAGCTGGTTTGTTGGCCAAAGGAAATATGCAGTGCCTTTCTTTAGCTCTGCGGAATACACGGGGTATACCTTGCGCGAGGCATTGTTATCTGCGTTTACAGCCTCGGAGGCAGAGTAGGTATGGCTGAAAACTGTAATATCATTCTGAATAATCTGAAGATCTCGGTCATCACTTTGATTATTGAAAGCATATATGTATAAAGTGCCATCGCAAGGGAGTGTGATCACGCCCTTGTTTGTAGAGTTTATACCATTTGATGATTTCCCACCTGCACGATACCGATATTGTAAGGTCTCGTAAGACTCGGAAGTGCCAAAGAAGCCATTGGATTTGTCAACCTGGGCATTGTCGGAATTTGATGTGAAATCTATTTCGACACCATTATTAGAAAGTTTTACATTCTGAGCGTCAGTACCGGATGCAACCTGGCTTTCGTTGAAGAACAACTCGGCAGTCTTGAATTCATCGGGTGTGGGATCCGGAGTCTCGCCGCCTTCGTCAACAGAATATGCAATCTCCATACTGAGAATTTGAGTCACCTTTCCTACTGTAAAAACTATTTCGGAACTGTCGCCTGTCCATGTGTCATTGGTTGCATTATACTGATTTCCATCAGCTGTCATTATCCAATTTGGAGAAGTGCTTGTGCCAATTGTGGTGTTAATGCCAAATTTGACGCTTGTTATCGAGGCGTTCTCTGCTTTTAGTGTGAGTGTGCTATGGGCTCTCAAAACAATTAATCCCGGATAAGTGGAGTTTTTACGGAATATACAATCATCCGATGCTGTTCCCTTGTCTACGGTAAATGAAATATTGTCATTTACTTTGAATGTTACGCCATCGATATTTTCATTATTTGTTACTTCTGTTACGTTGCTGCCTTCCCATGTTACGGTTGCGGCGTTGACCGCGATTGTGGCGGCGAAAGCTGCCATAAGTGTAGTAAATTTTCTCATAATTTTCTATTGTTTAATGTTGTTTCAATATCTTTTTCCCTTTGCGGATCATTATACCCGCATTATATCCATCTGTAATCTTTCCCGATATATCGTAGGTTGCCCCGTTGTCCGGCTCTGTGGCGTGAATCACAGGAACCAATGAACCATTATCCCCTTTTGTTATCTCGAAGTCTGCGAATAAAATCCGCTCTGACCTGAGTTGCCCTTTCAAAGATAGCTTGTCTCCTAATGATCTGTATATTCCCCACTTGCCACGCATTGTGGATCGGTCATCGGTATCACGCCATATCTCTATATCGTTTTCGGTTGCCTTCATCATTGTCAGTCCGGTCTCGACATCTGTAAGTGTGAGTGTATACTTGCCTTTGTGTCCAACAGTGAGAGTCTCCTTGGCTTCGATCCATCGTCCTAAAAGTGGCTGGAGGTCGATTTGCGATAATGTCACATTGGCAGAACCCTCATATGGCACATTGATAAGTTGAAGCACCTGACGGTTGCCGGCTGTGCGGCAGGTGAGTGTGAACACCGGATGCGCCACAGCTTCTGAGTCTCCCATCCCCTTGATCTGGTGAATATGGCAGAAGGCAGATGTTGTCTGCATCCCCAGGGGAAGCATGAATTTCCAGCGGTAAGTGATTGTCTCCCCGTCTTCCGCCACAGTGGCGGGACGTGATGACATACATTTGATCTCGTTGCGCTGGCGGTCGGTAAGCGTGCCTTTGTTGCCGTCGGTAATCAGGTTGTTACCCTCTTTGTGATCTATGTGGATGTCGAAAGCGAATGCATATTTACCTAACGTATTGTCAAAAATCTGCGAGATGTGGTGATATTCAGGGTGCCCCATGAAATCATCAGGAGTCTGGTTTCCGGAAGTCTCGGCATAAAATCCCGATTTTGAGATCAGGAGATATGTATCGGTTTTACCATCAGCTGTCAGAGAATACCTTTCTTCAGCGGAAGAAGCCGCAAATCCAGGAATGACAAGTGCGAGGGATAATATGGATGCTTTCAGCATATGTTTTCTCAATGTTTGATAACTTCGAAATCCGCGAATCGGAGCTCTTCATCGCGAAGCTGGTTTTCAAGTTCGCGGTTCTTGCCTAAATAGCGGTAGATACCCCATTTCGGGCGTAGACCTCTTGCCCCTGTCCGCCACATGTCAAGATTGTCATCGGAGAATTCAAGTATTGTCTTACCGCTCTTCACATCTTTTATCTTCAAGGAGTAAGAGCCATTTGCATCGAACTTGGCTGTCTCTTCTATCTCCACCCATTTGCCGAGCAGCGCGGAGAGGTCGGCTTTCGCCACAGTGCGGGCGTTGTCACCGTCGGTGCGGTCGTAATAGCGCACTCTCAGCTCCTGTCCCCCTTTCTTTGTGGAATAGCATGTGAGCGAGAGGAGCGGGTTCCCTACCTCTGCGGTTCCCTGTTTGTTATCTATGCCCTTGAGCTGGTGGATATGAGTGAAACGCTCCGTTGTCTTCATCCCTTCGGGCAGACGCATCTTCCAGCGGAAAGTCATAGTCTCGCCCTCCTTGGCCCACATATTGGCGGGGCTCTTGGCATCGGTCTTCACTTCGTTGCGCTGGCGGTCGGTGATATTCTTTTTGCCTCGGTCATCATCGATTGTCGCATGGATAAGGAAAGAATAGACATCCTTCATCAGTTCGTCATCGAAGGTCTTGACAATGTGTGCTACATGCTTACCGGCGTGGCTGCGTGACGAATCCGGAGCCTCGGTGTTTATCCCTGCCGCCATGAGTTCCCCCACCGCCGATGCGGTGGAGGTTGTCATGATCGAAGATTTGGTATCTGCTTTGGCTGTTGCCTTTGAAGCCGGTTTTGATTTGCCAGCCGCAGACTTTGCTGCCGGAGCGGCGGGGCGGTAAGTTGCGGAAAGCTTATCTTTCAGGAAATCGACTGTGTTGAAGAAAATCTCCTCCATCTTGTCGGATGTCTTGCTGGAAAGATTATGGTCGTAGTTCTCATAGACATCGAGCTTGACCTCACCGCCTTTGCTGCGGAGAGCCTTTGCGAACTCTGTGCTCTGGTCATATTCTACGGTGACATCGCATGTGCCGCACACAAGCATTGTCGGAGGAATATTTTTCTTGGGAATCAGGAATTGACCTGAATTCTGGCGAAGCACCTTGTCATCGCGGTCTTTGAAATAAGCGATGCGGTCATTGTCGCGGGTGCGCTGCACAATGACTGCGCGTGTCAGGTCGTAGATGCCGGAGTATCCTACAAGAGCTTTTGTCCCCGGAGTCTTCATCGCGGCTACTGCGGCGAGATGGCTGCCGGCAGATGTTCCGAGGAATCCGAATCTGTCGGGATCTATATTCAGTTCTTTGGCATGATCACGCACGTATTTCAAAGCATCAAGCACATCCTGCACGGACGTCTCGACTGTCACACCGGGTTGTCCCGCCATGGCATATTCCACGCGTACACCCGTTACACCGTGCTGTTTTGCCATATATTGTGAGAGGGTCTTTGATGAGCTGTTGTCACCGCGTGCCCATCCTCCTCCGTGAATATAAATCATGAAAGGCGAGGGGTTGGCTGTGTCATCGGAAAAATCCACAGTGATTTTCAACTCATAATCGGGAGTTTTTTTGAAGATGATATCTTCCGAACGCACTCCTTTGTAGTCTCTTGACTTAAGTCGGTCGGGAGTATAGGTATAGAGATCGTGCACTCCGGGGAGTTTGCTTACGTCCACCGGAAGTAGTCTGTCATATTTGCTTTGCTGAAGCAGAGAATAAGAGCCGTCGGCATTCTGCTGCATCTTCATGCCATAACGGTTTGAGGGCACCCTCTGTGTCTGGGCGCCGGCGGTGGCAGATGCAGCTATAAGGCTGCATCCCACCACGGCGTTCAGTATCGTTCTAAGTTTCATGGTCATAAGGATTCTTAAGAGAAGAAGCAACCACCGTTGATGTCGATGTTTGTTCCGGTGAGGTATGACGATTCGTCTGATGCAAGATATGCCACGAGATCAGCGCATTCCTCGGCTGTTCCCTCACGACGGAGAGGATATCCGGCTTTGGCGCGTTCGCGGTTTTCGGGAGTGTTGAATCTGTCATGGAAGGAAGTTGCGATTGTTCCGGGGCAGATCGCGTTTACGCGGATGCCGTCAGGACCAAGTTCCTTTGCCATTGAGCGGGTGAAGCAGGAAACAGCAGCCTTTGAAGTTGCGTAGAGTGATGCGCCTGCGCCGCCGCCATCGCGCGCTGCGAGCGATGAGAAGTTCACGATGGAAGCACCGGCTTTCATGTGGGGCACTGCCGCACGTGTGCAATACCATACGGATTTCATGTTGACATTCATGAGGGTGTCATACCATTCCTCATCCTGCTCGGTGATTTTCTTTCTGCCGATGATGCCGCCCGCTACATTCACGAGGATATCGAGGTTGTCACCGAATGCTTTGGAGCACTCGTCAAAGAGTTTCTTGACATCATCACCTTTGGTCATGTCGCCCTGCACTGCGATAGCTGTGCCGCCTGCCTCCTCGATGAGACGAAGTGTCTCGTCAGCCTCAGCCTTGTTATGGAAATAGTTTACAACTACTTTTGCACCTTCCTGTGCGAGTTTGATACATACGGCGCGGCCTATATCGCGTGAGCCGCCGGTAACGATAGCTACTTTATCAGTAAGTTTCATTTTGTTTGGTTTAAAAAAGGTTTATCTAATCTATATTAATTTTTGATTTTCTCGATTTTGCCTACTGTAAGGAAGATCGACAGCCAGGAGAGAGGAACCAAGGCTGCGAGGAGTCCGAATAGGAGTGTCCAGCTCGAGATCATGTCGGAGAAGAAGATTGCGAGGATTGTTCCAAGCACAGCCGCCGCTCCGCCGAGACCTGCCAGTGAACCGACTGATTTGCCACTGTGGAGGTCGCTGGGGATTGTCTGGAGGTTGGTTATGAAGAACTGGAATCCAGCCAGCACGAATGCCATGCAGATTACAGCCATCATCACTGTCTGAGCCATCACGCTTCCGATTATGGCGGGGAGGATTATGCCGCCACCCACCAGCATGGCGCATTTTCTGGCGAAGTTGACAGACCGTCCTTTCGAAATCAACCAGCCGGAGAACCAGCCGCCTGCAATCGATCCTACTGCCGCGCCTGCGTATGGCACCCATGCCGAGAACGCCACCTCCTTGATGTTGAGGTTGAATACATCGGTAAGGTAGAGGGGGAGGAATGTCACGAACATCCACCAGATGGGATCAAGGAAGAAGCGTCCCAGGATCACCGACCAGTTTTTGCGCTGACGGAGAAGTTCGCCCCATGATTTCCCCTTCTCATCAGGTGCGGGACACGCAACCGGATTGCATCGTCCCTCAAGAATATGGTTTTTCTCCTCTTCAGTCACCCAAGGATGATCCTCCGGATCCGCTTTGTTGATGAAAAGCCAGAGCACGACCCATACTACACCGAGACCACCGACGATGACAAATGTCCATTTCCATCCGAATGCAAGGAAAAGCATAAGGATCACGATCGGTGCCAGCACACTGCCCACAGACGCGGCGGCTCCGAAGAGACCCTGGGCAAGGGCACGTTCTTTCTGGGGAAACCAGATGGCGTTGCTCTTGGTGGTTCCGGGCCACGGACCAGCCTCTCCCAGACCAAGCATCACACGGAAAATGGTCAGGGAAGCGAGTCCCTTGGAAAGAGAGGTGAGTGCGTCTGCCACACCCCATACCAGTGCGCTCCAGAAGAAGCCTCGGCGGCAACCTATCTTGTCATATATCTTGCCGGACACCATCTGGCTTATGCCGTAGGCTATCATGAAGAATATGGTGATTGTGCCGAGCAGATCCTTGGCTTTCTGGGTGGCATCGGGATCTTCCGGATTCACCAGACCGAGGTCAACGGCCATTCCCTCCTGCACACTCGCATAGGTGTGGCCATCTTTCTCTTTAATCTTGACTCTTGCTGCGGAAACTTCGGATTCCTCTCCGCGGCTGTTGATGAGTCTGTAGCTCCCGTCGGGGAGGAGAACTGCGCTGTTGTCGCCATTCGCACTCCCGGCGGTCGGCTGCAATTCGTAGTCGACATTAGCCACCCACATGTAATTGAGGGTGCCGCGGTCGAGGTAGTTTATAATGGTGATCATCATAATGAGGCTGATGATCACCCATCTCATTCCTTTGATTTTCATTTCAAGAAGTCTTGGCGCATTGGTGAGAAAGTATCGATAAGGATTCCCGGTTCGAGGCATACGCATCCGTGGAGCACATCGGGAGCTACATAATATCCGTCGCCGGCTTCGATGATGCGTTTCTCATCACCGATGGTGAGCTCGAATTTTCCGCTTACAACATATGTTGCCTGGCTGTGGTAGTGCTCATGCATCGTGCCTATCGCCCCTTTGTCAAAATGCACTTTCACGAGCATCAGCTGTCCGTCGTAAGCCATTATCTGGCGGCGCACACCTTCGCCAACTGTTTCCCATTCCATCTCTTTCTCTATCTGCCAAACGGCGCTTCTGGTTTTCATGTCGTATAGTTTTAATTGTTAATTATTTGCTGTTATGTGATAATGTCCTGTCCATGTGTGGGTTTTGCCGTCGATTGCAACTGTATGACTTTTGTCAGGGTCTGAATCGCGCGCCACGAAGAGAATGGCAGCCTGTTTTTTAGGTCCATATTCAATCTTTACTGCCGTATGGTCAGGGGTGTCGGAGACAATGCGGACATCGCTGACCGAAGACTTTGTTCCGGAAGCTGTTTCCCGAATAACGTCATATTCTCCGTGAGGCTCTATGAGCGAGGCTATGGTGCAGTCAGCTGCCTTGGGCACTCTCACGAGCCATCCTTTCTCTTCGCGGAGGTTGAAATTCGGGTCGTTGGCACCGAGATGCATCAGTTTCCCAGTCATAGGCGCGGTGGCATTGCTTGTAACACTGTACATGCGGTTGCCGTTGAAGAATGTGAACTGCATCGATGTCCCATCTTCCGGCTGGCAGTCTGCGTCAACCCAGATATGCTGGTAACCGTGGCTGTCGCCAAGCGGGCGCATCTCTGTCAGGGAGCGGGTCTGACGGGTATTGGTTGATACCATGTGACCACGATACCAGAACGGCATGTCATATTGATGTTCGCCTGTTGCTTTTACCCTCATAAGGTCAAGAATAACGGGATATGACATGCCGGGAAGAGACGCATGCATCAAAGTGCGCTCCATTGCTATCCCTTTGTCGGCATAGGCGTTCTTCTCTTCTGCTGTCATTGCCTGGAATTTTCCCGAGGGGTCTGACTTGAAATCTGTAAAATCGGAGTGATGTTTGCTCGACACTTTGTAGATGCCTCCAAAATGTGATGTTCCGTCGGCTACAAGTGTGTTGTGGGCAATCGACTGCTTGCAGAAAGTATCATTTTCCTTGGTGTAGTGTCCGCTGTTCTTGGCTTCGAGATTGATGAAGCGGGAGGCACCGTAATCAAGGAATATCTCTTTGCCATTGTCATATAATGCCATGGTGAGTTTGTCGTAATGGCCATGGCTCAGACCGTGACTTGTAGCTTTCATTGTCAAAGCGGTGTTACGTCCGGCGGCGGTGTCGCGGATTATACCGAACCCGCCATCCTTCCCATCGCGGCCATCGCGCAGAAGGGTGGATCGGAATGGAGTGGATTCCGCAGGTTTCTCAGCTATAGCACGTGCCAGACGATAACCGCCGGCGCAAGGTATGCAATCGTCATGATATAGACGGGCGATATAGGGGAGCGTGGTATTGTCTGGCTCCACACCATACAGGATATTGGCGGCGTAGACAATCTCCTGGGCGCACAATCCTTTCTCCATTGCGTCGTTGATATGCATGAATTCACCTTCGTAGCTTAGCTGGAAGAGAGCGTCGAATGCCTTGGAGAGGATATGGTCGCGGCGCTCGAACACTTTCAGTTCCGGACGTGTATGGTTGATGCACTGTGCGAAAATCACAAATGGCCAGAGTGCATAGCGCTGATAGTATGCGCCCTCTGTGAAATATCCGTCGGGGGAGAACAGCCAGTCCATTTGCTGCAGGAATCCTCCGTTTTTTCCGCTAAGGTCTGTGCCGTAAAGAGCCTTGTCAACCAGATCCTTGCGGTCTGTTGCCATACCAGCCATGCCGACGGCAGCTGTGGCCCAGGTGCCGTGATTATGCATTTTATTGAATGTCTTTAGATTAGCTCGGTTGTCGTCTGTGCCGGTCATTATGAATTCCGCCATAGGGAAGAGCAGATTCTTCTCGATGTTAGCGCGTCGGGATGCGGAGAGGTAATCGCGTATGCAATCATATGCCACGGAAGCATGCACAAGCCATACGCTTTCGTTGAGAGTCTGCCAGAAAAGTCTGCCGGGCACGGGACTCAGTCCAAGCTGGTGATAGCCGAGTGTGGGGTAGAGCTTTGCATATTCCTCAAACATACGGGCTGCTCTCTCTGCATATCGTTTGTCATCGGTAAAACGGTAGGCTACGCCCTGATTCATCAGCTCATAATAATTGGCTTTATGCTGCTCGTGCACAGGACCGCCGCCGCCATCGCATGGCACAGGCACCGAAATCTCCGAGGTAAGAGCGTTCTCAGCAGATTCAATTATCTTGCTGATACTTTTGTCGAAGAGGGGAGCCTCCTTCATGCCGGCTTTCATTTCGGACAGTTCCTCGGTGTTGAAAAGGAGACAGGGGTGCTGGCTCTTTGCTCCTGATGCCGAAATGGCTATGACAGCGCATGCGCATGCCAGATATTTCTTTAATCGGATATTCATGAGTATATTCATGGTGTTCGTATTATTGTTCGATTACATTGCGGTTGGAGATCACCCTTCCGGAATTGATCCATTCGCAGTTTTTTACTTTCACATCTTCCCAGGATGTCTCATCAAGTCTTATGGTGGCTCCTCCGCGTCCGCTGTTGTCGAACAGGCAGTCTTTCACAAGGAGTTTCTGCGGCCCGATCAACCTCAGCGCGCTTCCGCGCTCACGGTTGCAGCAGTCATCAAACTTGCATTCGAGCACTGATACGTATGGTCCTGCTGTGGACTCATCGCTACCGCCACGGTAGATATTCACCGGTATACCGAGCATATGGCTGAAGCTGCATGAGGAGATTGTTATATGGTCAGCACTGTATACACCCTTGTCGTCAGTTTCATCAGCGAGAGAGATACCGTTGCCCGAAAGATCCGCGAACATGGAGTTTTTTACAGTGAAGACATCGGCGAAAGTGCCTTTTGTCCCTCTTATCGCGCAGCAACCGCTCTCCGGGCTGTTGATGAAACGGCATCCGTCAACTGTAAGGGAGTAGGGGGTAAGCATACCTGTTTCCGTTGCAATGGCGTTGCGAACTGTCGTGTACCCCTGTTGCAATGCGAAATCGAATGTTATATTATGAACCTCGAGTTTCGCCCCATTGCAGATAGTGATGAAATTGCCGGATTTGCTGCCTTTCCAACGTAAGGTAGTTCCTTTCGATGAGTCGCTTCCGAGAATCACAGTCGGGCGCGTGATGCTTAATGTCTCATCGCGGAACAGCACTCCAGATGCAAGGCGAATGGTGTCGGGAACAAGAGCTGCTGCAATTCCTGCTGTAATATTTTCTCTTGTCGCTCCATAACCGTTGCGTATAGATGTGATGTCAGGAACAGACGATGATTTAGCTTTCCTGATTCCGGAAATCTTCACCTCTGCCGCAGGGTCTATGAAAATGTACGGTTTGCAACCTTTTGCAGGAGTAATCGCATTGTCATGGAAACGGCAGTCAGCAGGCGCTTCTGTCCTTTCCATGTCGCGGCCCGTGCCGAATTCAATATTTGTGCAATTGTTGAATGTGTTATGATGTATATCCGTATTGCTGACTCTCACATATCTGTTCGGGAGAGAATTGGGAACGGAGTTCATCAAAGCAAGAGCAGAGAAGAATCTTCCTCCGGCAAGACCGTCGAATGTGTTGCCGCTTATCTCATGACCTTCATCCACAACGCGCACACCTCCTGTGTTTTGGCGGGAATTGCCGTAGAAGTGGTTCCCGGTCACTTTGTTTCGTTTGCCATGGCGAAGCGCCACTACCCCTTCGCATTCGAAGAATGTGTTGTCTCTCACGATATTATCGGATGATTTTACGGATATTATCTCCACTTCACCGTTGCATCGTTCGAAAAGGTTGTTTTCCACAATTGTTCCGGAAGTTTCGTATGCCTGCTGAGAGGTGCCGATTCTCATAGTCTCGGCACCGTTTGAACCGTAGACAGGTCTTGTCCCGAAATAATTGTGATCTATCCTGTGATTGTTGGCGAGACTGCGGGCATCGTTAAGGTTCACAAGCAGTGTTACTCCGAGATTGAGCTTGCCGGTAAGCGAGCAATGGTCAACACGGTTGCCTTTGCCGTGCATCACGATATAATTACCAGCCATCACTCGGCTTGACGGATTACATGAATCGATAACGCAGTTTGTGAGACGACATGCATTTGCCACATCTCTGCCGTTGCGGAATTCGATTATGCCACCTTTGGCGATAGAGGCATGCCTGAAATCAAGTCCTCCGATGGTCAAAGAGTCTCCGCTGATCCGCAGAGAGCTGTTGCCGCTGATGCGTACTTTCCCTGGGTTCAATGCACGGACACACAATGGAAATCCGGGAGCCTTCCATTTGAGGGAAATGTCGCTCCATTCGCCATCGGAGATGAGAATCTCGTCTCCCGGGCGGGCAGCGGCTATTGCCGCCCCCGCATCGGGAAGTGAGACCGTGACCGTACCGGCGGATGCCGCTGTCGCAGCCGCACTCGTCAGAATAGTCATCATCATCAATCTAAACCTCATAATTTTCATAACCTGCATGGCGATTACAATCTAATCTATTTGCTTAATGTTTTTATTTTAATAGTCACGGTTTAATAGTCGCGTTTCATCCAGTACATGTCGAATGTCACTGATGAGGATGAAGGCGCGTTGGTGTTGTTATAGAGTTTGAAGTCTATATGCTTTATATGGAGCACACCCATTCTGCGGATGTTTTCGGAGCGGTTTGAACTGTTAAGACCCTTATGGTTGTAATGGAAAACCATTATATAACTGTCAAGATCCGCGCTTTTTTCCTGACCTACTGTGAATACTCCGGGGGCAAACTGCGAGTCTTTCACTGAGTTTGCGATGGAGCTTATGGATATATCTCCACATTTCTTACTCTGCGTGTCGATTGGATAAGTGTCCTTGTCAAGGCGGTCGAGTGTGCCGCTCTTTATTTTGTTTATGAGGGCGGCATGGCTCTCTACGGATGGATCAAGGCAGAGGAATCCAAGTACCGGAGTTCCGTAGCAGTTGGCGTTGGCTCCGGTCACACGTGATTCTGCATCTGATTTGTTTTGCCAGAAGAAATTCTTGAGAGTCGAAGCGCTTGCTGCAGGGGAATTCACCTGAAGCGTTCCTGCGCTGATGCCTGTGAAGAAGAAATAAGGCAGCACTGAATTGTAATCAGCCTCCGATACGGCGGGAATCTGGTTTGCCGAACATGTGGATGCCTGATATTTGTATGACACTGCATCGAGTGTGCGCCAGAGACTGTTGGAATATGCCACCCCGGTTTCAGGAGAGAAGAATGATGTCAGTTCCTCTACATCTCGTCCCTGTCCCCAAACCTTGCGGTCTTCCCAAAAAAGTATGCGGGGAACGCTTACGGTAAATGAATCGTTGAGCATCTTTTTCTCCACACCATCGAAGTATTCTATCTCAAGTGTGGCGATGTTGTCTCCGTCTTCGAAGCTGTCGAGTTCAGGCACTACGAATTTGATAGTCTCTGCGGTCTGCATCGTGATAAGACACTCGTTTCCGTTGATGAGCACTCTGTTCACTTTGTCAAGACTGCTGCCATCCATCACAATCACATCTCCTATTTTAGCCGAGCCTGATGAAATGGAACTTACAGAGGGCGCGAATCGTGCAATCTTCACTCTTCCGGAAGCAGCTCCGCTGTCGTCATATGTGAGTTTTGAACCATCGAAATATTCGAACATCAAAGTAGCGTCGTCTGCTTCAACGTATGGAACTTTAACCACGATTTCCCTGTCGGTGCGGCTGATGATCTCAGCCTCGCGGGGATCATGACCGTCAGCGCGGAAGAGAGCTCGGGTAATCACGCTCATGCGCTCACCATATATGAGCAGATTGGAAGCCAGCTCAATTTCTGCCGGAAGATCTGACAGGCGGGGTGCCGGTGCCGGATATGTCATGGTGAATTCGGAAGCGGATTCTCCCGATCCGATGGCATTTGTCAATGTCAGTTTGCCGGTATGCGCCATCGCAGGCACTGTGATGCGGATACATTTATCGCTCACGCGTTGTGAGATTGTAGCGGCTTCGCCACCGATGGTGGCGCTGACTACGTTGTTGAGTGCTTCTCCGGTTACGGTTATTTCGCAACCTGCGTATCCTTCAGCCGGGGAGAAGGTGGTTACCACAGGAGCTGTCTCGATGAATTCATTCATCGATTCCTTGTCGCATGCTCCATATACGAATATGGAGGCTACTGCGAGAATTGAACTTATATATTGAGTTTTCATCTATTTGCAATTTAAGTGGAATCACAAGGGAATCAATATCCGAAATTCTGTGCTACATTTGGATTGATATTAATCACATCAATAGGCACGGGTAGCATCAGCTGCCAGTCTGCGAGAGGATTCACTGTGTAGCTGTAGCCGCTGTAGAACGATTCCCCGGCGATATAGTTGTTGACAGTCTCGCGTGCTATTCCCCAGCGGAGAAGATCAAACCATCTCTGGTTCTCGAAGGCGAGCTCAAGACGGCGCTCGTTACGCACAGCCTCGCGGAAATCATAGCGGGATGAGACATCTGTTGCGCTGTAGGGTGCAAGTCCAGCGCGCTCGTGGATCATGTTGAGATATTTCAGCGGCTCGGCAGCCGGTCCAGTTGTCTCGTTGGCTATCTCTGCGTAGAGAAGGGCGATGTCTCCGACGCGTATCACTGGCCAGTCGGCGTCTCCATCATACTGGCTGGTGATGGGGTTGGAATCCTGGTCTCGGTTGAGATATTTGCGCACATATCGTGCGTTTTTAGTTACCCATTGTCCGGTGGTTGCGTTGAAATAGCTCTCGGCAAGGTTTACATCGCGGCGTTTGTCAGCACCCTGGCTCATATCGTATGCGGCAAGAAGGTTGTCGCTGGGACAGTTATAGTTGCTGCAAGTTCCCATGATCACGTTTGCACCGTTGTTGGTGGGTGCGAAGAGATTGCCGAATGGAGAACCCAATCCGACTTTGCCTCCGGTGTAGCGCACGGCAAAGATTATCTCTTTGTTCATCTCGTTGAGGGAGGAGAAGATGTCGGTATATGCCACGAGATCTGTTGCAGAGGAGGGGTTCCCGACTGAGGGTGAACGCAGCACTTCAAGGCAGAGGTCTCCGGCTTCGCGGTACTTGGTATCTCCGGGATTGTAGCGTGTTGCATAGACTTTTGCGAGCAAAGCTTTTGCAGCGGTCATGTCCGCGCGGCCGAGGTCGGCGTCATTCTGTTGAGCCGGCAGAAGCGAATCATCTATTATATGACGAAGATCGCTTTCGATCAGGTCGTAGATCTCTTCTGTCGAAGAACGCTGCATGTTGCGGGCTTCCTCATTTGAGATCTTTTCAGTAACCTTGAATACCGGACCCCAGAGACGCACGAGGTTGAAATACTGTAGCGAACGCAGGAAAAGTGCTTCCCCTTCGAATCGGTTGCGGTTTTCTGAGGTAGATGCTTTACCTAAGTAGCCAAGCACATTATTGCAGCGGGCGATAGTGCTGTAAGCTGAGTTCCAGTAGTCGGAAACCCAGGCGTGTTCTGCGTTTATGACGCCTTGGTCAAGTTGCTCCACGAGTTTGGAGTTACTTGATGTGGAGCCGGTGAGGTGCATACGGGTGTTGTCGGAACGCAACTCTGTAAGTGCCCATTCGTAATACATCACAGAGTGGAGACCGTTGTAGCAGCCGATCACGAGGGTATTGAGCGACGCATCGTCTTTCACATAGTCTTCCGCAGCCACTTCCGACATCGGATATTTGTCAAGGTCGCAGGATGAGAGAAGCAATACTGCGGCCAATGCTGCCATTATGTTGTAAATCTTCATTGTCTTTGGTATAGTTAGAAGTTAAGGTCAAAACCTACAGAAACTGTGGAGGTGAGAGGGAATCCGCCGCGCTGGTATCCTGAGATCATCGCTGAGGAGTAGTTGCCTGATGTGAATCTTGATTCAGGGTTCACACCGCGATATCCTTTGGTCCAGATGTAGGCGAGGTTGTTTCCTGTCGCGTAGAAGCGCAATCCTGAAAGACGCAGTTTGCGGAGTGCCTTCTTCGGCAGGGAGTATCCGAGGGTTACGTTTCTTAGGCATACGTATGATCCGTCTTCAAGGGGATAATCGGTAAGGAGGATGTCGTAACCGTTCTTCCAATATGGAGTCTTGCCGTCTCCGGGATTCTGTTGCGATACCCAGTGGTTTTTGGTGTATGCCTTGTTATATCTCACAGTTTCGTTGTAGAAACAGTCGCCATTGAAGACAGTCACACCCTGAACGCCCTGGAAAAGGAAGCTGAAATCCCAGTCTTTATATCTGAAGGTGTTTGTGATACCCCATGTGAAATCCGGATAGGGATTTCCGAGAGCCACACGGTCGGCGGCTGTCAGACTTCCGTCTCCATCGACATCCTCGATGCGGAGACCTCCGGGAACATCTGTCGCGAAATGCGGGTTTGCCTCGATCTCTTCTGCGCTGTTCCATACGCCGATTGTGCGGTATCCGTAATACTGGATAAGAGGCTGACCTACTTGTGCGAGATAACATTCGTTGCGCTCACCTGTGGAGATCATCTGTTTCTCGCCTCCGAGTTCGAGGAGTTTATTGCGAGAATGCGAGATGTTGAAGCTTGTGGTCCACTCAAAATCCTTTGTCTGGAAATTGCGGGAATCAATTTGCAGCTCGACACCGATGTTGCGCACCTTGCCGATATTGTTCCAATAGTAGGAGAATCCGGTGAACGATTGCGTAGGTTGCGCGAACAGCAGTGACTTGGTAATTGAATAGTATCCGTCAACAGAAACCGCCAGACGGTCGTTCCACATGCCAAGGTCGATACCTGCGTTGTACTCATGTGTCTTTTCCCATGTGATATCCGAGTTGGCGAGTGTTGATGATGTGTTGGCTGAACCGTTTACGAGCGATCCGCTGCCGGTGCCGGTTACATAGTTTGCAGAGTTCAGCACTTCAAGGGCTGCCTGATATGCGATTCCGTTGTTTCCGGTCATACCGTAACTTAGACGTAGCTTCAGGTTGTTGACCATGTCGTAGGGCTGCATGAATTTCTCTTCGTTGATTCTCCAGCCGAGTGAAACGGATGGGAACCAGGCGTTGCGGTTGCCCTTGGAGAAGAGTGATGAGCGGTCAAGTCGCAATGAGGCGGAGAGGAGATAGCGGTTGAGCAGCGAGTAGTTGACACGTCCGAGATATGATTCGAGAACCACGTCCGGGTATCTGAATGTTCCTGTGCCTGCTCCGTTGCCGTTGTTGTTGCTGGCAAGAGAGAACACTGTGGCTGCGTTAAGAGTCTCTATATCGTCAGTGGCAAATCCGGTTCCGGTCATGGCAACTCTTTGGTCGCGTGTTTTCTCGATTGTGTATCCGAGAAGGAAATCGAATTCGTGACGACCGTTGTCGACATCGAGCTTGTATGTGAGTGTGTTCTCACTGAGCATATCGATGTAGAGATTGGAGAAGTAAGTTGCCTGGCTGTCCTCACCGTCCTTTGTGGCATTCTTCTTTCCGTAATAATATTGCGGAGTGAAGCGCACATTGAAACCGTCGGAGGTGCGGAATTTAAGATTCTTGATAATCTCCCATTCAAAGAATACGCTTCCGAGCCCCTGGAAATCCTCGCTCCAGCGATGGGTGTTTGCCATTACGCTGACGGGGTTGTTGTTGGCGGATGTAAAGGGAGAGGTGGTCTCATCCTCAAATGTGACGTTGCCGAATTCGTCGGTGGCAGGTTTGGAGGGTGTGACAATATTGTTGAAGTGGCTTCCGCGTGCGAAACCGGTGTAGCCTGTCAATCCTGTGGTGTATTCGCTATGTCTCACCGGAAGGAATGATGGGGTACGGTAGAAATCGATGAAGTTGTTGCGTGGGCGTGATGATTTCCGGTATGTTCCCGAAAGATTCATGCCTACGGTAACAGTGCGTGACAGTTTTGCTTCCAGGCGGCTGCGGAAGTTGAATTTGTCGAGCTGATTCTGCTTCATGATACCCTGATCGTTGATATATGAAGATGAGATAAGATATTTGAGATCTTTCTTTCCTCCGCTCACGGAGAATGCGACGCTTGTAACATTCGCTGTGTCATTGAGGCCTTCCGATTGCCAGTCTGTTGAACCGTAGATGCTCTCAAGATATGCCGCGCTGCGGATGTTGGCACCGGGTTTCGCCCCGCCCATCTCGCTCTCGCTGAGCATCAGATTGTAAAGCTCTGTGGAGGTCATGAGGTCGTGTTTCTTATAGGCGTATTTGAGACCCTGGTTGAATTTCAGAGAGTAGCGGGGTTTGTCGGGTGTGCCGTTCTTGGTTGTGACAAGGATCACGCCGTTGGCGGCTCTTGAGCCATATATTGCAGCGGAGGCAGCATCTTTGAGAATCTCGATACTCTTGATATCGTTGGAATTAAGCTGAGACAATCCACCACTGACAGGGAAACCGTCGACAATCACCAGCGGTTCGTTGTTGGCTGATATCGAACCTGTTCCGCGTACTCTTATCGAAGGACTGACACCGACTTCCGATGTGTTGTTATTGATTGTGAGTCCGGTCATCGCACCTTGAAGCGCTGCGGTAACATCGCTTTGAGACATGTTCTGCACAGTCTCGCCTCCGATTTTGGAGATGCTTCCGGTCAGATGGGATTTCGCCTGAGTGCCGTATCCGATGACGACCACGTCATCAAGGAGCTTGGTGTCTTCTTCCATGAAGACATTTATTTCCTTGCGTTTACCTACCGGCTCCATTACTGTTGCGTATCCAACGTAAGTGAACAGGAGGTTTGATTTGCGTGATGGCACATTGATGGAATAATGTCCGTCAAGATCCGTGACTGCATAGACAGATGGCGTGTCCTGCACTCTGATAGTCACACCAATGAGCGGACCCTCTTTGTCGGATACCGTTCCTGTGACATTCACATCCGCTTTAACTGTCAAGCCTGCCACCATCAGTGTCAGGGTGGCGAGCAATGCGCGGAAATTAAAGATTCGAGTTAACATGGTGAATGTTGTTGATGTTTATGGTTTTTGTTCGAATTGTTTATTTGTGGAAAGATGGAATAAATCTTCCGATGGCAAAGTTAGAAAATTAAAATTGGTTTACCAATAATTTGAATAATTTGGTTATCCAATTAACAATATTTAACATTAGAAATATTTTAATACGATTGCAAACTTGGGTAAAAATCAATGAATAAGACCAATATGACCAATTTAACAATTATTTCTGTCTTGAAATTATGTTTTACAACATGGTTTAAGAATGTGTTTGTTAAATTAAATTGGTAAACCAATTATAAAATAAATCCTCCTTAATATATATGATTGTTTTGGTGTATGAAAAAATGTTAGGTTTTTTAGAGAAAAATCATTATATTTGGGCGAGAATTTTATAATCCGAGAGATATGGCACTTCCTCTGATCTGGGCTATAATAGCCGCGTGTCTCACTATCGTGGAGATTTTGACAATGTGGATATGGAGCATCTGCATTGCTGCCGGTGCTTTGCTTGCCGCTTTGGCTTCTTTGGCGGGAGTGTCACTGGCGGGGCAGATAATCACTCTCGCTGTCGGAGGATTGCTGTTCTTTCTCTGTTTCGGCAAGTTGATACAGCGCATGTATGCGAACCGGAGCAATCGTCATGGGGAGAATTTCAATTCGAATATGGATGCTCTCAAAGGAAGGCGTGCGCTGGTTATCCAGTCCACGTCAGGTCATCAGCATGCGAGGGTCAGAATAGATGGCGACAACTGGCAGGTGATGCTTCAGAATCATGAGGATCTCCACCGCAACGACGAGATTGAGATCGTGGGGCATGACAGCATCGTTCTCATAGCGAATTTGATTAACAAGGGAGATGAGGCTATGGATCCTCAGCGTTGAAACGCTTTTCATATCCAAATACTAATATAATATGGCACTGACATTAATTCTTTCCATTGTGATTGTGGCGCTCGCTGTCGCAGTCATCGCGGCGTCTGTCAAGGTAGTCCCGCAGTCGGAGACTAAAGTGATAGAGCGGCTTGGCCGTTTCCATAGCGTATTGAATCCGGGGTTGAACCTGATTCTTCCGTTTATCGACCGTCCCAAACTTATCTATACACGCCACGAAGTGGTGCAGGGTGGATACAAGCATGTGACCATGACCACTACTTCGAATATTGATCTCAGGGAGCAGGTTTATGATTTTCCCTCGCAGCAGGTGATTACCCGTGATAACGTGACCACGGAGATCAATGCTCTCCTTTATTTCCAGATCGTGGATCCCAAGAAGGCGGTATATCAGATCGACAACCTGCCCAATGCCATAGAGAAGCTGACGCAGACTTCGTTGCGTAATGTGATCGGTGAGCTTGAGCTTGATGAGACTCTGACCTCTCGCGATACTATCAATTCCAAACTTCAGGTGATACTTGATGATGCCACCAACAAGTGGGGAGTGAAAGTGAACCGTGTCGAACTTCAGGACATCAAGCCACCGGAAACAGTGCGCATCGCAATGGAGAAACAGATGCAGGCAGAACGTAACCGCCGCGCGGAGATCTTGAATGCCGAGGGTGAGAAGCAATCGGCGATTCTAATCTCGGAAGGTGAGAAGCAGTCCGCCATCAATCGTGCTGAAGCTGCGCGTCAGGCGGAGATTCTCCGGGCAGAGGGTGAGGCAAAAGCCAAGATCCTTCAGGCTGAAGCAGAGGCAGAGGCTATCCGTAATGTAGCGGAGGCGGTGCGGGCTACTGCCACAGATCCGGCTACGTATCTGTTGGCCACCAAATATATCGAGACATTGCAGTCCATGACCGCCGGAGACAAGACCAAAACTGTCTATATGCCTTTCGAAGCATCTTCTGTGCTCGCCAGCCTTGGCGCTATTAAGAATATGTTCCCGCAACAGTGATTCCTTATAATACCGCTGCTACGCGTCGGATATTGGCAAGTTTGGACATGAAAGAGGAGTCTTGTCTGGCTTTAGCCTTGCTGTAATCGGTTTGAAGATTGATCCAGAAATCAGAGTCTATGCCTAATGCGGCTTCAAGCATCAGTGCATATTCAATGGTAAAATCTCGTTTGCCATTAATGAGCTCATTCAGGAGCGAGACCTTCACGCCAAGTTCTTTCGCAAGTTTAGTCTGGGTTATCCCTCTGCATTCAATTTCCTCACGAAGAATCTCACCAGGATGAGTAGGTTCAAATGGTGTAAGATTATTTGCTATCATGTTCGACTCAACGCCTGCTAATGTTATCATGTCAATCATAATGATTTGAAAGTTCAACAATGTTGCAAATGGTCAGTATTGCATTCTCATAATCGGTGTTCAATGTAAATTCGATTCTATATTGGTCATTGACTCTGACTGAGAAACGCCCTGCCTTGTCTCCTTTGAGTGCCTCAAAATTCAATGAATGCAACTGATAGAGTGTTTCAGGTCTTGGGGCTGCTTTAAGTTGCTCGATACGTCGTTTGTATCTCTTGATAATCTGAGGCTGGTAGCGATGCTTCTTATCTGAACACTTGCCATGCTCAAACAACTCACGTAAATAAGTTTCTTCAAACGTAACTACCATGTTTATTATATTACATTGCGAAGTTACTAAAAGTTTTTGATATTTTCACAAATTTGTGAAAATGTTTACGTATATAGCATAATAAACCTGGATTGTCATTACCAGCTACTTGGCGGTTTAATTTCAACAGCTGCTTATGTTCTGAGGTAGATAACAAAAAATATTGAAATTTAAATAACTTCTTAATGTTGGTGTGATGATATTCAAAAAAAATATGTAATTTTGTAAACTTTAAGTCAAACATACCATGGACTCATTTAGACTTTTGCAGAATGTTAAAAATGAGCTCAGGCACCTAATTAAAAGTTTAAGTGAGTTTCTATGAAACGAATCACAGCCTTCCTTACTATGATGGTAGTCTTGGGTCTGCAGTATGGGTTTGCTGTGGAGCCTACTGTCGACATGCTGCTTGCGCGCCTTGACTCTATGATCGACAACGAGGATACCTATTTGCGCCTGAAACTCGATAAGATCGCGCAGTTGAAACAAAATCGCAAACGTGCGAGCACCGAGGAGGAACGATATTGGAGCAACCGTGCGCTATACGATGAATATTTCGTGTTTGATGCCGATTCGGCAAGGTATTACGCAGATGCGAATCTTAAGATTGCCCGTAATCTGGGCAACAGTCAGTGGGAATATGAATGGCGTATCAACAAATCCTACACATTGTCGGTGATGGGATTCCTGAATGAAGCGCAGGAAGAATTGTCGCAGATAAACGCCAGTGAACTTTCAGACTCTAATAAAATAAGGTATTACGGTCAGCTTGCATATCTATACTCGCACATGGGCCAGCTTTCCGACCATAAGATTATAGGTAATGATGATTATGACCGCATCAGCCATTGCTATGAAGATTCCATCTCGGCACTGATCACCCGTGACAATCCTGAATATCTCTGGTATGCCGCCTCATCTAAGGTTGATAAAAAGACTATTCCCAACGGGCTGATAGAAACGGTGAAGGCTTCTGTCGACACTTGTTCGTTCGATTCCCGCACGGATGCAATGAAATGCTACATATTGTCGAGACTCTATGACCGTATCGATGATGAGGAGAACCGTATGCGCTACCTAATCCTGTCGGGCATGACCGATGTGCGCATCGCCAACCGCGATATCGCATCGATTACTGAACTTGCCATGATTATGCTTGAGAAAGGCGACATCGAGCGTGCCTACAAATACGTCAACTACAGCCAGAATCAGGCTCTGCGTCTTCCTAACCGGATAAGGGCGGCATCGCTGGCCAAAACGGTTTCGGAAGTGCATCATCTGCATGAGACAAAACTCCGCAAGTCGCAACATAATCTGATGGCGGCTCTCGTGGTGCTGTTCGTGATTCTCCTCTCTATGGTAATATTTATAATATTATATATGCGGAGGAGCCGGCAATTGAAGAAATCGCAGATTAAGCTTGAGGAGGCAAATCAGGAGCTTACGAAAAATATGAATGAAATCACGCGCAACAAGGCGGAACGTGATAAACTGATCGCCAACCTGCAGGCTGCCAACACCCATAATGAGGAAATATCGATGACGTTGCGTGAGGCGAACTATGTGAAAGAGGAGTGTATCGGTGCCACCTTCGCTTTGTGTTCGTCATATATAGAGCGATTTGAGAAATACCGCAAGGATATCCTCAAGTTTGTGAAAGCAGAGAAATGGAAAGAGCTGAAGGAAGAGGTGATTGCCGCTTTATATTCAAACCGGGAATTGAAAGATTTCTACAAGAGTTTCGATAGCCTGTTTCTCAATATATATCCCGACTTTGTCAACGATTTCAATAAACTGCTCCGCCCGGAGGAGCAGCTTGTTGTCAATGCGGGTGAATTGAACACCGAGCTTAGAATCTATGCGCTGGTGCGCCTCGGTATCTCTGACTCCGTGAAGATAGCGGCTCTCCTGCACTGCTCCCCTCAGACTGTCTATAACTATCGCCTTAAGATGCGTAACAAGGCTATTATTGCAAAGGATAGATTCGCTGACGCCGTAAAGTCATTGGGCAAATATCAGTCCTGACCCTCAAAGAAAAACTTACAAAAGTGTAAAATTACATATCTGATAATAAGTATCTTATGAATAAATAAACTTACATTCCGGGTTACTACATTTTATCTGCTGATATGAGTGATTAATTTTGCACCTGGGTTTATGTATCAACCCTGGATATTGAATTAATAACTCAGAAATAACAGCAATGAAAAGAGCAACCTTTCTAAGCATCTGTATGTCGGCAGTGCTGGTAACCCCGGCTTTCTCTTCTTGTGGGAGCGACAATAACACACCTGATATTCCGGACGTGTCCACAGTCAAGGTTACGGTGTCGCCCGAACAGCTTGTGGCAGGACACGAAGCAACGGTACTTGAATTATCGGTGACAGCCGACCGGGACTGGGCTGTGGCAGCTGACGCCGACTGGATATCCGTACAGCCATCAGGGGGCTTGAAAAACAGGACCTCTATAATTAATGTAAAAATTACTGCCAATACCGGTCTTGATGAAAGGAGCGCCAATATCAATCTTTCGGCGGCAGGACAAGTATTCAAGTCCGTTCCTGTGAGACAAGGAATAGCAGCCAACGCATTTTTCTCTACAAAATCACTTACATTCGGTGGTCAGGAGTCATCTGCCTCAATCCGGGTGACTTCCAATGTGGAATGGGAGTTGACAAGCTCCGAAGCCTGGCTTACCGCTACCCCTGCCAAAGGGAGTAAGGGAGAGAGCGATGTGACGGTGAAGGCTGCTGCAAATGATGGCAACGAGACCCGCACGGCTACTCTCACACTTGTATACGGAGAAGAGCGCACGGAGCTAACCGTAACGCAACTTTCCGACAAAGTGAATACGCCTGCTGGCTACACACTGGTTTGGAGCGATGAATTCAACACAGGATCCGTGCCAAGCAGTGACTGGACAATTGAGAATTGGGCACCGGGACACGTCAACAACGAGTTACAGACCTACACCTCAAAGGAAGTGGATGGAAAACGCACTCTTGAGGTCAAGGACGGATTCCTTTATATAAACTGTTTCAAAGGCAAGGATGGGAAAGTCTACTCCGGTCGCATGAATGCGCGTCCCTCAACAGGATGGACATACGGATATTTTGAAGCACGCATCAATCTCCCCAAGGGGAAGGGCACCTGGCCGGCATTCTGGATGATGCCAAGCAATGTAGACTGGAGTAAGAATCCCTGGCCATATTGCGGCGAGATCGACATCATGGAAGAGGTCGGCGCAAATCCTGATTTCGTCTCTTCATCTCTTCACACCGGCAACTACAACCACACCCAAGGCACTCAGAAAACCCATGAGATGAAATGCGCGGGAGCAGAAGGTTCCTTCCACGTTTATGCATGCGAGTGGACACCGGATGAGATTGTCACCTATGTCGATGGCAAGGTGCAGCTCAGGGCTACAAAAGCAGCTATGGGAGCAGACCATGACTCCTGGCCATTCCACTATGCATTCTATCCTATACTGAACCTCGCATGGGGCGGCGACTGGGGTGGATACAAAGGTGTCGATGAGTCAGCGTTGCCGGTTTCCATGATTGTGGACTACGTAAGAATATTTCAAAAGCAGTGAAATAAATTCTGAACCCCAATACTACTAAGATCAACTCAACACTATATCTAAAAACTATTGCAGATGAAAAAGTTAACCTTATTTATCATCGCTCTTCTGACGAGCCTGGGGCTATATGCACAGGAAGTCAGCGTGACCGGTACGGTGGTCAACAATTCAGACGGAGAACCGCTGATTGGAGCGATAATCTCAGTGAAAGGTACCTCCAAGGGTGCCTCCACAGATGCTGATGGAAAATTCTCCCTAAAAGCACCTGTCGGCTCCACACTTTTAATCTCCTATGTAGGATACACTCCGCAGGAAGTGAAAGTTAAGTCAGGGGGCGATAATTTCGAAATCCATCTTATTGAAGACTCCCAGATTCTCGACGATCTCGTTGTGGTAGGCTACGGCGTGCAGAAGAAAAGCGTCGTGACGGCAGCAATTTCCAAAGTCGGAGAGGAGACTCTTGAGCAGACACTTCCTGTCAATGTCGCCAACGCCCTTAAGGGCGTGGCTGCCGGTGTGACGGCAACCACAGCCAATGGTCAGCCCGGATCGCAGGCTCAGATACGAGTGCGCGGTGTCGGCACCATCAACAATTCAAATCCTCTCTATATTGTTGACGGAATGGCTATCGACGGTGGCATTGACTATCTGAACCCTCAGGATATACAGTCGATCGAGGTCCTCAAGGATGCTGCCTCCGGTGCTGTCTATGGTGCGCGTGCAGCCAACGGTGTAATTCTTGTCACAACCAAGAAGGGCGTGAAAGGCCGTGCCAGAATTACTTACGATTTTTCCTATGGATGGCAGTCAAAACTGAAATCGATAGATATCCTCAACGCTACTGAATATGCGCTTCTTAAAAACGAGGCTTATCTGAACACGGGGCAGCCCGCTCCATATGGCAACCCTTACAGCTATGGTCAGGGATTCGATTGGCAGAAGGCTATATTCAACGACAACGCTCCGGTGATGAATCACCAGATATCGGTGTCGGGAGCAAGCGAAAAGGTAAACTATTTCCTATCTTTCGGATACTATGATCAGGAAGGTATCATAGGTGGTAACTACGACCAATCGAACTACAACCGTCTCACTCTCCGCGCCAACAATATATACACCTTGTTTGACGAGTCTGAGAAACGCAACTACCTCAACAAATTTGTCCTGACCACGAACGTCTCCTATGCACGTATCCACTCCAAAGGCTTCGGCGGCGGAGGAGGATATTATGGAGGAGCAATCACAAATGCACTCGGTATGTCACCGATGCTTACCCCGACTCTGGCTCCCGGTTCGGATGAGTATAATCATCAGCTCAATTACTACGCCGGCAATGACAAATATGTGCCCCGTTATGATGCCAACGGAAATCTATATACTGTGCCGGAGGCTTTCGGCGGAGGATACCAGGAGCTTACCAACCCCTTCTACGGATGGTCTTTCCCCTCTGCCAAGAACTGGAGCCACAAGGTTGTGACCAACTTTGTCGGAGAGCTCCAGATCTGGGACGCTATCAAATATCGTATCAGCTTTGGCGGAGACCTCGCATTCTGGGGAAGCGACAGCCATACCGAACCTAACTACTACAGCAACCTTAGCAATACCGATGCTATCCATGCCTCAGCATCTTCATCTTCAAATCGTGGCTGGACATGGCAGCTTGAGAACCTGATCACTTACGATAAGGCTTTCGGTGACCATCATGTAAACGTAGTGCTCGGACAATCTGCAAAGCAGGGCACTGGATGGTGGATCAATGCCTCCGCCAACAAGCTCTATAATTTCGCGAAACCTTGGGTGACCGTGGCTCAGGGCCGTCCCGGTGAGGAAGATGGCGGAAACCGTACAGGTGACGCCGGCCCGAATTCTGCATGGCCTAAGCTCCTCTCTTATTTCGGTCGTGCATCCTATGACTATGACGGTCGCTACATGGCTCAGGTCACTGTAAGACGTGACGGTAGCTCCAGATTCGGTGCAAACAATAAATGGGCAACTTTTCCATCTTTCTCCTTAGGTTGGAATCCGACCAGCGAGAAATTCCTCGAATCCCGTCCGCAATGGTGGAGCAACACGAAAGTGCGTTTCTCATGGGGTAAGAACGGTAACGAGGCAATCGGTGATTTCGCGTACACTGTGCTGACCACGGGAAACAACAACTATTACTTCGGTCCTGAAGGATCCAGCCAGACGTTTGGATCCAAGGCATCAGGTCTTCCAAACCCTGACCTTAAATGGGAGGAATCCACACAGACTGACGTGGGTCTTGACTTAGGCTTCTTCGATAATTCACTGCAGTTTACAATAGACTGGTACAAGAAGCGCACTACTGGTATGCTCATGACCATGATGATTCCTACTTATGTTGGAGAATCAAAGCCTATAGGCAATGTCGGCACAATGGACAATACCGGTGTAGAGATGGATCTCCGCTGGGTTCATACATTCGGCGAATGGGTGGTCAATCTCGGAGGTAACCTATCCTATGTCAAGAATAAGCTTGTGAATCTTGGTAACGCAGACGGATGGCGTTCAGAGGTATCGAATGCAACGGCAGGCGACATCGCCCGCTCGATGAATGGCGAGGTATTCCCATTCTTCTATGGCTACAAGACCGGCGGTATAATCCAGAACCAGGCAGAGGCTGACGCATACAATGCAAAATATGGTCTCACTTCCGGTCAGACCTCATGGTATGCTACTCCCGGCGATGTAATCTTCCTTGACACAAACGGCGACGGCACCATCAATGCAGACGACCGCACCAAGATCGGTAAAGGTTTACCGGACTGGACATACGGCTTCAATGTCGGCTTAGGATGGAAAGGGTTCCAGCTCACCGCTTATTTCCAGGGCGTCTGGGGCAACCAGATCTATGATGCCTCACTCCGTGGCGACACTCCGGCAAAGAATATGCCGAAATGGATGCTCAACCGCTGGACAGGCGAAGGAACATCCAACACAATTCCAATCTACCGCCTCGGTGATGCCCGCAACTGGCAGAGCTCTGACCTGTACGTTAAGAGCGGAGCCTATCTGCGCTGTGCCAACCTGACACTCTCCTACACCTTGCCTTACAATATCGTCAAGAAGATAGGATTCAGCAATATCCGCTTCTTCGTGATGGGCGAGAATCTGTTCACAGCAACCAAATACCGTGGTTTCACTCCCGAGGTGGGCGACGGTACCAATATAGGTATCGATTACGGCAACTATCCTGAAGCCCGCACTTTCACCATCGGCTTCAATGTGCAGATTTGACAGTAACCTTTATTTTTATTAAACCATTACAGCAATGAAATTAACGAAATATATATCATACGCAGCCATCGCAGCTATAGGCGCAGGTCTTACATCCTGCGGCTCGGAATGGCTGGATATAACAAACAACACTCAGGACCCCATCGAGGACTACTATACCAACGAAGCCAATATATTCCAGTCGGTGGTGGCGGCTTACGATCCTCTTCACTGGTTTGATTACGCGAACAACTACACCGGTATCAATATCTATCCTGAGGTGCTTGCCGACCAATGCTTCCCCGGTGGAGGCGATGTGAACGACATGAATCAGTGGAAGTCTGTGTTCAACTTCGAGACTACTGCCACCATCGTGCTCGATACCAACTATTCCAATGCTTATTCGGGTGTGAAGCGTTGCAACGATGCCATCCACTATATGTTCGACTTCTGGCAGCCTTCCAATCAGCAGGAACTTGAAAGCCGTGCCCGCTATGAATCGGAAGTTCTCGCGCTCCGTGCATTCTACTATAACCATCTATGGCACTGGTGGGGCAACATCGTATATTACGACAAGAATCTCACGGGCGACTTCCTCGGTGTCCAATATACTGCCGATGAGGTTTATGGTTTCATTATCGCGGATCTTGAGAAAGTGATTGCCGCTGATAACCTTCCGGAAAAATGTGAGGGCAGCGAGCTCGGACGTGTCACCAAACACTTCGTATACATGCTGTATACCGAGGTTGTGATGTATCAGCGAGACCAGTCGCGTTACCCTACAGCTCTCAAATATATGGAGGAGATCATTACCTCCACCAAATATGACCTGATGGACGATTTTGCCGCCATTTGGGAAGTGAGTGGCGAATGGTGCCGCGAGTCGGTATTCGAGATCAACTATAGTGATTATCTCGCCAACCGCAACTGGGACTGGGGTGGAACCTGCGGAGGCACCGTGGTGCCGGGCATGATCCTGCCGCGTGGCTACAAGAGCACCGATGGTATCCATGACAACACAGGCTGGGGATTCTGCACTGTGCGCAAATCCACATTCGATTCATACGATCCCGCCGACAAGCGTCGTGATGTCTCCATCTGGGAACCGGGTGAGGGAACCTATACTCCGGGTTATCAGGATACAGGCTACTTCCTCGGCAAATATGCAGGCAGGATCGGAGGAAACGCTGGCCAGATCGCTGATGCAATCCTTAACTACAACAATAACCTGCGCCTTTACCGTTTTTCTGAGGTGCTGCTCAACGCCGCTGAACTCGGCTCTCCTAATAAGCAGGATTATCTCGACCGTGTGCGTAAACGTGCCGGACTCGAGTCCGTTCCGGCAACGCTCGATAACATTATTCAGGAACGTGCATGGGAATTCCTCGGCGAGGGTAAACGCTACTGGGATCTTATCCGCACTGATCTTGCCAAGTCGCTACTCGTGAAAGGAAATGAAATTCCAGATGACCGTACCGGCAACTATACCGACAACAAGAAATATCTCCCCTTCCCGCAGTCGGAAATCGATGTCTGCCACGGAACTCTCAAACAGAACGACCAGTATTTCAGCAATTAAGTAAACCTTATCAAGAAGAACGTAATGAAAAAATCAAATATAATAATAAGGAACAGCATTGCGGTAGGTGCGATCCTCGCCCTGAGTGCCTGTACCCAGGAAGAAATCTTCGAGCCGTCGATCAACGGCATTCCGCAGGCTTCCGACTATCAGATAGGCGTATCTGTAGATGACCTCAACAACGTGGAGCTCAATATTCTTGACAAGAATGGCGCTACGGCTACCGGCGTATATCCGATATGGTATGTCAACGGCAGCCAGCGTCCCTCGACTGCACTCACATATCGTGATCTGATTACAATAGCCGGTGACTATCCGGTGGAGATGAAAGTGGGCAATGCAAATGGTGTGTCGGATGGTACGGTTACCGGAACCATTCATGTCGACAAGACAATCTTCGATTTTACTCCCTATATGCGTGGTCTCACTGACAACTCGTCGAAGGAATGGGCTGTTGACGGTACAAAACAGGGTCACATGGCTTGCGGTGAGGGTCCTGACAACCCATCGGGATGGTGGAACGGCGAGCCCGGATGCAAGGAAGCTGAAGGTGTCTATGACAATATACTGACTTTTGCCTACACAGATTCCGAAACTTCCGGATCATACAATTTCAACCCCGGAAGCGCCGGCACTTTCTATGCCAATACCGGTATTCACTCCCTGCCCGGATATGAGGTGAATAACCCTGGTAACGGTCAGGACTTCCGTGTGAACGCTACAGAAATGGTGACTACTTTCGCCCTCGTGCCCGAAGGTGCCAACCTGTATCTCACCCTTCCACCGCACACACCGTTCCCTTATGTGCCTTCGGAAGCTGCTTTCGCCAATCCTAAATACAGGATCGTGAATTTCAGCAAGAGTGAAATCACTCTTGTGCAGGATCTCGAAGGGATATCCTGGCAATACATAATCGCTCCTAAAGCTGAGGACACTACTTTCAAGGGCTTCAAATATGACAGCGAGTTCAACCTATGGAAGACTGCAAATGTGACGCTCCAGAGCACATGGTTCTCCGGATCTGACTGGAACGGAGGTCTTGAGCCTGCTGTATGCGAGGTGACCAACGACAAGATAACCGTCAAGACACCTTCAGAAATGGGTAATGACCAGTGGAAGGGTCAGGTGCATGTCGGCACCGACATTCAGCTCTCGGCAGGCGAGACCTACGACTTCTCATGCTTCATCGATTGTCCTACCGATGCAAAGGTGACGGTGAAGGTGCAGAAAGATGGAGACGACGGAGTATCGCTCAACGGTGACAAGCAGATTGAATTCAAGGCTGATGGTTCCTGCTATTATTTCACGGATCTCCCCGGCTTCGACGGAACACTGAAGATTGCGTTTGATTTTGCCGGTTATCCTGATACAGAATTCGTGATCTCCAATATCGTGATAAAGAAGCATTCCGACGATGACGGCACAGTGATTCCTACCGAACCTGACGAGCCGGAGAAACCCGTGACATGGGTTGATGTCAACAGTGCCGACAACCTTTTCAAAGGTTGCACGTTCACCACTGAATTCTTCTATGCTCCGAACTGGGCGCAGATTGCAGATCCGAAAATGACAGAAGATGGAAATTCATGGACTCTCGACCTCCCGGAGGCAACGTCAGACCAGTGGCAGGCACAGTTCAAGATGCACACTGATATCGCGACTTCTGCCGATAAGAGGTATGACTTCCGCGTCACTTTCTATTCCACAAAACCCCTTCCTGGTGTGACTTTCAAGTGTGTGCTCAACGGCGACGACAACGTGTTCTATATGGCCGACCGTGTGGAGGTGCCGGAATATGATGATGTTACTTACAAGTGGGTGGACATCCCGGGTATAGACATGTCGAAGATGAGTATAGTCTTTGACTTCGGCGGCAATCCCGCTGACACCAAGGTCACAGTCAAGGACATCATCGTGCAGGAACATCGTGATTGATAATAAATTTCATAATTCTTAAGCATTATGAAAAGACTTATTTCCCTCACCCTCGGTATGGCAGGCCTGCTTGGGCTTGCCGCCGGGGGTGCCGGTTGCTCAAATAAGGAGAAGGAGGCTCGGATGCAGGATCAGTTTGTCAAGGTCGATGGTCATGATCTGATCAAGCCTGACGGCAGCAAACTGTACATCACGGGCACCAACCTCGGCAATTGGCTGAATCCAGAAGGTTATATGTTCGGATTCCAACGTATGAACGCGCCCCGCCAGATCAATGACGTGATCTGTAAGCTGGTCGGTCCTGACAAGGCTGCGGAGTTCTGGACGAAGTTCAAGGACAACTATATAACCAAGGCAGACATCGATTACATCGCGTCTACCGGTGCCAATACAATCAGGCTCCCGTTCCACTACAAGCTTTTCACCGATGAGGACTATATGGGACTATCTTCATCGCAGGATGGATTCGCCCGGGTAGACAGTGTGGTGAGCTGGTGCAAGGCCAACAATCTTTATCTGATTCTTGATATGCACGATGCTCCCGGGGGACAGACCGGTGACAACATCGATGACTCTTACGGCTACCCGTGGCTTATGGAGAGCGAAAAGAGCCAACAGCAATTCTGCGATATATGGACCCGAATAGCGGACCGCTATAAGTGCGAACCGACTATTCTGGGTTATGAACTGCTCAACGAGCCTGTGGCAACTTATTTCGAAGCTGTCCAGGATTCTCTCAACGCCCGGCTTGTGGATGTCTACAAGAAGGGTGTGGAGGCTATCCGGAAAGTTGATCCCGACCATATCATCCTGATTGGTGCCCCACAGTGGAACAGCAACTTCAGACCTCTTGAAGGTGTGGATTTCGGTTCCCAGGTAATGTACACATGTCATCGTTACGGAGGCGCACCTACACCTGAAGCAATCCGTTCATATATCGACTTCCGCAACAAGAGCGGACTCCCGATGTATATGGGCGAGATCGGGCATAACTCTGACGAGTGGCAGGCAGATTTTGTGAAGACAATGAAGGAGAACAATATAGGCTATACATTCTGGCCCTACAAGAAGCGAGACGGCAGTTGTATGGTTGGAATCACCATGCCTGAGGAATGGGAGGAGATACTCAAATTCGGGGAAGGCGCTCATGCTACCTTTGCCGAGATCCGCGAGGCTGCCCCCGACCGTGTCAAGGCACAGGTTGCTCTCGATAAATTCATTGACAGCTGCAGGTTTGACAACTGCACTCCGCAGGTGTCCTACATCAGCTCAATGGGACTCAATCCGCATCCTGACAAGCAGCGCTGAGCGTTGTATCGCCGGAATCAATCGTGAATTCCAAAAAAACTACAGCAATGAAGAAATATATATTATCAGCAATTGCGGCGTGTGCGATAATACCCGTCATGGGCGCCATTCCGGTCTATCTTGACGATAGCCGTCCTATCGAGGAACGGGTGGAGGACGCTCTTGGCAGAATGACCACCGAAGAAAAGGTGGCGATGCTTCACGCCCAGTCTAAATTTTCCTCCGCCGGAGTGCCCAGGCTCGGAATTCCGGAGTTCTGGACCACAGACGGTCCTCACGGCATACGCCCCGAAGTGATGTGGGATGAGTGGGAGCAGGCAAAGTGGACCAATGACTCGTGTACGGCGTTTCCTGCGCTTACCTGCCTGGCCGCCACCTGGAACCCCGATATGTCGTTGTTATACGGCAAAAGCATCGGCGAGGAGGCGCGCTACCGAAAGAAAGACATTCTGCTTGGTCCGGGTGTGAACATATACCGCACTCCGCTCAACGGTCGCAACTTCGAGTATATGGGGGAGGACCCATATCTTGCCGGCGAGATGGTAGTGCCATACATCAAAGGGGTACAGGACAATGGCGTGGCTGTCTGTCTCAAGCACTTCGCTCTCAATAACAATGAGGTGAACCGGCACACGACCAATGTGGTGGTTGACAACCGCACTCTATACGAGATATATCTTCCTGCCTTCAAGAAAGCTGTGCAGGAAGGCAAAGCCTGGACAATTATGGGAAGCTACAATCTTTACAAGGACCAGCACGCTTGCCATAACCAATATCTTCTCAATGATATCTTGAAAGGGGAGTGGGGTTTTGACGGAGCAGTGGTTTCCGACTGGGGCGGCACACACGACACTGATCAGGCAATCCATAACGGTCTTGACATGGAGTTTGGTAGCTGGACCAATGGTCTGAGCAACGGTGCCAGCAATGCATACGACAACTATTATCTCGCTAACCCGTATCTTGATAAAATCCGTAAGGGAGAGGTGGGAACGGAAGAACTTGACGACAAGGTGCACCGAATTCTGCGTCTTGCATTCCGCACCACCATGGACCGCAACCGCCCGTTTGGCTCGTTCAATTCACCGGAACATTTAGAGGCGGCACGTAAGATTGGAGAGGAGGGAATAGTGCTTCTTAAAAACGACCGCAGCTTGCTTCCTCTCGACCTTTCGACTCCCAAGAAAGTGGCAGTGATAGGCGAGAACGCGGTGAAGATGATGACAGTGGGAGGTGGCAGCTCGTCGCTTAAGGTTAGGCACGAAGTGTCACCGCTCGAGGGGTTGAAACGGCGTCTGCAAGGAATTGCGGATGTGAGCTATGCACGTGGATATGTCGGTGATCCGACCGGGGAATACAACGGTGTGACCACAGGACAGGATCTGCGTGATGACCGTTCGCCAGAAGCACTCATGGCTGAGGCTGTGGATCTGGCGAGGAATTCCGATTACGTTATATTTGTAGGTGGTCTCAACAAGGCCGCGGGTCAGGATTGTGAGGATTCCGACAGATCTGGACTCGGACTTCCGTACGGACAGGACGCGCTAATCGAGGCACTCGCAAAGGCAAATCCCAATCTTGTGGTGGTCAACGTTTCAGGTAATGCCGTGGCTATGCCTTGGGTTGGCGAGGTGCCTGCCATTGTACAGGCTTGGTTTCTCGGCTCTGAGGCAGGCAATGCCATTGCTTCTGTACTCACGGGGGATGTGAATCCTTCAGGAAAACTGCCTATGACATTCCCGGTACGTCTCAAAGATGTCGGAGCTCATGCTCTGGGAGCATATCCCGGGGTGAAGAGAGTGGACTCTCCGATTGTAGACCTGGAATATAAGGAGGGTATCCTTGTCGGTTACAGATGGGCGGACACTAAGAAAGTTAAGCCTCTGTTTCCGTTCGGACATGGCCTGAGTTTTACTGAATTTACCTACGGTAACCCTGTGGCAGACAAGAGCGTGATGACGGATTCCGATACTATCTCCATATCGCTTGATGTCTCCAACACCGGGAGGACAGCCGGTGCGGAGACCATACAGCTCTACATTTCCGATCCGAAAAGCAGCGTCATTCGTCCGGATAAGGAACTCAAGGGATTTCAGAAGGTTTTCCTTCAGCCTGGAGAATCGAAAACGGTGCGTTTTTCACTTAATAAGGACGATCTCTCATATTTCGATGCCGAAAGGCATGAATGGGTAGCCGAGCCGGGTGTTTTCATTGCGAAAATCGGTGCCTCTTCCGGAGATATACGCAAAACCATAAAATTCAAGCTTAAATGAAAAGACTCTTACTGATGGCGCTCACGGTGATTTCCGTAGGATGTGCCAATCAAAAAACTACAGTGGAGCCGGCGATTCCTGTTGACAGCGACATCGAGGCTAAAATCAAGAAGGTGATGGCTGGCATGTCGCTCGATGATAAGATAGGGCAGATGTGTGAACTCACTATTGATATGGTGATGACTGACTCGCTGGTAGACGGACGACCGGTGCTCGACAGCGCGAAACTTAAAGATGCGATTGAGAAATACCGCGTAGGTTCCATTCTCAACACTCCGATGGGTGAAGCGCAGTCACCTGATGTATGGTATGAGATAATCAATGGCATTCAGCAGGCGTCGATGAAGTATATCGGCATTCCGGACATTTACGGGGTGGATCAGAATCATGGCACAACCTACACCACCGGAGGCACTATCTTCCCACAGGAAATTAACATGGCTGCATCGCTCAACCGACAGCTCGTGCGCGAGGGAGCCGCCATATGTGCCTATGAGACCCGTGCCTGCAATATTCCTTGGGTCTACAACCCGGTGATGGACCTCGGTCGTAATCCGGCCTGGAGCCGCATCTGGGAGTCGTTTGGCGAAGATCCTTTCATCAATGGCGCAATGGCTGTGGAAATGGTGAAGGGCTACCAGGGAGAGGATCCCAACCATGTGGGACCACGCAATGTGGCTGCCTGTCTCAAGCATTTTATGGCTTATGGTAATCCGGTAAGCGGTAAGGACCGCACACCGTCGTCTGTGACCGATCAGGATATGCTCGAGAAATATTTTCAACCTTACAAGATGGCTATCGAGGCTGGCGCTCTTTCTGTGATGGTCAATTCCGGAGTCAACAAGGGTCTGCCGTTCCATGCAAACAAGGAGATGCTTACCGGATGGCTCAAGGAGGGTCTGAACTGGGATGGCATGATTGTTACCGACTGGGCTGACATCCACAATATCTGGAAGCGTGACCATGCCGCCGCCGATTATAAGGAGGCGATCATGCTCGCCATAAATGCCGGCATCGACATGTCGATGACTCCTTACGACACAGAGTTCTGCACACTGCTCAAGGAGCTTGTGGAGGAAGGGAAGGTAAAGAAGGATCGCATAGACGACGCAGTGGAGCGCATCCTGCGCTTGAAGTTCCGTCTCGGTCTCTTTGACATGCCTTCAACTAAGCCTGCGGATTATCCGTTGTTCGCAAGTGCAGAGCACGCTCAGAAGGCTCTTGATCTTGCAGTGGAAAGTGAAGTGCTTCTCAAGAACGAGGACAATATTCTTCCACTGCCTCAAGGCAAGCGTATTCTTGTCACCGGACCCAATGCCAACTCCATGCGGAGCCTGAATGGTGGATGGAGCTACACTTGGCAGGGATCGGATGATCCGAAATTCCACAGCCAGTACAACACCATCTATGAGGCTCTGTGCAACGAATATGGAGCTTCAAACGTGGTGCTGGAGCAGGGCATGGACTATGTGCCGGACTATGGCCGGTGGGAGGAAGTGAAGAATGTTCGCATTCAACAGGCTGTGGCTGCGGCCCGGGGTGTGGATGTGATTGTGGCTTGTGTGGGTGAGAACTCGTATTGCGAGACTCCGGGCAACATCAACGACCTCGCGCTTCAACCCGAGCAACAGCAGCTTGTCAAGGCACTTGCCGAGACTGGTAAACCGATTATCCTTGTGCTCAACGAGGGCCGTCCGCGCATCATTCGCGAGATAGAACCGCTGGCGAAGGCTGTGGTCGACGTGCTCCTTCCCGGCAACTATGGAGGAGACGCCTTGGCGCTTCTCATATCTGGCAAACGGAATTTCAGTGGTAAGCTACCTTATACTTATCCCCGCTGGCATAATGCCATAGCATTCTACGACCACAAACCGTGCGAGACTGTCAAGACTATGGAGGGTGCGTACAACTACAGTGCGGACATTGACGTGCAGTGGCCTTTCGGTTTCGGCATGAGTTACACCTCTTTTGAATACAGCGGTATAACGGTAGACAAGACTGAGTTCGCACCGTCCGATGTTGTTACCGTATCCGTGGATGTCAAGAATACCGGCAAGGTAGAAGGCAAGGAAGGTATCATTTTCTACAGCAGCGATCTTGTGGCTTCCATAACTCCCGATGTGCTGCGTGTACGTGGTTTCGACAAGGTAAATCTTAAGCCCGGTGAATCCAAGAGGGTAAGTTTCAGTATTCCGGCGCGAGATCTGGCTTTCGTGAATTACGATGGACAGTGGATTCTGGAGAAAGGTGAGTTTGAATTTACGATCGGTAGCCAGAAAGTAAAGGCTTCCTGCACAGAGACTGTGATATATTGATAACCAAGGTTAAAACTCCTTACTATAAGAACGCGGCCGCATCCTTGCAGCCGCGTTTTTATCATTTAGATGCCTTGGAGTTGAAGATTACTCCCCGTTTTTACTCGATTTTGACGGTGGCAAAGGATTGGATCGTGGCTTCTGTGAGAGAATGGGGAGGGATAGGTTGTATCTTAGGGTGAGATAGCGCAGCAGGATGATTGTAACGGCGCAAGAGATAGGTGCCACGTAGGCTGCTGTTGTAGAGGCGTAGATTAGCCAGTAGACGATGCCTCCCATCAAGCAGGCGGTGGCGTATATATCCTTGCGGAAAACGAGAGGAACCTCGTTGATTAATATGTCGCGGATGACACCGCCGAAGGCTCCGGTGATTGTTCCCATGACGATAGCCACCCACATATGCAGCCCGATTGTCAATGTCTTGTCGATACCGATTACTGTGAACATCGCGAGACCGATGCTGTCGAAAAGAAAGAGCATCCTGTCTTTGCTTACAAGAAGATTGCGGAACAATATCACGGCAAGTAGCGAAAGCGCCGTCACGCCGAGATACCACCCGTTGTGCATCCAAAACACGGGGATGTCGAGAAGCAAATCGCGGAGTGTGCCGCCACCGATGGCAGTCACCAGCCCTACGATGTAGGCTCCGAACCAATCGAAATTTTTTGTAGCCGCAAGGCGGATACCGGAAATGGCACAAGCGATGGTGCCTATCATTTCCAGTACGAATGAAAGAGTCTCCTCCATTGTTTATCAACTATTATTTAGTTAAGAGTCCGTCCTCCTTAAAACTCATTTTTTATGAGACAGACTATAAGTGTATTATGTGTTTGTGGTTAAGTGAATGATATTCAGAATGATGATTTTTGAAATCCCGGAAATGGGCACTTCTCGCACACCCGAAGGCATCATCATTTTTCAATGCCTTATCTTTATTTCCGGCCGCCTTCTCCACAGGGTTCAAGTCCGACGGAAACATAAACCACTCCCAATATAACGGATTTCTACGTGACTTCAATATTTTTTATAGTAATTTTTATAGCACTCGCGTCTGTTTCTGTGGTCACCGAGACATTAATGAGGGCATCAAGAAAGAATTGGTCAACCTCCTTGATTGATGGCGATTAATTCTGAAAATCAGAAGAATTTGCTAATTCTGCATATGGAAACAATAATCTCGCTTTCAAGCGAATCAGAATATAATGAAATACTGCGACAGGCTGTCGCAGTTATTGAAACTGCCCGAAATAAAGTAGCCAGAGCTATTGTTTCAACTTCCAATGAAATGCATTGAATGTTGGACTGCTGTTGACACGGCCATAATCACGCAATTCTCTAAATGGCTGGATAAGCAGAAGGCTCGAAACGGCACTGACCAGCCGCTTTCCCTTGACACGAAGATGATGATCCTCCGTGCCACTCGTGCCGTGTTCAATCAGGCATATAAGGACGGACACACTATGTCCGCGCCTAACTTCAAAGGACTCATCCATGCCGGAATCGGCACAGGATTAACGCATTGACCGTAGAGGAAGTATTAAAGTTATGGGAATATTGGCTTGCATCCCCCGACAAGGAGTTTCCTCAGTTTGTATTTATCCGTTCCAAGATTGACCGTGCAAACAAACCGGTCGGCAAGCAGCTTGATGAGACATGTGTGCCGATTATTCCACAGTTGCGTACCCTGATTGATGAATACGCCTCTCCATATAGCCCGGGTGAACTCGTTTTCCCTGACATCTTCCTAAACGCTGTCACTGATGAACAGAAAGCAATTCGTGTTCACGACTTCAACAGTCGCATCTCCAAGAACATCAAAGATGTATGCGAATCGCTAGGCATCCAATGCGTCACTCCTCAATACGCCAGAAACTCATTCATTTCAGCGTTGGCTCACCATGGAGTGATGATAGCCTACATGGACTATGCCGTAGGTCACGCCACATCGGAAGTGTCGTCCCTTCTCGCCGGATACATTTCCAATGTCACCCCGGCTATGATGCAGTCGTTTAATGAGAAAATATTCATCGTGCCATCTTTGGGATAACGCTTCTGTTTTTTCTTTTCCCCAGCACTATATATAGGTTTATGGTTTAGCGGGTATATATATTGCCCTAACCAAACCAGACAACCATTATGAAGATACTCATCTGAGGCTGTCAACTGATGTTCAACAGGTGTTCTTCCTATTTATCGAGTTATGTCCTAAAGTGGCTATCGGAAAACTCTTTGGAGCAAACCTATAAATCGAATGTTAAATACATCAAGCGACGGAATCTTAAAAAAAAATCGCGATTCCGTCTTGTGATGTAAATGGTATTTTGTAATTTTGCACATGTTGAACAGTAATAACAGACTAAGATATGTTGATTGGACGAAAAGAGGAGGTAATGGCACTTACCGATGCGTATAAATCGGACAGGTCAGAATTTATAGCAATATATGGGAGGAGGCGCATTGGCAAGACATTTCTTGTAAGGGAAACATTCGATGGTAAATTTTCATTTTCTTATTCAGGAATCTATAATGTATCTACAAAAGCACAGCTTCAAAATTTCCATATGGTGCTGAAACAGCATGGAGCCACAGCCAAGAAAATACCATTGAATTGGATAGAAGCTTTCGGTCAATTATCAGATTATCTTAATGGCTTGCCAAAGGGAAAGAAGATTGTGTTCATTGATGAACTACCATGGATGGACGGTCCAAAATCGAGTTTTCTCCCAGCCTTTGAAAATTTTTGGAATGGCTGGGCGTCTGCGAGGAAGGACATTCTGCTTATAATATGTGGCTCCGCAACATCGTGGATCGTAAAAAAGATATTTCACAACAAAGGCGGATTACATAACAGGCTTTCTGATAAAATATATCTTCGGCCGTTTACATTGAGCGAGTGTGAGGAGTATTCAAAATCTCAGCGGCTCAATATGCCACGCAAGGTTTTAGTCGAGGCATATATGATATTGGGAGGAGTACCTTACTACTGGTCTCTGCTAAAACGAGGACAGAGTCTTGCTTCCAATATTAACGCTCTGTTTTTTGTAAGAGAAGCAAAGCTTAAAGATGAATTCAAGGAGCTATATTCCTCATTGTTTAAGAACCCGGAGCCATATATGGCGATCATTACTGCACTTGGCAGCAAAAAAGTTGGTATGACCCGCGAAGAAATAATAAGTGAGACATCACTGCCGGATACAGGTCGGATAAAGATCTATTTGGAGGAACTTGAATCAAGTGGATTCATACGACGCTACAATGCTATTGGTTCGAAGACAAAAAATGCATTATTTCAGTTAATAGACAACTTCACATTGTTCCATTTCCGGTTTCTATCAAAGAAGGCGCTATATGATGAAGACTATTGGTCAAAAATCCAAGGTGCATCGAAATATAATAATTGGAGTGGTCATGCATTTGAGCGGGTATGTTTACAACATACACATCTCATAAAAAGAGCATTGGGAATACAAGGAGTGTTGACAAGCGAATGTTCATGGCGAGGACTGCCCTCTGAGAGACAACCAGGTGCAGAAATAGATTTGCTAATCGATCGCAATGACAAAGCAATCAATATTATAGAGATAAAGTTCACAAAGGGTCGATTTGCCATCTCTAAGAAATATCTTGAAACTCTTGAAAATAAACGTACAAGATTGCAAAACTCGCTCAAGGCTCATAAGTCAATATTCTTGACCATACTGACATTTGAAGGCTTGACTGAAAACGAATATTCATATGGGATTGATACGAACTTTACATCGGATATACTATTCCAATAATTGTTTTTCCTGCATTATCTGTATCCTACAATCTTGCTTCCGCAGTATCGAATAACAATATTTATAACGTAGCAATATTACAGAATCCGACTTCATCAAAGCCATAGGATTTCTTTTTCCAAAAGGGAATCCTATGAGAGAGTTAGCCGACTTTGTCTCAAAGGGAGATGTCCTTGGCAAACTCACATCGCTCAACTTTATTAAGAACCGTATTGAATCGGAATATAAGCTGGCGGCTTTTGCCCAATTATATTCACCTAATAATACTCGTACCAAATATCTTGAAGACCTTTCGTCCGCTTTATCCGAATGTAACAAACGTATCGCGGAACTGACGAATAAAGCCATCCAAGATGAGACGCAAAAGAAAGCTCTTGACAATATCCGAGAGATGATGAAACGAAGTGGTTTCTAAAGTTCAACGGCAACATTGCAACTTTTCGCTAATAGTTGCACGCTGCGTAATACCTCAGAAGAAGGACTTTATCATGGGTTCTATTATTTTATGCTAAAAGTGTAGCAACAAATGACACCACTTCTTTAAGTCGAAGATGAACTTCATCAAAGGGTTGCTCTCTTTGCCAAGCAATTTGTATATAACGTTTATGTGCAGCTGTGCTTTGAATCTCTTTTTTGATAATATTCCCACAAATCAGTGTTCTCGTTTTTAAGAGTGTACCAGTCAACAGTTCCGTCTGAACGCTATGGAAAACCGCATTTTTTGAAATGTTGATAAATACTTTGGGACCAGGTCTCTCAAGCAGATAAAATGTCGATATGGTCCTTTTGAATATAATGCAGATAATGTGATAGTATGCGATATGATTCAAGAGCCAGACAGTTATTTGCATCTTCGCCAAATCGGTTTTTGCAGGGAATCTGACCACTTGAAAGAAGCGTCAGATTCTGATGAAGATGCAATCAAGGAAAAAATACTTGAAATGTATCGGCAAGGGAAACCTCAACGCGAGATAGCAACTGCGGTTGGATTCAGTACATCAAAGGTGAATAGATTCCTCAAATCAATAAATGGATAAGGATAATCCGTGTTTCATTTATATCATTTGTTTCACTGAAACATTTGGAACAAATGAAACGAAGATTCAAGGGTATGAATAGAAAACTATACAAAAACTATCCTCAACTTGACACTTCAAGCAGGAAGTCCGTTTGTCCCCTATGTGGCAAAAAGACTCTTGTAAACTATCTTTATCCCGATGGAACGCCTATTGCAGATGGTGTGTGCGGTCGTTGTGATAGGCAGGATAAATGTAGGTATGAATATAAGCCAAGGGAATATTTCAAGGATAATGAACATCTGAACTCAAGAAGTTACACAAGATTCCGACCTCAACCTCAACGACCGAAAAACACCGTGTCAAGCTACATATCAACTGATGTATGGAAGAAGTCAATGCGTGGCTATGAGCAGACTCCGCTTGTCAGATTCCTACATTCAATATTTGACGCTTATGCTGGCGTGGAGATTCCAAATATTGTTGATTTGACCGTCAAGAGATATGGAGTAGGAACATCTGCGAAATATGGAGGGTCAACCGTGTTTTGGCAAATAGACCAGTATTGGAATATAAGAAGCGGTCAAATATTGGGATATAATGCTACGACTGGAAAGCGCAATCATAAGCAACAAAATTGGGTTCATTTCGTGATGTCCGACCAATATCCCGACTTCAATTTAGAGCAGTGCTTTTTCGGAAGTCACCTTATCAAAAGAGCAGATGAGGAAATGGCTCTGAAAAATGTCGAGCGCATGGAAATGAATATCGATGGAGATGTCGAGCCGATTATATGGCTGATGGAATCCCCAAAAGCGGCAATCATTCTATCAATGGCATTGACATGGGTAGGCGAAAAGAATCTTTTCATTCCGAGGGCAACCTGCGGATGTCAGGGATTCAACCTCACACTTGACAAGAGGCTCAACCGATTCGACAAGCACCAAATCTTAAAGAATCGAAAGGTCGTGCTATTCCCCGATAACGGCAAATTTGAGGAATGGAAGTCAAAGGGTGAAATGCTCAAAGGATTCTGTAAGGAAGTCTATATAAGCACCGTCTGCGAGCTGACACTTCACCCACACAAGATAGCCTATCAGATTCAAGACGGTGATGGATTCGATGATATTATTCTGCATTATGTCAAGAATGATATGCCGATATGGGATTTAATATGCGAGTGCTATGGCTATCATGGAGAATGGAAAATTGTCTAACGATAAAATTTTGTAATATGTGGACATATAAAACTATGAGCTTTGACAATTGGTTTGATATTCAGTTCCGATTCGACCCGATTACCGGTGTGGTCGAGATACGAGTTGATGATAATGTTGCCGCAGCCAACGGTTGCTATAATCTTGAACACTTGAAGAAGACAATTGCCAAGAGTATGCCGAAAGTGCAAGTGCCGGAATGGATTCGTATCGACAACTGCGGTTCACCTGCGCTTGCGGCTCTAAACCTCAACTGAATGTAATAAGATTGATGGCGAAAGTCAGCAAAATAGCTCCGAAAGGTTAAGGATTTTGCCGACAAAAGTCAATATCAAGTAAACAACAACAATCTAATATTTTCAGCTATGAATATAAGAGCAAGAAAAGCACCCACAAGACCCCTTGGGAACTTGCATGGGAACTTCGAAAATATCCTGCGCAACTTGATGAAGCGAAGAAAATGTCAAGAGAGGATGCCGTGTTCTGTCTGATGTTATGGTTCGGGATGTCGCAAGTCGATGCCGATATTATAGCATATCGGCCAAGAGCAAGCCGAAACTCGATTGCAGCAATGACGAGCCGAAAATCAAAAGAAGAATGGGTTTACACATACCGATGTAGACTTGATGACCTATGGACTGATGATAAACTTAAATTCAAATAGACTATGAGACAAGAGAAAAACAAGAAAGAGATAGTGGTAACGCTATCGGAGCAGTCAGTTGATGACCTCGCCAATGCCATTGGCGGTCAAATCCTCAACAACATGGAAATGCTTCTGAAACCTATCTATGAGGAAATTCAGAACATTAAGAGCGAAGCGGAGAGCATCGAAAGCGACACACGCTCCTTGCTTTTCAGCAATTATGAGGACAGCGATGAAGACGTGGAGTGATGGATTTTGGTCTAAAATCAGGTTATTCTTAAATTGTGACTGAAAGAAACTGAGATAATCCCCTTGTCTTTCCGAGATTTCTGCTTAAATTTGCGGTGTGGTATTCCTTTGGGGTATTCACACCCTTACATATTAGCTCAATCGCAGTCTAAATCACCACCTCGAACAAGGAAAGAGCTTTTACAACCTACATTGGGAGTCTGCCATACGGCGCGGACTTATCCCATAGTAGATTGTAGCCTGTGGTGGGCTAAGACAGCGTATGGCGAAAGTCTGCGCTTTTGTTTTATCGGCAAACGTGCATACCGATGCCAGACGACATAATGAACGGCAATAATGCACAAATTAAATAAACAAGATAAATACAATGAAAAAGTTAATCGCAATGATGATGCTCGCCGTAGCGATTAGTCAGTGTTATGGCGAAATTCCTGCGCATGGTGTGGCAGAAACCTCAACAGCGGATAACTATATCTGCATAGCAGATTCGTCAATAGTCATAAATGGAGGGGCGCGGTTAACGACCAAGGTAATATATTCCCACAATAAAATAAGGGACTATGTGTTTACTTTATCAATACTGGGTCATTCCGACGTTCCCAAAGGTTCACGATTACTTCTTAAATTTTCAAACGACTCCATCTGTGAAGAATCGGTATATTTCGATGCAGAAGCTCATATTGAATATATAATGGGGCTGGATTGTAGTGAAGTGAGCCCATCATATATTCTATCACCGCGTACATTAACATTCATTAAAAACCATGAATTAATAAAAATGAGAATGGAGGTGGCAGGAGAATTTTTAGATCTTTCCCCTAAAAAAGAAGATTCAGATTATATACGAGAGAGTTTTGAATTTCTAAAAACGAAAGTTGATAACGGAAAGGATTTCTATGAAGATTTCTGATATGACTTTCCTGACCAAACAAAACTACACCATCGGCGAAAAAACGAAGTAAAAAAAATTCAGACTCACACCCACAAAAATGTGGGCGTTGGTTCAAATACCCCCTATACCCCTTATGAGATTGAACCGTTGCCATTTGTGGCGATGGTTCTTTTCATTCTCAATTATAACTGTTATATTTGCATTAGAGAAGCAAAATAACATTATGAATCCTATAAAAGCATTTAGACAACTCGTAGCTGATATTAAGTTTGCCATTGACGACCCTTATGTATGTTCGACCGAGGAAGGAAAGCAGATGTGGCGAGAGATAGAGGAACTGGAGCGTAAAAATCAAGAATCACCCGAAAAAGGAGAATCTGAAAACAAAAGTTCCGAATAAGTTCCGTGAATAAGAAAAAGCACCTACAATTAAGTGTAAGTGCTTGATTTTTTAAGAAGTGGTCCCACTTGGGCTTGAACCAAGGACTCCCTGATTATGAGTCAGGTGCTC
>CAJTPK010000012.1 GCA_910578075.1 uncultured Muribaculaceae bacterium | reverse complement strand
CGTTAAAAGAATCTTGACGGAAACTTTTCGTTTCCCTTGTATCTCTCAACTCTGCCCTTTCGGGCTTCGCTGCTTGTCTTGGTAGCAAAATGTCATTGTTCTTTTCTGCAAGAAGAAAACTTCAAACTTGTTTAGTTTTATGTTTTACAACATTGTTTTCTCGTTTGCGGTTGCAAAGTTATAACAATTTTCAATTCTGTGCAAATTATTTTTCAAAAAAATTACATCATTTTTTGCCAAGTGCTTTTATGATGCTGAATCTATGTTAATTACCACACTGATTTTTTTTGAAAAAATTTTAGAACTGGAAATATATGAATGGCGCAACTTCCTCCGACATGAACTCAATTACTAATTGTACCACTCCAAGGAACACCAGTAATTTTAGAATCCATGGACTTTTTATAAACAGTTGCTGGCATACGTCAGCCCATCGCTGGGGCACAAAGTGAAAAATAATAAGTGCAATCATCATAATACACCACACCTTGCGGGCTTCAAAGAATTGCGGAATCTGACCAAAATCAAAATCTATAAATATATTTTTTATTATTAAAACCGAATCCTCAAAAGATGCAGCCCTAAAGAATACCCACAACAAGGATACATATATGAATGTAATTAGCCAAAAAATAAAAATTGTTATAAAATTGTCAGGTATCCTTTTTAGAATCGGCTTTGACGCTTTATGGACAGCGAGCCCTACCCCATGCATAGCTCCCCAGAAAACAAATTTCCACGCGGCTCCATGCCATAGGCCACCAATCAACATCGTAAGGAAATTATTTACATAAGTACGTATGGTGCCTTTACGATTTCCTCCCAAAGGTATATATACATAATCCCGAAGCCATGAAGACAAAGATATGTGCCATCTTCTCCAGAATTCAGTAAGATTACGGCTTTGGTACGGTGAATCAAAATTAATACCAAGTCTGAAACCCATAATTAATGCCAATCCAATTGCCATATCCGAATATCCAGAGAAATCACAATATATCTGCATCGTATAACCCAAAACACCCATCAGCGTCTGCACTCCTGTATACAATGACGGATCATTAAAAATAAGATCATTAAATTGTGAAATATAATCCGCGATGAGTGCCTTTTTAACTATTCCAATTATTATCAACCACAATCCGGCATAGATATCCGTCTTAGACGCCTCCTCATTTTTCTCGAGTTGAGGAAGAAAATAATCAGCTCTGACAATAGGACCTGCCACCAATGCCGGAAAAAATGATAAAAAGAACAGATATTCAAGCCACGTCCTTGTGGGAGATATTTTTCTTTTGTATACATCCACCACATAAGATATCGATTGGAAGGTATAAAAAGAGATTCCGACCGGCAATATAATATCAAGAGGCTGGAAATTACCCTCCACCATCTGATTCCAATTCCATAGGAAGAAATTTGCGTATTTGAAATACCCGAGAATGGATAGCGAAAGAATTATAGAGAAAAGCATGAGAACTTTACGTCCCGATTTATTCTCAGTCCTCGCAATAGCCTTCGACACCAGCCAATCAATCAATGATGTAGCCAAAAGCATCAAAAAGAACAGGCCACTTGATTTATAATAAAAATACAAAGAAAACAAGACCACGAAAACAACCATTTTGGCCTTACTTTTCTTAAGTAAAGAATATACTGGTATAAATAAAAGGAACAGTATCCAGAAAAGACCGCTTGAAAATAACATCGGCGCAGAAGCATCGTATTTGAACATGCCTGCAATGTTATGAAGCACCAATTCTGAATTATCGATTAAATTTTCCAACATGAAGATACCCTTTTTATTTATTGAGCGCTTTAAGAAATATGATATTGGGATTGACCTTGCCTATAGAATCAGAAGGAAGGTCTGCCACAAAAGGATGTGATGATTTCGGCAGCCATCTCATTATACTGTCAATCCACATTGATGAACTCTCCCTTGTCGGGTGGATATTATCTTTCTTTCTCTTGAATTCCATCCCTGCGGAACGAAAGAATGATCCTCGGGCACACATCCGTTCAAGCATGTCATTGATACCGGTATCCTCCTTCCAGTTAGGTGGTCCGATCCACACGTAAGGGATAGTGTCTATAACTTCAAGAATCCTTTTTACATATGGAGCACGTGTCTCTGGATTTTTGAAATACATTTCGTTACTACCAAGCGATATGAAGATTTGTGTAGGATGATACTTATCTATAAAATACGCCAAAGTATCATGGTCAGCCCACACTTTTGTATTACTGGAATCCCAGTTTACAGAATGGATTTCATGTCCATTTTGTTTGGCATATTGAGCGAGACGCAAAGCAAGATTAAATGTCATCGAATCTCCGAATATGAAAATCGACTGAGGCAAAGAGTCGGTTTCAATCACCACCTGAGTTTTTGGATCATACACATTCCCTACGCTGTCAATGACAGAATCCTTTGCCAATGAATCAGATTCATCAAAAATGAACTCCGCTATAGGAGCCTTTTTTACCGTCCAGTCTCCAATCGATATATCATCGGCAAATGACACAGATATTATTACAATCAAAGCAACCGCAAGCAATAGCCAGAGCGATGTATATTTGAAACGTTCCATCACATTAAAATTTTGAAACGCAAAATTACTATTTGCTTTTCATTATTCCAAATCTACCACTGTAATTCCGGCTCCTCCGAATCTTACATCTTCATCCTCAAAACTTTTAACCGCATTGTTAGCTCTCAATTGCTCTCTTATCAAAGTCTTGAGTATACCATGACCTGTGCCATGAAGGATTCTTACTCTTGACGCGCTGAACTGCACCGCATCATCAAGGAAATAAGTTACAGCCTGTAAGGCTTCATCTGCCCTCATTCCCCTTACGTCAATCTCATTTTTAAAATTCAACTGCCTGTTCCGGCTTTCAGAAGAGGTGGTAAGAGAAATACCGGAGGTTGAACTTAACGCAGACTCCTTCGGTTTCTGACTTGGCTTCAATTTGGAAACATCTACTATTGTACGCAATGCTCCGAATGCCACTTCCGCCTTTTTGCCAGAAACAGACAAAACTTTACCGGTTGCGCTTCCCGAGTCAAGCTTCACATAATCCCCTACAGATATCGCTTTTTTGCTCTCTGCCTTGTCTGCTACAGGAAGCAATGCATTTTTATTTTTACGACTTTTGTGTTTCAACAGACCGAGTTGATTACCAAGCTTCCCTTTAGGGGCAGAATCGCTATCATCCAACACCGTTTTCTTAAAATCTTCAAGGGAGGCTCGGATCTCTTTGGTTTTCGCTTTTTCAGCGTCAGCCTTTCTGATTTCAAGAATAGTTCGTTCTATTCGGGCATTGACTCCCTCAAGGATCTCCTTTGCTTCCTTCTTTGCTTCGTTTAAGATTGCCTTACGCTGTGCATTAAGATCTCCTGCAGTTTCCTCATATTTAGAAAGCAAAGCATCAAGCTTATTTTCCTTTTCGCGTATATTTTGACGTTTATTAGCCCAATATCTGCGATCGCGGGCTATCTCTGACAAATATTTATCAAGATTGACATAGTCGCTGCCTACAATTTCCTTTGCATTCTCAATTGTATTACGAGGCAAGCCGATTTTAGTAGCAATATCAAGAGCAAAAGAACTTCCCGGAGTTCCCACAGAAAGTTGGAATGTCGGCTGAAGATGCTGACGGTCATATAACATCGCGCCATTCACAAAACCTGGTTCTGTATCTGCAAAAGTCTTTAAATTCTGATAATGCGTTGTAACAATCCCCATACAACCAGTCTCCCCCAAATCCTTCAATATAGATTGAGCCAGAGCACCTCCTATCTGGGGTTCTGTACCCGAACCCATCTCGTCAGCAAGTATAAGACTTCTTTTGTCAGTATGAGTTAAGAAAAACTTCATATTCTTAAGATGTGAAGAATATGTGCTCAGATCATTTTCAAAAGATTGCTCATCACCTATGTCAATGAAAATACTTTTGAATATTCCCATATGAGAATTATTATAGACGGTGGGCATCAAGCCACATTGCATCATGTATTGCACCACAGCAGTTGTCTTGAGACATACAGACTTACCACCTGCATTCGGACCCGATATTATCAATATTCTTCTATCCTTGTCCAAAGTCAGATTCAATGGCACCACATTCCTGCCTTGTGGCCTCAATGCCAACAAGAGTCCTGGGTGGACTGCATGATACCATTCTATTTCCTGCCGATCCTCAATATGTGGCATCTGCGCATCAGTCTCAGTCGCAAAGAGAGCTTTAGCTCTTATAAAATCAAGTCTGCCTATATCTGCACAACTTTTAGTTATATCATCTATATGCGGACGTATTACATTTGTAATATTACGGAGGATGGATATGACTTCTCGCCTCTCTTCCATCTCAAGCTCCCTTAGCCTATTGCCCGCTTCCACGACTTCAGCCGGTTCAATGAATACAGTTTTACCCGTAGAACTTTCATCATGGATAATACCTTGGATACCTCTTTTATTACCTGCAGAAACAGGTATAACCATTCTTCCGTCACGAATAGATGGTGAGGCGTCCTTATCTACCAAGCCATTTGATACAGCTCTTTCAAGCACTCTTCGCATTGCACGTTGCATCGAGCCGGAAGCAGCGCGTATCTGACTGCGGATCTCATATAATTGCGGAGATGCATTATCTTTAATTTCGCCAAACTTATTGACACTTCTCTCTATCTCTGTTATAAGGAATGGAAAAACTCCAATCCGAGAGAATTCACCCGAAAGGAAAGGATACAGAGTCACCCCACTCTCTTCATCTCTTGAAGACTCGAAAAAACGTACAAGATCGTTCATCATCATAAGCATCTTCATCAATTTGAGAAGTCGCTGAGATGTCAGATATGCTCCTTCGGCTCTTATCTCGGAAAGATGGGGAACCACATCATATATATTGCCAAGTGGGAATTCAATGTTCCCTCTTAATATATTCATCATCTCAGCTACACAACCGAGAGATGTCTTTATAAAACTAAAATCAGTAGAGAATGACATATTTGCAGTCTCTTCTCTACCCATCGAACTCTGACATTTGTCAGAAATGCATGCACGCAAATGGTCAAATCCAATTTTTGATTCAAAATCAGACGGATATATCATAATTGAAAATACTATACAGGTATAACCAACATCGGCACATCTCTCTCAAAAAGAGACTTGTGAGCGATTGTCGGACGGAAAATACGGCTAAAGACATTGGTTTTCTTATTCGGTACGATCAACAGATCGACGCCCTTCTTCGGTATGGCCAGATCTATTTCATTCCTGAAATTCTTCAAGTCTGGCACAAATGTCTTAAACCTTGCAGTAGGATAATTTGTATTAAAGAAATCTCTCAATGCCTCTATCTTATCATTAGTCTTTGATGTTCTTCGCTGGGTGACAGGAACAAGTGTGATTACACATTTTGGATAATCGAACATCCTCATCAAGGCATCAACTGTAATAATATCATGTTGGTCAAGATTGCAGAACATCATCAGATGCACAATATTCTCAACATCCTGAATCTTACAATCCTCAGGCACAGTAAACACTGGCACACGACATGAATCAAGCACCTCCGCTGTAACACTCCCGATTAGTTCCTCCTCTTTTTTATCAACGCCTCTTGTCGCCATAACAACGAGCACCGGCGGTGTCTCTTTGCAATATTCCAGTATAGCCTCCTCTGCCACACCTTCCTGCAAACTGGTGGAGAACTTCATGTCAGGAATAATGCCATCCTTCTGGCTCTGCTTTATCTCATTTCTGAATTTCACAAGTTTCGCAGATGCGATGTCACGGACATTTCGCGTTTCCTCTGCCTCCACGACCTCATTGTTAAAATCATCGATTGCACCATCTGATACCGGGGCACGAAATATAGGAGCAACATATGAATGCATTATAACGGGATGCACCCCTATTCGCTTCGCAAGCTTAAATCCAATGGCCACAGCCATTCGACTTGATTCTGAAAAATCGACGGGGATGAGCAGATTTCCGCTCATTCCCGCCATTTTCATCTCAATGAGAGCGGGGGAATATTCTTCCCCGCTCTCCGTAATTTTTAAAGACATCGGAAGATCCTTTGGACGGATCTTCACTCTTTGAGCAACTGTCACAGGTGACTTGAACGAAACGAAATCTTCCAGACGGACTTCAATGCCATGACTCTCAAGGATATTCTTAAGGCTCTGAGCACGCTTCTGTGTGTGTATAACAAGGGTGATGAAATCGTCTACATCAATCATGACAGCTGCGGATTACAATTTACTGATTTTCGTTCTGCTCCTCAAGGATCTTCACAGCCATATCATATATGGTAGTGTCATCCAATACAACTATGCCACCGTCAGGACCCGGCTCGATGTGCATTCCGGCGTTCTTGCCATACTGGTAGTTAACACCTCCGAAATAATTGCGGACCGTCTGAACAGTGACATTGAGTTCATCTGCGATGCGATGGGTGGAGCCATCTGGCAAACTGTCTTTGAGTCTGCGGAGCTCATTGAATGTGATTGTCTTGCTCATGATTTCTTTATTTAATGATTATTATTCCTATTAATAAATATTGATATTCAATAGTATTGTTTTGCTAAATTATGAAAATTAATTCATTTTAACAAAGACTATGAATATTATTTTAGGTGTTATAAAACATTTTTTGCCGCAATTGCCTAAATTACTTCAAATTCGCTCGCCATAATCCATCCTGCAAGCTCAGAATTGAGTCTAACCTTATACCATTCCACTTTCCCGTCCTGACCAGACTCCCTTTCAAGAATATCAAGCTTCGTACCTCTCTCAAGAGGAGTGCCGGTAGGTTTAGAAGAGCTGAAAGGCTCTGTCAGAAGATTTACCTTAAACCCTGTGATCACTCCCTGGTTATGAGCCTCGCATGCTCTTGCTGATGCAAATGAAAAAGACATAAAAACCACACACAAGAAAAGCATGGCAATAGCTCCAAAGAAACCGGTTTTCCTTAATATCACCTGTGAACACAACAAATATAGAGCGATACACCCACATAGCAAAACAAAACTTACACCTCCCCATATTGCCCAGGTATCTGATGTATGGCTGTGAGTGATATAATGTTTAAGCCTCATCAAGAAAGAGGGCTCATCAGAAACAACAGAGATCTTCTTTCCTTTTGCATTAGCTTTGTTAGCATCCTCTATCTTTGAAAGTATATATGCCCGGTTGCTCCTCACTGTTTTATCACTTGGGTCAAGGTAGAGACTCCTTTCATAACAAAGGAATGCGTGCCCATAATCACCTGCCTTGGCATATGCGTTTCCCATATTTGCAAGCAACGCTGCCGATGTGCCTTTTTCCCTCGCTATCGATTCATACATTTGGGCAGCTTCTGCATATTTGCCTTCATCATAAGCACGCTTTGCATCTTCAATTGAAACTTGACCATATACGGATGACCATGCAGAAAAAACGATGGTCAAAAGAGTAATTATAATTCTTCCTTTCATAACGATCAAATTTTGTTTGTAAATGACTTTTTAAAAGACTTTTCCAGTGAGTTAATAATTGAGATAGCAGATTCATAAACATCTTTCATATCTCCTTTACCTGAAGCGGGGGAATACTTTGCAAATTCACACTTGTCGAGAATCTCCAACATAGCGGATATCTCTTCCTGCGGAATATCCTTTGACTCCAATACAGACTTTATATTATCTCTCATGAGTTCGGAAGTAGGCATTTTTAGTTTATCGCCAAGATAACCCCACATTGCAGTCAGCATCTCGTCGTAAAACAATTCTACATTGCCACTTCTCATTGCAGAATACACTTTCCTCAGTCTCTTCCTTGCAAGCTTGTTTGCTCGACGGCTGTTTAGCGCAGCCATATCGGAATGTGTCTTTTTATGATACATCATAACTGCCACCGTAGCGCAAAGGGCCATAAATGGAATGATAAACCAAAGCCAATATGCAAACCTGTATATTATCGGCGAATGCACCTTTGATAATTCAGATAAATTCACAACCTTAAGATCCGGATTGAATTTCAGACGGGTATTTGTCTGTGATTTTCCGGATGATTTTCCTTTACCTACAGTGATATTGTACTCATTCGAGGATGAAGTCTCATAATTTCCGGTTTCCGGATTAAAATACACAAGTTTTACGGAAGGGATTTTGAAATCACCCTCCTCAAGAGGCATGAACGAATAATCGAATGAGACAGAACCTGAAACATTTGACGAGCCGACATTGGATTTTATATCTGTTTCCGGAGTATATACCTCCAACTGGGGAGGGTACAAAGTTGACAAATCCGGAAGCTGCACATATTTTAAATTTCCAGTTCCTGTGACAATATATTCAATAGATGCTGCCTGATTTGTCTTGAAATCGTTTGATTTCAACTGGGAAGATATAGTGAACTTACCAACACCTCCAGAAAAATCAGCAGGTTTAGGTGAAGGCAGAGCCTTAACATTTACCGTAAGATCATTAGGTGTAACATTCAACTGCAAAGGCGAGCTGACAGCCATATTACCCCAGAATGGGTCATGATAATATTCTCGTTGATCAACTGAAACAGTATATGTATTTCCTGACACTTTAAGTTGGCCGGTCATCTGTGGGAATATTATGTAGCGGGCTATAACCGCTGTTGCATACGTCTTACCGTTGTATGTCTCATATTCCAACGAGTTCGAAATCGCTTTGGACTCTTCCACAACGAAACCGTCGAATTTAGGAGCAGCCGTCGCACCGATAAATTTAATAGCATCGTATGTTGTATAGAGTTTAACGGTGTACACAATAGCCTGTTGCTCATAAACATTCGATGAAGAAACAGTCGCCTTCATGAACAAATTCCCATCTCCCTTACCTATGAATTTGGGTTTATCTGTGTCATTTCCAGGTGTAGATGACTGAGACTGAGGACCTCTTTGATTGGTAGGATCTGCTTTCCCAATTGTATAGGTCAGCTGGTTACTTTTAACGCCGGAAACACTGATAGGACCCAGAGTGTATGTTCCCTCCTTTTGCGCACGGAGAGTGGCTGTCCATGTATTGCTTGTTGACTGTGTCACTTTTCCATTGATATTCGACATACGGGATGACTGTCCTGTATGCTCGAAATACATAACCTTGGCTCCACCAACATTCGATGGAAATTCCGGTCTGCCATCTATATCGCTTACCTCGATATAGATATAGAACATATCTCCAACTTCAATGGATCTCTTTCCCCGCGCAGGGCTGTCATATAATTTCACAGAAGCACTGTGAAGCTGCAAAACAGCAACACACGCCATCAGCAATATACTTAAACTCCGTCTCATAAACTTAGCTTAAAGTGTTGAATCAAATATATACCGGCTTTACTTTAATGGCTGACGATTTGACATCAACCTTAAAGGGAGACGACTCCGCCGTTTCATAACTTTTTGTCACAGGATTGAAATACCCAAACCTGACTATCCCTATCAAACAATCATTGATTTCGGAAGGAACAAAAATACATTCAAGATTTTTACGACTTACCAATTGCTTTCCATTAAAATAAAACTCATGGCTTTCCGTGAATGACTTCAACTTATTGCCAACACCAAAAGCATCATGATATTCCGGTAAGACATCATTCTCAATCAATCCTTCTCCGCTCAAAGTTATCAATACAGTCGCATCTTCATTTACAATTATATCTCCGGGAGGAAGCGAGACATCTATGCTGAATTTACCCACCGCACCGGAAAATGCAAAATCTTCCTCGGCACGAGGCAATTCCAATACTTTAAAATGAACCGGCTTCATCGTTAGATTTTTCTCTATCGTCTGAACAGTCCTGATTCGTCCATAATAAGGATCTATATGTTCGACGGGAACATTATACCCAACATTAAAAACAGCTCCCGATAGATCATACTTTCCACTTTTGTCTATTGCCATAATGCTCATTGCGATGGGATAAGCCACATATTCTTTCCCTTTAATACGCTCGGTTCTGGGTCTTGGCAATTCCGACACATTTGTTATGTATGAAAACTGACCATTGTTCAAGGCAGCCGGTTGAACCTCCCTTACATATGCGATGTCGGAATTTGTGGAATATAGCCAAAATACCGCGGTGACACATTCACGACAATAGAATTCAGATTTTGAAATGCTACACCTGACAAACGCATCTTCCGTTTGCCGAGCCTCAACATTCAACACAGCGGAGAATGCCATGACGAATATCAGCAACAATCTGATAGGATCACAACGATAAGTCATCTTAAAATAATTTACCATTTTTTTCTTGAAGAGCCACCGTTCGAAGACTTTTCTCCCTTATTCGCACGATTGACTCTCGCCCTTGTCTGACTTTCCTTGTTATCCATTGCCTGCAGAATCTGATTTGCTGTCTGCTGACTTATATTATTATCTTTGTTTTGCTCCTGCTTGTTATCCTTATTTTGCTGTTGGTCTTTATTCTGATCCTGCTTATCTTGATTTTGATCCTGTTTATCTTGATTATTTTGATCCTGCTGATCCTTATTCTGATCCTGATTATTATCTTTATTTTCATCTTGATTCTGGAGTTGTTTTTGCGCAATTCTCAGATTCTTTCTTGCAGATTCATCATCAGGATTTATTCGCAATGCTTGTTTGTAATAATTTATCGCATTTTTATATTCCTTGGTATTGAACTCAAGATTCCCAAGATTATAATTAGCCTTGGAGGCAAGTCCAGGCTTATCCTTAGCCAAGGAAGCAACGGAAGAGAGATTCTGTCGTGCTCCTGCCAATAATGACTTTGACTTGGGTGTTGTATCCTGAGGATTTGTCACTTGCTTAATTTGAGCAAGTCCAAGATTATACCTGCTCACAGCCGAAAGAGAATTAACACCGAGAGCTTCCTCATATTTTTTAGCAGCTTCAGAATATTTTCTTTCTGTAAACAGCTTATTACCCTCTGAGATAAGCTTACGTTCTTCCCTTACTGATTGTGCCGAAACGGAAACACCGGCTGACACAAAAATCAGACACAGAATCACAAATCTATAAAAATTCCGAATCATTTCTTATCCTCCTTATAAAAGAATGTAAATTTATCCAACCAGCCAATTTTACGGTCAAGCACAAGTATATTAAGAATGATACATACAAGGGCAAGCCATGCAAAAACAGAAAACAACTCATCATGCTGAGCATAAAGACTCGTTTCGAATGCAGATTTCTTCAATGTGTCGAGCTGCTTGTCAAGCTCATTCAACGCATCTTTATTGGCAGCATTTACATATATTCCTTTACCAGCCTTGGCTATATCGGCGGCGAGATCTTCATTAAGCGCGGTCTTCACCTGCTCACCTGTCTGATCATCGATCATTGGATGACCTCCAACCTGCAATGGTACCGGCACAGCAGTTCCAACTCCTACCACATCAAGTTGAATTCCATTCTTCGCAGCCGTTTTGGCAGCTCCCATCACGCTTTCCGCATCATCCAACTCTTCAGCATCAGTTATAAGAATAACAGCTTTACCAATATTCTTATCGTCGCTGAAAGATGCAGAAGCCATATCTATGGCGGCAGTGAGATTTGTTCCCTGATCTGCAACTTGCGTTGGATCAATTGAATTTAAAAACATCTTTGCCGAGACGTAATCATTTGTTACTGGGATAAGAGTGTAGGCAGATCCCGCATACATTATAAGACCTACTCGATCATTATCAAGACGGTTAATCAGCTTCTCAAGAATCAGTTTTGCTGTCCGCATACGGTCGGGACCATCGGGATTATCGGTGGCAGATGCCAACATCGAGTTGGAGGCATCCATAGCAATCACTACTTCTATTCCCTCCTTGGTGGTTTTCTGATCCTTGATCCCTCCCCAGGGACGTGCAAATGCCAATATTACCAATGACAGTGCCAACATCTCCAAGGTAAGCTTTACTGGCGGCTTATATGGAGAAGCGTCAGGCATCAGAGTCATAATAGAATCGTGTTTGCCAAACTTTTTCAGTTTCTTTCTCCTTGCATATCTCGCCCACGCATACAGCGCCACAAATAGCGGGACAAGGATAAGAAGCAACAATACTGTGGGATATGCGAAATTAAACATGTTCTATCGTTTTTTACACTACACAATCCGAAGACCTTCCATCAAGGTATCCTTCGGAGCAAAGTATATCTTAATAACAATTGCAGAGACAACGCGCACAGAGCTATAAATATCCATGGCATGAAATTCTCCTCAGTACGCATTATTTTATTGACATCAAGTGTCGTTTTTTCCAAAGAATCAATCTCTGAAAATATATCCCTGAGCATTCGGGAATCTGTGGCTCGGAAATATTTCCCCTTTGTAATACTTGCAATATCCTTTAATGCACCTTCATCGATTTTAGTCTCCATTGTGGTAGTAGAGAAACCATAAGGATCAGTGATCTGAATACTGCCATTGGTGCCTACTCCAATTGTATAGATCTTTATTCCTTTCTGTTTTGCAATTTGCGCGGCTGTTGCAGGAGCCACATCTCCGGCATTGTTTGTACCGTCTGTAAGCAAAATTATACTCTTGGACTTAGCTTTTCCTGACGTCAGGCGATTGATCGCACTTGATAATCCGTCACCAATTGCAGTTCCATCATTTAACAATCCGGTTTTTACATTACCAATAGCATTTATCAATGTCGGCTTGTCATTTGTGAGAGGCATAAGTGATAAGCTCTCTCCTGAAAAAACGACCAGACCGATATTGTCATCGGTTCTCTGATTCACAAACTTTTGAGCAACTTCCTTCGCCGCGTCAAAACGAGTAGGTTTCAAGTCATTTGCAAGCATTGAACTTGAAATATCTATAGCAAGTACAATATCGGTACCTTCTACTCTTGATGTTCTCTTTGAATCATGAGTTTGAGGACGGGCAAGTGCGACAATAATAGATCCGACAGCAATAATTTGCAATGCAAAGCATAAATGCATCACATAAACTTTCCATGAAGTTGGAATACCGTTGAAGGCACGAGTAGTTGACAATCCCATCGATGGATTTGAATTGCGCCATTTCCAAATATACCATCCAACCAAGGGAATGATAATTATCAGGAAGAACAGAATGTACGGATGCTTGAACATCATGACTCACCTCCCTTCTTATCTTGATCCTCAACCGGTGGCAGAGGCTTGGTTTCCTCAACAAACTTCACTGCATTGTCATAAGATGCGATATTATCTTCCGGCAATGGCCTGACTTTGGCAAATTTCACAAAATCCGCCATATTCACAATTTGACGTATATATTCCCGCTTATCCTTTGTCTCTTTATTATTTTTAAGAGAACCCAAAATCTGACGGGACGTCATTTCCATTGCATTTATACCAAATCTGCCGTATAGATAGACACGGATGATGTCTGTGAGCTCGGTGAAATACTCTTTCTCCATGCCCTGTTCCCATAATTTTTTGGATTTCAATTCCCTCAATGCAGCGGAAGCCACTTCATAAGGCGTAGGTTCTGGTTTCTTGCCAAGTATGGAACCTTCTTTCCTATAACGAGACCATAAATATATTCCGGCACATATGGCAAGTAATATAATAAGCAATATCCACCAATAATCAAGAATCCAATCAGGCACAGCATCAAATATGGATGCATTCTCCGGATCTGCGACATTCGCATAATCATCAATGGGAGTATTTGCATCTACCATAACCGGCACAACTTTTAAAGCTACAGCATTGGAAAATGCGGTGTCTCGACCTGTTACAAACGCGATTTCAGGTAATCGGTAATATCCCGAATCAAAAGACTGGACCGGGATTGTATATTCAATATGCAGACGTCCGGCTTTTTCTGATGTATCTTGTTTGACAGGGCTACGCAATTCAACACTATCACCACATACTCCTACAATCCCGTTTTCTTTAAGCTGCGAGAATATAGGAAACGTGCCTTTGGCTCCCTTATCTTGATCTACTGATACTCTTAGATGAGTCATCTTTCCCATCATGAGTATTGTTGAATCCAGCTTTGCCTTTACCAATGTCTGTGATGCCTGTACCTGCATCACAGACATCAGCGACAACACCAATATCAATATTATTTTACAATGCCTCATTTAAATAAAAATAAGCTTTGACAATAAAACTACCTCGCTCCTCTACGCCTGAACAAACCCAAAAGTGCTTTGACATAATCTTCATCTGTTGTTACAGACGCAAGATCAACACCACTTCTTGTTGTTGTTGAAACGAGTTTCTGTTGTCTGTCATACCAGGATTTTGCGTATGCTTTCCTGACAGATGCTGAAGAAGTATCAATCCACCTGTCATGTCCGGTTTCGATATCACGGATTCTCACAAGCCCGACATTAGGCATCTCTGCATCCCGTTTGTCATAAACCTGTATTGAAGCAAGATCGTGCTTCCGATTGGCTATGGACATGCTTTTGAAATAATCATGCTCATCAATGAAATCACTGATCAGGAATGCGGAACACCGTTTCTTGATAGCATTGGTCATGAACTGCAATGCAACATCTATATTGGTGCCAGTGCTCTCCGGCTCAAAACCTATGATTTCACGGATAATAAGCAGAATATGCTTTTTACCCTTTTTGGGTGGGATAAATTTTTCAATCTTATCACTGAAAAATATAACACCTACCTTGTCATTATTCTGGATCGAAGAGAAAGCAAGAGTCGCGGCTATTTCAGCCATTCTCTCCTTCTTTATTTCTCCACAGGCACCGAAATTGCGGCTTCCGCTCACATCCACAAGAAGCATAACCGTAAGCTCACGCTCCTCCTCATAAACCTTGACATACGGTTTATTCTGTCGCGCAGTCACGTTCCAGTCAATATCGCGGATATCATCACCCGGCTGATATTCCCGCACCTCTGAGAATATCATGCCTCGTCCCTTGAACGCGCTGTGATATTCTCCGGCAAAGATATTTTGACTCAGGCCACGGGTCTTGATTTCAATCTTGCGAATCTTTTTTAACAGTTCTTTCGCTTCCATTGTAAATGTAAAATGTGTTGTCTTCAACCCCAATTCTTATCAGGGAACAACCACCTTGTCGAGAATATCGGTTATAACCTCATCTGTACCAATATTATTGGCCTCGGCCTCATATGTCAAGCCGATTCTATGGCGAAGCACATCATGACACACAGCTCTCACATCCTCAGGAATCACATAACCCCTTCCCTGTAGGAAAGCATATGCACGAGATGCCAAAGCAAGACTTATAGATGCGCGTGGAGAAGCTCCGAATGAGATAATACTCTGCAAATCATTCAAGCCGAATTTAGAGGGCTGACGGGTAGCAAATACTATATCGACGATATAATTCTCTATTTTTTCATCAAGATAGATTTTCTCAACGATCTTCTGAACCTCAACAATCTCTCGGGGGTCAATGATCGGATTGACAGCAGACTGCTGGCCTCTTATATTCTGTCTGATGATAATCTTCTCCTCCTCCTTGTTGGGATAACCTATTACAACTTTCAGGAGGAATCGGTCAACCTGCGCTTCCGGAAGCGGATATGTACCCTCCTGCTCTATCGGGTTTTGAGTTGCCATAACCAGGAACGGATCAGGAAGCTTAAATGTATCGTCACCGATTGTTACCTGGCGTTCCTGCATAGCCTCAAGCAATGCACTCTGCACTTTTGCGGGCGCACGGTTTATCTCATCGGCAAGAACAAAATTTGCGAAGATCGGTCCTTTTTTAACTTCAAATGTCTCTTTCTTGACACTGTATATCAGCGTGCCCACAACATCCGCAGGGAGAAGATCCGGCGTGAACTGAACTCTACTGTATTTAGCAGATACAAGATTGGCAAGTGTCTTTATAGCTAAAGTCTTAGCCAATCCGGGAACACCCTCGAGCAGAACATGCCCGTTGCATAGTAAGGCTATAAGTAATGAATCGACAAGGTGTTTCTGACCAACAATCCTTCGGTCCATACCTGTGCGGATCATGCTTACAAAATTGCTTTTGGAAGCTATCAGATCATTCAGCTCCCTGATATTAACGGTTTCCTCCATTTTATTTAATAAATTCAGTTTTTAATCAAGCCATCTCTAATGCTACATTTTATGAGACGGACAACTTTACTCAATCTTGGGTGAGGCATAAACATGCCTTTACCATTCGAAATGCAAAAATAGCACTTATTTAACTTAAAATGCAATATTCTATGTTAAATAACCTTTATGAGAATGCATTCCAACCCTGCGCGGTAACTGGTATCTCTTTCCCGTCACGTGTCACCATCGCAGCTCCAAGTTCCGGCTTTGTTATATACCCGATTACACTAACCCCTTTAATCTTGTTAATTTTATCGTGATCAGTCAACGGCACAGTAAACAGAAGTTCGTAATCTTCACCTCCATTCATAGCAGTCATTACAAGGTTCATATTCAACTCTTCAGCCATGACCGCAGTTTGATAGTCAATCGGAATCTTATCCTCATAAACGCGACATCCGACATCAGATGATTTGCATATATGAAGTAATTCTGATGAAAGACCATCACTTACATCCATCATCGCTGTTGGTTTGATACCATTTTCCTTTAGAGAGGAAATCACGTCCTTTCTTGCCTCAGGTTTTAACTGACGCTCCAAGATATACTCTTTCCCTGCAAAATCAGGTTGAAACTCCTCGCCTTCTTTTGCACCTGCCGCAACCTTATTCTCCCTTTCGAGAAGCTGAAGACCCATATATGCAGCCCCGAGATCACCACTGACACAAATCAGGTCTGTCTCTTTCGCGCCATTACGATACACTATATTCTCTTTCTCAGCCTCTCCGATACATGTAACGCTGATAACCAATCCGGTAACAGATGCCGAGGTGTCACCACCTACAAGATCGACACCATAGATTTCACAAGCAAGCCGGATACCGGAATACAGTTCCTCAATATGCTCGACTGTGAAACGGCTTGACACACCGAGGCTCACTGTTATCTGCTTAGGGCAGCCATTCATCGCATAAACATCGCTGAAATTGACAACAGCAGCCTTATATCCAAGATGTTTTAGAGGGACGTATCTTAAATCAAAATGAATACCTTCAAGCAGCAGATCAGTGGTCACCAATATCTCCTTGTCGCCATATTCAAGAACTGCGGCATCATCTCCTACTCCCTTTAAAGAAGACTCATTCCTTAAAGGAAAGTTTTTGGTGAGCCGGTCAATAAGACCAAACTCACCAATACTTGATATTTCTGTTTGTTTAGATTCCATTCAATCAGATTCTTGCGAGCATTTGTTTAATAACCGTAGTCATTACCGGCTGAGCCTTGACTGCCGCTTTCTGTACCTCCTCATGCGTCGGAACTTCCTTAATATCCTTACCACCGAGATCTGTTATAACAGACACTCCGAAGACTCTCATGCCTGCATGATTTGCGACAATCACCTCAGGAACTGTCGACATACCGACTGCGTCTCCACCAATTATATGGAAATATTCATATTCGGCGGGAGTTTCAAAAGTAGGACCAGGAGTACCAACATATACACCATGCATCAACCTTATATTATCCTCACGTGCTATATCGTCAGCCATATTGATCAATGCAGCTGAATACGCCTCTGTCATTGCGGGGAAACGAGGACCGAGCTCGTTATAGTTCTTTCCTCTTAATGGATTCTCCGGGAACAGATTGATATGATCAGTGATAATCATGACATCACCAACCTTGAACTCCTTGTTCATTCCCCCGGCTGCGTTACTTACAAATAATGTATCGACACCGATTTCCTTCATAACTCGCACAGGGAAAGTAACCTCCTTCATATCATAACCTTCATAATAATGGAAACGGCCCTGCATCGCCATTATATATTTTCCACCGAGATTACCGAAAATAAGTTTTCCGGAATGTCCCTCTACTGTTGAAACAGGGAAATTGGGAATGCTATGATAATCTATCTCTTTAGATATTTCTATATGATTCACAAGATCTCCAAGACCTGTGCCAAGTATGATTCCTATTTTGGGAAGCTCTCCCACTTCCGCGCGAATAAACGCAGCGGTTTCCTTGATTTTTTCCAAATAAGATTTTTCCATTTGTTATCGATTTAGGGTTATATCAGGCTGTTCATATTAAACAGCTGCTTATAATTATATAATTTGATCAATTTCAATTGTAGTTGCTTAAACAACTTCATTAGTAATATTATAACAACAGCAACGTGAAAAAGTATCAGTCTGTTGTGCTGTCTATAGCTTTTTTCAGATCCGATATGAAGTCTGCATTCTCAAGACCATTGATCATCTTGACAGCGATTGGCATAAAATAGGTCATTTTTTTTAATCGTGTAGGGAAATAAGGATTATATGCCAATCGAACCGCATCCTTCTCCGTCGTCAAGATTATCTTATGCTCACCCGATAATGAGTCAAACATTTTTTCAATGTTTGTCAGGTCATCCCTTGAAAAATTATGGTGATCAGGAAAGTGACATACCTTTATTTTAAAAGGATAACTCTTGAAATGACGCACAAATCCACGCGGATTTGCAATTCCACTTAGAAGCAATACAGAGTCACTTCGCGTTAATTCGGCAAGAGAGACATTGTAAGGCTCGTCATCTGGAAATACAGGAAGCAGGCCTCCATATGTATATCTCGAAAAATACAGCTTCTGAAACTTCATCAAGTCGAGATGTTTCTGCACAAGACGAAAATCCAATGGCATTATATCATGTGGACACTTGGTTACCACAACCATGTCAGCACGATTGATCTGGTGAGGGCTCTCCCGGAGTCTTCCAAGAGGCAGTAGATGATCCTCGTATAGCGGACGGTTATAATCCATAAGAAGAACAGAGACCTTCGGCTTAACATACCTATGTTGGAACGCATCATCGAGAACGATAAGCTCCACGTTTGGAAACTGTTTGATCAGCTCCCGTATCCCTTTTCTACGATCCTCACATACGGCAACTTTCACTCTGGAGCCGAATTTACGAAAAATCTGCAACGGCTCATCACCAATACTGTCAGGCGTACTATTGGAGTTTGCCATAAGAAATCCTTTTGTCTTGCGTTTATACCCTCTGCTCAATACAGCAGTGTTATAATCCATCGCAAGCATGCCTACGATGTATTCGGTATGCGGGGTTTTACCGGTTCCGCCCACTGTCAGATTACCTACACTGACAATTGGCACATCAAACTCCTCCTGAGGAAGGATTTTGTTGTCAAACATCCAATTGCGTACAGCTGTGATCCCCCCATAGATCCATGAAAAGGGAGTTAAAACATATTTCAATATTTTATTTCTTGTCTCAGCTGTCATGTAAATACCTAATTAAACATAATTCACACTACACGGAACTTCAATTGCAAAGGGTCACATTAAATTCCGGCATACGGGCTTGAACCTGATTCCTTCTGATTACCTTCTCTATAAAGTTAATACCCACTTCTGTAAGATCTACAGATTTAGAGCCTTTCATCAGTTTCGCCATTTCAATCTCTCCTGCTGGAAGCATGTCCCAGAAAGATGGTTCGAAAACAGGATAGACGGCAATCTCATATTTCTTGAGAACGTCTGCCTTTCCAGCTGTCCATTCTATCGCATCCCCAAGAGATCCCAACGAATCTACAAGTCCTATCTCTTTGGCTTTGATAGCGTTCCATACACGACCTTCAGCTATCAGTCTAACTTTATTTTCCGACATTTTGCGACCCTTGGCAACTCGCTTCACAAATCGATCATAACCATTCTCCACGTATCTCTGCATTATGCCAAGTTGTCTTTCATCCATAGGCTCATACATAGTCGGGAAATTTGCCGCAGGATTAGTAGACACGCTTTGCGGATTTACACCAAGTTTATCAGCAAGACCTTTGGCATTTGGAATGAGACCAAATATTCCTATCGAGCCGGTGATTGTCAAAGGATCCGCATAAATCTTATCCGCACAACAAGAGATCCAGTAACCGCCGGAAGCGGCATAATCACCCATTGAAACTGCAAGTGGTTTCTTTTTAGACTGGAAATAATCTAACGCCTCTCCTATCTGGTCACTACCAAACGCAGAACCTCCAGGAGAATTCACTCTAAGAACCAGTCCTTTTACATTGTCATCATCAGCAAGTTGTGTGATTATCGGCACGAGCTTCTGATAATTAATTCCGGTAGAAGCACCATCAACAATCTCACCTGTAGCGTATAAAACCGCTATACGGTTCTTGCTGTTGTAAGCATCTGTCCAAGGAACTTGACCGACAAGGGTGGAGACTGAGACAAAATTAAGTTTCTTCTTCTCTACACCGATGAATTTCGCAAGACGCTCATCCATCGTACGTTCATATACGGCATCATCAACAAGACCATTTTTCACAGCCTCATTTGCAGAGGAGAATACCAGACCATTGTTTACCAATGAATCGATCTTTTCGGATGAGAGTTTCTTACGATTATCACAGATACCGTCTTTCATGTATCCCCACATCGCGCCGAACAAAGTATCAAGCTGCGCTCTTGCTGGTTGACTCATATCCGAAGTGATGTATGGCTCTACAGCAGATTTAAATGTACCGACTTTTACCACTTGAAATTGGATGCCAAGTTTATCAAACAAGCCTTTCAGATACATCGATGTTGATCCAAGACCCTGTATAGCTAATTGGCCGTAGGGATTCAGATATATTTTGTCTGCTGCAGACGCTACATAATATGTGCCGAGTGTGTAGGCATCACCATATGCATATACCTTTTTACCTGATTTACGAAACTCAGCGACAGCATCCCGTATGGCATTAAATGTTGCCGGGGAAGCTGCTGCCACACCGCATTTTAGGTATAAAGCATCAATATCGCTATTGACAGCACCCTCCTTTAATCCCTCCACTATTACATTCAAAGTCTGCGGCTTCTCAATAGAGCCTGAAACAAGACTTGTATAGTCAAGTGAAGTCGGTGTCTCGGATTCCACAATTGTTCCATTCAGATCCAATGTGAGAATCGAATGTTTCTTTATACTTTGAGTAGCGTCACTGCCTTGCACGCGAGCTACCAATCCTACCGCAACAACAACACCGACAATACCGAAGAGGATAATAGCAATCCATGCCCCGACAAATGAAGAGAGGGTATTAAGGAAAAATTTCTTAAGCATACTTTATTTCAGATCGTTGATAATCTTTTTGACACTTTCAGCCAACTCATCCGCAGCTTTCATAGTGTTAGCTTCACTATAGATACGTATAATAGGCTCTGTGTTTGATTTACGGAGATGAACCCAGCTGTCCTTGAAATCGATCTTAACACCGTCAATATCATTCACCTCTTCATTCGAGAAATGGTTCTTAACCGCAACAAGGATTGCATCGACATCTATATCGGGTGTCAACTCAATCTTATTTTTGGCGATTTCATATTTAGGCAATGATTCTTTTATCTCAGATACCTTCTTACCACACTTAGCCATCAGTGTCAAGAACAATGCCACACCGACCAATGCATCACGTCCATAGTGAAGTTCCGGATAAATCACCCCACCATTTCCTTCACCACCGATAATAGCACCGACCTCTTTCATTTTGGTAACTACGTTGACTTCTCCAACTGCAGCGGCACTATATTCACAACCATGTGCCCTTGCAACATCCCTTAGTCCACGCGAACTGCTGAGATTGGATACTGTAGCACCCGGGATATGGCTTAAAACATAATCAGCAATAGCAACAAGTGTATTCTCCTCAACGAACATTTCGCCATTCTCCATCACTATTGCAAGTCTGTCAACATCGGGATCCACAACGAAGCCTACGTCCGCTTTGCTGCTTTTCATAACTTCGGAGATTCCTGTCAAATTTTGAGGAATGGGCTCCGGTGTATGCGCGAACTTACCGGTCGACTCACAATTAATCTCTATAATATTTTTAACACCAAGAGAGCGCAACAGCATAGGTATCACCTCGCCTCCTACTGAATTAATTCCATCGACAGCTACCGTAAAATCAGCCGAAGCAATAGCATCAACATCTACAAGATCGAGATTCTTTACCATTTCCACATGGCGCATCGCCCATGTCTCATTGCTGTACTCTTTACCAAGGTTAAAGACTTCGGCAAAAGTATATGAATCCATTTCCGCACGACGGATAACTTCTTTACCTTCTGCATCAGAAAGAAATTCACCATTATGGTTAAGAAGTTTCAACGCATTCCATTGCACAGGGTTATGACTTGCCGTGATTATTATACCGCCGCACGCCTTTTCACCTGTCACAGCCAATTCGGTTGTAGGCGTAGACGCCTTGCCTATATTGATTACATCAAACCCCATAGACATCAATGTGCCGACAACAAGATTCTCGACCATTTTGCCGGAGAGACGTGCATCACGACCAACAACTATCGAATTTCCGGGACCGTCATATGAATCCCTTATAAATGAAGCATAAGATGCTGTGAATTTTACTACATCAACGGCACTGAGGCCCTCACCGGGATTTCCACCGATTGTTCCGCGTATTCCCGAAATGGATTTTATAAGTGACACTGCTATAAGATTTAATTATTAAACTCATTTAATATAGAAAGTCTGACAGCTTGTCAGACTATGAAAAATTAATACTCCGCCTTGAAATATCTTATGTTATACACATACGGTAGACATTGGCTTTGAGTACCATCACTTGTGAAGCCCTCCGGAGATTTAACAATTAAATTAACTTCACAATTATATCCCAGATATTCCAGAGGAACTTGTAGACCCTCCCCATATTGAGTGGTTGAGGTCAAAACGTTATTCCCATATACAAGGCTTGTGCTCGCGTAATTTTCAAAATCCTCGGCATTACCTTCCCATATATCAGCTCCTGTGGATTGTAAAGTCTTGAGGTTCATACGCATGAATCGGAAATACACAAGATCTCCTTTCTCCGGACGTTCTGTCTCTGATCCCTTGTTGATCACCTGCATATAAACATATCCATCCTTATCCATTTTATAGTACGGTGCTGTATCACCAGTTTCAAAATCACCGTCAGATGGAATTTCAAGCGAAACCTTATGCTGGGCAAGATACCAGTTCACAGCGTGCTCCTCTTCGGTAAGCAACTCGGAATAACTTTTGGTTTCCTCACAAGAACCCATCAACATCACCAGTCCTATAACAACCGGCAACAAAAGAATTTTTGATTTTAGTATCATTTATGATGTTTAATTATTTTAATGATTATTCTCTATTTGTCATTTATCTGTTTTAATCTCAAGTTTATCGAATCTTTTGGGAAGATACTTGTCATATTTGTCAAGGTTCGCAACAAAAAGATCCCGGCATTCATCCAACGTTCCATGGAATTCGCCACCTGATGCCTGAAGATGTCCTCCTCCATTGAAGAGATCCGAACATATTCTTGAAACAGGGAAATTTGCCTTGCTCCTCGCCGAAACCTTAATGCAATCGGGATCCTCACGCATAAAGATTGAATAAACTATGCCACGGATATTGAGAGCTTCATTCACCAACCCCTCCGTATCACCTTTTTCATAATGGAAACGGTCGAGTTCATCTTTTGATAATGTAATCAGACAAGCACGATGGTCAGGGAAAATCTCAAGCTTCTCATAAATGGCATATGATTTCAGTCGCAAGCCGTCATAGCTGCATGCCTTGACACATTCATCTATGATCTTCGTTTTCTCAGCACCCTTCTCCATGAGCTTAGTCAGGATTTCATACACCTCATTGTTGCGGCAATTTACAGTAAAATTCTGAGTGTCGGTAATGAGACCTGTCAACAGACATGTAGCGCAATTCCTGTCTATATCACTATATAGACCACAGGCGGCTATAACCCTGAAAACGAGTTCACATGTAGACGACATTTCCGGATATGAGAACTCTACAACACAATCAATATCAGGTCCTTCATGATGATCGATCAATACTTTGGGAGCGGAAGCACCCTGAATTAAAGGCGCAAGATGATCCTGACGTGAAGGCTTGTTGAAGTCACAACAGATAATTAAGTCGCATTCTTCAACAAGACGGGTGCAGTATGGATCATGACGAGTGTATACTGCTATTTCATTGAAATCCGGCATAAAACGCAAAGACCTTGGAGGCACATCCGGCACAACTACCGAAGGCTGCTTGCCCAATGCCTTGAGAAGATGCCACAGCCCGAGAGTGCTGCCTATTGCGTCGCCATCCGGATGCACATGACATGTCAGAACGATTTTATCGCTCTGTCCCAATAGAGTAGAGAACTCTTTTACACTTGCTGGATTCAAATACTTATTCATACAATCTTTTTCAATCCACAAAGATAATAATTATTCTACAAATATTTAACAATTTCTTGCTAAAACACAGCTACAGCCTCAAATTTCACTATTTTCATATACCGCTGTCCTATATTTAAAATTTATGATTAATTTTGTATTCAAAATTGATGGATGATGAAACAACATTCAAAAGAAGATAAACTGCATGCTTTTGGAGAATTTTTAGATGTCCTTGACACTCTAAGAGTTAAATGCCCATGGGATGCCAAACAGACAAACGAATCTCTGCGACCCAATACCGTTGAGGAAGTGTTTGAATTGGTTGATGCCCTTATCTCTGACGATACTCCCAACATCAGAAAAGAGCTGGGTGATGTGCTGCTCCACGTAGCATTTTATTCAAAAATAGCCGAAGAAAAAAATGAATTCGACATTGCTGATGTATGTGAGTCCCTCGTAGAGAAATTAAAATTCCGTCACCCGCATATATATGGGAACATATCAGTTGATAATGCTGAGGAAGTTGCGCAGAATTGGGAACAGATAAAACTCAAGGAAAAAAAAGGCAATAAATCCGTACTCGGAGGGGTGCCTACTGCCCTTCCTGCGTTAATAAAGGCAAATAGAATCCAGGAAAAAGTAAGGAACGTCGGTTTTGATTGGGAGGAACCAAGACAAGTCTGGGATAAAGTAAAAGAGGAAATTTCAGAAGTTGAGGCAGAAATAAGCAATGGCAACATGAGCGCTCTTGAAGAGGAGTTCGGAGACCTGTTATTCTCTGTTGTCAATGCCGCAAGACTGTATGGTGTGGATCCGGAAAACGCACTTGAAAAAACAAATAAGAAGTTTATCCGACGGTTTAATTATATCGAATCCAAAGCAAAAGAGATGGGGAAATCGGTGAAAGATATGACTTTATCCGAAATGGATGCGCTGTGGAACGAGGCAAAAAAAATATAAAGCTTTGATACTCTGTATAACTGAGAAACCAAGCGTTGGGCGCGATATTGCCAGAATTCTTGGGGCTAATACCCAAAGACAGGGCTACTATGAAGGAAACGGTTACTGTGTGACATGGACATTCGGACACCTGTGCACACTCAAGGAGCCTGCCGACTATACTCTCGACTGGAGAAGATGGTCGTTGTCATCGTTGCCTATGATACCACCTAAATTTGGAATAAAATTAATTCCTCAACAAAGCATAGAGACTCAGTTCAACACAATAAAAAGTTTAATTGAGCAGTGCGATGAAGTTATCAACTGTGGAGACGCAGGACAAGAGGGAGAATTGATCCAACGGTGGGTCATGCAGAAAGCAGGCTGCAATAAGCCAATAAAGCGCCTATGGATAAGTTCACTTACAGATGAATCCATAAGAGAGGGATTTGAGCATTTGAGAAGTCATAAAGATCTTGAGCCATTGTACACCGCCGGTCTATGCAGAGCTATTGGAGACTGGATTTTAGGCATTAACGCGACAAGACTTTATACAATCAAATATAGTCTTGACAGACAGATTCTTTCCGTCGGTAGAGTACAGACACCAACTTTGGCTCTTGTTGTCAACAGGCAGAAGGAAATTGAGAATTTCATTCCCAAAGACACTTGGGAACTTAAAACCACATATCGAGACACCCTTTTCTCTTCTGCACTCAAACCATTTGAGAAACAAGAGGATGGCATGACTATTGTGCAGGATTGCGCACAATATCCATTGGTTGTGACTGATATTGAGAAAAAGAAAGGGAAAGAGGCTCCTCCCCGTCTATTCGACCTCACCTCCCTGCAAGTTGAATGCAATAAGAAATTCGGCATGGGGGCGGATGCGACTCTTAAAGCTATTCAATCTCTTTATGAAAAGAAGCTTGCAACATATCCTCGTGTAGACACCACATATCTGACAGATGACATGTATCCTAAATGTAAAGGGATCCTCAATGGTATCTGTCATCACTTTAATGATATAATCCAACCTCTGCGCGGAGAAAAACTTAAAAAGAGCAAAAAGGTATTCGATAATTCAAAAGTTACGGATCATCACGCAATTATCCCTACAGGACAGCCACTACCTGAAACCCTATCAGTTGATGAACGTAATGTATACGACACAATTGCACTGCGTTTTATTTCCGTATTCTATCCTGATTGCCAGTTCGAGCAGACTGTGGTCAAGGCTGAGGCTGGTAAGTATAAATTCAAAGCATCCGGCAGAGTGATAACCGATCAAGGGTGGAAATTTGTGTATCAATCAAGGAAAGGAATATATTCCACTGTGGATGCTGAAAAAGCTGAGGATAATAAAGATGAGGAACTTGCAGTTCTTCCTGCATTCACAAAAGGGGAATCAGGCCCTCATGTGCCAAAACTTGTAAAAAAGACCAGCCAGCCTCCTAAATATTACACTGAAGGTACCTTACTGAAGGCAATGGAGACAGCAGGGGCATCTGTAGAAGACGAAGAGCTCCGGGAAGCTTTAAAAGCAAACGGCATCGGGCGTCCATCTACCAGAGCCGCAATTATAGAGATTCTCTACAAAAGAGGGTATATAAGAAAAGAGAGAAAATCATTGAGGGCGACACCTGCCGGCATTGATCTCATATCCGTGATTCAAGAAGAATTGCTGAAAAGCGCAAAACTTACCGGAATCTGGGAGGGGCGACTCAGACAAATTGAACGTGGAGAATATAGTGCGGCCGAGTTTATCGCTCAATTGAAACAAATGATTTCTGAAATTGTTATTTCTGTGTTAAAAGACAACTCCAACCGCCGGATAGCTACAGCACCCGTTGAGACTGCAAAGAGCGCTGACTCCAAACCATCCGCAAAATCCCGTTCAAACAAAAAGAAGGAAACAGATGGATAAGAATTTATTGATCCAATATACAGTGGTAGGTATCCTTGTTATAGGAGCGCTTGCATGGATCTTGATAAAGTTTATAAGAAAATGCAAGGATAGCGGCAAAGGTGGTTGCAGCGGATGCACACTTGCAGAAAAATGCAAATCACCTCGTAAGGGAGGTATGTCTGACAAGCTGCCATGAGTTGACTATATTCTGCCACGCAATATATGCTGCCGGAGCGATCGAGGATATAGGATTGAGATATGTCAAGGCCAGCCAGACAGCAAGGACTGTATTCTTTTGTCCAAGACTTTGGCCCCCCGATACTTTATCTTTAAACTTCCCACCAATCTTACGCCCTATGAAAAATTGCAACAGGCATGCTGCCAATGAACCCAATACAAGCATTATCACTGTAAGTATCCGGCTGTCATCCCATGTATTTATGGTAAAACTTACGCAACTGCCAACTATTATGAATAATGATACGGCCCAAAGATAAAACGAAATGCTCTGATGACCTACAATTTTCGAATGTACAGTTGGGACACAATAACGTAAGATCATCGCAAATGCCAACGGCCCTATGATCAGAGGAAAAACCTTTGAGCATATCAAAAGAGAGGATTTAACGAAGGTCATATCCGGGTTATCACCTATGGCAGCAAGCACAACTGGACCTATTATTGCAACGATCGCATTGCAAAGCAATGAATATGTTGCTACAAACGAAATACTTCCGCCAAGCATAGAAGTAATCACCGGAGCTGCAGTGGCAGTTGGTATGAAAACACAAATAAAGATTCCCTCTCCCACAGTATGATTAAGGGGAGAAACTGCGAGATATATCATTGCCGCAAGTATCATCTGCACGGTAATAAGCGCCAAATGCTCTTTCTGCGGCTTGAAATCTTTTATCTCAAGCTTGCAATAAGTTATAAATAACATTAGAAAAATGAGGTATGGCGACAAAAATGTCAGATACCCCATCCACTTATAAAAAACCGCGCCTCCCACCATTGCGACAGGGAGCATAGCATTCTTTAATTGTTGTTTAGCCAGATGCATATAATTCAAATCATTTATCTCAACTCATCACGTCACAAGTGAGAAAGGAGTTAATTGAGCACCCCCTTACCCTCTCTTATTATTGTAGGCTCCCCAGATGTCAGATCAATTATTGTCGAAGGCTCTGTATCTCCGTCACCGGCATCAACCATCATATCCACGGATGATTCATACTTCTCGGCTATCAATTCTGCGTTTACTGCATAATCATAATCATCACATTCCACAGACGTTGTCATCACCGGATGCCCGAGCCGTTCTGCTATTTGTCGCGCCACATTACAGTCGGGAATTCTGATTCCAACCACCTTTCTTCCTTTGAATACTTTAGGTAAAGACGAAGAGGATTTCAAGAGATAGGTAAACGGACCGGGAGTGTTATCCTTGATTATTCCAAATTCATTGTTACCTATACGTGAATATTCCGCAGCCATCGATATTCCGGAACAAATGACTGATAAATTCGCTTTGTCCGGATTAATACCTTTCAAACGACATATGCGCTCTATAGATTTGGGATTCAGCGCATCACAACATATCCCATACAAAGTATCCGTAGGAATTATAACGACACCTCCACGCTCCAGGAGATCACATATTTCGTTTATCTGTGACTCAGACGGATTGTCATTCCATATTTTTATTGTCTTCATAATAACACAATTTCTATATTCCGATAATATGTGCGATGTCGACTATTTATGATACCGTAACACTTCAAACATCTCACTTTTATTGCATGATATTGCTATCAGTTAACAAATTTAGTTAATTTTGCATAACTATTAAACATTTTAAACGTACTTTTTCATTATGAAAATTGCAATACTTGTCGCAATGGACAAAGAACTTTCTCTGCTTCTAAACCTTATGCCGGAGAAAATAGAACGTAAAATTGGGAAAGATTCTTTTTATATAGGAACAATCGGAAGTAATACGATTATAGCAGGTAAATGCGGAATTGGCAAAGTGAACTCCGCGCTGAAGACTTATGAGGTAATACGCGAGCTTTCCCCTGATCTGATAATCAACAGCGGCGTTGCAGGTGGTGTTGACGGTTCATTAGGCGTAGGTTCTGTTTTAATCGCGGATAAAGTGTCATATCACGATGTATGGTGCGGACCCGGCACTCAATATGGAGCAGCTGATGGTTTCAATTCCACCCTTATCCCAAGCAGCACGATAATTGAAAAGGGTAAGGAAATATTCGGAAACGACAGCAATGTTCACTTCGGTCTTATTTGCAGCGGTGACAAGTTTATTCATTTGAAAGAAGAAGTAGATGATATAAAATCCAATTTCCCTGATGCGCTCGCCGTAGATATGGAATCTGCTTCAATAGCACAGACATGCACTGCATGCGGTGTACCATTTGCCATTATACGGGTTATGAGTGATACCCCCGGGGCTGCAGAAAATGTTTCGCAATACGTTGATTTCTGGGATAAAGCACCGGAGAAAACACTCGGATGCGTTTCTGAAATAATATCTGAATTATAGTTAACTGAAAAGTTCCAGAGGAAACCATGGCCCGGTTAATGAAAGTCATGGCACAAAAATTATAGCCGCAAAGAAAACTAAATCACAAATTTTAGTTTTCCTAAAAGGTCATTATTGGTCAAATTGGCGTATTTTTGAACTTTTTAATATTTCTTCACAACTTTAATTGTTAAATTTGCAGTGGATTCCTTTTATAACTATATTAATAAAAAAGGGAATACAAGCTATTTTGCGTTTTTTAAACTGTACAGGTAAACAAAATATAACAAACCATATTGATATGAAAATTAGAAAATTGTATGCATTGTCACTGTCGGCGTTGACAGTGGCTGTGATTCTTCCTTCGTGTAAAGGAAACAACCAGCAGCAACAGGGAGCGGCTCCCGAACTTGCTGTCATGACGATCGGTGAAGTTGACTCGAGCCTTGAATCCGGCTATCCGACATCCCTTCGCGGTGAAAACGACGTTGAGATCCGTCCGCAGATTTCTGGTTTTCTTACAAAAGTAAATGTTGAGGAAGGTCAGAAAGTAAGCAAGGGGCAAGTGCTTTTTACCATTGATCAGGTAAGTCTGCAAGCAGCAGTAGACGCTGCAAATGCTGCAGTTGCAGTTGCTCAGGCAAATGTAAATACAGCCCAGACTAATGCGAACAATAATAAGATACTTCTTGATAAAAATATAATCAGCGCTCCTGCATATCAGACATCAGCAGACGCACTCAACGCAGCCAAAGCCCAGCTAAACCAGGCTCAGGCAAATCTTGTAAATGCCCGTAAAAACCTGTCATATTCAGTCGTAACTGCACCGGCAGCTGGTATTGTAGGTAAGATCGATTATCGCGAGGGATCACTTGTATCGCCCTCGACTCTGCTTACAATCCTCTCAAACAGCAGTGACATGCGCGCTGCATTTTCATTGAATGAGAAAGATATTCTTAATATGACCGATAATGGCAGCCGCACTATCGAAGAGGCTATAGCAAATATGCCGGCGGTATCTCTACAGCTTGCCAATGGTGAGAGATATGAGTATCCTGGAAAAATCATTTCTATCTCAGGTGTGATTGATCCTTCAACGGGTGCGGCATCCGCTACAGCTATTTTCCCAAATCCCAAAGGGATGCTTCGCAGTGGAAACACGGGGCAGGTAATGATTCCTTCAACACGTAACGGTGTGATTCTGATTCCGCAGAATGCCACATACGAAATACAGGATATGAAATTCTGCTACGTAGTTGGAGATTCAAGCAAAGTTCATTCAACCCCTATTCAGATTGCGACAGAGAACGATGGAAAGAATTACATCGTAACAGGTGGACTAAAACCTGGTGATGTAATCGTTACTGAGGGAGTTGGTATAACAGTTAAGGACGACATGGTTATCAAGCCTAAGAAATAAATTATTTCAAGATGAATTTATCAACCTTTATAAACAGACCCGTTCTGTCCACCGTAATCTCGATATTTATCGTGATTTTCGGTATATTGGGTCTCGCCTCTCTCCCTGTTGAACAATATCCTGATATCGCACCGCCGACAATTCAGGTATCCACCACCTATACAGGTGCTAATGCCCAGAGTGTGCTGAACTCTGTGATTGCACCTCTTGAGGAGCAGATCAACGGTGCTGAGAACATGGATTACATGTATTCTTCAGCTGCTAACAACGGTTCAGCAACAATCCAGGTATATTTCAAACCCGGAATGGACCCAGACATGGCAGCTGTCGATGTGCAGAACCGCGTTGCCAAGGCTGCAAGTTTTCTCCCTGCCGAGGTAAACCAGGTGGGAGTCATTACCCAGAAGCGTCAGAGCTCAATGCTCATGGTTTTCAATGTATACGATGCTGACGGAAAATATTCCGAAGAGTTTATTGAAAACTACATGGCAATAAACATCATCCCGGTTATCAAACGTGTATCCGGTGTGGGTGATGCCATGGTGATGGGCGCTGATTACAGTATGCGTATATGGCTTAAGCCAGACGTAATGGCTCAGTACGGTCTTATGCCGACTGATGTTTCCGCTGCACTTGCCGAACAGAATATCGAGGCTGCTCCCGGTCAGTTCGGTGAGAATGGTAATCAAAGCTTCCAGTATGTGATGAGATACAAAGGTCGTCTTCAGGATGAGACTGAATTCGGCGATATCATAGTTAGGGCAAGCAGCGATGGCGAAATCCTCAGGCTCAAAGACGTGGCTGATATCGAACTTGGCCGACTTTCATATGGCTTCCACTCCACAACAAACGGCCACATCGGATGTTCCGCCATTGTGTTCCAGTCAGCCGGCTCCAATGCCACGCAGGTTGTGGAAGACATACAGAAAGAGCTTGACAAATTCCAGCAGGAGGCTCCAGAAGGTGTGAAGATCATAACCACCATGAGCGTGAATGACTTCCTTTTCGCTTCAATTCATGAGGTTGTGAAAACACTTATCGAGGCATTCGTTCTTGTGTTCCTCGTTGTGTTCATCTTCCTTCAGGACTTCCGCTCTACACTGATTCCTATCATCGCGATTCCCGTTGCGTTGATCGGTACATTCTTCCTGATGAATATCTTTGGGTTCTCTGTGAACCTATTGACTCTTTCAGCTCTCGTTCTCGCAATCGCCATTGTGGTCGACGATGCCATAGTCGTCGTCGAGGCGGTACACGCCAAACTTGATGAAGGATATTCATCATCAAAGCGTGCCGCCATCGATGCCATGAATGAAATTGCTGGAGCTCTGATCTCCATTACTCTCGTTATGATGCTTGTGTTCATCCCAGTGTCATTCATGGGTGGTACATCAGGTGTATTCTACCGTCAGTTCGGTCTTACGATGGCCATGTCTATCGGACTTTCAGCTATCAACGCGCTTACTCTTTCACCTGCACTTTGTGCGCTCTTCCTGAAGCCGCACAACAAAGAGCATGAGAAACCTCTTAAAGAGCGTATGAAAGATGCATATTCAGCGGCCGGAGAAGTGGTGAAGGAGACATACAAGAAACGTATGGGCTTTAAGCTTCCTCCCCTTGTCACCTTGCTTTTCATTGTCGCCGCAATTGCATTCCTCATGATGGGATGGTTCGACTTTGAAAACATTTTGAAGGGTGTTATCGCAGTTGTTGTCGGAATCCTTGCTCTTGTCGGTATGTTCTCCAAAGAATTTATCGATTTCTTCAACAAAGGATTCAACAAACTGCTCAAAGTATATAATACAGCATCCTCTTGGTTCATCCGTCATAAAATCACTGGATTCGGTCTTGTAGCCGCATCTATTGCAGTACTTGTATGGTTGATGAGCACAACAGCTACATCCATGGTGCCCCAGGAAGACACCGGAACAATCATGGGTGTAGTCGATATGCCGCCTGCAACCGCTATGGAGAAAACTAAATCCATTATGGACGAAGTAGACAGTATCTGCGGTTCCATCCACGCGATTCAGACCAGGAACGCAATCACCGGTTACAGCTTCGTCGGAGGACAGGGTAACACCTACGGTTCTTTCATCATAAAACTTCGCCCTTGGGAAGAACGTGATGAGAAAACCGAGAATGCAAATGCTGTGCTTGGCATGCTCTATCAGAAGTGTTCTCAGATAAAAGATGGCCGAATAATGTTCTTTACGCCACCTATGATCCCGGGATATTCAGCCACCAGTGGTTTTGAAATCAAGCTTCAGGATAAGACCGGTGGAGATCTTAACAACTTCTTCCAGGTATATCAGCGTTACATCGCGGCTCTTAATGCTCGCCCTGAAATCCAGATGGCATATTCAACCTTCAATCCTACTTTCCCACAGTATCTTGTAGAACTTGATGTGGCGAAAATCAAACAAGCAGGTCTCACTCAGAACCAGATTTTGTCGGCATTGCAAGGATATTACGGAGGTATGTACGTGTCCAACTTCAATAAGTTCGGTAAGCTTTACCGTGTAATGATGCAGGCGAACCCTGAATCACGAGTTTCACCCGAGACTCTCAAACAGATCAAGGTTAGAAATGGCGCTACCATGGCTCCTATCGACAACTTTGTTTCCCTAAAACGTGTTTACGGTCCTGACATCATCAACCGCTTCAATATGTTTACATCAATAGCTGTTACCGGACAGCCGGCCCCCGGTTTCTCATCAGGTGACGCTATCAAGGCTATTGAGGAAGTCGGTGCACAGATGCTTCCGGTTGGATTCGGTTATGAGTATTCAGGTATGACCCGTGAGGAGGCAAAAGGCGGAAGTAGCCAGACTGCATATATCTTCGCTCTTGTGCTTCTGTTCGTTTACCTGCTCTTGTCAGCTCAATATGAAAGTTACATCATTCCATGGGCTGTTATCCTCTCTGTCCCGTTCGGTCTGATGGGCACATTTATCTTTGCGAGAATGATGGGTATTGACAACAACATCTATCTCCAGATCGCACTCATCATGCTTATCGGTCTTCTTGCGAAGAACGCCATCCTTATCGTTGAGTTCGCGCTTGAAAGACGACGCACCGGTCTCAGTGTGGTTCAGTCTGCAATCCAGGGTGCGACAGCGCGTCTGCGACCGATTCTCATGACATCGCTTGCGATGATCATTGGTCTTCTTCCTCTTATGTTTGCAACCGGCGCAGGTGCCAACGGTTACAACGCACTTGGAACAGGAGCCATCGGAGGTATGCTTGTAGGTATGATTCTACAGGTTCTGGTTGTTCCTGCAATGTTTGTCGCATTCCAGCTCATACAGGAGAAGATATCTCCGCTTAAATGGAAAGACAAAGATAATACAGGCCTGACATCAGAAATTGAGCAATACAGTATAACAAGAGAATAATTAAACAATGAACAAGTTAATAAGATATATAGTGCCGGTGATGCTGACAGTTGCTTTAAGCAGCTGTCATATCTACCGGAAATATGAACTTCCATCCGAAGATAATGCTTTTGTGGATGATTTCCGCAAAGCTACGGAACAGCCCGTTGATTCAACATCCCTTGAATATCTCGGCTGGGAAAAAGTATTCACAGATCCGCTTCTGCAGGGTTATATCCGCCAGGCTCTCGCCAACAACAATGACCTTGATGATGCGCGCCATAACGTGGAGATAGCGCAAGCTCAATTAAAGGGTGCTAAACTAAGCTATTTCCCATCGCTTGCATTGAATCCTAACGGAGGATCGGCAAGCTATGGTGGAAGTCACATGAATTGGAGTTATACAATTCCATTGGCAGCCAACTGGGAAATCGATGTGTTCGGCAAGATTCTCAACCGTAAACGCGGAGCTAAAGTATCTGTCGAACAAATGCAGGATTATGAACAAGCTACTCGCTCTCAGATAATCTGTGGAGTTGCAAACACCTACTACGCCCTCGTTCTCCTTAAACAGCAGTTGGAACTCACAGAAAGGACAGCCGTTATATGGAAAGACCAGGTTGAATCAATGAAAGCTATGAAAGAGGCTGCATATGTTAATGAAGCTGCAGTCGTTCAAAGTGCAGCCAATTACTGGAGTATCATGGCATCAATTCCGGATATAAAACAAAGTATCAAGGAAACCTCCAACACTCTTTCCATCCTTCTTGGTGTATATCCCCAGGAATGGGAAGTAACCTCAGACCTTTCATTCTCTCTGCCTGTAGATGTGCGTAACGGCATTCCTATGTCATACCTCGCTGTGCGTCCTGATGTAAGAGCAGCTGAAAGAGGTCTTGCTGCCGCATACTACACTACAAACAGCGCAAGAGCAGCCTTCTATCCCACCCTCTCTATTTCAGCACAGGGTGGCTTCACAAACCTTCTTGGAAGCATGATTACCAACCCGGGCAAATGGTTTATCCAGCTCGCAGGACAACTTGCTGCTCCATTGTTCTCAAGAGGACAGAACATAGCCACACTTGAAGCTGCAAAAGCAAGACAGAAACAAGCTATGAATGCGTTCGAAAAGACAGTGTTGAGTGCAAGTGCCGATGTTAGTGATGCGCTTTCTCTTATTGCAAATACCGAAGTGAAGAAAAAATCGCTCGAGCAGCAGATAGATAATCTGGAAAAAAGTGTGGAATATACACAAGAATTATTAACTTTAGACCAGAAAACCACCTATCTTGAGGTTCTGACAGCTCGTTCAAGTCTTTTGAATGCTCAGATGTCAGGTCTCGCTTGCTGGCACACACAGGTAGCATCTCTGATAAGCCTGTATCAAGCTGTGGGTGGTGGCAGATAATTTGGTTAACCTAAAACTTGATACTATGTTTCAGATTAGTCCACTCGCATTTGTGCATCCAAATGCAAAAATAGGAGATAATGTCACAATAAACGCTTTTGCCTATATTGATGACAATGTCGAGATCGGTGAAGGATGCGTGATCGGTCCTCATGTGAGTATACGTTCAGGCGCAAGAATTGGTAAAAATAACCGATTCTTTGATGGATGCGTGATCTCAGCGGATCCTCAGGATTTCAGATGGAAAGGAGAAGACTCTTATGTGGAGATCGGTGATAACAACTGCATTAGAGAGCATGTGATAATCAACCGTAGCATCCATGCCGGGAAATCGACCAAGATTGGAAACAATTCTTTCATTATGGCTCAGAGTCATATCGGTCATGATTCTATCGTAGGTGATTATGTTGTGATTGGAAACGCTGCAAAGATTGCGGGAGCATGCAAAATAGGCAGCTACTCCATATTGTCCTCTAACGCTCTTGTACATGAAAACTGCGATGTTGCGGAATGGGTGCTCATAAAAGGTGGTTGCCGCGTGAACAACAACGTGCCTCCATTCTCGATTATGGCCCATAATCCAATCGAATATTATGGTGTAAACGCATATATACTCAGAAAAGGGAAAAAATCCGAATCTGTGATTGATGATATCGCCAAATGCTATCGCCATGTATATCAGAGCCAGACATCACCTTTCAATGCAGTCAAACGCATTGAAACCGATGTAGATCAAAGCGAGGAAAGAGACGCGATTCTCAACTTTATAAAGAAACACGAATACCGTCTCGCCGCCCTACCGAAAGAAGTGACAGAAGAATAAGACAAAGAGTCCGTTTACATCGGTCAGACATAAATAGACAAAGGGAATCGTAATAACAGCGGTTCCCTTTATCTTTAAGAGTCTGTTCCCTCAAAATTTTAAACAACTTGTTGTTGCAGGAACCGCGCATTATAATTAACTTTGTTAAAATTTTCATTCATTATGGATCTGAAGAAACTTTCGCTCCGCACTCTGTCCGGTGTAATATACTGCGGCATAATTATAGGCTGTATCCTGTTTGGTCATGAAGCAGTGGCTATTATGGCATCTGTATTCGCGACCCTATCTGTAATTGAATTTTCAAGAATTTCATCTGACATCACCCCGCGAAGAATCCCTACCCTACTTCTTGATATAGCAGGAGTCATATGCCTATGCTTCGGGGTGTATATATTTCCTCTGCTTCTCTGGATTGCCGTGATTGTGGCAAGAATGATTGAAGAGCTATATATAAATGATAACAGGCCGATAGAGAACCTTGCACATTCATTCATGGGACAGATTTATATCGGGGTTCCTTTAGCATGTGCGGTAGCTATTTCATACTTATTCAGCAGACCGGAAGCATTACTATCCGTCTTCTTCCTGCTATGGATAAACGATACAGGCGCATTCCTCGTTGGAAGCTCCATTGGCAAGCACAGATTGTTCGAACGAATCTCACCAAAAAAATCATGGGAGGGATTTTTAGGAGGTTTCATAATTTCCCTTTGTGCAGCCGCAATATTTTCATATTTTTGCTCCGGATTCTTTGGATTTGAAAAGAATCTGCCATTCTGGCTTGGACTTGCAGGAGTTGTTACTATATTCGGCACATGGGGTGACCTCGTGGAATCTCTGATAAAGCGCTCTCTTCATATCAAGGATTCCGGCAATATCATTCCCGGACATGGCGGCATTCTTGACAGGATCGATTCATTATTACTCGCAGCTCCCGCAGTATTGATATATTTGATACTATGGTCGGTGTATTGAGCCTAATTCCTTAAAATACAAAATACTCGTTATCCGGATTGCAGTTATTTTACCCGGATTGCAGTTATTTAATGCGGATCCAATATCCGATACTCGCCATAATAGACATTGAATTTGACCCGCGGAAATTTTCCGTACGTCCGGACTTCAATACATTTCCAAGGCCATAATAGAAACGTCCTTCTATATATATTGCATTTCGCTTATTTATACTGAACTCCCCTCCAAGACCTGCAGAAATACCGAAATCCACCTTATTCTCCGCTGCCATCTGATATTGATATGTTGTTCTTAATGACGCAGGAAAGTCTGGTATTGAAGATATGTTGTTATAATCGAAGTTAGCCTTTGTGGACTCTCCTATCATAAATCCTATTTCCGGACCGGCATTGAAGAAAAAACGCCCTCTCCTTCCGAAATATATATGAGCGAGGAATGGTATCTGCACGTAATTTAACGTACGGGTATATTCATAGGGATACTTCCCTTCAAAATCCTCTTTCCATCCACGTTGTTCAAAATTAACTTCAGCTATGAGTCCAAAATGATTCTCTTCAATATATCTGAATGTGATACCGGCATTACCTCCCATTGCGAAGCTCTGCTTCACACTTGGAGTGAATGAGACGCGCGATAGGTCGACACCACCTTTTACACCAACTGATACATTTGATGAATAATGTGTCTGAGAGAATGATGTGCCGGACATGCCAAACACTGTCATCAAGACTAATGCTGATTTTATTAACGGAGACCTCATTTCACAACAATTTTTTCTATTGTATTATAAGGTGTGAATCTCACAAGATAAACAACAGGATTCAACATACCTGTCCAATTCCCGGGACGATAGATATCAAAATCCGATTGCACGCCAGAAGTCGATTCTCCAAGTTCATTTATATCGAGTCCGGCTCGCCAAAGCGAAGGAATGAAGTATGTTGATGCATCATATCCAACTGCGGCATACATCGGGAAAGATTTAGCGGGTTCCCTGTCAAATAACGATCTGTAATAATTTTCGAATTGCCGGGTCTGCGAAGAGGATTTGTCATAAAAGAACCTTGAGGGTATCAAAACATTAGCCTCATGATATTTCTCTTCCATCTCTCCTTCATCATATACTATCCAACTCGGACGTCCAACTACTACCACCTCAGCAAGAGGATGCTCTCTTTTGATATTGCATACTGACTCAAGAAGCGAAGACACTTCATCTTTCTTTGTTGCATATCCATATATAAGATAGCGTTCGTCATCTCTTAAAGAGAGTGTGCTTATATTGTCAGCCGTAACACTTCTGACTTTCGATTTATTCCAAGAATCTTTCAATGCTGACGCGAGCAGATCCCCGTCATCTTCCGCTCCTGCCATTATAAGATTGTAATCACCATAATCCCCGCTTATCTTTGCTGCAATTTCATCGTTGAAATAATTAGACGGTGTAAGCAACTGGATTATATAAGGATTAGTAGAATATAATTCATTTTTGACATCAAATGTATTGACAACCGGAGTCTGACTTACTTCAGCAAACTCTGACAAATATGACGGAATCCCTTTTTCTGTAGTAAGGAAAAGAATATCGGGGTCGATGTCTGAAAGTTCCGTCAATACATCTGTGGAGGTTCTATTGCCATTAACGACTGTCAGATTTACCTGAATGTCACTGTTTTTAAGTCGGTCGAGACCTGTAAGGAAACCTCTTGAGAATTCGAGATCCTTTCTCGTTGTAGGCTCGGATAAAAGTAATACTACTTTTATAGCATTTATCGAATCCGGAGATGGAAGATCATGCACATCATCATAGATTTCAGCAATCCCCTCTACCGTCTGCTCCCTCGGATCCTCTTCTACAATAGTTTTCTCCACTGTATCGGTCTCAATGTTGGGAATAGTTACAAGTGATTTCTTCTTCGGCTTTTCTCCGGCGCCTTTGTTAGCCTCAAGTATATCTTCCTTGGCAACGCCTGTTTTTGAAGCTACAGTATCCCAAGTGTCCTTTTTATCCACTTTATAAGTTGAAAAAGAAGCAAGTTTCTCCTCCTCCACTTTCTTAACAACACTCTTCACTCCCTCACCCTTTTGTGGCAGACGAATAGTGTCACCGGCCTTGAAATTAGATTCAGATATACCCGGATTCTTTTTCATGATGGCAGCTACTGTAGTGAAATGCCTCTTTGCAACACTATACAATGTATCACCCTTACGGATAACGTAAAAATTCACATCCCCATTATCAGCGGAGGTTTCATTAAGGAGTAGAGTGTCTCCCTCTTTTATACCATCCCTACTACCGGCGTTAAGCTGAAATATTCTTTCAACTGGAATGCCATACATTCTTGATATGGAATATACAGTCTCACCTCGTTTAATCTTATGAGTAAGAGGGGTGGATTCTATATCAACTGTTTCTACATCATCAGAATTATTCCCTGAATCTTTTTTTTCCGAGACAGGATAATATATTTTCATACCTTTCTCCAAAGGAGACACCGCCTTAGGATTGAGTTTGCGAAGCTGTTCGTAATCCCAACCATAATCGCGAGATATTGCAAACAAGGAATCGCCCTTCTTAACTTCATACATATAGTAATTACCGCCCAATATTTCGACTATAGGCAATTTAGGGGCGGAAACGGCATCCAGAGAAAAAAAGATCGCCGCCAAACATATCATCAGTGATTTGGAAAAATTTCTCATATTTAGATATATTGCAACGCCATCTGCAATGATGGCAATAACATGCAAATTTAACAAAAAATGCTGACAACTCAGCCTACTCAGAAAGAAAAATGCAATGACACCCGCAATCCACTCTTATCAATACCGGGACGATTTCTATAAGTCAGGCGCCACACATAATCAACACGCAGTATTGTAAAGATATTATCTATGCCCGCACCTATCTCCATATATGGTTTAGAGCCCATCGGTACTGTACCGGCATCTGATGGAAACTGATAAAGGTTTTCGTCATATTCCGGATTGTTTCTACGACCCAGTTTACCTACGAATCCCTTGAAAGTGAACACTTCTCTTAATTTAAGTTTATTGACTAAAGGAATTCTATTGAATATCAATCCATTCATATAATATGAAAAATCCAACGATGCATACCTGTCCATAGCAAACTCCATAGGATTCAATAGCGTAAAAGATTCCGGCTGTATTGTATAAGATATATTTGCATTTTGCCATAGCAAAGCAGGGAACTGAACTTTGCTCCAGATGACACCACCCTTTAACACTATATCTGTATAACCGAATGCTGAAAACCAGAACCGTTTCTGCATTGACAGCTCTGTTTTGTTAAGCGTAAAATCAGCACCCAGGAATCCTCGTGGACCATACTCATGTGTCAGTAAAAAAATAGGAGCATCCATGTTGATAGGCTTTCTGCTGGTTGTTCCCTGCACAAACTTCTCTCCAGGAGCATACCTCAAAGCTATACGAAATGCGGCTTGTGTGAACATATCATCACATGCACCGGAACTCCGCTTGAATGTAACCCATTTTGTAGCCTCTTGAACCTCATGCCTGAGCTCTATGCCAAAAGAAAAATTATTTTTCAACTCAAGATTATATTCAAGTTTCGCCATCCTGCGGTAAGTGATCAGATCACTCCTCATGCGCTTTAATGAAAGAAAGATATTATCGGCATTTGTAAACAGGTAATGCTGACCCAATTGATCCTTATCATACTGATAACTGGCACGTATCGAATTCACAGGAAATTCACGAGAAGTATAAGTTTTGGGTATAAATGAATACTCTATTTCTCCATTATACTTGATCTTTTTGTCTCGCAATCCATATGCAACATATCCTCTTGCGAAAAAATGTCTCGACAAAGCAGGCGTTGTCACACCTCCTACCCTGAAACGCCATCCTTCAGCAGTATTATGACTGATAAATGTATTGACAGGTCCAATATCAAATTTACTCGGATTTCCTGTAGTGACATAGCCATTTACCAAAACCTTAATTACTTTTTCCGTCCAGTATAGCAATGGCTGTTTACGCAATGTGATCATCATGTCACTCATTTTCGATTCCGCATAAGATAATGGCATGAGTCTCGACTTATCCCAGAATTCCGGGGTTCTCTTATCAGCACCTTCGGTTATGATCTCAGTTCCCGTAATGCCATGATTATATTCAGAAAACTTATCATCATATGAGAAATCGCCATACCTTACTTCTCTCGACCCATACAATTTTGGTGTCCCGGGAAGGAACTGCATCTCAAGACATAAGTCATCAAGCGTCTTATGCACATTCCCTACCGAATCTTTCGTAAAATTCTGACTTACGAAAATATTGTCCACATAATTCAGATTGATTGCTTTGGGCACCCGCATTGATACTCTCTTTATATACTTCACGGAGTCATCCACCGGTATGTATAGCTTGCCGTTAAAACTGAAAGACTCCGGATTATGGGGAAAGAATGTCAATTCCACACATCGTTCCTTACCAATAGGCACTGTATCAACAATCTCAAATTTATAATAGTCCGCGGCTATAGCAGATAACGGGCTTACGAATCTATTTTGCATCAACGTAATGTCGTTCTGATACAAATCTATCTCCCTCAGCATATCCTCGAAAAGCTTTCTCACGTTCTCTTTATTGAACTCATCATCGAGACCATGACTCCGTAATCCCTTGACAATTTCAACTTCTTTGCCTGATTTTTTACCGGACAAAACCGTTGACGCCTTCTCTTTTAAGGAAAGATCAAGTATCCTCTTTCCTGTCCACCTTGCGGTATCTATGAATTGGGTAAAAAATTTAAATTGCTTCCCAATCTTACCATTATTCCGAGTAAGATCCATATTGAAGTCGTTGATAGCCAATACAGTCTTCTCATACTTATCGTATGAATAATGATCAGCTTCCCGTGGATTCTGTAGCTTCCGGTCATGCCTTACCCTCTCCATCAGGTCAACAGCAGGGTTATTTTTCTTGGAATACTTCTGCTTTTTAGGTTTGACAACAACCTCTTTCAATTCCCTCCCTTTTGCATTCTCAAAACTTACGGTATCCAACACGACAGGTCGTTTCATCTGTCCATACAGCATTGGACAAATGAACAGCAACATACATTGTATTATTAATCTACTCCCAATAGCAGTGAAATTGGGAAGAACACCTGATATTCGCAAGAATAAATTTATAAAGAGGAATTGTAATATCGAGGATCCCCTGTCACCTCCTTGCCTATAAACGGAGGCAGAGTGAATTTAGTATCGGACGCCTGTAACTCTATCTCTGCAACAACCAACTGTGAAAGCCTGCCGTGAAACTCATCAATTTCCCATATGAATCCCTCATATTTCACAAGATATCTCGATTTGTCGAGTATAGGATTCTCACACAACAACAACATTTCTTCCGCATCCTTCCTCGGCACATCATATTCAAATTCAAGACGGGTGTCCCCTTGATTTCTACCCTTTACCGTGAGATATCCGTGATCATCGCGTACCCTTACACGAACTGTCCTATCCGGATTTCGGTTGAGATATCCTTGCCGGATATGACTTATACTGTAAGCCATATCTTTATATGTATCATTGGTTACAAGAAATTTTCTTTCTATCTCAACACCCATAATTATCTGAACTGATTTAATTCACTATTATACTCAAAACCTACCGATCTGAGCTTTTCCAACAACTCTGTTTTGTCTATGCTCTCTGATGCGCATAAATCATCAAGTGATGAATATTGATCGCGCAATTTCATATTCACTGCGCTATAGAGCATAATTGGATCTTTAGGCAAAGACATATATTAAAAGTTTATTATATAAAGACATATATTAAAAGGTTAATATATACTGAATGAATTTAAAGCATCTATAACCCTTTGCACCTCCTCTTCAGTCATGACTGGAGACATCGGAAGCGACAGTTCCTTCTCGTGAATGGCTTCCGTCACCTCAAGATTACCTGAGATTTTAAGCAGTTCTTTCCCCTCGTAACATTTCTGTTTGTGCGGAGGAATTGGATAATGGATAATGGTTTGAATGCCATGTTTTTCAAGGTGGCGACATAAAGAATCCCGTTGTTCACACATGATTGGGAACAAGTGATAGACGTTGCTATCATTGATATCCTTTATACCTTTTGGTATGCGGATTAACGGATTATTAATGCCATCAACATATTTCCTTGCCACGCATCTTCTACGTTCGTTATCCTTGTCAAGTCTCTTAAGTTTAAGACTTAGAACTGCTGCCTGAACTTCATCAAGACGAGAATTCTTACCAATGGAATCGAATATATATTTCTTATCCGAACCATAATTTGCAAGCCTTCTGACAGTGAAAGCCAGTTCCTCATCGCATGTCGTCACAGCACCTCCGTCACCGAGCGCACCAAGATTCTTTCCCGGATAAAAACTGTGGGCTGCCGCATCACCAAGCGATCCCGTGCGTCTCCCTTTGTATAGACACCCATGAGCCTGTGCATTATCTTCAATAAGCAATAGACCGTTATCTCGACAATAAGCACCCAATTCATCGCTATAGGCACACTTACCATAGAGGTGAACTATCATCACGGCTTTTGTATTATCAGTCACAGCAGCCTTGAGCTTCGCGAAATCGATCTGTAAAGTATCGGCATCCGGCTCTACAAGTACCGGAGTCAATCCATTTTCTGTAATCGACAATATCGTTGCTATGTACGTATTGGCAGGTACAATAACCTCATCTCCAGGGCAAATCCTGCCCATTTCGATATAAGCCCTCAAGATAAGGGTAAGCGCATCCAAGCCATTGGCGCATCCCACCATATGGGATACGCCAATATATTCGGAATATCTTGATTCGAATTTCCGGTTCTCCTCGCCTTGAAGATACCAACCGGATCTTACAACCCGCTGAACAGTCTCTGAAATCTCCGGTTCAAACGACTCTGTAATTTTCTTTATATCAAGAAATTTCACCATTCTTTCTCTTCAATTCAAGGAATTCATCATAATTACGGATATAGTCATCCTCATTATAGAAATCTGAGGCAAGTACCAAAGCAACTGCCCCGGAAGAAAAATCCACAAGATGCGACCATGTCCCTGGCTTTACGAGCAATCCGACATAAGGTTTGTTCATCAATATTGATTCCTGTTCGACGCCATCATCAAGATGAACAGTAAAACTTCCTCCTACTGCAATTATGAACTCATATAAAGTATGATGTGCATGCCCTGCCCGACTTTCACCTCCCGGCACATCGTATATGAAGAAAGCGCGTTTCATATCAAACGGGATATGAATGCCATTCTCCACCACCGAAAGATTTCCTCGTCTGTCAAGATGACGGGGCAATTCTATAATTTCATAATTCATTATGATTTCCGATTCTTATCACATTAAATGAATATGGAGCCGCCTCAAATTTAAGACTACCTCCTGATATAGAAACGGAATCTTTTACCGGTTTAGTGCATTTATCATCGGGGTGACCTGACAATACCTCAATTTCTGCATTCCCGTTTACAATACCCAAATCCGAAAGATTCTCATCTATCGATACTGCTACTGGCAACAGATTTGCTATCTTTACAATCAGGTCGCACGTTTCCGGATCCCTTACAAGAGAATGACCTATGCGCTTCGAAACTTCTTCGGATGTATCCGACAGTTTTATCTCAGAAGGAATATATTCCGTTCCGGAATTTTGTCCGTACATCTGCTGCACATAATAATCCGGAGTGAAACGGATTGTATCATTATTAAAATAAATCATGTCCGGCCGCCAGTTCACATGATTGTCTTTTGCAAAAAGCGGAGCGTATGATGTCATCTCAACAACATCACCATTTCTTTCAACATCTGTCAGATATAATGCAACGCTCAAAGCTGTCTCCATCGTATTGCTTCTGTCCGGAAGATGAGAAGCATACTCTCCGAGATATACCTTCGGACCCTTTCGGTCATATCCATCATAGAATCTCCTGTTATTAATATACCAACCGGGGGCTACATAATAATGTTCGTCAACCATAGGTACATTCTCTTTCTTTGCAAAACGCCAGCCCTCATCATAATCAGATCCTTCAAAGAATGGACCGACTGTGCCTATAACTGTTATTTCCGGATGCTTCTCTTTCAAAACATCATGGATATATTTGAATCTTTCTTCAAACACTTCGGTGATCATATCCTCATTACCTATACCGAGATATTTCAAACCAAACGGTGCCGGATGACCGGCTTCAGCGCGCTTTGCCCCCCATTCAGTTTCCACTCCGCCATTGGCATATTCTATCAGATCGAGAATATCCTGAACATAATCATCCATGTCTCCCATCGGTATTCCGCATTGCTGACCGAATTCTGTGATCTCGTTATGTGAACCGGCATGTTTACGCCCGGAATTCTGACATGGCACACCTGCTGCCAACACCGGAAGTGGAGCGGCACCTAAGTCTTCACACATAAGAAAATATTCATGATATCCCAATCCTCTTGTCTGATGATAGTTCCAAATATTACGAAGTGGCTTGCGACTTTCAAGCGGACCAATTGATCCCTTCCAATCATAAATGTTATCAATGCCATCTCCATGAGCTACACATCCTCCCGGGAAACGCACAAATTTAGGATGCAGCGCTGCCAAAGATTCGGCGAGATCTTTCCTCAATCCGTTTCTACGTCCTTTGAATGTGTTGACCGGGAACAACGATATCATGTCTATATCGCAATCAGCTTTTGCAGGAATATTGATAACAAGTCTGCAATTTCTCGCACTCACGGAGGATTTTATCTTAATCTCTGACTTTTGCCATCCTTTGCCTTTTATATTTATTCGTCCTTTACCTGCTGTTTTTCCATCCGGTGAAACAAGTGAAACATCAAATTTCAAGCCGGATACTTTCGCATTATTTCTTACAAACATTGAAAAATAATACGACTCCCCTTTTTGGATTGATATGCCATCAAATCCTGAATTCTCAAGTTGCAGATCTCTGTGGTTTCCACTTATCTTGAGATAATTGCGATTATTTTGGTGAAGTGGATCCAGATCAGAGAAAATCATATTATTGGAATTGCCGGCTAAATCCTTAAGCGACCATGCATAACCGGGTCCCCACCCTTTTTTATGATTCTCGGAAAAATCGTACTCAAAATCGCGGTTCTGCACTAATTCGCCATATAGACCTCCATCGGCAGCGTAACTGATATCTTCAAAAAATATGCCTATCAACTTATCCGAAATTGCAAGAGGAGCGATGCCCTTTACAGGAGAAATTGATGCTTTCAGCGGTTTAAGTCCGGCAAATCGCGCACCGTCATCTTTCATAAGCTGAGCCTCACGTCTACTTTTCTCTCCTCTTGACACGACATACTCCATAAGCGAACTGACAGTTGATGACGGCACTTTTATAACATATCCGTTATAATTCTTGCCGTTGACCATAACTTCTGAAGCAACACCCTTATCCAATCCACAGAAACCAAGTCCACAGCTATCTTCTTTTGAAGCATACCGTTGTGGCTGCCATTTGATAAGATCTGGAGAATAAGCTGCAGCTAAAGTCTCACGTTTTGACGACACATACCATGTCGCCAACCAACCATCCGAAGTCTTATGAAGAACGGGATCGAACATGGTCTTATGACTACCCCATGGTCCAAAATCTGAAGATACAAAATTATATCCACTCTTTGAATTACCCTTAGGATCGCATATTGAATGCCATGTATTTCCGTTATCGCTCCATGCCAACCTAAGACCACTACGTCCATCCGGCTTGGAATATGAAAACAATAAAAGGGAATCCGCCTTCTCTCCTGTTATAGTTTCAGCTCCCGAAACTGCAAAAGAAGCTGTCAGCATAGATATGCCGACAGCTACTATTAATAATCTTGAAAAGATCATATCTTCTTATTTTACAATTACAAAACCTTTCTGTGACGGCAACTGCACTGAATGATTAACAGCGCCTTTCTTGGTTGATTTCAGGGCAACTACGTTTTTATTAACGTCTCCGTTATCTCCATCTGAATAAACTGTTGCATCTCCACCACCAAGAAATGCCAGATCAAGATCAAGCGACAATGGCTCATCCAGAGCATTTATACCTGCAACATACCATTTTCCTCCGCTTTTGCGGGCAATCACAGCATATTTACCTGGATAACCTGCGACATAACGTGTTTCATCCCATGTTGTAGGAACATTTCTCATATAATCAAGAGCGATTGGAGACGCGTCTTCAAGATTATTTGGAGTCAATGCAAAATTCTGAGCGGGGCTCTGATATATTGTGGCAAGGGCAAGCTGGAATACATCCGAGGTCTTGCGGATATTTCCCTCTTTATTGCTCTTATGCAATCTCTTGTTCAGGAATGTACCGCCATACTCCATGGCTCCGACCGTGTTGCGGATAAACGGATGCAATGTAGCGTTTTCAGCCTCTTTATCGCAGAAATGCTGGTTGAATATCATATTCTCTGACGCAAGAACAGCTTCGCTTCCAACATAATTGGGATACATTCTTTCCCATCCTCTCGGCAGCGTGCATCCGTGGAAAATCACCATCAGTCCGTGGTCATCCGCATCACTGAGAATATCTTCATAAAGACGCATCGTCTCTTGCTTATCTCCGCCAAAGAAATCTACCTTTATACCCTTTACTCCAATGCTCTGCAACCAGGCCATCTCTTTCTTACGGGTAATGGGATTATCCATTATATTTATCGGGCTTTGGACAATATCATTCCAATATCCGCTTGAGCTATACCATAGCAGAGGTGTCACGCCTTTATCCTTACCATATTCAATAAGCTCAACAATACCGTCGCGACCGATGTTTGTATCCCAGAAATTATCGATCAAAGTGTATGGATACCCCATGGCGGCAGCAAGATCTATGTATTTCTTAATGTCTTTTTTATTGATACTGTTATCCTGCCATACAATCCAGCTCCATGTTCCTTTCCCTGGATTATATTCATACTTGCTTTCATATCGAGGTTCAACAGTATTCCAAGCTGCGGTAGTCTCTACAATTGGCTTAAGGTCAGTCCCTACAGTGATAGTTCGCCAAGGCGTGGAGCCCGGCAGTGCAAAAGCAGGTTCAACCGTGCCATTGCCATTATTCTCCTCAGCCATAGGGAAAGCGATAGAGAACACACCGTCAGTCTGATCTGAAAGCCTTGAACCGCAATAACTCCTGTCAACTCCCGTCTCGCTTACAAGAACCCAGCCGGCATTTCCCACTCTAAATAAGGCCGGGAATGTGAATCCGTGTCCATACTGTGATTTTGTCGAGAGTGGAGCATCAATTATATATTCCTCTTCATAACTCGGCTTGGTGCGTTTCCATGCAATCATAGCATCACTTTGCGGTGTCAGGAAACATGTGGCATTAGAAGGAAGATGGAAGCCGGTTTTCTCCGACATTATCCTTGCCGCGCCTGTTTCTTTAGGACGGGCAAGATTATATCGGAAAGCTACATCATTGTTAGAAACCACAAACTCAACACTTATTTTTTCACCTTTGGGATTCTTGAATTCACATGTCAATGTGTGGGCATCAAATTCAACAGAAGAGCGCTTTATTCTTCCATTCTCATATTTCTTGTGCATCTCATTATCATGACGCGCAATCATACGGAGATTCTTTGAAAAGTCGGCATAATCTGCAACAATACCCAATGGTGAATTCTCAAGCATTTCAACTCCGTTGTAAGCAACATTGTACACCGGAATACCACCATTCGCCTTTACTTCTACACGTAATTTCCCGTCAGGACTGCAGACAGATGCTGAAGATATCCCATCATCCGGATCTCCCCATTTATCTTTGAGACGCTTGATTTCCTCTGCTGTCACGGGGATAACTGTACCGTGGCGCGGATGGAAATTCATTGTTACTTTCTTCTCTGTATTTTTGAAGTTCTGAAGGTCGGTTGACTCAGTGAAATCATACCCCTTTTTCATATATACATCATACATGAGGATATATTTATCTTCGCCTATCAGCTTGAACGTACCGGCGCCTTCCACGGCTTCCTTTGTCTGCTGCTTATAATCGGGATATTCCGTCCAGTCTCCGGATGTAAGATTCTTTGTGGTGGCAACCTTGATTCCATTGCCATGACCCTCCGTCTTGTAAAACAGATAATATACGCCATCCTTGTAAACTATATCCCCATCGATACAGGACTTACCATCCTTGGGAAGGAAAAATGGCTTGGGCGTGCCTTCGATATCCGTGAAATCCTTGTTTGCGTAAGCATAATATATGATATCAGGACCATCACCATGCTGCATCGACCAATATACAAGCATCTTCTTGGCTTTGGGATCATATATTGTCTGAGGAGCCCACACGCGTTTTAGATTCTCCTGCCCCTTATATTTTTTCTGGATATTGATTACTGAATGCGACCAGTTGATAAGATCGCAAGATTTCAAAAGAACCATACCGCGGTTGGAATCCCATCCGCGTGCCGACACCATGTCGGTTACAACCATGTAGAAGCAATTATCCGGTCCGCGCAATATATGCGGGTCTCTCACACCGCCGGTCTCACTAATCAATGCTGATTTAATTACAGGCCGGTTTCCATTCAATGCCTTGTAATCATAGCCGTTTTCGCTAAGGGCAAATCTAATGGCCTCCTCCTCTTTGTTGTTGTTATTGCCGGTGAAGTAAGTGAAAAGATATCCGGCGAAATCTTTCTCAGCAGGAACTTTACTCCTTGCCGATGCTGTCAGTCCCACGAAAACAATCAGGAACGATAATAAACATCGTGTCATGGTCGGTTGTTATAGTTTTAAAGTGAATTTTAAGGTTGTTTAACAAAGAAAATACAGATAAGTGTAAATTTTACACTTATTGTGCAAAGTTAAATAATTTATTCCATATTGCAAACTAATAATGCAGTTTACAAAGCTGTTTTAAAACATCAAAACTATATACCATGTGCATGACAACTAAAAACAGTGCAAATCTTTCATTGACAATATTGCTGTTGTCTATGATATTGCCATTGTCCGCTATTTCTGAAAACAGGCGAAGTCTTGAGGATATTAGAATGGATTCAACAATTTCCAATCATAAATTGATATATTTTGGAAAAGGAGACGAACCTCCGCGCGATTCCACAAACAACCTGATACAGAAATTCTACGAGGATCAGTTCCGGCATTTCCAGGATCCTCTCGCTCCATACTTCCTGTTTCTTTCAAAAGATTCCAAACTTGCAATGGGAATCGGAGGTTGCGTGCGTATGAGGGGATACTTCGACTGGGGTGGCGCTCTGCCGTCCCCTGGATTCGCGCCTTATCTCATACCGATGGAAAAAGATCCTTTGCGGAAGCGCTATCTCGGCACCACACCGGCCGGAACAGCTCTATTTTTCCGTGTTTTGGGTAGAAATAAGCTCCTTGGAGACTATCAGGTGTATATAGAAGCCAATTTTAATGGCTATCAGGCGCGTGATTTTCACTTGAAAAAAGCATATGCCACAATCAACGACTGGACATTCGGCTACACAAACTCTACCTTCAGTGATCCCACCGCTCTACCTCCGACTGTAGATGCTTCCGGACCGAATGCCAAGATGAGCGCAACCTCTGTCCTTATAAGATGGATGCATAAACTTCCGAAAGGTTTCACTGTAGCGGCTTCCGTTGAGACTCCATCTGATCAGATAGAGGTTATTCCGGACCAGACAGCAAAAGTTTCTCAATACATTCCGGATGTGGCTGCCTTCCTGCAATACGGATGGGGGCAATCAAACCATTTGCGGTTTTCTGCAATCTACAGATCTCTGCCTTATCGAAATCTAATAGCTGGCAAAAATCACACACGTTCCGGTTATGGGCTTCAGCTATCCACTCTTTTCAGACCATTCTACGCCATGACAGTATACGGATGTCTTAACGGCGGCAACGGCTATGGTAGCCTTGGCGGTGACTGGTTGATGGGAGCATACGACCTTGTCGCAAATCCGGATAAGCCCGGTGAACTTTACGCTCCGTTCTGCTACGGTGGATACGCAGGACTTCAGTACAATTTCACCCCAATGGTATTTGCAAGTGCCACATTTGGCGCCACAAGGTACGCACCTAAATATCCCGTCGGAGGTGACCAATACAAACAAGGACTCTACATGGCTGCAAATGTGTTCTGGTATCTTACTCCGAGAATATCATGCGCCGTTGAATTCGATCTTGGCCGACGCTTGAATTTCGATGGACAGACCGGATGGGCGCGCCGTCTTGGTGCTTTTGTTTCATTTTCCTTCTAAAAATTTTTCATTTTAATTTGAATTAAAGAATTATTTCCCTAATTTTGTGAGAGAATAGAATCCGACCTGCTTGCAGGGGATTCAACGATAGTACATTATCAATATTAATCTCATAAATTACAGACAATTATGTCAAAAGTAACCGTAGTAGGCGCCGGTAACGTAGGCGCTACAGCTGCCAATGTTATGGCACTCCGTGAAATCGCCGATGAGGTGGTTATGATCGATATCAAAGAGGGTGTGTCCGAAGGCAAAGCCATGGACATGATGCAGACCGCAAACCTTCTCGACATGAACACTCGCATCAGCGGTGTTACAAACAATTATGAAGCTACAAAAGACAGCGATGTTGTCGTTATCACTTCCGGAATTCCCCGCAAACCGGGTATGACCCGTGAGGAACTTATCGGTGTGAATGCAGGTATCGTTAAGCAGGTGACTGAGAGCGTTCTCGCACACAGCCCCAACGCTGTGATCGTTTGCGTTTCCAACCCTATGGACACAATGACATACCTTATCCACAAAGTTTCCGGTCTTCCCAAAAACCGTATCATCGGTATGGGTGGAGCCCTCGACAGCAGCCGCTTCAAATATTATCTCAGCAAAGCACTCAACGCTAATCCCAACGAGATCGAAGGATTCGTTATCGGTGGCCATGGTGATACAACCATGATTCCTATGAAGCGTTTCGCAACCCTCCGCGGTATACCTGTAACCAACTTCCTCTCAGCTGAGGAACTTGATAAAGTTGCAGCTGACACAATGGTAGGAGGCGCTACTCTTACCAAGCTTCTTGGCACATCCGCATGGTATGCTCCCGGTGCTGCTACAGCTGAGGTTGTTGAGGCTATTATCCACGATCAGGATGCAATCATCCCCTGCTCCGCTCTTCTTGAGGGTGAATATGGTGAGAGCGATCTCTGCATAGGTGTTCCTTGTGTTCTTGGTAAAGGTGGTATCAAGAAAATCCTTGAGATCGAACTCAACGAGGAGGAGAAAGAACTCTTCAAGAAAAGCGCTGAGGCCGTTCACAAAACAAACGCTGCCCTCCCCGCATAATCTTCGAAGATTAGATATAAAAAATAGAATCCGGAGTTTCCTTCGGATTCTATTTTTTTATCTGTAAAAACCGTTAAATAAAATTCCCTTTTAGTGCATCACTATCCATAGAGTTATAAGAGATATCACGAAAAGTACTCCCATGACAAGCGCCACAACATCGAGTTTCCTACTCGCAGCTTTGCTGATTTTCCATACATACAATGCCGCGAGATGACAAAACGTCATCATAAACGCAAAAAATATCGAGATATAGCTCCACCACGGTTCGGGAGTGTTAAGCTGAAACACCAGCCACATCACTATCAGCACAAGGGCGCCCCATGCCGCCACTCTCATTTTTAATACATTTCCCATCTTATCTGTATAATTTGAATCCGTAGACTTTCCCGCTGTCGGCAAGTGCCAGTGCTACGTAATAACCGGAACCTAAAGCAGACATATCAAGATTCATCAACGATGTTTCTTTATAATATTTCTCCATCATCTGCATTCCTGCAAGCGCATACACACGCATCATGCGTATATTCTCAGGAAATCCTATCTCGAAATGACCTCCGCCAAGAGCCTTCACCACTGGTTTTGAGGGGGCGATAACCTCCTCAAAATTTATATCCCTCTCAATCTGCTCTTTTCGGATCTCACGTATAAAATCTTCATAAAAGCTGAAAGGCACTTCCTCTTCCGTCACATCGTCAAGTGTAATCTCCCTGTAGTCTGATGGATTATAAAGATTATACTCTGTAGCCTGTGGCATCAGGATCTGACTGCCGGCACGGTCAAGCATCTCAAGATTTTCCCGTTCATCTTCCGACAGAGCGGCATATTCGTCACCCTTATAAGGATTCGCGAGGATTTCTGCAATATATCCTGTCAGATTCTGCCATGCGGCAAGAGCTTTCTCCGGAATCCTCGCATCATATCTCACAATCTCGATTTCACGCGCATATTTCTTGAGAATATTCTTCTCATCATCGGTAAGCTTCTCTCTATCGAATTTACGCTTAAGACTGTAACCGAGAATTGGATAAGCTTTATTCTCCGCCGATATAATCACATATCCACCTTTGGGGGAGTTATAAACATATATCGGAGAAAATAACCGGTCTGTGGTCAGTTGTCTACCATTCCACACCATTTGTGGAGGAGCTGTCACCTCTCCGTATGCCGCGTTAAAAAAGGTCTGCGCAAGGGAGTTTGCCTCTTTGCGGGTAACAGTTTCGGCCTGTGCGACGAATGACAACGCCACACAAGCCGAAACCAATATTTTTTTCCTTATATTCAAAACATTTAGATTTATGCCTCAACAGACTCCACTTCGGACTCTTCTACCTCTACAACATTCTGCACGTTGGGAAGTTCGAGTCCAAGATGCTTCTTCGCATCAAGGGCTTTAAGCACAAGTCCGAGAACAAGAGCCGCAACTCCGAGACATGCAAGCATCACAAGTGGAGCGGTGTAGTTGTAACTGATTGAAGCCACCTCTTCTGTCATGGTGCCGTTTGCAAGAGCCTCTGTGATCTGAGGATTCGTAGAATCGAGAACTTTACCGATAAGCATCGGGAAAAGCCAAAGTCCTATATTCTGAATCCAGAATATCAGAGCATATGCAGAACCGATAATCTTTGCATCAACAAGCTTAGGTACACTTGGCCACAACGAAGCAGGTACAAGTGAGAACGATGCACCGAGAACAAGTATAGTAAGATAAGCCACAATCACACCGCCTACAGGGCTATCCTTGAACATCGGCAGGATAAAGGCGAATGTCAGGTGACATGCGATAAGAAGCAACGCCCCCAATACAAGCATCGAGGCAGCCTTACCCTTATAGTCTACATATTTACCGAGTATCGGTGTGATTCCTACAGCAAGCAGCGGGAACACGGCAAAGATTGCTGACGCGCTCTGACGCATGTAACCCATCCAGCAATACAGCACAAGACAGCCAATCGCCACAACAAGCATTACCGTGCGGACTACCTTGTTCTTGCCAAAGTTGCTCGCGAAGGAAGCGAATGCCACGATTAACATAACCACATATTGCCATACGCTTACTGCATCACTACCCCAGAATGAATCCGGTGCGACATCTGTGAATGCAAGATTACACTGCAACATGTTCACCGCATATTTCTGGAATGGGAATATAGCTGAATAATACAGCACACAAAGAAGGGCTACAAGCCAGAATGCCCAGCTTGACAATATCTTGCCGAGATCGCTGATCTTGAACGGATCATCCTTCTCTTCCGCCTCGCCTGTCTGAGAATCGAGTTTCTTATCCATAAAGAAATACACGATAAACATTATCAGGGCGATCATGAGGAGAACAACTCCAAATGCCACAGAGCGAGATACGCTGATTGTGCCTCCAAGCTCCGCAAATACCGGCGAGAATATCATACAGGTTGCAACACCAAGACGCGCCAACGCCATCTCAGAGCCCATCGCCAGAGCCATTTCTCTACCTTTGAACCACTTCACGATACCGCGGCTGACAGTGATACCTGCCATCTCGACACCGCATCCGAAAATCATAAAGCCTACAGCCGAAAACTTGGCGGAGGCAGGCATGCCCTTATAGAACGGGGAGATTCCAAGCTCGTCGAATCCGGGTATATAATTGAGATGATTGGTAAACCATACATCGAGGCTGCTACCGAGAAAGGCATCTGTCAAAGCATACCAGTTGATTACCGCACCGACAAGCATCACTGCTCCGGAAAGCACAGCCGTGAAACGCACTCCCATCTTGTCGAGTATAATACCCGCAAAGATTAGAAAGAATATAAACACGTTAAGGAATGTTTCGGAACCCTGCATTGTTCCGAAAGCTGTAGAATCCCAGCCGCGAGTTGACTGCAGCAGGTCTTTGATAGGCGACAGGATGTCCATGAAGATATAGGAACAGAACATGGCGAATGCCAGCAAACCGAGTGCTGTCCATCTCGCCCAGCTGTAATCTCTCAAAGACGTAGCGCCTGCGGATAGTTTAGTTGTAGTTGTTGTCATATTATGTTAAAATTTCTTTCGATTTCATTGCATTAACCACCTCCTGATCAGAACCATGCGGGGTTGAGAAGTTCATCTCTGAATTCCTTCTCACTGATAGCTCCGGTCTTGCGGTTTCCTTCGTTACCGTCTGCATCCAGGAATATAAATGTTGGTACAGCCTGAATCTGATATTTCTCAGCCAATTCAGGATGCTCGTCTATATCAATTGATACGAAATTATATTCACCTGCAAAGTCCTCTGCAAGCTTATGAAAAATAGGTTTCATCATACGGCAAGGTCCGCACCAGGTCGCAGTGAAATCTATAATTGAAGGCAATCCATTTGAAACCATTTCCGTGAGCACATGATTATCCTCAGATTCCTCATTCTCAGATTCCTCATTCTCAGATTTTACAGAATTGCTTTCAGGAGCAGGAGCTGCCGCCGGTTGCTCCGTCTCAGCCTTGTCATAACTTTGCAGTTCATCCGGATTCCTGTAATTCTTGTTATTACCGCATGATGAGATCATGACAATCGCGGCAACTGCCCATATAAGATTTAAAATTTTCATATTAATTTACATTAAGTAGCTGGTCAAATTAAATGATCACTATAGTAGCGGTTTAATTTTAACAGCTACCTGGTTCATTATAATAACGCTGTAAATCCGGAAATAATATAAAAGAAGGAAATCCTGCCCTTTCAGACAGGATTTCCTCAATTTTTTATATTCCTTGTCTCATATCAGATCTCCTTGTTGTGCTCAAGAAGAAGAGTCATTGAAGGACGGTCGCAGATCTCGGCAGGACCGAAATACTGGATAGGACCGGGATACTGATAAAGTGTGTTGAGAGCCAATGTCTCACGCATTGAAGCGAATTTGAGATATGGACGGCCATTCAGATTAACAAGTGCTTTCTGGATCACAGGCTTCATCTCTCCGTTACGACGCTCCATGTTCATCATCATGGTGATTGGTATACCACCGCAGATCCAGTTCTCTGTCTTGTCTGTCAGATTGCGCACACTCGACATGTAGCCGGTGAGACCGGAATTGATAAGCATTGCTGCGTTGTAACCGAGAGCGTATGTATAATCTGCATCAAAGTTTGTAGGATCAGCGCAACGGCCTTCATAACCGAAGAAGTGATGCTGTGCTGCAAATTTTCCGCTGTATTGACCTGCCTCTGCCATTTCTGCAAGACGTTTCGCAACCATCTCGCTGAGAAGGCTCTCTGTCTCGATGAGTGAAACCTGAACATTACCGTGGCTGTCGCGATCAAGGCTGAGCTGAAGTGCGATTGTCTTGGGAAGCATCTTGTACAGGTCTGCGTTAGCGGGTGAAAGATGCTTGTGGATTGCCTCAAGTTTAGCACCTTCTTCAAGTGATTCAAGTTCATCTGCAAACTCAACGAGAACCTCATTAAGCTCGGCGATAAGGGTTTTCATTGAAGGTATGAACTCGATAAGACCCTCGGGAATGAGGACTGTACCGAAATTCCAACCCAATTTTGCGCGCTCGGCAATCACGTAGCAGATGTAGCTTACGATATTGTCAAGAGTCATGCGTTTTGCAAGAACCTCCTCTGAGATGAGACAGATGTTCGGCTGAGTCTCAAGTGCGCACTCAAGTGCGATATGAGATGCGGAGCGACCCATCAGCTTGATGAAGTGGTAGTATTTCTTTGCAGAGTTGCAGTCACGCTGGATGTTACCGATAACCTCGCTGTAGACCTTGCATGCTGTGTCAAAACCGAATGAAGTCTCAATCCATTCGTTCTTAAGGTCACCGTCGATTGTCTTTGGAACACCGATAACCTGGACACCTGCACCGATATTCTTATAATACTCGGCAAGAACAGCTGCGTTTGTGTTGGAGTCGTCACCACCGATGATTACGAGAGCCTTGATATTAAGTTCTTTCAATATCTTAAGACCAGCCTCAAACTGCTCGGGAGTCTCGAGTTTTGTACGACCGGAACCAATGATGTCAAAACCGCCGGTGTTACGATATTCTGCAATATAACCCGCGGTAAGCTCCATATACTGATGGTTGATGAATCCGGCAGGACCCATAAGGAAGCCGTAAAGACGGTTCTCTTTGTTAAGCTTCTTAAGACCGTCGAAAATACCGCTGACAACGTTATGTCCACCGGGAGCCTGACCACCGGAAAGAATGATACCTACATTGAACGGCTCTTCCACACGCTCGGGTTTGTCATTGTTCTCAAACTGCACGATCGGCATACCATAGGTATGGGGGAAAAGGCTCTTGATTTCTTCCTGATTGGCAACAGACTCTGTAGCCTCGCCTAATCTTACTTTTACGTCACCCTGAAGATCTTTGGGCAATTTGGGCTGATATTCAGCCCTCACTCGCTGGAGCGCACTTTTTTTCATGATGAAATTTTATCTTGTTTAATCTTATTTTACCTTGTTGAAAACTTTGCTTAATTCAAACGCAAAATTAACAAAATTATACTAATAAATCAAGATAACAGTCTACTTTGACTTAAAAAAATGTAAGGTGCCTTATTTCTGAGTCTATCCGTTTGTCAGCATATCTTCCGCTGCACGCAAATCGGCTTCCGTGTCAATACCTATTGTTGAGAATTCCGTGAGTCCCACTTTTATTCCATAGCCATTCTGCAGCCACCTCAACTGTTCAAGACTCTCTGCTTTCTCAAGAGTAGACTCCGGCAGTCTCACGATCTCAGACAATGTCTTTGCCTTATAGCCGTAAATGCCGATATGCGTATAAAAATCCGTCTCCTTCAGCCAATTTTTCCAATCCGTCTTCCTAACATAAGGAATGATGCTACGTGAGAAATACATCGCATCCATCTCATTGCTGAACACAATCTTCACCAAGTTCGGATCAAACAGGGCGTCAAAACCTTTTGTGGCATCAAAATGCATGGCGAGAGTCGCTAACCGGGCATCATTGTTTTTTTCAAATATGGCAACCAACTTTTCAATCTGTTCCGGACGGATAAATGGCTCATCTCCCTGCACATTGATTACCACATCTGCATCACTGCCTAAAAGGCGATACGCCTCCTCAACCCTTTCTGTACCGCTCCTATGCGAAGGTGAGGTCATCACCGCTCTGAAACCGGCTTTTTCTACACATTCGAGAATTCTCTCATCATCAGTCGCGACAGCTGCCTCAACTCCGGCTTTCTCAACCTGACGGCAAACTCTAACTATCATTTCTTCGCCTCCTATCTTGGCAAGAGGTTTTCCGGGAAAGCGCGATGATTCATAACGCGCAGGAATAATTACTATGTACTTCATGTGTCAGATTATTTTAAGTTTGATTTACATTCCCTTTTACATGACTGCCGATTGTTTTTCGGAGCCAGTTGGGCACAAGCACCGCCCCTATGAAAAGATATAGATAATATGTTATCGCTCTCCAGAATATCGCAAGAATGAGTGCCATCCCTGCTGTACCTATTATGTCACCGTAATATTCTGAAAACAGCCACTCACTTAGCCCTGCACCACCGGGAGTCGGGCTCACCATCAGCACAACCCATATCACAAATTGTCTGGCAAGAATAGCCCATTGATACCTGTCGTCTGCCGGAACGAAGCCGAAAAAGAGAGCATTTACAACCAGATAGCGGGATGTCCATGATAATGCAGTTCCACAGAACACCTCCAGCCAGAACCGGAACGGTTTTGTTCTCAACTCCTTTGATGTAGCAACCATATTCACTCCAAGACCGCTGATCTGAGTTGACCACTTTCTCAACCAATGCCATGTTGATATTTTATCAAGCACCTTCTGTATCCACAGAGGTTTCCAGATGATCCCGACAAAAAGAATAAATGTCCACAAAGCTATGAAAAGATAGACAACCCAGAACGTATATTTTATTCCATGGGAGAATGCTGAGCCAACTGAAGTGAAAATATCAGATGCGGGTGTTAACAAAACCACAAACGGACATGCTATGACAAAAAACAGTTCATCCATAAAAAGAGTAGTCAGCATCAATGTCGTAGCCCTTCCTATTTCAATACCTTGTGAATTCAAAAACACCATCCCCAATGAACTTCCGCCAACAGCAGATGGCGTTATGCAATTGGTAAATTCGCACAGCATGTCCACCCTCCATGCCTGACCCCAGCTAAGCTTTCGGTCAGTCAATGCCCTGAAACGCCATGTAAGCCCGAAATCCCTGCCAAACATGCATAGGAAGCCGACAACAATACATATGATTACGCGGGTATCAAAATGGATACTTTTCCATACATCCGCGAAATCTTCCTTACGGGCATCATGCATGAACATAAGCACAACAACAGCAAGCCCTATGGCAACCGGCAGCAAGATCTTCCAGAACGAGAATCCCGCTCCGGTTGCAGACCGCGTATTATCATTGGCTTTTACACTCATTTCCCTACCCGTTTTATTAGCGAATCATATCTGTCGCTTACCTCATCAACTACATCTTCCCAGCTTCTGACAAGCGTCTCCTTAGCGCCTGATGATGCTGTTCGGAGACGTTCCTGATCATGATAGAGCGATTCAATAAGCTCGGCAAATTTCTCAGGCGACTTATCTGTCAGAAAACCATTCTTGCCATCTCTTATCACTTCCGATGCCGTCGACCCTTTAAGCAAAATGGATGGTGTGCCCATGGCAGCTGCTTCCCTGACAACAAGCGGCGCATTATCATAAAAAGATGGAAATAGAAACAGATCTGATCCCGCGTAATAATTTTTAAGGATGTCACGATCTTTTACCACACCATGAAGAGTGACATTTTCTGATAATCCTAAATCAGAGATACGTTTCCTGATATCATCGAAAGCATAACCTGTTCCAATAAAATTCATCCGGAACGGCACTTTCCCATGAAGCAGCCGAAGAGTATCAACCACTATATCCAGACCTTTCTCCCATATATGCTGACCGACAAAAAGGAGAGCTATTTCATTCTCCGCAACACCCATTCTCTTTTTAGCTGCCGCTTTATATTCCTTTAAATTTCCGGTTATTGCCGAAGCGAAATCATTGCCATTCTCCACAACAGTCAGCGGACCGGTGAAACCATATTCCCTGACCGTATCCTCAACCTGCGCCTGCGGAATCCAGACTTCGTCGCAGGCATTGAAGAAATTGATAATCCTCTTCATTATTATCGGCACCATCCACGGTGTTTTCCTGAATGAATGCTCCAGATCAGAGCGATATTTTGAGTGAAACGTACCGATCAATGGCACATGCTGATGCTTTTTAACATAGACAGCAAGCCTACCGGAGGAAAAGGGACAATGTGAATGTAGAATTTTGAAATTTGTGTCGCGTAAGCGCTTCCAAATGAAAGGATCCAACTTCGGATACCCATATCTGTATGGATGACGCGAGGCAATTGGCAGAGAAAAATAACGAACCACATCAAAGGGATAATCATTCTTCTCCGGATTCCATGGCGTGACCACACAAGGCATCTTACCTTTACGCTGAAGCCAGTATACATAATTCTCCACAGCCAGTGTCACTCCGTCAAGAATCGGAGGAAAGCTGTCATTGAATATGCCATACAGCTCCTTAGCTTCAGGGTGAGAAAACGGTCCTTTCATAAATTCTGCAAATTTAACTTAATTTAATAACAAATAAAACTCAATTTTGAATTTCCCCCACAAAAAAATCCTCGCTATCAATTTTCGAGTGGCTATTAATTCGAGGCAATGCGGTTGGGTGGCTATTTATTCGAAGCAATGCGGGTTGGGTGGCTATTTATTCGAGGCAATGCGGTTGGGTGGCTATTTATTCGAGGCAATGAGGGTTGAGTGCACGCACCTGCGGTGCGTGGAGAAATTCTAACTTTGCATGAAGAATATAAAGATTATCAATCCAAAATATTATCTTTGCAAAAGATAATAGAATATAGATATGAAAGCATACACCAAATTCATAGCAACAGCTCTCCTATCATCTCTCTGTGTGTCAATAGCGAACGCAGGGCTGATAGGCGAAAAATACAGGCTTAAGAAAATTGTTCCGGTAGAGGGTCGTCAGGGAATCGCAGTCGACAGCACACATTATTACGTATCTGACACAAAAGCCCTGTATAAATATGATAAAAACTGGAATCTCATAGCCGTCAACAAACAGCCGTTCCAACATCCCGAAATTGCCAATCATTTCGGTGATATTGATGTATGGAACGGAGAGATATACTGCGGCATAGAAAAATTTGAATATGGGCGAGGCTTTAACATCGCCGTCTCTATTTATGACGCCAACACCCTCGAATGGAAGCGCGACCTTCCATGGAGTCCGGAATCCGGTCAGGTTGAGGTGTCAGGTATCGCTGTAGACAGAGACAAGAACATGGTCTGGATGAGCGATTGGGTAGATTCCCGCTATGCATACTGCTATGACTTGGAAACAGGACGCTATCATACAAAAATGCAGTGCGCCCCTACCCCATATTGGTGTCAAGGAATCACGATTGCAGATGGAAAGATAATATTCTCTGCCGATGACGGCGAAGCATCCTACGGGATTGCAGATAACCTCTACGTGGCAGACCTCGGCGATGTCCCCTATACCGGACTTATGGAAGGCGAAGAAGTAGTCAAAGAGACGCCATTCAGCGTAAAGCTCGATTCCAATGGCAAACCGGAGATGCGCAGAGGCAAAATAGCAGGCGGTGCGCAACTTGGGAGAGTCAGCCACTTTCGTGAGATGAGCGACTTTAAAAGAGCCGGAGAAATTGAAGGAGTAGCCATAGACCCTGTTAATGGCGACTTACTTGTGCTGAATAACAGAGGGACAAAGATTGTGCTTGGCATGTCACAAGGCCCCCTGACCGATGAAGGCTACACCAAGGAGATCCATGAAGTCTACATCTACGAGAAAGAGTAATAATAAATAAAAATAGTACTAATAAAAACAGGCTTATCTCAATGAGATAAGCCTGTTTTATTGAGGTGCCAACCAGATTCGAACTGGTGTAAACGGTTTTGCAGACCGGTACCTAACCACTCGGACATGGCACCCTTTGCTTTTGCGAGTGCAAAGTTAAATAAACTTTCCGATATAAGCAAATATTTATTAAAAAAATTCAGTAAAAAAGTTCAAATTCTATTTCTGCTGCATCCAATCCTTCCGCTTCTGCGCTCAGACGCACCTTACGACTGGCGCGCTCACCGGTGGCGTTGTTCATCGATTTCAATATGACGACACACGAGCCATTATATAAGGAGCGCATGTTTCCGGTTAAAGCCTCGCCACTATACATGTCACCATTTATCACGCCAATTATCTGCGCCGGGCCATTCACCTTGAAATTAACGGTTTGATGAGCTGAATGGTCGCGTATTCCCTTTTTATCAACAGCTGTAACCCTCACATGTTGCAGATCTCTTCCATCTGCCTTCCAAGCATTATTATCCCCCTCCGCAATGAGCTTTATCCCCTTTCCTGCTGTTTTCAACAAATGCGATGCAACCTTCTTCCCGCCTGAATATGCCCGCGCCTCAATCTTACCGGATGCATACGGCACTTTCTCCCATAAAATCCGGTTGCGTGATTTTGAATCTGCGATATTATTATATTTACGCCCCAGACTCTTGCCATTCACCAGAAGCTCCACTTCTTCGGCATTGGTAAATGTATATAATTTAATATCAGCTCCCTCTTTCCTGTTCCAATGAGACGACATAGACTTTACTCCGACCTGCACATCATTCCACATCAAGGAATTTTCATCATCAATAACTGATATTCTGACAATCGGCTCCTCGGGTTTAAAAATGCTTCGCAGAAAATATGCCATTGGTTTTGGTTCGAGAGATACGTCAAACACACCCTGAGTCCAACCCTTTGCCGGCCAGCCTGCTGATTCTCCGAAATAGTCTATCATACCCCAGTAAGCCAAACCGAGAACTTTATCAAGATCCATATCATAGAAGTTAGGTCCCATTCCGGATGTGTTCGCCTCGCTCTGGTAGAACATCATATTGGGAAAACGACGGGAATCTCCCGGGAAATACATATATCTATAGTTATAGGAAGCGATATCGGTCACCATAGCTAATGGGGCCGGAAGACTGTCAGTAAGTTCATTCCGCCCCCTTGGATGCATTGCCACAGTGACAGGACGGGTAGTGTCATATCTGTTGAGCAATGTTTTCTGCAATCTGTATGGTGTAACTCCCCAATCGTTGAAAGGCAAATCCGGTATCAACTGCAACTCATTTCCCAGGCTCCATATCACCACAGAAGGATGGTTGCGATCGCGCCTCACCCACTCTGTCACATCATGCTGCCATTGCTCTGTCCACGGTTTCCTGCCCCCAGCGTATTGTGTTGTCCATTTATCATACAGCTCATCTACAACAAGAATACCATGCTTGTCACATAAATCAAGAAACGACTTGCTATATGGGTTATGCGATGTTCGCACATGATTGAATCCGAAATCTTTCAGCATCATCAACCTCTTTTCCATAGCTGCAGGATACGCTGCAGCCCCGAGGGCACCAAGAGTGTGATGATTTGCAATTCCTTTGAGCAGGATCTTTCTTCCGTTTAGCTTCATGCCATATTCAGGAGAAAACTCTACCTTGCGTATACCGAACCTCTCATCAACTGAATCCACCACCTCTCCATCATCATTGAGCAACGACACTGTGACAGTGTAAAGATTCGGTGATTCAGTATCCCAGAGTAACGGTTTTTCAATCATTATACTATCAAACATATATTCCCGTGCCTTCTGTCTTGGATGAGTTTTATGTCGGGATATACGCTCATATAATTTATCACCTGTAGGTGACACGATTTCTATTCCTACTGATATGCTGTCACATTTTACATTGTTGAACACCTCCCCTGCTACAATCACTGCTGCATTAGATGCCGACACATCTGGAGTGGTGATTTGCAAAGGATGACGCATAAAATACCTATCTTTCGATGTAATGATAAAATTCACATCCCGATACAACCCGGCACCCGTGTACCACCGTGAATTATCAGGTTTTCCGGTGTCAGCACGAACTGCAAGAACATTTTCACCTCCGATATTCAATAAATCAGATATATCAGACTCAAAACCGAGATACCCATAGTCTGTGCCACCGATACGTTTTCCATTAAGAAAGACATCTCCCGTAAGCAGTATACCTTCAAAATCAACAACGACACGTTTCTCCTTCCAATCTGACGGCGCATGGAAATGTTTGCGATACCAACCCACACCCATTTCCTTGAACGCGCGGGCACTCAGCCTGCTACGGATATTTGCCATCGGATTGTCATTATCCGGCTTCTCGTCAGGCGCAGGTTCCACCCACGGTTGTGAAATCTGAAAATCATGGGGTACCGACACTTCAAGCCACCCGGAATCAGCATAGCCTGGTAATTCAGCACCGTCCGGATCCCCGGCAAAGAATCTCCAGCCGTCATTAGCCGGAATCACCTCACGACCAAGCGCACCGAGATTCACAGCTAAAAAACATACAACAGATAAAACCCATTTAATCATATCAGCTAAAAAAATTATGGCGGTTTACTGCCAAACTACATGTTTGCAGAAACCGCCATAAATATACGAATATATTTTGAAATACCGAAATTAATCCAAAGTCAGAATCTTTACTTTTCCCCAGTCAATACCTTTATCAGCCTCCCCTATATCACCAAACTTAAAATCGGTAAGAAACCGTTTCAGCTTTGACTCTGCGCCTTTCAAGCCCACATAGCTCTTGAATTTTCTTGAACGCGGCAACTCACTAATCACCGGCTGGCCGGCATCTAGATCTCGGGGACGAATATAGCTCAAAAGATAATCCTGATCTTCTTTAGCCCATTTCTTTATCAGCCAATATGGGAAAAGACGGAAGTATCCCCCACCCGAATATATTAGATGCCTGCCACCAAGCTCCTTTGTAGATATCGGAAACTCCTTCAAGTTTTTTCCATGCATTTTTAGAATAGCCGGCTCTCCCTTACCATATGAAGGCATGCCACCATGTGCATGATGGGCGGGAAATACAGAGCAGTCGATTTCAATACCTAAATCAACCAATGTTTCGAAAGCCCACGCCTCAGATTCTCGTATAGAGAAACCAGGGGCACGAAAACATCTCACACTCTTGCCAGTGATATCTTCAAGTAACTTTATCGAACTGTCAACATCCTGTCTGAATTCATCTCTGTTTTGCTGCCATACAAGCTGATGATTCATCGTATGGGAACCAATCTCATACTTTTCCGCTATTCGCTTCACAACTTCGGGATAAGTTCTTGCAACCCATCCTATGATAAAGAATGTAGCACGAGTATTGGTATCGTCAAGAATACGGAAAATACGATCCATATTCTCATGAATACGCACCTCAAAATTCTTCCACTGTTCGGCACTGCGCGTAGAAGAGTTATCGAGAAGATGAAACCACTCCTCGACATCAAAAGTCAATATATTCATAAAATTATTTTCGGCTCAAAGTCAATTCATTCCCGACTTTGATTTTCTGAACGATGGCGACAGCTGCTTCTTGACTCCAACATATATTGAGTAAAGCATTGCCCTTAAATCTTTAATTCCACCTTCTTGGTAATAAATATTTTTGCCTAAAAATTTGAACCATGAGGGCGACGATTTAAACCTATTAGGAGAAGCAAGAAACCAGGCGATATCCAGACCTAAGAATCTTAAATGTTTGCCCGTTTCGTATATATTATCAATCGCTCTGTTTTCAATCATATCGGCAACAATCATCTCTCCATAATTGACACCGGAGACATATGCCGCATGCACACTTGCTGGAACACGTGGATTAATCTCTATAATGCGGTAATCTCCCTCACCTTTCTCCAATACATCAAAATCCGCGAAACCTGTCCAGCCAAGCACTTCGAGAAGTTTCATGCAAGGCTTGATAATGTCACCTCCGTCAATTGTAGTACAGAAACTACTGCTACCACCCTTGACAGGATAATATCTCGTAATTTTTGTAACAACATAGTGTCCCCAAGATCCATCCTTATACCTATACAGCATTACATTATAATAATGAGATTGCTCTATAAATTCTTGAACTGTGCAACTACCATAGGCTGATATGATTTCAGGAGCCTTTGCAATCAGTTCTCCGGAAGTATCAACTCTTACTATTCCTCTGGATCCGTTAGAGACATCGGGTTTTATTAGTACAGGGAAACATAGATTGTCAGCAATCTCATGAATTTTATCTATATGCAGAGACTCAGTTTTAGGATGTGGAATCCCGGACTTCTTACATTCGGACAAAAGGTGGCATTTATTAATGACCCGTTTAAACAATGAATGTTCAACGACAGCAAGCTTTGCATCTGAAATACCTTCAATAGCCTCTTTATTAAGACTCAGCCACTCCGCATACTCATCTTCCATAGGAATCACAACATCGGTTGTTGTCTCCTTTATAATTCTGGCAAAGGCATTTGGAGTCAGATTGTTTAATTCGACAGGAATGAAGTCATCAACAAATTTTCCATATTTACCAACAGCTTGACGATCCGCTACATTTATCACGTAATGATTATAATCCTTAAGGCCTCGTGAAATTGAAAGCGACTGCAAGCCGCCACCAAACAATATTACCCTTGACATTAAATTATCTGCTTTTAATAATTTTAGCCGGACAACCCGCTGCTATACTATATGGAGGAATATTCCGAGTAACAACTGAGCACGCACCTATTACAGCCCCCTTGCCTATTCTTACTCCGGAAGTTATGATGGAATTGGCGCCAATCCACACATCATCCTCAATTATGATATCGTTTTCATCATATCCTTGCTCCTTGATAGGCACTAATGGATCCTTGTAGTAATGATTTGCAACGAAAAAACCCACGTTCGGTCCTGTCTGTACATAATTACCTATAATTAACTTTCCATCAGAATGACCACCAGTAAGTATCGTATTATGATTGAAATAACAGTTATCCCCTATCTCAACATTCTGACCTTCACGGATAATTACAGTTGGATGTATATTTGTATTCTTTCCAATTTTAGCTGTATTCTTACCTACTACGAAATTTACAACATAGTAACCACAAAGCCTAATTACCGATTTAATCAGACTCATATTTACTATGGTTTTAAGTATCTGCAAAAACCAATACCATTTAGAAACAGGTGCCGGAAAACTCTGTTTAGTCATGATAGCATCAATTTATAAACTTTCTCATATTCAGAAGCTATATGCTTCCAAGTATAGTGTTCGTATGCCAGTGTTTGCAAAGAATCACCGGAATCTTTATGCTGTCTAATTAATTTTTCAAGTTCTTCTGCTGTTGTGTAGTAATCCGCCGCATCGAAGGTCGTAGCACGATTATACACAACATCAAAGCATAAGATTGGAATACCAAAAAACATCGCTTCCACAAGAGACGGATTTGTCCCACCTACTTTATGACCATGAACATACATTTTCGCGTTGTTTCTTAATACATAAAGCAAATCGATATCATAAATTGGATCAACAATATGGATATTTTTATAAAGTTGGAATTTTTCTTTCAACATGCGTCCATACTCACTCTTATTCCAGTTTCCTACAAACACAAGTGTATCACCACTTTTAGCGAATGCTTCCAATGTTAGATGACAATTGTTTTCAGGTTCGATACGGCAGACAGAGATGGCGTAACTCTTAGATATCAGCCCCATATCGCTAAGTATTCTATCTTGCTCACCAACTGATATATTCCTTAATACCTGATCTCCTCCATAAGCAATTAAAAACGAGTCTCTGCCAAAATTATCTTTTGCATAGTCCTGAATTCCTCTATTGTCTGCTATAATTGCGTCTGGTGCCAAAATTTTATTTTTTGTCAGATATTCTAAATATAATTTATGATACTTCTTATATTTGTCTCTATTTTTAGAAATTCCATCAATATTGGCTATTATTTTTCCCTTACAGAAAAATTTCAAAAAATTAAAGATCGGTACGCTTACACCCAAATAAAGTATAATATCGTACCCTCTCATGCATCGGAGCAGTGACAGAATATCATATGGAATACTTTGAATATCATTAGCTTTGAAAGGCAAATATTTTAAAATTGCATTCTTATAACGCTTAGGCTTATCTTTATATGCTTTACTACTACAAAATACAGTATATTCTATATCTGGTGAACAATTCTCGCCTACAAGATTCTCAGCCAGAGTTTCAAAGCCTCCATAACATGCTGGCACACCAACAGTTCCAATTATAGCTACTTTCATAATAAAATACGCACTATTACCTAAGTTCAGGCGTTATTGACTTTTATTCCTATTATGCCACAATTTTTTGCAAACTCCATATCAGATTCAGAATCTCCTATCATAAGTGTAGAATCTGCTTGAACATCCGGATATTCTAACCGAATCGTTTCCCACATGCCAATATTAGGTTTACGGAAATAGTCATTGTCATCTACTGCCGTACAATAATATATCTTGTCAATCCGGCCGCCATGTCTTAGAATTTCATCAAGCATTAAACCATGGATGTTAAGCAATGCCTCCTCACTCATTACACCCTTGCCAACTCCACGTTGATTGGTTACTATAAATAGATGTTTAATTTCAGCTGACAATTCTGCAATCAAATCAAGTATTCCGGGTATAAATTCAAACTCATTCCAGGTTTTAACATAATCATTGTGCCTGAGCTTGTTTATTACACCATCCCTATCTAACAGTATTGTGTTGATTCCCTCAAGAGGAAGATTTTGCATTTTCATTGAAAAGAGTTTTTAAATCAACATTCGCTTTTTCAAAGTCTTCGGGAATACCGATATCTATGAAATAATCATTAAACTCAAATCCAAAAATCATACCATTGGATACTGTCCTTTCTAAAACATCTTTTTCAAAAGAAAATTTTGATTCTTCGGGCCATTGTATGTTTATACGATTTATACAATATACACCTCCATTTATAAAACCTGTCTTGCAGGGTTGCTTCTCACAAAATTCATGTATCCTATGCTCAACAATATTGACTAATACACGTCCGTATCTATCAAAATTATTCATCGGTTTCAAAGCAAGCGAGACTGTTGAAGGATACAATTTATGACTTTCTAATAATGAATTAAGATCAATATCAAAAAAAGTATCTCCATTTAATACGATAACATTAGCCCCCTTACACTTATCAAGAGCTAACTTTATTCCGCCGCCTGTTCCCATTGGTTCTTTTTCAATTGAAAAATCAAAACTGAAAGGAAATTCATCTCGGTTTTTATCAATCCATTCAATTATTACATCTCGCAGATGACCAACAGATAGAACGACTTTACTGATAGGGAATCTTTTTAGATATGTCAAAAGATACCAAAGGAACGGTTTCCCTCCTATTGGAGCCATACATTTTGGTATTGCCTCACCAATTGAAGAACGTAATCTTGTTCCGAGGCCTCCTGCTAATATTACGATTTCCATTATTAGTTATTCAAAAAATTCTGATTCAAGCATCAAACAAAGACAATGGTATACAGGCAAATGTAGTTCCTGCACTTTAAATGTCTCTGTCTCCGGTACTTTAATACATATATCAGCTATTGACTCAAGTTTATTCTGTTTAGAACCTGTGAGACCAATCACTTTCATGTTTTTGCTTTTCGCCGTAACAGCAGCATATAATACATTTTTACTGTTTCCTGAAGTAGATATTCCCAAAAGCACGTCACCATTTTCCCCATATCCATTGACCTGCTGCGCAAAACAAAGTGCAGGATTGCAATCATTCATATAGGCTGTTGTCAATGCAATATGACCATCAAGTGCAATTGCTGGCAAAGTTCCCTGTAGCTGTAGTGCAAGATCTGTTCCGAGTTCTGGATCGATATTTATTAACTTTTCGGTAATGTCTTCTGGCATTTTCCTCGTAAGCACGAAACCCTTCATTAACTCACCAACTATATGCTCTGCATCCGACGCGCTACCCCCATTCCCACAAACCAACAATTTATGTTTGTGGCAATAGCCATCTTTAAGAATCTCGAACGCACTCAAGATATCAGATTTGCATTCTGATAATGCTGGATATCTTTCAATTAAATGATTGAGATGTTGGGCTGATGTTGTTTTCATTTCAACAATGTAATATTATCAGTATCATATATTTTCCATCCATGTGCCCCACCATCAGTGAATTGGAAAGGCATAACAAAACCGTCAAGTTTAGACAAAGCCTCGATGACAGCTTTTTTCCGAGTTGGTTCGACAACAAACATCATGAAGCCACCGCCTCCGGCACCGCTTACTTTCCCTGAAATAGCACCTGCTTCTATAGCCACATCAAACGCATGCTGTATCATGGGATTAGAAATGCTTCCAGCCATCTTTTTCTTATCTTCCCATGCAACTCCCAATATCTGGGCAAAAGCTCTCATATCTCCTTTTAGTAAAGCAAGTTTCATGTCAACTGCTGACTGTTTTATACGATGCATTGCCTCTATTGCAGGAGTATTGCCATCGGTGGTATTTTTCTTCTGTTCATCAATTATCTGAGCGGAAGAGCGGCTACGACCGGTGAAATAGAGCAACATAGAAGCTTCAAGTTCATCAGTGATCCATCTTTTAACCTTTAAAGGATTTACAATCACTATATCATTCTTAAGGAATTCCATATAATTGAATCCACCAAACGCTGCAGCATATTGATCTTGCTTCCCCCCGTTTAAACCCAAATCAATCCTTTCAATTTCATATGCAAGTCTTGATATCTCATAATCACCAAGCGGCAATCCAAGCCATTCCACAAAACATTTTATAATAGTGACTACCATTGTAGATGAAGTGCCCAGACCAGATCCCGCAGGTGCATCATTATATGTTGTAATTTTGAAACTTAACGGCTTAAAGCCAAAATCTTTAACAATTCTATTGTAAACGCCTTTTATTAGAGATGCATTCCCATCTATTTGCAATTTCTCTTGAGTCTCAATCTTTTGATGATACTCAGCGTCATATGCGTTTATTTCAATATATCCGTCATTTCTCTCTTCAATTGTGCAATATGCATAGAGGTTGATTGTAGCATTCAGAATTAATCCACCATAAATATCACTATATGGAGACAGATCGCTACCACCACCCGCCAATCCTAACCTGAGCGGTGCTTTACTTCTAATTATCATGCTCTAAGATTTTTATCCATTTGCCCAATTCAGTTTTAAAACTTTCAATTGTTTCCTGATTGGTATATTTATTATAATCTGCATCGTTAAAATAATTTCTTGAAGAATCAATAGCAGATATGATTCCTTTATCGAAATTTTCAAGATCAGAAATTATTCCAAAAGAAGGGTAAGAATCCAACACAGATTTAAAGTAAGGTATATTAGACGCGATTATCGGCTTTTTGAAGCAGAAGGCCATTTCCAATACACCACTTTGCGATGTTATCCGATAAGGCATTGCCAAAAACTGAACTTTGCTAAACAGATACTTCAATTCATCGTCTTTGACAAATCTAAGAACGAATTTAACTTTAACATTTTCGTTAGGTGTTACAGATCTGCAACTACCATCGAAATCTCTTCCCGCAAATATGACATTAATTCTTTTTAAATGTGATTCAGGAAGATTATTAAGACTTTCTATAAATATATCTGCTCCTTTTTCTTTAGTTATAGTTCCGAACATCAGTAGGTTAATTCTTGCTGGATCCACAGCGTCCCTTATATCTTGTGCCACCTCTGATTCATCAAATTCAGGTTTAACATGATATCTAAAATGCGGCACCTTAAAATGATAACCGCTGTAGCCGAATTCGGTAAGATATTTCTGGCTACGCAAAGAGTGGCTCATCAACGTTCTGATTTTTGTTGAATATATTTTAGCGAACTTGGTCTTAAGCCATTTTGAATTGTCCCTATTCAAAGCAATCGCCTCATGGACATCTATCAGATGACCCTTGTATTTACAAAGTATCTTAAGAAAAAAGACATCTAATAAAGATCCGTATGATTCATATATGTAGATGTCATTTGGATTATTCTTTATATACTTCCTGAAACGCCTTAAATTCATCAAAAATTTCAGAATCTTTTGCAATTTATTACCTTCATAATGATCAATCATAAAAGGACGTGCGGCTACTCCATCCGGTTGGTAATTAGAAAGGATTCCAACTTCAAGACCAAAACTATCTTTTAAAATAGAAGTAAAGGAATCTATGTAATACTGCACACCAGAATGCTTACCGATATAATCAACTATATAAGCTTTCATCAAATATATTTATATTAGGACATGTGGAGACCTCAGCAGCTCTATTATCTAGGTCTAAAATTTTGAATTATTGGGAACCCTTTTGAGTCATCATATCGCTTGCATATACACCTTGCCGGCACACCAGCCCAAATTTCGTATGGTGGTATATTCTTAGTCACAACAGAGCCTGCCCCTATAACCACACCATCTCCAACTTTTACTGGTTTGGTAAAAACAACATTAGATCCAATATAACATTGTCGACCGATATATAAATCACCTCTATAGAAAGCATGTTCATCCAAAATTTGGGGATCATAGAAATGTGTTAATAAGATGCAACCATTGGCAATTGCAGTACCCGCACCAATATGAACATCTTCGGGATGTAGAGTGTCCATTCTTATAGTACCTAAGCGAACAACTCCCGGCTCAATATCAACTCCAAGCCATCTATATAAACTTGCTCTTTTGAAGCGGGAGAATGGTATAAGATTTGTAAACCAAAATAGAAAAGACCTAAGATACCTTTTCATTGAGTGATCATAACCTGCCCGACTAATCGAATTTTGATTATTTAGAGAAGTACTCATTTTTTATAATATTAGAAATTATTACACTTGGAGTATGAAGAAATATGTACACAATTCTATATAATGGATAAGTCCATTTGTTAAAATGCTTCTTTTGGTAAATTTTCTGAGATGCATAGTAATTTTTCAAACGGCTGCGCGACCAAATATTAGTTTTGGAAGAGTCACTGCCACCCTCAAGGTGAATAATTTCCGGACCCGGTATTATAAACCTCTTTAATCCAATTTTACTCATTCTTAATTGCCAGTCTGACTCTTCAAAATACATGAAATAATCGGGATCAAATCCTCCTGTCTTTTCATATACTTCTTTAGGAATCCACAGATCCGCTCCGGTAATATACTCTACTTCCATAGGATGCTCTACCTTATCTGGATGCAGATGAGATTTCTCCTTAAGAAATCTTAGATACTTAGCCATCACATTTTTTAGAGATCGTCCAGGAGTCGGAAATTTACCGTAGCTATGGCATGGATTTAAATTTTTATCAAGAAGCACAGAACCAAGCGCACCGAAGCCTGCACTATTCTCAGAGAAATCAAAAAAATCCTTAATAGCATTATTGACCAGAATAGTATCGGAATTGAGCAGAAAATAATATTTCCCCAGAGCATTTTTCATTCCGAGGTTATTTGCTTTTCCAAATCCCAGATTTTCGTTGCTTTCAATAAGACGTACCCAAGGAAACTCAGCTTGAAGCATCTTCTGAGTACCATCTTTGGAATTATTATCAACTACTATTACCTCATATTCAACACCATGCGTCTTAAATTTTATTGAACTCAGACATTCTGAAAGAAGATTTTTTGTATTATAACTGACTATTATAATAGATACATCCATATGAATATAGAGATAAAAGAGTATGACTGAATAAGAAACTTACAGGTTGTTTTATGATTGATATTAGATTATGCAACAAAGAAGGCTATTTTATGTAATATTAGGTTACAAATTATAGAACCTCATTATATTAGTTTTAGCACAATACACTCCGCTATTTTATTTGTTCATAGAAATTTAGAAAAGCTCTACCAGAAGCCTCATTGGTAAAAAACTTACGGACAGCTATTTGAGAATCCTTAATCATCTTCTCATAATCACTACTCATATGAAATGAATCTTTTATCATATTATTTGATAATTCTACAAGATGATCCGTTAATTCAGATACAGAATCGAATCTTAGACCAATTTCTCGCCCAACTAATGAAATTCCATTATCGAGCTGCTCTTTTGAGCCTGTAGTATTTCGAGCAATACAAAGAGAACCATTAGCCATAGCTTCCGGAAGAATTCTACCTAACCCTTCGAAGTGAGATGGAACTACTGTAACAGCTGCCTCATAAGCTAAATTATTTATATCCTTAATCACCCCAAGCCACTCTACCTTTTCTGATAAACCATGTTCCGACAATTGAACTTGCAATTTTCGCTTAAAATCAGGCCAAACACAGTCTCCTGCAATTTTAAGAGATAATCCATCCGGATAACATTCAGCATAATTTATATAGGCGGATATTAGATCGTCTGTTCCCTTATTAGGCTCAATTCTACCCGCATATAAAATGTAGTTTTTTTTCTTAGCTGTATACCGAATTGAATTTGTGTCGATTATACCATCATAAATAGTCACATTTTTTGCCTTGGAAGAACCAAGATATTTTTTTGCAAGTGCTTTGGTAATTGTTACAACATTTACTCGCTTATCATTAAGCATAGATTTTAAGCCCTTTACCCAATAACCGGAATTGTATTCACGCATATGTACTACATATGGTACCTTTAAGTTTAACGACAAATATCGTCCTATATCAGTAAATGATGTATTCTCATGAATTATGTCCGGTGCCCACTGCCTTACCTCCTCATATAATTTCTTTTTGGCTTTTCTATTAATCGCCGACCATTTTATATAGCGCGGTAAAAATTTTATCCACGAAGATAAACTTAAATCAAATGGAATTGCAGAATTCCTGTAATACGCATTGAATACATCAATGCCTTTAGCTTTCAGATATTTATACAAACCATTTTCATTAGGGCAAATCACAGCTATATGATGACCATTATTTATCATATAGTCCATTAAAGACAATAAAGATTTTGTGGAACCGTCTGCCATATAAGTTCCACTAACCACATACAAAATTCTCATCACTATTTCTGTAAGTAAATCTTAACTACATTAAGTTTTTTTCCTCGTGCTGTCACACCTATCCCGAGAACATAGGGCAACAACCATGTAAACCATGTTGGGTATTCGCAATCACAGAATGCAAGTATTATCAAGAAAAAGAATCTAATCGCATATTTTTTGTCACATCTTGGAGACATTAAACTCCAATAAAACACAAAAACCAATATTGCAGCAATTAATCCGTATTGTATGATGTACTTTTTAAAACCTGCTCCAAATACATTCTTATTTTCCGAATCAGGAAGACCTGTCAATATCCTACCCGATGAGATTAGATTCTCAAACATCCAGTCCGTCCTCTCATCTGTACGGTTATTACCTTCAATTCCTTTTTCGTCATTATATTCCAAACGCAATAATATTTTTTTATTTAAAGGATTATCACCATCATTCCATAGCTGTCCTCCAATATAAAGCCCGCTGAAAATTAATGCAGTCAGTAATATGCCTTTCACACCGTTAGATTTGAATAAAACCCAGCTGAGTGCCAATAAAACGTAGCCCGCTAATGATAATGATATTATTATTGCAAATAACATTATCCACAAATATCGATTGTTTTTGAAATCAAGTTTATTAGCTACAATAAAAAATATTGTTGATAGAGACAAATGCCCCGGCTCAAGAAAGAATCCATTAAAACGTGAAATATCATATGGATTAAACGATGGTTTTATATAAAAGAAATAATTAATAAAAGTTGGATAAAAATTATTTCTACCTACATCTACAGGAGGTAGAGGTGAAGGGAAAGGAATAATTTCCGTAACATAAAAAAATATAATTGAAACCAACAGAAATATAGCGTACCATTTTGTACAGAATTTCAAAAGGGCTTTTTTATAATTGACTGGCAGCAACAGTAGATGGATGGCAGGTAAAAAACAAAAGAAAATGTAAACTCCGAAAACTATACCTTTTATCGCTGTGAACCAAAGCCCTATAAAAATCAAAGATGCTATTGCAAAATTAAAATTACGGGTTAGTTTCAATGTCTTAATCATTGGGAAAAGACACACAACCATCAAAACATTCATCAAACCAACCACAGGAGTTGTTGGAAATACAATAGTAAACCATGTCGTAGAAGAAAACAACATATAGGCAAACATTAGTATTTCAAAGAATCTAAAATTTAACGGCATACGCTTTTCACTTATTGAGACATGAGGCATAACTTTTCAAAATTTACTTTAAAGCGGCAGATAGAAAATCAGTTGAATCTTTTTTTAATTCAATTAATTTTTTTCGTACAATATTGTAGTCTATGTTTTCTTTTACTGATATGTTACCGTTATTTCCAAACAATCTATTTTCCAAGCCTAATGCCTCTAACAAAGTCAAAGCTCTACTACCATTGTTCTTATATGCAGCATAAAACTGTTTCTCAAAAATTATTGAAAAGGCAAGCCCATGAAACGATGAGGTAAATACGTATTCTGCATTCGCAATTAGCGATATAAATTCCTTTGGACTTGCATCCTCTATAGTCTTGACTCCATAATTATAATTATTGACGCTTGCCTTAAGGACAATCAATTGTAACCCTTTTTCATCTGCGAATTGTTTTACAAAATTTATATCAAAAGAACCCTGAATCAAATCATAAAACAATACATAAGGTTTACGATTATCAAATGGAATTTTTAATAGATCTATCCATTGCTCCTTGCTAATAAGGAGTGTTGGATCAAGGCATTGTTTTATTCCCTGCAAACCATAACTTTCAAGTAATTCTTTAAGATCTTTTTCTCTGACACCTATCTTGTTAAATTTCTTAAGCGATGTAGTGATAAATAGTTTGTCTTCTTCATTACAACTTATTATCCCCATACTTGCTGCGTATGACACATTCCTTATGGTTTTAAATTCATTCTGTCCAAAAAAGGTTTTATCAAACTCATACTTTCCTTCGCATTGCTTTCTCCATATTTGATCACTACCATATACAATCGCATCAAATTCAGACTTAGAAGAGATATTAGTACAAAATGGCTCTATATACTCATCAATAAACTCTTTAAAGACATGTATCCGTCTCTTAATTTTAGTTCCTCCAATTGCTAATTTTCTTAAATAATTAATTTTACCTAAAAGCGAAATACGTCTGAATAGGAACTTGTTAAAAAACTTATATTCGGAATCGTGAAACTCTGGCCAATAATCTATATACGATACATTGTGACCTAATCTTATGATTGCTTGTCTCAACGCTATTGATTGAAGTAAAGCACCATAATTATGTGCTTTATGAAAAGTTAGAATTCCAATATTCATTGCAATACTCTCCTGACTTTATTTATTATCCGTTTAGTAAGTCTCTTAATTTTATTCAGATAGCCATATTCTCCATATCTTTTCATTACGTATACAAGTCCATGTTTTTTGAAATCTTCCTTAAATAGGTATCTATCTTGACTCAATGTGGTAGGTTGCACAAGATTCTTCTGCATGCAATATTCTAATGAGACAGCCTCTATTTTCAGATAATCCGACAATTTTCCCATTATTTCTACTCCTTTATTAGTATTAGCCAACATAATGGAAACGCCTAATCCATCTACATTAAGTTCTGGTTTATAGACTTCATATCCCCAAAAGTCGCCTATTGTGATATCAGATGGCCTGTTAAGAGATGAAAATGGACAACTTCCACAAGATTCTCTCAACATGATATCTTTCTTAAAAAGTTCAATATAATCGCCTCCTTTTTTTATCTCATCACTTGAAATAAACAATTCTGTATACTTTTTCCAACCAGATTCAAGTTTGTCTCTGAAAACAGCCTTAGTTGGTAAAAAATTATGTTTCTTAGAAAACCATTTTACATATTCTTCCCACACTTTAGGTGAAGGACATCCATGGCATATCAAATCTACCAATATTAATTTTGACTTATATTTAACAGGGATTGCGGCTCCTATACCAGCTGATTGACAGGGCGTCCCAACAAATAAGACTGTTTTGCCATTCTTTAAATCTTCTTTAACGGAGGTAATTATACCATTAATATTACTTTGCACGTATTTGCTTCCCCGCATTGCATCCCGCTCTTGTATATTTTCAGCACGAACATGTTTTACTTCTAAATTATCCCCATAAACAACTCCATATATTACTCCACCCTCTTTAATAATATAGTCGGATATTCCTACAAATGCACCTCCGGAACTGCTTTTATACAATTCATCTGTATCATTACACCTTGCAGCATATGCTTTTGGCTCACGATTAATTGCACTCTCATGGAAAGGACATATTTTCACGCATAAATCACAATTTATACATGTTGTCAAATCCACAACAGGATAATTAAATCCCAAGCAATCAGGAACCATTGAAATACACTTTTTTGGACAAACATTAACACAAGCCGTGCATCCAGAACAATCATGTTTGCTTTTATCTATAGGCATACAAGATAATAGTATTAAAATAGATGATTTACAAAGTCTATAAACTTAGAATGTATTGCAATTCGTTCACTCCGTGAACATCCTAAACGATAAGCAAAGAAAGCCGTTGATATAAATGAAATCAGAGTAATAACCACCAATTTAAACCATCCTTGCTCCATATAAAAGAATGTTAACAAAGGAGCAGCTGATGATGTTAAAGTTACTGCTACAATCCTCCACACTACTTCTGCAAAAAATTTTGAGATACTTAAACTTATCATTTTGCTCAACATTACAAGTCGAACACATAGACAACATAATGATATGATGATTGCTACCAATATAGTATATTCGGGACTTATTCCGTTACGAAGGATAATCCAACATATCGGAAAATTTAATAACAATATTCCTCCAACTATAATTTGATAATTTCTAATCTTACCAATAGCGAGCATTAATGTTATCAAGGAGAATGATATAGTATCTATCAATACATTTATAATAATCAGGCGAACGAAAACTACAGCATACGGTGGTATTGTTTTAAGCCATATTTTCAATATCAAATCAGACTCTAGAAATATTGGAATTGCTAAAAATAAAAGCAGAAAACATGAAAACTTAGACCCTCTGAATACTAAACTTAAACATTCAGTACAATTACCTACTGCATACTGTTTCGTAATTTGAGGATTCAACGCAGTAGTGAAACTGTTAGTAAAATTTTGGATAGCATGATTAACCTGCATGGCTATTCCTCGTCCAGCGTTAACAGCTGGACCACAAAAAATATTTATTAGAACATTAACTCCCTGATCTTTCAAAACACTTGCGCTTGCCCCAATAAAATTCCATCCGGAAAATGCGAATATTTCTTTTGAAATACCCTTATTAATTCTAAATTCCAGCTTACAATATGTGAAATTATTATGGCAGTATGCTGCATATATCAACCTTATAATTAAGGCCCATAAACATAACAACCCAGAATATAACGATAGTCTTTCAGATGTGGAATATGATATAGACACAGCAACACCTAATTTACCTAAAGTATCCAAAATAGAAATATAGGCAAATGCTTTCATCTTCTCTTGAGCAATAATAGCAGCATTATAAGGGACATTAAGCAAGTTTAAAAAAAACGTAATAGCAGAAAACTGCAATACCCAATTTGCGCCTCTGATACTATTCACAGGAATGTCCATTTTACTATTGAGAAACCAAACACCACCTGTCTCAATAAGTAAAATAATAACCAACCCAATAATACTGAGCATTATTAGAGAACTTGAAAATATTTCTTTTAATCTGGGAATATTAGCTTTTCCAAGTTCAAATGTTAAATACCTGCTGATAGCTGATGAAAGCGAATTTGAAATTAACCCGAACATCGCTATAAAACCACCAACTGCATTATACACACCGAAATCTTCAATACCTAACGAATTAAGTACAATTCGAGATGTATATAAGGTTATGACCATTATGATCATAGTCCTCATATACAGTACAATTGAACTTTTGGCAATTCTTGTATTCGATGATTGAGACATCGTATTAATAATACTTTACAGCTTTTACTTTAGAATATATACTGTCAAATCCTAAATAGCATCTGCTTCAGGATTGAAGTCGTTGAAGAATGCATCTTTGCCTTCTTCAAGCTTATTTATATTTTGCAATAATTATATCCGGATGTGGGACGTCAGTCGATAGCCTCGATGTAGACGTCTTCGATGCTGACTGTCCAGCGGAGTGCCTGGTCGGAGGAGATGTTAAGCTGAAAGAGACGACGCCGGCAACCATTCTCGGTGGATTCCTCAATATCCTGGATCTCCCCTTCATATCCCTCCATCATGCCACCTGTTATGCGTACTCTCCTGCCGATGCCAAGCGAGCTATTGGAAGCGAGCTCCATCTCTACATCTTCCGTGAATTTACCGACATAGCGCTGAAACCGCTCCATCTCCACACGAGGGATAACCGAGTAATTGGCTCCGGGCGAATTGCGTTCTTTATAGCACCAGGCAAGATCGCCTATCTCTCGCATCAATGGCACTATCTGGTTCGTGCCAATCCGGAAAAACAATAGCCCCGGAATATAGGGCACTTCCCGCTTTATTATCTTTTTGTTTTCTTTGAAGACTATCTCGCGTGTGGGGTAATAAAGCGTTACTTTCCGCATAAGATTCGGCAGTTTCTCTTCTCCCCTTTCACGGATGTCAGACACTGACACCGACTGGCGTAACCGCATCACATGCCATTGCTCGTCATGCGGGCAGGCATGCTCTGCCACCCTTTTCAATATCGAATCTCGCTCTGCCAGCGAGATATGCGATTCTGGAAGCAATTCAAGATACGAATCACTGAATGGAATTTTACCAACAACGGATCTAATATCAACCGGTGATATTCCGCAACTGAATGCCGCATCAATCCACATAGACTTTATTGATGACATACAGAAGCCTCCGTTGAATTCCATGCCAAGTCTATGTAACAGTGAATCAATACCACTTGCCGTTTCGCGAAGAATCTGTGCCGACCTCTTCTTACCCTGACCAAGCTGAAATACGTAGCGCCGTTGGGCAAGCGTCCGGCAACTGTCGCATACCTCTTTTACATGTTCGAATTCTTCCGAAACATCTTCATATCTTAGATTTACAGCATCAATCAATGAATCAGAACATGTGTAAAACAGATATAGGAATATACCCCATAAGTCACGATCGCCATCAGGAAAACGTCGTTGAGTAACGATATTCCGTAATATGGAAAGATTATCTTTTCGTTTAGTCAATACCGTAGCAGGCAATGAACTGCGATTAACCAATGATTTCAAATCGGGCACATTAAATTGAGCCGACTCCAAAGCAACGCCCAGATATTCAGACAATCTTGCACGTATGATTGATATGTATTTACGCAGGGTGTGATATGTAGCACCTTTCCTCAGCTGCATTGCAATCCATACCCTTACACTTGAAGGGAATGTACTGCAATCATTATCATGGAATATCGAAATATATGACTTCAATACTGATCTCTCCGAGGCTGCCAATGCACAGTTTTCGATTAGACTTTCGACATATTGAAGAAAACCATAGGTGTTAAACTCCTCTTGTTCAGAGATATTAAGGATAGCTGCATTTGAGAAAATATCCTCATTAGCGGATATTCCTTCTCTACTGTCCTTTTCGGACTCAATCCTCTTTCCACAAATGCGTTCTGGAATTATTTCCAAGCCATTGTCCATGCCGGAATCGTGAGGCAAGTTCAAATTGATATCCAAGACAACGGTGTGGTACAATAAATAATCTGCACCGTTGACTTTATCTGGCTGCAAAATTACAAATTTAACGGCAAATTAACAAACTTCATTTAAAATAACGTTTCAATCTCTGATATCCAGCTTTGCCAAGAATCAGTAATGAAGCGTATTGAGATGCTTTCGCGAGACCGAAAAAAATTACCCACAAAGCACCCTTCATCCCCACAGAGATTGGTAATAGCATTTGCGCGAATGATACCACATAACATACAACACATACCATTGCCACTATAACCCCACTGCGAAATGACAATCCACGCAGCCAATCTCTCAACTTGACAAAGTATTCCCTAATCATAGCGCAAATTTAATAAAAATCCATTGATGTTCAGCGAAACGAAGTTCATTAACCATTCTTTACTGCTCCTCGTGCTAAAAATAAAGTTGTTTAAACAACTTCAATATCAGATACTGAAATATTATTACTAATTTTGTAAAAAAATTATTGCTCCGGTAAAAATTTAATCACGCAGAGGCGCGGAGGCGCAAAGGATTCATACCGCTCCATTCGGTGCAGAAGTCGTTACCACTCCTGCCGAGACACAGAGTTCGACGCACCTGCTCAGCGCCTTTGCCAAAATCGCCATGCGATTCTCCGCGAACTTATCACCGGACTTGTCAACTTCAGGCTTTGCGACTCTGCGACTCTGCGTGATGTTTGACCACACGACAGGGCTTGTCAAGTCCTAAATTACTATATTTATGATGGTTATGCATATTTACCAAACAGCAATATAAAAAATATAAATTATGAAGTACCAGTACACAACACAGGGAACATGCTCCCGCATTATTGACTTTGAGGTTGAGGATGGAATAGTGAGAAACGTCAGATTCACTGGTGGATGCCACGGAAACCTACAAGGCATCGGTGCCTTGGTAGAGGGGATGAAGATCGAAGACGTCATTGCGCGCCTTGACGGAATATTATGTCGCGACAAACCGACATCTTGCCCCGACCAGCTCGCCAGAGCTCTGAAATCAGTCAAAGACTGATTATCTCCATTCGTCAACAAGTTTGCCGACATAGAGTAAGATTGCCGCCGCTCCCCAGCCAAACAGCAGGAAAAGCCAGAATGTGAGGTTTGATGTGGAAAAGAATCCTGAAATCGGAAAAAGCATGAATGCACACGCAAAAGGTAAAATCCTGCCGAACTGGGAAGAGGCGAGCCAACGGGTAGATTTGCGGGACGACAAAATTACCGAAAGCCGTGGAAACCACATTGGCGCAGCAAATGCCGCAATAACAGCAACTGCGCCCAAAGCCACAGCAATTATTATGCCTGCCTGAGACATGTAACTGAATTGCTCCTCCACAACCCTAAGACTCATATAACACAAAACAATCTGTAATACACTCATATTATCCCAATTCTTATATTATTACACAATGCATATAAACTCCATCATGATATTTCGCAACTTAATTACGGCAATAAATTGATATTACTGCCGTAATTAAGCCAAACCATTTAAGAGCAATTCACTTGTCTTAACCCAGTAGTAGAATGCTTCCGGATATGTTTTCCTCAGTTTTGAGAGCTTTGATGGCAACGTTCTTTTAATCTCCATTGCGAGAATGCTATTGAGATTCCCATCATATTTTTCCAAGGCAGTCGTTCCGGTTTTCAGACAAGCGGCAAGGTAAGCAGCCATTGAAGAATCAATAATTGCATGATCAAGATGGTAGTTTGAGGTGTGAATAAAGTTCCGAATTTTCTTTATGCCATCGTTTAGTATTACAAAGTCGCCAACTCCCTCCCTACCTCTTGTTGCAATCAACAGAGAAGTCTGGATTATGTCGTTGTAAACATCCTCTACATTTTCAAGATTACGGTAACCCATCTCTACCTTGACAATACGATTAAATGCTTCCGTTGTAACCGTAAGATCATCCACTCTCTCAAAAAGACGTGCTATGTCGTACATCTGTTTAATAATCTCAACAGAGCAGACCTTTTTTCCTTTGTAATAAGGAATGCCGGTGGTGTTCGGTGCAAATGCCGTCAGCTTATCACCGAGAATATCTCCGACCGACGGGACATTAACCATCAATGGCTCTCCATCTATTTCAATGAAAGGACTGTCAATCGGAATTACCATGGTATTCTGATAATGGCAATACTCATAGAGGACATCAAGAAGTATGTAACTTTCGCCACCATTGTCAGCGTATGCCAGTTGATAAAAAAACTTGGAATGACTCTTGGGAATATCCTTACCGGGAGATTTACGTTCCACCAGGTCAAATTTAGTAAATCCAAAATCCTTAAACGATGACAGATATTTTTCAATTTCCGTTCCTGGAGGACATATTATATCTATGTCAATGCTCAGTCGGTTGGTGATTCCGCCGAGCAGTAGCATTGTAGCAGTACCTCCCTTGAAGTGAAAGGGGCAACCAGATTTTACAAGCATTTCCAACAATGACAACGCCCTGACCACCTTCTCTATAAGCTGGATATCGTTGTAGTTCAGTTTTTTCGCAACCGTCTCACACCATTTTTTTGTAAAGCATTCCTGTTTTATCATGGTTCCTTATAATTGAGCAAGTCTAACATCTTTTGGCGTACACCACGGCGTGAGGCGTAACGTAACATTTTGGGCTGGTTTATCTGATAAAGAGATTGGGCTTGTTCCATTATATAGAATGTTTCTCCACCTTGCAGATAATAGAAGTCGGCATCTGTGTTTATATCAACCAACAATTTTTCCAAAGTCGCTGTTTGGATTCCATCAACTTTCATGAGCGGAGACTCGGTGACAAGCGATTTTACAATCGTGCATTCTTCAGCCAAATTAACATATTCCGACATCAAAATCTCTGTTGGCCGATGATATGCATTGAATCCGTTGTCAATCAGCCAATGGAACACCGCCTCTGTTGCCTCCTTTGTTACTTCAATATATATCGCATTGTTTGATGAAATGTGATGCTGCAATGAAGATATGTCAATCCCGGAATAAACGCATACGTCTATCAGAGGAAATTCATTTACGATATTTTCATAAACCTCTACAAGTTTCTCACTGACGGTAGGTATAAATTCACCTTTCGTTGCTTCTCCGTAGACTCCTCGAGCCAAACGTGAAAGCTTATTTTCCTTGATGAGCCTTTTAATATGCCATAAAATGCCTGAGTCCGAAATAGATTCTCTATTCCTGACGAATTCGGAAAGATCACCCAGAGTAAAACTCTTGCGCCCTTCCGCAAAATTCAATATGATTTCAGACATACTCATATCAACATAAGCATTCAACCACAAAATTAGCTTAATTTCGGCAACAAACCAAATTTATTGCCATAATTAAGGTAATTAGGAAGTTTCTGTGTCAATGTGGAGATAACTATGTTCGCATGAAGTTTTTCTCCTTTTTCGACTTATATTTATCTAAATGGATCTTTTTCCGCTGCTGCTTGCCGGTTATAGGGTCAAAGGCGTAAAAATCGACATAGCAGCCGGACGCGGTGTCATGAAACACGGGAAATCTGTACCCCAATAAAGAAGAAAAATTTAATGGCTCGCCGGAGGGTAAGTTTTTTTTGGCATAATCCAACTTTTTCAAAAGTCGTATCATCCCGGGTTAAAAATCTGACGTAAATGACGGCCGGAAAAACCCGTTCCGTCTATTCTACGTCTATACTTTTTCGAAAATTAACGCCAACTTACTGACATTCAGAAAGTTGGCGCAATTTTGCGGAGAGACAGGGATTCGAACCCTGGGTACCTAAAAGGCACAACGGTTTTCGAG
>CAJTPK010000011.1 GCA_910578075.1 uncultured Muribaculaceae bacterium | reverse complement strand
TTATCTCGGAAACAAGCCGCCCCTAAAGTTAAATTTTTTATGAGACGGACTCTAACATCCGGGTTATGATAAGAAAGGTTTTATCTGCAATATTGCTGATTGCAGTATCATTTAATGCACTGTCAGTGGAAAATTCTTCTGACAGTCTGAAGCGTGTGTCAAAGCGCCAGAGTGTCGGTCTTGTCTTGAGCGGAGGCGGGGCAAAGGGCATTGCGCATGTCGGTGTGATCAAGGCGTTGGAAGACAACGATATTCCTATTGATTATGTGACCGGAACATCTATGGGTGCCATAGTCGGGAGTCTTTATTCCTGCGGGTGGTCGCCTGAGAAAATGATAAAATTCTTTACTGATCCGGATTTCATATATTGGAGCACCGGAGTAATCAATCCAGACAATAAGTATTATCTGACGCAACCGTCACCTACGCCTTGTTGGTTGCGCGCCAATATCAATCTGCGTGACACCACTAATTTCCTTAACCAGATCCTGCCGTCAAATCTGGTGAGCCCATTACCCATGAACATTGAATTTCTTAAGATCTACGGCCCTTACACGCTGCAGTGCAAAGAGAATTTCAATAATCTGTTCGTCCCATTCCGTTGCGTTACCAGTGATGTCTACCATAAACACAAGATTGTTCTTGGAGATGGCTCGCTTGGAGATGCCGTAAGGGCCTCCATGAGCTTCCCTTTTGTGTTCAAGCCGATAGAGATGGATGGCGTGTTGGTATATGACGGAGGTATATATGACAATTTTCCTGTTGATGTGATGCAGGATACATTCCATCCGGATTTTATAATAGGAGTGTCGGTTTCCGGTGCCGACAAGAAGCCTCAGCCGGGAAATGTATATAGCCAGCTGGAAGATATGATAATCCAGAATAATGATTATACCGTGCCATCCCGAAACGGAATAAAGATTCAGGTGCCGGTTCTTAATTTCGGTGTGCTTGATTTCGCACAGGCTCAGACAATCTATGACATAGGATATAAGACAGGAATGGAGATGGTGGATTCCATCAAGAAGCGTGTTGTATCGCGAGTTACTCCGGAGGAAGTTGACAGACGCAGGGCGAGATTCGCTTCCTCAACACCTCCACTGACTTTTGATTCAGTAAAAGTTACCGGTGCAAAAGGTGAGCAGGCGAGGTATCTTAAATATCTTTTTGATGGACATGGACGTAAACCTGTAGGAATAGATCATGTGGAAGATGCTTATTATAGGGCGGTAACCGATGGCACCTTACGCAATCTTGTGCCTCAGCTTGAGCCTGGCCCGAAAAACAGGAATACTCTGTTGCTTGAAGCTACCCTGCAACGACCGTGGTCGCTTGGAGTAGGAGGGTGGATAACGTCCACGGCCAACAGTATGCTATACATAGATCTTGGCTATCATTCGCTGAGCTTCAATTCGCTTGATGTGAATCTTGGAGGATGGATTGGTCAGTCGTATCTTGCTGGTATGTTGAGCGGCAAGGTTACGCTACGTAGTTCTACACCCTCTTTTATCAGACTGGAAGGCGTGATGAGCCGGCAGAAATTCTATGATTCTCAATTGTTGTTTTATGAAAATTCAACACCTACGTTCATCACTGAGGTTGAGAACTTTATAAGGGGTTCATACGAATGGGCGATAGGCCGTAGGATAAAAGGGTATGCGAGTCTTGCCTATGGCTATATGTCAGATTCCTATTATCCCACAAATGTGGCTGATTATGCTCAGACTTCGAAAGATAAGACGCAATATCAACTTGGGGTTGCGCGTGCAGGTCTGGAAAGCTGTATGCTCAACGACCGTCTTTATCCGAGTTCAGGATATGAGTGGAGAGCGAATCTCTCTATAGCGTATGAATCTTCAAGGTATCTTCCGCAAGGCAACAGATTGCTGCGCCGTCCATATAGCGGTCATTTCCGTGGTGGAATAGAGGGTTATTGGAAGCAGTTTTTCTCTGTTAACAAAAATGTGAGGTTAGGAGTGATGGCTAATGCAATGGGAACATTGCAGAAACTTAAGCAGAACTACACTGCGACGTTGATTCATGCGGCAGCATTTGCACCTACGCCCTCAACACAGAATTATTTCAATGAGGCATTCCGGTCTGACAATTATATTGCGGCAGGTCTCATTCCGGTGTGGAATCCTGTTGGAAAATTCCAGCTCAGGGGAGATTTTTATGTCTATTCCCCGATACGTCATCTTGTGCCGGACGGAGCGGGGGCACGATACAATGGATGGTTCCGCAAGGCTGAGTTTATCGGGGAGGTGGCGGCAGTATATAATTTCCCGTTCGCAAGTCTGTCTCTATACGGCAACTACTTGTCATATCCGGCCCGCAACTGGAACTTTGGAATCAACTTCGGTCTTCTCTTCCACGCCCCCAAACTCCTGCGCTGATTCCTTGTTAGGGATTTTGTCAGTAAAAATTGTTGCCGAAGGGAATTTTATGTAATTTTGCAATCATGAAACGAATTGTCTTTATCGATTACATAAGAGTCTTTGCATGCTTTCTTGTGATGCTTGTGCATGCAAGCGAGAATTTTTATGGTGCTCCCGGATCAACAGATATGGCTGGACCGCAGTCTTTCCTTGCTTCGGAGTCCGATCGCCTGTGGGTGTCGCTCTATGATGGTTTCTCAAGAATGGCTGTGCCCCTGTTTATGATAGTGTCGGCATTTCTTCTCGTACCATTGAGGGAGGGACAGACTGCAATTGAGTTTTACCGCAGGCGGGCATTGAGGATTATCCCACCTTTCCTGATATTCATAATACTTTACAGCACCGTTCCGCTTCTTTGGAATCAGATTGATGTGGAGACATCTGCGCGTGATCTGTCGCGTACTTTTCTGAATTTCCCCACATTGGCAGGACATCTTTGGTTCATGTATCCACTTATAGGACTATATCTTTTCATCCCGGTCATATCCCCGTGGCTTGCCAAGGTGTCGGCTAAAGAGGAGAGATTTTTCCTGATACTCTTTGCAATATCCACCTGCATGCCCTATCTAAACAGATGGTGCGGAGAGATATGGGGTCAGTGTTTCTGGAATGAATTCCATCTGTTGTGGTATTTTTCAGGTTACCTTGGCTACCTGGTGCTTGCGCATTATATAAGGGTGCATCTTGACTGGAGTATAGGCAAACGAATGGCACTCGGAATTGGATTGACAGTGGTTGGCGCGATATGGACAATTTTGTCATTCTATGTTCAGGCGGTGCCCGGAATATTGCATTCTACGCCAACATTGGAGATCGGCTGGTCTTTTTGCACAATAAATTGCCTGATGCTTACCGCCGGTTGTTTCCTTATGTTTACCTGTATACGTAAATCCAAGACTCCGCGTATAATACTGCAATTGTCAAATTTAAGCTATGGAATGTATCTGATGCATATATTCTGGCTTGGAATGTGGACATCAATTATTAAAACGGGAATGGGTATGCCGTCGGTAACCGCCATTCCGGTAATAGCCGTATGCACGTTTATATGCTGTTGGGTCACATGTTATATCATCTCATGTCTGCCGGGTGGCAAATGGGTTATAGGAACGGAAACCGTATCACGTGGAAGTAGCCGCAACATCCTTGCTGCTGATTAGATTTCGGAGATTTTTTTCGAAGTCTTGGCTCCAAGTTCGCGGAGACGTTCGGCGCGGGATATGAAGCTTCGCGAGCCTGATGTGAGTCTGGACATCGCGTTGTCGTAACTTTTGTGAGCTGCGTTCAGGCTTTTTTCAATGCCTTGAAGATCAGTAAGGAAGTCTTTGGCCGAATCGTATAAGAGACCTCCGAGACGTGCTATTTCGGCAGCATTGCGGTCTTGCGCCTCTTTTCTCCATATTTGCGATACGAGCATCAGCACCCCCATAATCTGAGACGGTGAGACAAGAGAGATCTTTTTATCAAGTGCGTATCCCACAATTCCACGGTCGGAATCAACCGCTGCAAGCAATGCTCCATCGTTAGGAATGAACATCAACACCTGTTCGGCTGCATTTTCCACGGATTTAGTGTAATTGCGGGCGGCAAGTTCATCGATGTGCTTTTTTACTGAAGTGAGATGCCTCTTCATTGCCTCTTTTGCATCCTCTTCCGACATGGCTTCGCAAAAGTCAAGATAACCGGAAAGAGAAGTTTTAGAGTCAATTATAATGTTTCTGCTTTCAGGTAAATAAATCACCATGTCCGGTCGCATTGCCCTTCCCTCGTCATCACGCAGAGCCAATCCTGCTGCATTGCGCGTTACCTGTGTGTCGAAATGTATCCCTTTCTTTAGTCCTGCGCGCTCGAGAAGAGATTCAAGCACAGTCTCTCCCCATTGTCCCTGCACCCGGTTATTGCCACGGAGAGCGGAAGACAGGTTTCTTGCCTCTTCACCGATTGACAGATTGAGTTTGGTGAGACGTTCAATCTGGTCAGACAGTGAGCGTCTTGATGCTGCTGCATCTGTATAACTCTTCTCCATCTCTCTGTTGAAATCCTCGATTCTCATTCTGAGAGGGGATAGTATTGAAGACAACTGGTCAGCGTTGTTTTGCTGAAGTGTACGAGCATTCCGGTCAATGGATTCCGATGCCATGAGTTTGAAATTGCGCTCTGTTATTTCGTTCATCTTTTTAATTTGTGAACGAAAAAATATTAGCATTACCGCCATGGCGATTGCCATGAGCACACATATTGTTGCAAGAATTGTTGTCATTTAACTATAAGTTTGTTAAATTGTGTAGATGTCCATGTTGTTGAATCTGAGAGCACTAACATAACCGGTCTACGCAAGGATTCATTAAGTTTACGCGCCTTGACGCTTCCCATTGCCATGAATGCAGTGGCGAGTCCGTCAGCCTCCATCGCGGTAGGAGCGATAACAGTGGCGGATATCACATCTGTACTGACCGGGCGGCCTGTCGCGGCGGATATCGTATGTCCGTATGTCCCGCCGTTGGTGTTGTGGAAATTCCTGTAATTGCCCGATGTGGCGACACCCATGCCCGAGATGTCTATAATTTCCTGCGATTCGTGTATGACACGGTCGGAAGATAAGACGGGACGGTCTATTGATATCCGCCACTTTTTACCATTCTTGTTTTTTCCACCGGTCATTATCTCTCCTCCTATCTCAATAAGAAAATCGGTTACTCCATTTTTTTCAAACATCTCAGCTACAGCATCGCAGCCATAACCTTTTGCAATCGCTGAGAAATTGAATTCTATTCTTGGATCATTCTTAATGATGGAATCGCGATGAAGATGCGTCTTGTTAATTCCGACATAATTCATTATGGAGTCGATACGTGTGGTGTCAGCATTAGCCTTATGTCCCTTGCCGAATCCCCACGCTGTTATAAGTGGAGAAAGAGTGGGGTCGAAAGCACCATCGGAGGCACGGTTGATTTTACGCGACATTACATAGACTCGTATGAAATCTGTATCCACGAGAGTTGAATCCTGCCTGTTGACTTTACTGACAAGGGAGGTGGAATCAAAAACGGATAACGATCGCCCTACGCGTGCAAGCACCGACAGCGCGGAATCTCCTAAAGATTCCGAGCCCCTGTAAGTGATGTGAAAAGAAGTGTTCCACACCAGACCATCCTTTTGTTGCCATTCAGATAAGTCTTTTTGTCTCTCTTTCCCGCAACCGTTCATGAGAACGATAGCTGATATAAATATTAAAGAGCAGGTAATTGTATATATATTTTTTTTCATAGATATGAACCCTTCATTGGGACTTCGGCTTATCATCCAATTTTTGCGATGAGGTCGCGACATATGGCATATGAGTTTTTAACAATATTTCTTTCTTGACAGAAGTGATGGTACTGACCAGTGACTATGCCAACATTCATACGATTGTTTCGTGCGATGTATCTCAGATCATAGGCAGCGCCATACGGATTTTCAATTTCAGAAAAAGCCTCTTCGGGAGAGATTCCATTCCATAAGGCTTTTGTCGCAAACTCGTTAGCTTGATGCTCTTTTTCGTCATTAACCATTATGCTTTTGTCCACATCAATGAAATTGTGTTTGCTGTCATGTTCAAGATGCAGAACGATATGACCAAGTTCATGCATTATTGTAAATGCGAAATTGTCAATCCTGTTCATCCTTTGCGTAGTGACAATCGTAGGATTGTCACCTTTCCAGAAAGAGAATCCGTCGACAGGCACTTTATCGAGTCTTTTTTCATTATATATATATTTTATACCATATGTATTAAGCAATTGTTCTGTCTTTTCTATAACTGAAACATTCGAATAGAATACATCATTGAGCTTGTCAATAAGTTCAGGAATTCGGTTAGGTAAAAACTCTGTATTTAATGTTATCTTATTACTGGCATGCTTTACTATGACGACCCAAGTGAAAAGATTGGCTTGGTCGGTCTGTACTTTCTCAGACTTTTTAAAACATCCGGATGAATGGAACTGACTTTCTAACTGATTTATGTCTGATATTCCGAGTGTTTCCATTACAGTGGCTATGTTTTGCTCAAGGTCCGAGGAAAACACCAGTCGTTTTTTTAATGCATTAAGATTTGCATGGGAACGTAATATATTCCAGATGTCAATTGCTGTAGTTCTGGATTTAATTTCTTTTCGCTTTAATTCAAGGTCGTGTTTGTTTTGGAGTCTGAGCCATTCGGAAGCTTTAAGGCTTCCGGGTAATGCCGCTTCAAGAAGGATAGCTATTTCGACAGTGATGTCTTTGCTGCCGGAAATAATGCCATTTATCATGGGAGCAGACTTCCCGAGGGCAGTTGCAAGCTCTCTTTGGGAAAGTCCGTTTTCTTCCAATTCGCCTTTTAAAACAGTGCCGGGATGAGGAAAGAGTCTGTGTTGTTGGATGTTAGGTTTGTTCATAAAATAGAATTGCTGGCTACTTCCTGTCTATTACTTTACAAAAGTAGTTATTATTTTGCAAATCACCAAATCAAAATCTGATAACCTATGGGTTTACATAATCTGAAAAATATTTCACATTAAATTTTGTCTGATTTTAAAATTATATTAACTTTGCAGAGTACTCCATTAAGGGAGTCTTTTATATTATGAATAAATAAAATGAATATATAAGACGAGAGTGACACTGTGCGACCGGTGCCACTCTACAAGGTTTTGACGACTTCCTGTTGCGAATTACCACATTGCTTCAACAGAATGTCCGCTTTTAATTTTACAAAGATAGTCTTTGTCCGTCTTATAATCAAATCGGTCGCGTTAATTTTTATTAAAAATTAATTTTAAAATTTATTTAATGAAAAATTTTATTATGAGCGGTCGTCTTTTTGATGAAGACGAACTTGGTGAATTGGAGGTTGAACCATTGCAATCCTCTGTCGAAGACGGGATTGTATTCCACGAGAGATATCGTGGTTTAAAAGAGTCCGAACGGAAAAAGATGAGGATTTTAAATAAACATCTTCTTTGCAGTGACACGGCTACAGAAGGTGAGTTTGAACTCCCCCGTGTGAGGGCTTATGTCGGTCCGGTGCCTGAAGTGTTTATTCCATATAGTGCAAAAGTCTGTTACAATTCTCAATATAAGGGGGTCTATTGTCATATTGACGATGCCGGATTCAGCAGCACGTGGACACGTCCTGTAAATGCTCTCAAAAAAGTCAGTCAATACATGGTTGCGATAGCTCCGGATCATACTTTATGGATGGATGCGTTAAAGTGTGAGAATATAGAGCAACTTCGCAAGACACGTACAACTCAACTTTTTTGGCAGAACAATGGGGTAAATACGATTCAGACAGCGTCTTGGGGCGATGCCGATTCTATTATGACTTATGCTTTTGATGGACTTGCCGAAGACAGCTGGACTTCAATTGGTCATCAGCGAAATGGAAACAAGATAGAGCAACGGTTGTTTAGATTCGGGGTTGAGACTCTTGTTGATAGAAAACATCCGCGTGGACTAATTGTATTCGGATTACCACTTGACTTTGATCCGGGTGTCCCAGTGATAGTCAAGCCAAGTTTCATTTCAAAACTACGAAAATTATGAAAAATAGAGTTTCACCAGAGGAATGGGAATATCTGTCAGATACTCAAGAGGAGTTCGAGTTGGCGATCCAAAATGCTGTCACGCCTAATGAAAGGGAATTTTTCGAGAAGTTACGTTACAAAATTCTTAATGAGACGGCATTTAGCAATGATATACTCATGAAGGATGATGAAAACAGTGATGCCATCTATATTATGCGGGTTGGAACTGATGATATTATGATTGGTCATAACCTTACAGTTGCGGGCAAGGAGCATGAAGCCGTAGAACTCGCGGGTGTGTTCTATGCAATGTCTTATGACTTGTATGATTTTCTCGGTTATCATATAACACTTCAGGAATGGTTGCGAAATCGAGATTATAGAGGCATTAGATATGACCGTAATAATGATTACATGTGATATGGGGTTACAACGAGATTATAATGTAGAAGGCGGATTTTTGCGATGCCTCTACTATCAGATTGGAGATTCAATCAGCACATCTAACGGTGTTGTGGCTAAAGTTGTGGCAAAGGTGAATGGTACACCATTCGATGGTCTCCCCACTTACTCAAAAACAAGTGAAGTCTATCTAAAGGTAGATAAGAATGGAAATGTCATCCAGGCGCGGATATATAATAATCGTAAGCCTGTATGCGATTTTGATTGGGACCACCCTCACCAGAATTCAAACGGAGACAAGTTTGAAAAGGGAGTTGTACATGTTCAGGAGTTTAAACAAAATTCAAAGGGATTCTGGGAGCGTCAGAGCAAAAAGGCCCGCTATATGTCAAACGATGAGATGAAACGGTATGGTGAGCTTCTTAAGAAAGTGAATCCAAATGTGAAGCTGAGACCTTGAGAGTATGCTTTAAATGCTTTAAATGTGGTCTCAATGATATCTTTAGGTGAAAATACACGAAAATCACAAGATTTTTGTGTATTTTTGCGTATTGAATGGAAAGGGGTATTAAATTTTTCGGACAGAGACGATGGCAAACAGAAATCTTAACAAGGCCAAGGAGGCGAAGAAAGATGAGTTTTATACGCAGCTTGAGGATATAAACAACGAACTTCGCCATTACCGTGAGCATTTTCGCGGCAAGACGGTGCTGTGCAACTGCGATGATCCCCGCGTCAGCAATTTCTTTAAGTATTTTGCATATAACTTTGAATTCCTTGGCTTAAAAAAATTGATTACAACGTGCTACAAAAGTCAGGACGTCAATCTTTTTTCTGAAGGAACATCTGAAGAGGCCGTATATCTCATTTATGAGGGTGATAAAAATGGTAACCACATACCAGATGATGATGAAATTGAAGTTTTGCCATTAAAAGGAGATGGGGATTTCCGTTCGCCTGAGTGTGTCGAGTTTTTGAAAGAAGCTGATATCGTGGTTACGAATCCTCCTTTTTCACTTTTCCGAGAGTATGTAGCTCAACTTATCAAATATGATAAGAAATTTTTAATCATAGGAAATGTCAATGCAATTTCCACAAAAGAAATCTTTCCTTTGATTCAGAATAACCAGATGTGGTTAGGAGCAAGTATTCATAGCGGAGATAGGAAGTTTTGGGTTCCTGAAGATTATCCCCTTAATGCATCTGGATGTGGTATTGATGAAACAGGCAGAAAGTTTATTCGTGTAAAAGGTGTCCGATGGTTCACAAATTTAGATTATAAGGAACGTCATGAGGATTTAATTTTATATAAACGCTATAATCCAGACGAGTACCCAACGTATGAGAATTATGAAGCTATCGAGGTTTCAAAGACATCTGATGTTCCAATGGATTATGATGGAGTAATGGGGGTTCCTATTACTTTTCTTGATAAGTATAATCCTGACCAATTTGAGATTATTGGTCATGCTCATGGAGATGCTGGGGTTGCGCTTGGATTAAGACCTTATGATCGAAAGTTGAAAACATTGAATAAAGGGTTGCGAGATGGGGATCTTTATTATATGAAAAATGAGATACCAATCTTACCATATCGTCGAATTTTAGTCCGTCGAAAGAAGTAACGCTATGAAAGTAGAACCTGTATCAATTAAAATATCCGACATAGTTGACGGATACGTCAATGATCCCGAAATAGGTGTGCGTGGTTTTGGTGGTAAGTTGGATATACGTCCGCCTTATCAACGCGAATTCCGTTATGATGTTAAACAACAACAAGCGGTAATAAACACTATATTGAAAGGTTTTCCTCTCAATATTATGTATTGGAGTGAAGTTAATGAAGATAGCTATGAAATGATTGATGGTCAACAGCGTACATTATCCATATGCGAATTCTTCACTCATGGATTCAATATTGAGGATAAAGACAGGGGCACGCTATATTTTTCCACTCTAACTTCAGATGAAAAACGGAAATTTCTCGATTATGAACTTACTGTCTATTTTTGCAGTGGTACTGATAAGGAAAAACTTGACTGGTTCCGTGTCATCAATATTGCCGGAGAGAAGCTTCTTGACCAAGAATTGCTCAATGCTGTTTATGTCGGCCCATTCGTAACAGATGCCCGTCGTCACTTCTCTAAGGATGGTTGCCCTGCATACAAAATGGCTAACGATCTGCTAAATGGGGTTGCCAAAGAACAGGCATATCTTTCGACAATTCTAAAGTGGTGTGCCCGTCACGATGGGATAACTAAAGTTGACGACTATATGGCTCAACATCAGTTTGACCCGAATGCCAATAAGTTATGGGCTTACTTTGTTTCAATCATAACATGGGTGCGATCTACCTTCACGAAATATCGTAAGGAGATGAAAGGTCTTGATTGGGGAGAGATGTTCGATAAGTTTGGGGATGTGACTTATGATACAGATGCACTTGAGAGGCAGATACATGACCTTATGGAGGATGACGAGATAATGAAGAAATCGGGGATTTATCGTTACGTATTGAGCGGAGAGTTGCGCGACCTCTCATTTAGGACTTTTGACAAGAAGCAGAAACGTGAGGCTTACGAGCGTCAACAGGGAATCTGCCCGCATTGCGGCAAGCATTTTGAGCTGGATGAGATGGAGGCCGACCATATAACTCCATGGAAAGAAGGCGGCACGACAGTGGCTGAAAACTGCCAGATGCTCTGCCGAAATTGCAACCGCATCAAAGGCGCAAAGTAATAATTGCAAATACAAATACTGAATTAAAACTCAATCTGACTAAATAATGGAAAAGACCTGGCGTTGGTTTGGTCCCAACGATAAGATTACACTTGATATGCTCCGCCAGATAGGGGTGGAGGGAATTGTTACCGCTCTCCATCATATACCCAACGGTGAGGTATGGAGCGAGGAAGAGGTAAATAAGATGAAAAACTTCATTGAGGATCACGGACTCCGCTGGTCAGTGGTTGAAAGTTTGCCTGTCAGCGAATCCATAAAATATGGCGGCGAGGACCGGGACGATCTGATTGAAAAATATAAGGAGAGTCTGCGCAATCTTGGAAAAGCCGGAGTCAAGACAATCTGCTATAATTTTATGCCTGTGCTCGACTGGGCACGTACAGATCTTGAATATCCGAATCCTGACGGAACTTCCAATCTCTATTTCAACCGTGCAGAATTCGCGTATTTCGATATCCATATCCTTAAGCGTGACGGAGCGGAGAAGGATTACGATCCGGAGACTTTGCGCAGGATGCGCGAGGATGTGGCCCCGCTCATGGATAAAGATGCTGAAAAAAGACTCGTTGAGAATATAATTGTCAAGACGCAGGGATTCGTGAATGGCAACATCTCCGAGGATGACCTTGAGCCTGTGAATAAATTCCGTAGTCTGCTTGAACTTTACAGCGGCATAGATGCCGATCAGTTGCGTGCAAACATGGCTTATTTCCTCAATGCCATCATGCCTGTATGTGATGAATACGGAATTGACATGTGTGTGCATCCCGATGATCCGCCAATGCCGATACTTGGATTGCCAAGGATAGTTACATGTGATGCCGATATCAAGGCATTTCTTGATGCTGTTCCCAATCCTCATAACGGACTGACGTTCTGTGCCGGTTCACTCAGCGCCGGTGCGCATAATGATGTTGTTGAGCTTGCTCGTAAATATGCATCTCGTACTCATTTTGTGCATGCGCGTATCTGTAAGGTTCAACCTAACGGAGACTTCAAGGAGTCATCGCATCTTGATCCACGCCTGATTGAAGTGGTGAAAATCTTCGAGAAAGAGCATCCGGGTGTGGCAATGAGAGTTGATCATGCTCCATTGATGCTTGGGGATGACAAGATGGGTTATAACGCAGGATATTCATTCCATGGACGAATGCTCGCTCTTGGAATGGTAAGTGGAATAATGGCGACCGTGAATAATTAGTAATATTTGGACTCAAAGAAAGAATAATTATATGAATGATATATTTTCAGTAAAGGATAAGGTTGTGGTTATCACCGGCGGAACCGGAGTGCTCGGAAGCTGCATTGGCAAGTATCTCGCAGCGGAGGGCGCGAAGGTTGTTCTGATGGGTCGTCGCAAAGACGAGGGTGAAGCCATTGTCAAGGAGATACGCGAGAAAGGTGGTGAGGCAATGTTTCTTGTCACCGATGTGATGAATAAGGAGGTGGTTGAGCAAAACTGTGCCGATATCCTTGCTGCATATGGCAAGGTTGATGCTCTTCTTAATGCGGCAGGGGGTAATATGCCGGGTGCTACTATACCTCCTACCGGAACTTTCTTTGACGTCAATATCGAGGATTTTGAAAAAGTGCTTAATGTGAATCTTACAGGCACTGTCATACCTACCCAGGTTTTCCTCAAACCTATGGTAGAGGCAGGTAAGGGATCCATAGTGAACTTCTCTTCAATGTCGGCTTTCCGTCCGTTGTCAAGAGTGATGGGTTATTCAGCAGCCAAGGCGGGAATTTCCAATTTCACAGCATACATGGCCAATGAGGTCGCAACCAAATTCACGCCGGGGATTCGGATTAATGCCATAGCTCCCGGTTTCTTCCTTACAAATCAGAATCGTTCTCTTCTCACTAATCCAGATGGCAGCTATACAGAACGGGGACAGGATGTGATACGTCAGACCCCGTTCAAGAGATTTGGTCGTCCGGAAGAACTTTGCGGAACCATTCAGTATCTCATATCCGAAGCATCATCTTTTGTCACCGGCACAGTATCTATAGTGGACGGTGGTTTCAATGCATTCGCAATGTAACCCTCTAAAAAATGTAACCTCAAAACTTGAATGCCATGAAACAATTTATGGATAAAGACTTTTTGCTGGAGACTGAGACAGCAAAAGAGCTCTACCACAATCATGCTGCCAAATTGCCGATCATAGATTATCACTGTCATCTTGATCCGAAAATGATAGCTGATGACCACCGGTTCGAATCCATCACAGAGCTGTGGCTCGGTGGAGACCATTATAAATGGCGTGCGCTTAGAAGCAATGGCGTGGACGAAAGATATATTACAGGAAAGGATACCTCTGATTGGGAAAAGTTTGAAAAGTGGGCTGAAACAGTTCCATATACATTTCGGAATCCGCTTTATCATTGGACTCACCTTGAACTCCGCACGGCTTTTGGAATTGACAAGACGCTCAATCCAGATACTGCAAGGGAGATTTATGATGAATGCAATGAGAAGTTGCGTAATGATCCTAATATGACGGCAAGGGGGTTGATGCGTCGTTATGGAGTTGAGGTCGTATGCACAACTGACGATCCTATAGATTCATTGGAACATCATCGTCGTCTGCGCGAGGAGGGGTTTGAGATAAAGGTGCTTCCTACATGGCGTCCTGACAAGGCTATGGCAGTGGAGAATCCCGTTGCATTCCGAGAATATGTCTCAAAGTTGTCTGAAACCGCTGGAATTGAGATTAGTAATTTTGAAGATTTCTCAAGAGCATTGCAGATCCGTCATGATTTCTTTGCTGAGGCAGGTTGCCGGTTGAGCGATCATGGATTGTCGGAATTTTATGCCGATGACTATACTGATGATGAGGTAGAGTCTATTTTTGCAAAAGTGATTGCAGGCACCGCTCTTTCCGAAGAAGAAATTTCCAAATTCAAGAGCCGTATGCTTGTGCTTTTCGGAGAGCAGGATGCCGATGCGGGATGGACTCAGCAATACCATTACGGTACAATCCGCAATTCTAATTCCTTGATGATGCAGCGACTTGGCCCGGACAGCGGGTTTGACTCAATCGGAGAATTCAATACTGCGCAGAGCTGTGCGAAATTTCTTGACAGACTCAACAGCAAAGGGACGCTTGCCAAGACTATTCTATATAATCTGAATCCGAGTGCCAATGAAGTGATGGCAACCATGATAGGTAACTTCCAGGATGGCACGGTTGCAGGTAAAATCCAGCTTGGCTCAGGATGGTGGTTCAATGACCAGATTGATGGAATGACTCGCCAGATGAACGCCCTGTCCACACTCGGGTTGTTGAGCCGTTTTGTCGGTATGCTTACCGATTCACGCTCTTTCGTTTCGTATCCTCGTCATGAATATTTCAGAAGGACGCTCTGTAACCTTGTCGGTAATGATATTGAAGCCGGTCTCATTCCATATGAGGGCTTTGAGAAAGTGCGTGTCCGCGAGATGATCGAAGATATATGTTACAACAATGCAAAGCAATTCTTTAATTTTTAATAAATGGAAAATGTCAGCACTCTCGCGGTAGCCGCCCGCAAGACAAACTGGAGATGGGTTATCTGCTCATTACTCTTTTTCGCCACTACCATAAATTATCTCGACCGTCAGGTATTGTCTTTGACATGGAAGGATTTTATCGCTCCCGAATTTCACTGGACAGATTCCGACTATGGCGCAATCACCGGTTTTTTCTCACTTTTTTATGCAGTAGTAAGCCTTTTTGCAGGAAAATTCATCGATTGGATGGGTTCAAGAAAGGGTTATCTCTGGGCGATATTTGTATGGTCGCTTGCTGCGTGTCTGCATGGCGCATGTGGATGGGCAACTATGAAGATAGAGGGGCTGGATTCTGTGGAAGCGCTTGCTATGGTTGAGAGCGGTTCAGCTCTTGCCTTGTCGATAGCCACAGTGAGTGTGTGGCTTTTCCTTGGATGCCGTGCATTGCTCGCAATCGGCGAGGCTGGAAACTTTCCTGCGGCAATCAAGGTGACGGCGCAATATTTCCCCGCAAAAGACAGGGCTTTCGCCACTTCGATTTTTAATGCCGGAGCATCTGTCGGTGCTCTCGCAGCACCATTGTGTATTCCTGTGCTTGCAAAAATCTGGGGCTGGGAAATGGCATTTGTAATAATCGGAGCCCTCGGTTTCATATGGATGGGATTCTGGGTTAATCTTTATTCCGCTCCGGAAAAATCGAAGTATGTGAATGAAGAGGAACTTAGCTATATTATGCAGGATGAGGCGGGAGAGAGCGAAAGCCAGATTGAACGGGAGGAACACAGGACCATATCGTTCTGGCGCTGTCTCGGATTTCGCCAGACATGGGCGTTTGTGGCGGGAAAAGCTTTGACTGACGGAGTATGGTGGTTCCTGCTTTTCTGGGCACCTGCCTATTTCTCGGACCAGTTTGGTTATGCGTCCTATACACCGATGGGGCAGGCTTTGATTTTTACGTTATATTTCATAGTTACGGCACTCTCTATCATGGGTGGATATTTGCCAAAGGTGTTTGTAGAAAGTAAAGGTATGAATCCATATGCCGGCAGGATGCGGGCTATGCTCATTTTCGCCTTTTTTCCGATCTTGACCCTGTTCGCACAACCTATGGGTGTGTATTCACCGTGGTGGCCGGCCGTGATTATCGGTCTTGCAGGAGCGGCTCATCAGGCATGGAGCGCTAACCTTTACTCAACGATCGGCGATATGTTTCCAAAATCTACGGTTGGTTCCATTGTCGGAATAGGCACAATGGCGGGTGGTATAAGCTCCTATATAATAAATCAGGGCGCAGGTTGGCTATTCGACTACTCTGCAAATGCCGGAACGGCATTCTCTTTCGCGGGCTTCAGTGGAAAACCGGCAGGATATATGATAGTGTTCAGCATATGTGCGGTCTCATATCTCATTGCTTGGTCAGTAATGAAGATATTGGTGCCTAAATACAAGAAAATTGAGGTTTGATTTTGTTGTATTAGGAATTATTGCTATATTTGCCATAGCGAGATGCACACACAATTTTATTAACACTATTGAATTATTAGTTATGAGAGAATCTTATGTATTTTTAGCCGATGGCTTCGAAGAGGTTGAGGCTCTGACACCGGTAGATGTTCTCCGTCGTGCGGGAATGCCGGTAAAGACAGTTTCCATCACATCCTCGCTGCTTGTCACCGGTGCGCATGGAGTCACTGTGACTGCCGACTTAATCTTTAACAGTACGCTTTTCAAGGATCCGGCATGGTTGATTCTTCCCGGAGGTATGCCCGGGGCATCGAATCTGTATGATTTTGATCCGTTGCATGGTCTTCTCAAGAATCAGTTCGAGTCAAAGCATGGAAAAATTGCCGCTATATGCGCGTCACCGGCTGTCGTGCTCGGACAGATGGGTCTTCTGAAAGGACGTGAGGCTACTTGCTATCCAGGGTTTGAAGATATGATGGAGGGCGCAACGCATTCCGAGAAACGCGTTGTGGCTGATGATAAATTTGTGTTGGGCGCAGGTCCCGCGCTTGCTTTGAAGTGGTCACTCGCTATAGTTGAAAAGGAGCTTGGTCGCGAGAAAGCTGACAATGTGGCTGCAGGGATGTTGCTTTATAGCAAAAACCGTATAGATGTAGATAACTATTTTGGATAAGGTTCTGCTTTTGCAGGTTGCCTTTATGAGTAGATGACAGACGTATATTACACGATACAGGGAGCCGGTGAATCTCAATATAAAGAGAAGATGAGCCGGTTCCTTTCATTTGCCATTCCTGTCACTTCTGCTGAGGAAGCCAGACAGGAAGTTAAGAATTTTCAGAACCGTTTTCATGACGCGCGACACGTATGTTGGGCATATATGCTTGGTCCCGACCGTCTCGAGTGGCAGCTCAATGACAATGGTGAGCCATCCGGCACTGCGGGGAAGCCGATATTGGGGCAGATCAACAGTTTCGGAGTGACAGATGTGCTTGTTATTGTAGTCAGGTATTTCGGAGGAATCAAATTAGGCACATCCGGGCTTATAGCGGCTTATAGGGAAGCCGCGCGGCTTGCCCTTGAGGAAGCCGGAAAAAAAGAGATGCGTAAGATGTCGACAATAAAGCTTACGTTCCCTTATATAGGAGCCGACGGCGTGATGCGTCTAATGAAAGGGAGCGATGTAAATATCGTTGAACGCACATTCGACAATACGTGTGGGATGACCGTGGAGTTTCCGGAAAGTTTGAAAGAAGAGATTGTGGGAAGGCTGTTAAAAATAGATGGAGTATCCATTTTGGAAGGAGAAGACGTTGAAAACGGGGTTTGAAAGCTGAATTTTAATAAAAAAACGCCAAAATCATAAGAAAATCAGTCCGAGATATTTACGGATTCAAAAAAAATTACGATATTTGCATCGCCAAATTTGCGAAGGCTGATTTGGCATTGAAAGAGTATACGAAAAAGTGTATAAAGATAAAATATCAAAACAATGACAAAGGCAGATATTGTAAACGAAATCTCCCGCAGCACAGGTCTTGAGAAGGCAGCTGTGTTGGCAACAGTAGAGAAATTCATGGAAGTAGTTAAGGATTCCATGGCAAACGGCAACAATGTTTATCTCCGTGGCTTCGGCAGCTTCATCATCAAGGAGCGCAAGGAGAAAACAGCCCGTAACATTTCACGTAACACTACAATCAAGATTCCGGCACACAAGGTTCCAGCCTTCAAGCCTTCAAAAGTGTTCCTTGAGGATGTAAAATAATCTTCTCGGCTCAATTGAGAAAATAATTAGTTATAAATATAAACAAGAATAATCATGCCAAGCGGAAAAAAGAGAAAAGGTCATAAGATGGCCACTCACAAGCGCAAAAAAAGACTGAGAAAGAATCGTCATAAGAAGAAATAATCTTGACTGACGGTTATTTTATGCGCGTAAAATAACAGAATAAGGACAAACCTGCCGGGGCCGCCACGGTCGTGGCGCGTTTGTCCTTTTAATTTTTAAATGAGTTCAGAATGAAAAGCGAATTAGTAGTAGACGTTCAGCAGGAGGAAGTCTCGATAGCATTGCTTGAAGACTCGCGTCTTGTTTCGCTGCAGAAGGAGAGCCGCAATATCGCATATGCGGTTGGCGACCTCTACCTTGCCAAGGTGAAGAAGATCATGCCGGGTCTGAATGCTGCGTTTCTTGATGTCGGCTATGAAAAAGATGCTTTTCTTCATTATCTCGACCTGGGCCCTCAATTCAGCACATACAGCAAGTTTATCGCAGAGGCGATGGATGATAAGAAGAAGGTGCCTAACATTTCAAAATTCAAGCTCGAACCGGACATATCCAAGCAGGGAACCATCGGCAATGTCATACAGCCCGGTCAGCAGCTGCTCGTGCAGATAGCCAAGGAGCCTATTTCCTCCAAGGGACCAAGACTCACCACAGAGTTATCCTTTACAGGCAGGTTTATGGTGCTTATGCCTTTCGGCGATAAGATATCTATATCCCAGAAAATAAAATCCACAGAGGAGAAGATTCGTCTGCGTCAGTTGATGAGCAGTATCAAACCAAAGGGGTTCAGCGTCATCGTGCGCACGTCTGCGGAAAATAAGAGAGTTGCGGAACTCAACCATGAGATGCGTACTCTTGTAAAATGCTGGGAAGACTCGATAGCCAAGATGCAGCGCAGCCAGTCGCCGGCGCTCATATACGAGGAAGATTCCCGTATGGTCAGCGTGATACGCGACATATTCAGTCCGAATTTTGAAAATATCTATGTAAACGAAGCGGAGGCATTCTCACAGATTCAGAATTATGTGACGTTGATTTCACCAGAAAATAAGGATATAGTCAAGCTTTATGCTAAGGACACGCCTATTTTCGATCATTTCAATATCACACGCCAGATTAAGAGCAGTTTCGGCAAGACGGTATCATTCAAGAGCGGTGCTTATATCATAATTGAGCACACAGAGGCTCTTCACGTTGTGGATGTCAATTCCGGTAACCGAAGCAAAGCATCCTCCGACCAGGAATCCAACGCTTTGGATGTCAATCTAAAGGCAGCCGATGAAATCGCGCGTCAGCTTCGTCTGCGTGACATGGGCGGTATCATTGTGATAGACTTCATAGATATGAACAAGCAGGAGCATAGGCAGGCTCTCTATGACCATATGAAAGAGGTCATGGCTAATGACCGCGCCCGTCACAATATCCTGCCGCTTAGTAAATTCGGGTTGATGCAGATTACGCGTCAACGTGTACGTCCCGCGCTTGACATCGCGACAAGCGAGAGTTGTCCGTCATGTTTCGGAAAAGGGGAGGTTCAGCCCTCCATACTTTTTACCGACAAGCTTGAAGAGAAGCTTGAATACCTTGTGGATCATCTCAAGGTCAAGAAATTTAAAATGTATGTGCATCCCTATGTAGAGGCTTACATCAAGAAAGGTATGTTTTCGCTTTATGGTAAGTGGAAACTGCGTTTCGGCAGAGGTTTCAAGGTGATAGCCGATGAATCGCTCGCATATCTCGAATATAAAGTTGTTGATGCAACCAACAAGGAGATTGACCTCAAGGAAGAGAGCGACATGAGCAGCAGCCACAGTAAGAACCGTGTAAGACTCAAAGACAGAGGTAAAGAAGAAAATTGATTTTTTTGCATAGCAAAAACTCCTAAAAATAAAGCCCGCAACAGCGGGCTTTATTTTTAGGAGTTTTATATTGATAAAAATCTGTTTGTTTTAACCAACTCTTTATCAGTCTTTCAGATAATACTGGATAGTGGAGACAACACGTACACGTTTGATATATGGAGTGTATTGGTCGCGGTCTTCAATTGAGAATTGACCTTGTGAAGCAGTCTTGATTTTGCCAAGTTTGCTTTCAGAGTCTTCTGCAAATTTGTTTGCTGCCTCACGGGCGTTTTTAGTTGCCTCGGCTATCATCTCCGGTTTTACTTTATTAAGCTCCGTAAATTCATAAAGAGTCTGGTAATTGTAGTCTCCGGCGACTACCGCAATACCCTGCTGCATGAGCTGAGACTGTTTCTCCATCAGCTCGTTTACTTTCTTCACCTGAGAGGATGTGACAACCACAACGGTAGTAACAGTATATCTGTAAGGTACATTCTGGTTTCCGTATCTGTCAGCCTGAATGTCGTTGACAACCGGAGCATTGACAGAATACTCTTTTTCAGATAAGCCATTAGCTTTGAGGAAAGAAGTAATTGCATTGTTCGTTGACTCGATTTGATTATACAACGCAGTGAGATCATTACCTACGGCTTTGGAAACAATAGGCCAGGTCACTTTATTAGCCTCGAATTCACGCTCACAAAGTCCTCTTACAGACACCACCCTCTGGTTCGAGGATATTCCACCGAGACCATTACGTATAAAAATTCCCAACAACGTTATTCCGACAGCGATAAGAAGCGCAGGAATAATCTTTGAGATAACCGGGCAACCGCCCGAACAAGTATTCTCTTTATTCATATTCAACGTAGTTATAAATTATTTTACTTAATATAACAATAGAAACTCTAAAATATTCTAAGTATCGCAATAATTTCATCTCATAATATTCATCGTCAATCGCATTCGCCATGATTGGAAAAATTTGTGTCCGGTAAAAATTATAATCACGAAAAATCGTAGAGTCGCAACAATTTCGCGACGAAATCCCGAAGGGATGAAACAATTGTAACACCACACCTTCGCAGAGGTCGTTACTACTCCTGCTGAGTCACAGAGTCCGTCCGGTCATGCTCCGCGCCTTTGCCCAAATCGCCACGCGATTCTCCGTGATCTTTATCACCATCACCGGATTTGCCAACTCAAAACTTTGCGCCTCAGCGTCTCTGCGTGATGTAAGACATATAATGGGGCTTGTCAAGATCTAAATTCCAATATTTTGATGGTTATACGTGTTTACCGACACCGATATTATAATTTAGTTCGTTAATTGTTAACATGTGTTAATAATCTTGCGTGTTAGGTAAGTTATATTTATCTTTGCAGTGTTGTAGATGGGTGCAACACTGCATCGGTTGTTAAAACAGCAATAACTTGATAAGATGATTTAGGGTTTAATTTATAGCAGAGATATGATAGAATTAGACAACATAACATTTTCTTATACTAAAAAGAGTGTGCCGGCTTTGGCATCAGTGACAGCTGATGTCGGATCCGGTGTCGTGCTTCTGGCAGGAGAGAACGGTGCCGGTAAAACCACACTTTTGCATGTCATCGCGGGATTGGCTCATCCAACTTGCGGTGCCTGTCGTATCGGGGAGATTTCTTGCACAACAGACCGCCCTTCTGAAATGGGCAGATCTTTTCTTTTGGAGGAGAGATCTTATTTTCCAGGGAAGACTATCAGGAAATTTGCGGAGCTTCATTCACGTTTTTACCCGAGATTCTCTCCGGAATTGTTCAGTTCAAATTTAGAGGCTTTCTCCCTTACAGGATACGAACCTATGAAGTCTCTTTCGCTTGGTAACCGTAAGAAGGCGCAACTGGCATATGTTCTGGCACTGGGGGTGGATGTGCTCTTGCTTGACGAACCAACAAACGGCCTTGACATAGAGAGCAAAGGGGCATTAAGAAAGATGTTTGCCGGATCTCTTCGCGAGGGGCAGACTATTATGGTATCTACTCACACTGTCAGTGAGCTTGAGAATCTGTTTGATGGTGTCATGATCCTTTCCCGAGGTAGGCTCATCTATTCGGGAACCGAGGATGATGTTTCTTCACGGCTTGCATTCGAGGTAAGCCGTGCGGCAGAAGATGAAGCTCTATATGCAGAAGTGCAGATGGGACGGGTATTGAACATTCTGCCGGCAATAGAGGATTATCCAACGCGAGTTGACTGGCGATTGCTATATTCCGCATTGCGTTCACCTGCCGGAGGGAGAATAATAGATATTCTTCATTCCAAGAAATAACTGTTTAATTCAGCAAGCTAATTAAAAATAATTTGTCAGATGATTAATAGCGAAATATCGGTCAATGACCGGTTCTCATGGAAGAGAGTAGCCGGATTTGCGGCGTATCACACTCCTGTGATACGAGGCCAGTTGGCTCTCTATTTTTCTGTCACAATCCTTTTTTCACTGTTGATGCTTTTAAAGATCGGGGAGGTTGCCCAAGTATGCATATTTACAATTATGCTTACGGTGCTTTCATACATGTTTCTGTTCTCACCGTTAGCTTTTGTCCGTGCCGGCGATACCCGTATTATCGAGAGGATGATACCGGCAAGCTCATCAGAGAAATTTGTGTTTTATATGGTGTATCTGTTTGTGATGATTCCAGTTTCGGTATTTGCCTTCCCTGAACTATCATTATGGCTTTATACCAAAATACCGGATATTCAGCATCCTGATGTGCTATCACTGGTTTCCATGCGGTATCAATGTTTTCATGACAAGAGTATGGCATTGCTATTTCTTGTAAATGTATTTACATCGGCTGCTACTGTGCTGACGTGTTTTTATGTTGTCATGGTTGCACATACAAACCGTATCATAAAGGCTATAATATCTGTATTTGTCATCCAGATAGTTGCAGGATTGGCAGGAGCTGTACATGGATTTGTCTCGGCTTTCAATGAAGCTTTAGAGATCGGTTTGAGCGGTGTTCCACCCAAACCATTAGGGTTGCCACAGGATCAGGTGATGAATATCGTACATGATATTTATGGGCAATCGGCTTTTGTGATTGTCACGGTTTTGATAATGGCAGCCTTTACAATTGTCATGCTGTTCTTGAATTACAGAGCGCTTAATAAGCGGAATCTATAGGACAAGTGGATATGATGGAATTCAACGACAATAAACCCATATACAAACAGATTGTTGATTATGCTTTCAATCGCATCATCAGCGGCAGCTGGAGTCCGGGATTGATGATACCCTCCGTGCGGGAACTTGCCGCAGATTTAGGTGTGAACTCGCGGACAGTACTGAAGGCGATGGAAAATCTTCAGGATCTTCAGCTCATTGAGCCGAAGAGGGGAATGGGATTCATACTCATGGAGGATGCCTCGGCAAAAGTGATGAAAGCGAGACGTAAAGAATTTTTTGATATAACTCTTCCGGAATTTCTCAAGGAGATAGAGATCCTTGGTATTCCAAGGGATGAGCTGATAGAAAGAATAAACTCAGAAACCAAATTTAATTAAAATGGATAATATACTTACAGCCGAGCACATAACAAAGGATTTCACCAATCATCGTGCTCTTGATGATGTGTCGGTGGAGGTTCCGCGAGGAAAAGTCTATGGTCTTCTCGGACCTAACGGGGCCGGAAAAACAACGTTGATAAGGATCATAAATCATATCACGGCTCCTGATTCAGGTCTGGTGACATTCAACGGACATCAGCTTACTACCGATGATGTATGCCGCATCGGATATCTTCCCGAGGAACGTGGTCTTTACAAGAAGATGAAGGTAGGGGAACAGGCAATATTCTTTGCCCGACTCAAAGGTCTGTCGCGTGCAGAGGCAACCTCACGCCTTAAGGAATGGTTTGAGAGAATGGAGATTTCAGACTGGTGGAACAAGAAGGTTGAGGAGTTGTCGAAAGGTATGGCGCAAAAAGTGCAGTTTATTGTTACTGTGCTCCATCGACCGGAGTTGTTGATTTTTGACGAACCGTTCTCAGGTTTCGATCCGATAAATGCTTCCATTCTAAAGCGAGAGATACTCAAACTGCGTGATGAAGGATCTACTATAATATTCTCCACTCACAATATGAGCAGTGTGGAGGAACTTTGTGATAATATCACGCTCATAAATCGATCGCATAATATTCTTTCCGGATCAGTGGGGGAAGTCAGGGAGCGTTTTGCCGATAACCGTTATCTGCTGACATACCGTGGCGATACGCGACGTCTGTTTGAGGCTACCGATAGGATCGGTGCGAGAGCGGAGGTCGGAGACTGCGACAAGATGGGGAATCAGACCGCTTCGCTTTGGATTGGCAATGCCGGTGAGAAAAGGGAACTTATCTCGGCTGTAAATGAGGCTGTGGATGTCTGCACATTCGAGCAATTTATCCCTTCGATGGATGATATCTTTGTTGCAGCGGTCAAAGCGAACGAGCAAGAAATGGGTCGTTAATCTCTCTGATAATTAAAAATAAAAAAATATGGCAAATACATTATTGCTCACCATAGAGCGCGAATATTTTGAGAGGGTAAAGCGCAAGAGTTTTATTATAAGCACAATTCTTGTGCCTGTCGTTATGATCCTGCTTATGCTGGCTCCTGCATTCTTCATGTTCTTCAATAAATCGGAACTGAAGAAGATTCAGGTTGTGGATTATACCGGAGTTGTCGCTCAACGTCTGGAGGGGAATGACGAGGTGGCGTTCGAAGTCGCGACAGCGAGTGTTGATTCTCTTAGAAACAATGAGGATGCGGGGATGATTCTTGTTATCGGCAAGGATGCTGTGTCAGATCCCACACATGACATAACTCTTCTTTCGAGAGGCTCTGTATCGATGATGACTGATGCCTTTATCACCAGACAGATAGAGGGTGCTATCGAGGACGTGCGTCTTGAAACCTACAACATTCCGGATATCAAGAAGATCATGGAAAATGTGCAGGCGGATGTGACCATGACTACGGTGCGTATTGACAGGGAGGAGGATCAGGAGACCTCTACGGAACTCTCATATTTCCTTTCACTTACTATGGACATGCTTCTCTATATGTTTATTCTGATCTATGGTCAGATGGTCATGACATCGATCATAGAGGAGAAGAACAACAGGGTTCTCGAACTTGTGGTATCATCAGTAAAGCCTTTCCAGCTTATGTTTGGAAAGATTGCGGGAGTGGGGCTTGTCGCCATAACTCAGATTCTGCTCTGGGCTGTGCTGATCGGTACAGTCATATCAATAGCGACTCCGTTCCTGACACCTGAGTCGATGGGTCAGGATGTTCCAATAGAGATGATGAGCGCAGTGTCGCAGTTTACAGATCCCGGATTCCTGCTTTCGTTGCTTGTCTATACAATACTCTTCTTTATCGGAGGCTTCCTGTTTTATTCGTCAATTTACGCAGCTATCGGGTCTGCTGTCAGCAATATTCAGGATGCAAGCCAATTGTCGTCTATAGCCACTATGCCCGTGATTATAGGTATTGTAGGATCGATGGCGATATTGAGTGATCCGGATTCCACACTTGCGTTCTGGGTGTCGATAATTCCGTTTACATCTCCGATGGGTATGATGGCACGTCTGCCTTATGGAGTGCCCGGATGGGAGATGGCATTGTCGCTTGTATTACTTTATATTTCATTTGTATTCATGATTTGGCTTTGTGCTAAGATATACCGTGTCGGAATATTCATGCATGGCAAGAAACCCAATTTTATTGAGATAATTCGTTGGGCACGCTATAAGTAACAGCATATCAGCGTCAGATACTCAAGACTGCGATGAAGGGATTCCCGCATCGCGGTCTTTTTTTATATAACGGAAGGTTCAATGAAACTGGCTTGTATTTGTTTTGTATGGGAAAATACTTTGTAACTTAAGGATATTTTTTGTAAATTCGCGATATGGACTCAAAGTTTTTGTCCAAATATACTCTTCATGAAAAGATTAGGTAAACTATATTTCAGGTATGGCACCATGGGTTCTGCTAAAACAGCCATGTTGCTTACCACAGCATACAATTTTGAGGAAAGAGGGATGTCTTACCTCTGTTTCAAACCTTCGATAGATACGCGTGAGAAGAAGAACGTCATCCGTAGCCGTATCGGTATTGAGCGTGAGTGTCAGTGGATTTATCGCGACACAGACCTTTTTGCCCTGATCCGCGATATGGTTGATGGCACGGGATGTCATCCGGAATGGATTCTCGTGGATGAGGCCCAGTTCCTTGCCGCCGAGCAGGTGGATCAGCTTGCGAGGGTTGTTGACAATTATGGCATAAACGTTATCTGCTATGGTCTGCGGACAGATTTCCGTACGAATCTTTTTGAGGGTTCGCGGAGATTGTTTGAGATTGCGGATACGATTGATGAGATCAAATCAACGTGTAACTGCGGGCGTAAAACCATCGTTAATGCGAGGATAGACTCGCGTGGAGAGATAATAACAGAGGGTGATCAGGTGGAGATAGGGGGTAATGACCGCTATATATCGGTCTGCCGCAATTGCTGGCGTAACAAGAAGGTGGAGCAGAGCCGTAACGGTCAGTTGCCTCTTTGAAAACATCTTAAATAGAAGAAGTCATATACTTCTTAATCTTAAAACCAATACCATATTACAGGATGGATGAAAAAACTATAGAATCGATAATATCCCTGATAAAAAGGGAAGTAGTTCCGGCAATCGGATGCACAGAGCCTGCTGCTGTGTCTCTTGCCGTGGCTAAGGCGACAGAAATGCTCGGATGTGTTCCAGAGAGTATTTCGCTCTCATTGAGTGGTAATATAATCAAGAATGCCATGGGTGTCGGGATTCCCGGAACCGGTATGATCGGATTGCCTATTGCTGTGGCTCTCGGAGCGTTGATCGGTAAGTCGGAGTATGGTCTGGAGGTGCTTCGCGATGTGGATGAAGCAGCCGTGGAACGTGGTCGAGAATACATCGCAGGGGATCATATATCTATTTCCCATTGCGTTGATGCCCCGTCAAATCTACATATAGATGTTGAAGTGAAGGGAGACGGCAGGACAGCAAAAGCGATTATTTCCGGATCTCACCAGAATTTCATATATCTTGAGAAGAACGGTGAAGTTATCCTTGATAAATGCTGTGAGGCAGATTGCTGCGGCAGCGATGATGCGGATATAGTTCTTACGGCCGACATGGTTTATCGTTTTGCCTTGGAAACCGATGTCGAGAAACTCCGTTTCATACTTGCTGCCAAGGATCTTAACAGCGCTGCAGCCGAATTGGGTATGACCGGGAAATTCGGTCATTCGTTGGGTGCAGTGTTAAACAGCGGCCAGGGATTGATCGGAGATTCTCCTATGGAGCATATAATGGCTCTTACATCAGCGGCATGTGATGCCAGAATGGGTGGCGCGCCTATCGCTGTGATGTCTAATTCAGGCAGTGGAAACCAGGGAATAACAGCCACAATGCCGGTGGTGAGTTATGCCAAGGATATCGATGCCACGGAAGAGCAGACCATCAGGGCACTTGTGCTCAGTCATCTCACCAGCATATATATCAAGCAGAGTCTCGGACGTTTGTCGGCGCTATGCGGCTGCGTGGTGGCATCCACCGGTGCATCGGCGGGACTTGTATATCTCATGGGCGGTGATTATAACCAGGTATGCGCCGCAATAAAAAATATGGTGGCGAATCTTACCGGCATGATTTGCGACGGTGCTAAGCCGGCATGTGCGATGAAAATATCATCCGGTGTCTCAACGGCGGTGATGTCGGCTATGCTTGCCATGAATGGCAAATGTGTTTCCTCAAGCGAAGGAATCATCAGCGAGGATATAGACAAGACGATACGTAATCTTACCTCAATAGGGCGAGAGGCAATGCAGGAGACTGATAAGCTTGTGTTACGTATCATGGTTGAGAAGTAATAAATAAAAAAACAATGAAAAAAACTGCATCAATTATATTATGCGCGGCGGTGTCACTTGCTTTTGCCGCCTGCAAGAAAGAGAGTAAGATAGAGATGAATTTCCCTGAGAAATATGAAGGGAAAACTGTAGAGGTGATGAATTTTGCTGATTCAACAGTGTTGGCTACTGCTGTGGTGACTGATGGGAAGGCATCGTTTGCATCTACAGAGAATGACTCTGTAAGGTTTCCTCTGTTCACACAGATTGTCATAGACGGTCGTATCCGTGCATATTATATCATGGAGGAGGGGACTGCGCAATTGTGCGACTCTATGAGCGTCCCTTCCGGAACGCCTTTGAACGACAGATTCTCCACGATGTTGTCATCTCTTGATTCTATAGAGAATCTTGACGACATGACAATGTATCTTGATTATGTTGAAAAGACATATAATGAAAATAAAGATAACGCGATAGGAGAATATTTCGGTATCGAATGGCTCAAATATGCTGAACCTCAACGGGTTGACAGCTTTTTAAATTTAGCCCCGGCAGGTTTCCGCGATACACGCAGAGCTAAACATTATGAGGAATTCGCTCGTCACCGTGCTCAAACCGCACCGGGAATGAAATATACCGATTTCTCCGGAGAGAATGAGCGTGGAAAGAAAATGTTGTTTTCGTCAGCCATAACTCCGGGACATTACACACTTGTGGATTTCTGGGCAAGCTGGTGTCCTTATTGTATTAAGGAACTTCCTGAAATGCAGCAGCTTTATGCTGATTACCATGACAAGGGGTTTGATATAGTAGGTGTAGCGGTAAGGGATAAAACTGAAGATACCGAGGCGATGGTCAAGAAACATTCAATTCCATGGAGCGTTATATATAATACGCAGAGAGTGCCTTATGATATCTATGGATTCTCAGGTATTCCTCACCATATGCTCCTTGATCCGGAAGGCGTGATTGTGAGCAGGGGTGAGAGCGTGTCTCAGATAAGAAGCCGTCTTGAACAGCTACTTAAAGACTGAGACAATCCCAAAGAATAACATTTCTAATTATCCACTATTATGAAAAACAAAAATCAGACGGAATCTTTAAATCAGCTGATAGAGCAATCAATAAAGAAAAACTGGGACAGCATGGCTCTTTCCGATATGGGGGGAATCAATTACCAGTATAAGGATGTGGCAGAGACGATAGCCAAAATCCATATCATGTTTAAGGCTGCCGGTGTCAAGAAAGGAGACAGGGTGGCGATCTGCGGCAAGAATTCCTCCAACTGGGTGGTTGTGCTGCTTGCATGTCTCACATCCGGTGTGGTGGCAGTGCCTATTCTTCACGAGTTCAAGCCTGATACTGTGACTCATCTTCTGATTCACAGCGGTGCTAAACTTCTGTTTGTGGATGCCGCAATCTGGGAGAACCTTGATGAAAAAGCTATGCCCGATCTTGTAGGAGCAATATACATAAGTGAATTCGGCATGCCATTGTCGCGAAGTGAGAAGCTGACTGAGACACGTAATAACCTCAATGAATATTTCGGTAAGGAGTTCCCATATAGCTTCACCCAGAATGATGTTAAATATGCCGATTGTGAGCCGGAACAGCTTGCTGTGATCAATTACACGAGTGGTTCAACAGGTATGTCAAAAGGTGTTATGCTTCCTTACCGTTCATTATGGAGCAATATCCGTTATTGTCTTGACAATATAGATTATCTTCATGCCGGAGACGGCATCGTGAATATGCTTCCGCTTGCGCATCTCTACGGCATGACAATTGAGTCGCTGCATCCTTTCTGCCAGGGGTGTCATCTGAATTTCCTTACAAAACTGCCCTCTCCGAAGGTAATTCTAAAGGCATTTGCCGATGTCAAGCCTAAGCTGATCATCACTGTGCCTTTGATTCTTGAGAAGATAATCAAGACAAAAGTATTCCCTTTGCTTGAAAAGCCGATGATGAAGCTCCTTTTGCATATACCATATGTTGACGATCGTCTGCTTGCCAAAGTCAAAGAGAACCTGCTACAGGCATTCGGCGGTAACGTAAGGGAGATCATAATCGGCGGTGCACCGCTGAATCCTGATGTGGAGAAATTCCTGTATCGTATAGAGTTTCCTGTCACAGTAGGATATGGAATGACAGAATGCGGTCCGCTGCTGACATATGCTCCGGCAACTGAATCCAAGCCTCATACGGTCGGACGTATGATGGATCGTATGGAATGTCGAATAGATTCTCCGGATCCGGCTCAGATTCCGGGAAATATCTGGGTCAAGGGCCCCAATGTCATGCAGGGTTATTATAAGAATAAAAAAGCTACACTTGAGGTCATGCCAGATGATTCAGGATGGATGAACACCGGTGATATGGGAATCATAGATGAGGATGGATTCATCTCAATTATGGGTAGATCCAAGACAATGATTCTCGGACCCTCCGGACAAAATATCTATCCCGAGGAGATTGAGGCAAAGCTTAATAATCTTCCATATGTGGCGGAATCTCTTATAATTGATAATCATGGTGAACTTGAGGCGCTGGTATATCCAGATATGGAGCTTATAGCCAGAGAGAATATCGACCGTGAGAAAACAGAGAAAATAATGGAGGATAATCTTGCCTCACTCAATCAGGAACTTCCTGCATACAGCAAGGTTAAGAAACTCAAGATTATGAATGAGGAATTTGAGAAAACGCCTAAACGGTCGATAAAACGTTTCCTTTACCAGCCATGACGAATGCCGAGGTATTGATTGAACTTGTACGGTCGCTATCGAAGAATGAGAAGAGAAGCTTCCGTCTTGGTAAAAAGAGCACTGCAGATTATATAGTGCTCTTTGACCTTATAGATAAGGATGGTCTCACCTCTGTCGAGGAGCTTAAGACAGCTTTCGAGAAGATTGAGAAATCAGCCGTATTTAATGTGACGGTTTCATATCTGTATAAGCTGTTGCTTGACAAACTATTGGCGTTGAGGCAGAATGCAGATGTGGATTATTCGCTTATGGCGCAGATTCTAAAGGCCAAGATACTGTTTGAAAAATCAATATTTCCCGCTGCGCTTGATATCCTGTCAAAGGTAAAGCAGGAGGCAAAGGAGCTTGAGCGCAACGAGGCGCTGATGATGGCATCGCGTCTGGAACTTGATTATCTACAGCATCTTAATATGCCCGGAATATCAGAGGAAGAGCTAATCAACAAGCATTTCTCGCTTACCAATTCTCTTGATGCGTTACGTAGCCTTTATGAGCAATCGTCTTTATATGAATTGCTTATGCACCGCACGATTTATAAGGGGGCAATTAGATCTTCGATGCAAAAAGATTCATTCAATGATCTCGTATATAAGGAATATAATCTTGCACGTAAGGCATCACGGAGTTTCGAGGCTCAGAAACGCCACCTTCTGTTCCAGTCCGGATTTCTCATGGCGGTAGGTGACGAGCAGTCCGCCTCCGATGTTCTTGTTCAGCTCAAGGATCTTATCGCTGATAATCCCGGTAAGGACAACTCTCTCTTTTATGTGGCTGTTCTGGAGAATATGCTTGAGAATATGCGTGAGACAGGACGATATGAACAGATGCCCGCCTTGATAGAGAGGCTTCAGTCAATCAGTCATCCCTCGCATATGGTAAAAATGCATATCGACGCTCTTGTCGGTCTTTATAATCTTCTTCCTATGCTCGATCATGGTGAATTCCGCAAGGCAAAGGATTTTATCGAAAAGTGCGAGGCATTGCAACCGGCTGCAATAGAGAAACTGAATCCTTCCATGGAATCAAAAGTATCGTTATATTGCGCACTTGTAAATATAGGTCTCCGTGATTATAAGAAGGCACGTAAAGCTCTTGTAAGACCGATAATGAACAAGACTTGTGATCTGCCCATTCACCGAATCCTGCGTATAACAGCACTTATAATTCACCATAAGATGAACGATGTGGATTACATATATTCCGAGACACGTTCCATGAAGCGGGAGATGGCAAAATCAGGGAAGGCGTATAGGATGGAAAACCTTATTCTGGAAGTAGTTGCTAAAGGTTCGTATGCATTGATGTCGACAAGAAAGAGGGAGCAGATCTGGGATAAGATAAAGCCGCGCCTCGATGACATCCGTCAGGATGTGTTCGAAGCGCAGCTTCTCAAGATATTTGATTTCTCAGCATGGATTGAAGCTGAGGTTTTGAGAACTTCTTTTTCTGAGACTTTATATCATAATTGTCTCAACCGTTCATCAGTTGCTCAACCTCATAACGATAGGGAATAGCATCTATCATTCCCTCGCGAGAGACCTGCAAGGCTGCTGCCGCACTCGCCATGCGAAGGGCATCCAGCATATCCATTTTCTCGCTAATCGCCACGCATATCGCGGCGCAGAATACATCTCCGGCTCCGGATGCGTCTCTTACCACTGTGTCTACTGCATCTATGATGTGTGACTCTCCGTTGCGATACATAAACGCTCCACGGTGTCCCATTGTGATTATCACAGTGCCAACGCCCTTCTTGGCAAGTATGACCGCAGCTTTCTTCGCAGCTTCAAAATCCGTAACCTTGACACCTGTGAGTTTTTCAGCCTCCATCCGGTTCGGTATCATGATTGTAGAAAGCTTGAAGAGCTCATCGGGAAGAGCTTGCCTGGGCGAAGGATTGATGATCACGGGAACATTATTGGCTGCAGCTATTCTCGCTGCGTAAAGTGCCGTCTCGATAGGTGTCTCCAGCTCTATCAATAGCACCTTGGCATCCATTATCTCACTTCGGGTTTTGTCAATTTCCTGATGGGAGAGTGTTGTAATGCTACCCTGGGCAAGTGAAATGTATTTCTCACCGGAATCATTCACCATAATCAGAGCCACACCCGAGGGGTGATCGGGATCTGCAAAAATATAATCAGTGCGTATACCCTCTGTGCTGAACATCTGTTTGGCCTGACGTCCGAACAGGTCGTTCCCGGTTTTGGTAATCAGGCTGACAGAGCCACCAAGGCGAGATGCCGCTATCGCTTCATTAGCACCTTTTCCTCCGGGACATACGCGAAATTGTCGGCCGGCAACAATTTCTCCTACAGATGGAAGCACATCGCACTGTATTGTCATGTCGGTGTTGGTGCTTCCGATGACTACTATCTTGCACATACGTATAAACAGTTATTTCGAGAGATTAGCACCCATATTCACAAGGCGTCTGCGCAGTTCGTCCGTGTCAATGCCGTTGACGTCTGTATTGCCCTCGGCACACATGGCTGCCGCTGTTCCCGCTGCCTGACCAAGTCCCATCACAGATGCCTGGACACGCACGGAAGCCGAAGCTACCTCATCGGCTGAGAAATTGCGGCCAGCTACGAGCATATTGGGATATTCGGTAGCATAGAGCGATCTGTAAGGCACAAATCCGGCATCTTTCATGAACTGACACCTCTGGTTGGTGCTGTTGGCTGAATGGATGTCGACCGGATGGCAGCCGCGGGCTACGGAATCCTCAAAGTCGATTGCCTCGAGATATTCTTCGCCGGTAAGTGTATGTGCTCCTTTTATACGACGGGTCTCACGGATACCTGTCATAGGTGCTGTCGCTATCAACTCCGCATTTTTGAATGCCGGGATATACTTACGCAGCAATTCCGTGTAGCGGTGGGCGTTTTCACGCAGCAGGCACTCCATATCGCCTGCCACGCGATTGTCAGTCATGTCAGCGAAATGTCTTGTCATGTTCACAAGAACGATACCGTCAGCCAATATGCCGCAATACCATGGGCCTCCGAACATAGGTACATCCTCAGTTCCCTCTTCACGCAATTTGGTGAATAGATCGCGGATCATCAGATCATGATAATTCACCCCTTGCTGTGAGTGACGTATCATGGGAAGAGCATCTGTGTCCACACCAGAAAGCATGAATATGAGAGACGCGGGCTGTAACTGTCCCTTTACGGGCTGCATGGGCACTCCTGCCATTGCTGCCAGATCGCTGTCGCCTGTGGCATCTATGAAATATTTTCCTGCTACTGCCTCTGCTCCGTTCTTATTATCTATGATCACATATTCTATTCGGTTGGAGCCAGCGTTCTTATCCATGCCTACACCGGTGATGTAAGAATGGAAATAGATGTCCACTCCTGCCTCTTTAAGCATCCGCTGTGCGACGAGTTTATATTTTTCCGGTGAGAAAGTTATATTTCCCAAAGGTTTCTCTTCACGCGCTCCACCTATCTGCTCAAGACGTTCCACGAACTCCCATGGCAGTCCGTTGATTATCCTGCGGCCATTATAGTTGAATACGCTTATCGGAGCAACAAGTCCTGCTGTCGCCATTCCTCCGAGGAAACCGTATCGTTCTATAAGACAGGTCTTGGCGCCACCTCTGGCTGCGGCAATCGCCGCCATAATGCCACCGGGTCCTCCACCGCATACTACCACATCATATTTCCCGACTACGGGTATCTCTCTTTCCTGTTTTATTTTTTCCATAATTCAATTCCCTTTGAAGTCAAAGTATTCTGAAGTTCATTTACAGGGAGAGCTCTCGGAGTCACACCCTTTTGCGCGCATAATGCCGCAGCTGTTCCTACAGCCTCACCCATAGCCATACATATGGACATGACGCGGTAAGATGCGTGGGCGCGATGGGTACCGGAGATGCATCTTCCTGCAACCATCATGCCCTCAACGCCCTTGGGAAGGAAGCATCTGTAGGGTATATCGTAGGGGATGACATACTGAATCTTGTCTTCAGCCTGTCCGGCTCCGTCGGGATTATGGATGTCAACAATGAATTCAGCCTCGTGTACGGCGACATCCGGGAATTTCTTACCTTCAACCATGTCTTCGGCTGTAAGTATGTAATCACCCATTACACGACGTGTCTCTCTTACTCCGGTAGTGGCTCCGCTGCCGATGCATCGGCAATTCTCGTATCCTGGAAGAGTGCTGTGGAAGAAATCCATCAGCAACGCGATCTGACGGCGCAATTCAAGATCAGCCGGGAAGATATCGCTCACTTTGGTCATATCCACTTTGTTCGCCTGTGTGGTATTAACCTGCCGTTGTCCCTCTCTTACAGTAGGGTGGAGGCGTACTGCAGCGAGATGAGCGGGAATTTTTCCTTCATCAGCGCATCTCTTGCAGAAATCAAGAAATCTCTCACCGTTTAGTTCAACGTTATCAACGTCACCTATGCATGTCACAGCGCAGCTTTCGTCAACGTTGTCGATAGTGAATTCAAGAGTGACAGGTTGCATGAGACCATCCTCACGCCCTTTCTCGATATGAGCCCCGGCAAGAGTGGCGACAACCGCATCTCCGGTGCAGTCAATTGTTACGGGAGCGAGAATTGCCATTCTGCCCTCATTGGTAGCGAGAATTACACCTTTGACTGTTTCACCATCTTTCACGACATCATATACCGAACTTTGGAGAAAGACATCTATATTAGGATGGTTCACAAATTCGGAAAGTGTAAGTTTGGCTTTTTCGAAATCATGAGCCTTGCCGGTCTCTCCGATCATATCGTTGTCCGGGATTTCAAGAATCTTTACAATCTCGTCGCGCATAGTGCCTTTGCCCACCATGCCAAGAACCGGACCAACGTATCCTGTGGTAAGGTTTCCACCAACCACACCATATCTTTCCACAAGAGCTACTTTGGCTCCGTCGCGTGCGGCAGCTACAGCGGCGCATATCCCTGCGGGACCGGCACCAGCCACTATCACATCATATTCACCGGCTACTGCCACCGGTTTGCTATATTCTATAGATTTTATCATGGTATGATTATTTTAAAGATTTTCGAGGTCGATCATCACTTTCATGCATTCCTCTCTGTTGTTATCGATGCATGCATATGCTTCATTATATTCCTTGAAGTCAAACCGCTGTGTTACTAACGGATCAACATTCATTCTGCCATCAGCGAGCATTTCGGCAGCGAGGAGGAAGTCCTCATGGAGATACATCATCGAGCCGATTATGCGAATCTCATGCTCGTCAAGCACGGCCATGTTGATTTCCGGATTCTTTGAGAAAACAGCAACTATGACGATATCACTGCCCTTTTCGATGTTTGCCACAAGATCCGTGATACATTTCTGCGCACCGGAGACCTCAAATGCACATTGAAATCCTTCATCACCAAATACTCTTTTCACTGCATCCTCGAAGGATTCCTTCATGGTGTTAGCGGTATGCTCTATTCCACATTGACGAGCTTTCTCAAGACGCAGGTCGCTTATGTCAGTAATCAGCACCTTTTTAGCACCGCGTCCTTTAACCGCCTGAGCCACAAGATTGCCGATTGTTCCGGCACCGGTGACAATTACATTCTTTCCCTTGACGTCTGTTCGTCCGGAAGCATGCACACCTACCGCGCAAGGTTCCATTATAGCGATCTGCTCATAGGAAAGTTTCGGGTCGCATTTGATTATACGGTCTTCTGTAACCACAAAATAGGGTTGTGCGCACCCTGGTGCCTGAAAGCCCTGGACCTTCAGGTTTTCGCAAACGTTCGGGCGTCCTTTGCGACAAGGTCCGCATTCCCCGCATACCAGTTGCGGACGTGCTGTGGCACGGTCTCCGGGTTTAACTGTTGTTACATTTTCACCCACAGCCATCACCTCAGCTCCATATTCGTGACCCTGTATCACCGGATATGTTACGAAAGGATGCTGGCCGTGCATCACGTGGATATCGGAACCGCATACTCCAATCTTGTGGATTTTTAGGAGTATCTCATTGCTTTTCAAGTCTTTCGCATCCGGTGAGGGAACATCGAAAAACTGTATGTCATGGGGTTTAATTACTCTTGCCTGTATCATTTTTTCTGTATTGTTCTATTCTGTTTATTAAATGTTGTCTTACTTTATTCCAGCTGTAGTATTTCCCCTCTTCAGCCTCAATAGGGAGGGTAGCTTCTTTCTCGTTGAGGAGGAGTTTTACAAGTACTTCATCGTTGTCCTTGTTAACCGGGCGGTAGAAAACCATCTGAAGGTTTGCAGCCATAGGGGTGAGGTCATATAGATTCCATTCCTCCATGATTTTCAGAGGATCTGTCGATACGTTATCACATCCGTTCACACCCATCAGAGGAAGTAATGCCATCAAAACTACATCATGTCCGAAACGCAGATCAGCCGCGCGTCCATTACCGTTCACGGCACTGTCGCATCTGTTTACCATATCTTCAAGAAGAGGAGTAGCATATGTGAGTGTCCATTTGTCTGTGCCCGGATATGGTCCGAATTTTGCAAACGCCCGGAAGTTTTCAGCAACAGTCATCCAGTAAAGCTGTTCCGGAGTATATATATCCCACATGCGGTTCTCCGGCATGACATTCTGTTGGTCGCATACCAGATAGAAAAGATAGAACAGGAAGTCCATCTCCTCTTTTTGTGAGCTGAATATATTTTTTGAAAAGATTGATTTGAGGAAATCGTCGGAATGCATCTTTTCCTTTGCAATGGCGTATGTATCCTTAAGGAACTCTCCGCTTTTCCAGAATTCGCGATAAGCGGGATCAATTTCGTTTGCGATACCGTAGACATGCGCGAGCTTTGATGTTGTGCGGTCGGAAGCTTCGAAATTCATTGACATCACCGGATTCATTTCCTTAAGACTCATGCAGAATGCATTCATGCTCAATACGCATCTCACAGTAAGTGTGGATCTTGCGTCAATATCAGCATTGTTGGCGAAGATATCCGGGAAATTGGAATACATTCTTTTTGCAATTCCCTGATGTTGTGAGGTGCCAAGGGGTGAGAGGCTTCCCTCTATTCCGGAAGCCTGCTCACAGGCGAGTTTCACCTTTTCGTATACCTGTTTCCCCTTGGGTGTGAGTGCACCGGCTGCCGCGGCTTTCTCCAGTGGTCCTGCCACATTGTTATATTCCTGTTTATTGGATAGCCATCTTGAACCGTGACGTCCGTAATGACTGACATAGAATGGACGATATCCTTTCGGTGCATCGGACAACTTATCTATTCCCTGATCCGGATAGGGTCGGAAAAGCAGTGACGCGAGTTCCGGATTTTCAGCAAGAGCCTCCTTTGTCAGCCCCTGTGACAGAGCAGGAGAAAGACCAAAGTATCCTGCCAAAAATAGTATTGAAATTTTTATCAGTTTCATGTAATGCTATGGATTATAAGTTTTCAAGTGTGAATGGAGCCGGACGTTTCAGTGTGGATTTTGTTTCTTTACCGAAATAGTCAGTCCAGCTGATTTCTACAGGAGAGTCAGGAGCCGAAGCCTTGGCTCTGAAAAGCTGGAATCTACGGGGTTTGTGATAACCTTTTTTGTTCCAATCATTCAGCCATACTGTGTTACGCAACATGTAGGATGTTGTATATAACGGGTTTTCTTCAAGAACCATTTCGACAGGAAGCTCTTTGCCATTTTCCGATACTTTCAGCTTTCCATCCTGGTCCCAGGCCCAGACATTTATGTATATGTAATTATCAGGGAGATCGCTATAATCTGTCCATTCGGGATAGAGAGTCAGGAATGCCTGCATCTCCTCATTGTTTTTGAAATATTCTTTGACACCGTTCATGTCCCATGCGAAGAACTGTTTGTCACCCTCATATTCAAAAGCCTTATGTTCCCAGTTGAGGTCTTTGCCATCTATGTTGAAGATCTCATATGCTGTAGGCGTTCCGTCAGGGCACAGGTTCTTAAGACCGGTTGAGCGAGTTTTCCACCAGGAACCGCAAGTGCCTGAGATATTATGCTCTGTCAGGTTTTGTTCAGATTCAGGAAGTCTGATCAGACACTGTTTGTGGGAGTGACCCGAAAGAGTATGGACATTTTTATATGGTTTCAGGATTTCAAGGAGTTCCTTTGTGGAATTTTTCTCTGTCCGGATCTTGATATTCTCAGTGGTGACAGGTGTGAATTTTTCCATACCGTATCCTTTCCAGCGGAATATAGGTCCGTGCATCGATATTATGAGGGGAGTGTCGTATGAAACATTAGCAAGATCTTTACGTAGCCATGCAAGTTGTTCGGGTGTGAAATCCTCTACATAATTACGTTTATTCTTAACCCCCTTGTATGTTTCGGCGGAAGCCGGATCGTTCTTGTAATTTATATTGTCAAGAAATATATAGTGCACGTCTCCGATATTTTGGGAATAATAGCGGGGACCGAACGCTTTCTGGTAAGGTAGCGATGCCTCTCTGTCAGAATCGGGACCGGGTTGTGCCTTTGGATCGTTGTCGTGGTTTCCCATCACGCTATATACAGCTGTGGGATATTTTGCATTGTTCAGGCTTTCGCGGAATTTTCCGATCGGATAATTGTGACCATACCAATATCCATCCCAAGACGAGTCTCCGAGATTTAGAGTGTATACCGGAATTCCTTCGGCATTCAGTTTTTCAACCTCCTTTTTTAAAATGTCGCAGTAAGGTCCGGAGAAGATATCCACATCATTGCGCTGGTTTGCGAGGTGAACATCGGTAATTATGATAGTGGCATGTTTGCTGTTGGCTACTTTCTTGAGTCTGAAATCATGTCGTTCGTATTTGTCGGAAGGTTGTGTGAAATCAGCCCAGAATTGCGGCACCACGTCATCTCTCCATATATCATATCCTGCAGGGGCTGTGATGAATACCTGTGGATTCTGTTTCTTTGATTTTAGGTAATATGCCCCTTTCTTATCAGTTATGGTTACTTCATAACCATCAGAAACCATCACACCGGCTACAGGTTTGCCATCACATTCAACGGTGCCGGCAACGGTTATGCCCTTGCCAGGTTTGACTGGAAGTGATGATGAATATGTGGATTGCGCCAATACTGATGCGGTGCTGAGAATGGCTGTTGCAATCAATGTTGATTTTAATAGTCTCATGTCGGTTAGTTGCAGTTATTGCTGTTGTTATGGTTTCAAGGAAGCGGACTGTTATGGAACCGTAATTTCTATTGCGTAAAATTAATGAATATTTTCAAAATGCAATAGATTTCCATCTAAATCCTTTCATGAAAAATGCTGCACTTGTATAATCATACAGTGGAGTATGTTCTTATAATTCCTTGAACCTTAGTTTTTGAATTGTATTATTTTTTATAATTCAGCCTTGAATATTGCTGATGAAATACCTCCAAGGTTGAGCGTAATGCCTTTTCTGCCTATTTTTGCATTTGCATTGCCGTTGACAATCACAGGTGTCAGTCCCTTGACCCCATCGATGTTGACGGTTGTCGATACTTTTGATTTTCCTGGGTTTAGTGCGACAATAAATGTCTCGCCATTTGCAGATCTTGAATAAACCCATGGATAGGGTTTGTCAGGGTCTGATATGGTTGTCCAGTCTCCATCGTTTGCCAGAGCCGGGTTATCATGCCTGACCTGAATCATGCGACGTGTAAAATTCAATACAGAGTTAGGGTCTTTCTCCTGAGCCTCCACAGTCAGTTTGCCGTTGTCGGTGAATACCGGCAGGTATAATTTCTCGGATGGCGCAGAGGAGAAACCTGCGTTTGTGCTGTTATCCCATTGCATCGGAGTTCGTGTTCCGCTCCGTTCTTCGCGGGAACCTTCAACGCTTGGAAGTCCTTTGACATTTCGCATCATTATCTCATCGCCGTAATGTATGAAAGGCACACAGGGCATTGTCAGCAGAAAAGTCATGAACGTTTTTATTTCTGCCGGAGTGTCGCGTCCTTCCGAGTTAAGGCGGTTTATGTCATGATTTGCCGAGAAAAGGGATATGAATCCGAAATCTTTCGACTTGTCAAGTTTTTCACTGTATTCTTTGAGGAAAATATCAAAAGCTCCTTTGCCGTCTTTCACGAAATAAGCGTCATCGGCAACCGATTTTGTTTTGGATGATCCGCGTGTGACTTGCTTGAATCCTGGGCTGCGATGAATCAGTAGAAAATCAACGTCAAAACCGGCAGGTAATGCCTGCCCGGGCTCTCCCCATTCGGAGATCAGAACTTTTCCGGGATATTCACGGTCAAGCCATTCACGCATCTCTTTCCAGAGCTTGATTGTTTCCTTTTTGTCTTTATCGTTTTTGACAAGAGACGATGCCATGTCTACTCTGAAGCCGTCAACACCCATGTCAAACCAGTAAGCCATTATATTTTTCATCTCACGCCGCACTGCCTTTGGTCCCGGAGCATCCACCGGTAATTCCCAAGGCTTTGATGGATCCGGATTGGCATAACCAAAATTCAGTGCCGGCTGGCAAGGGTAGTAATTCTTACGATAGAAATTGCCACGGTATTTGCCATTGACAGGATTGCCTGGTTGCGCTTCATCTGTGGGTACCCAGGGACCTAATTTGGAGGAGTCTGGATCTTCCAGAGCATGGCGTTTGATTATATCCGCGCTATCTTTAGGAGAGATCTGATCTGTGAATATATAATAATCGGCATAGCGGCCATCGGGTCCTTCAGTGGCACCCTTGCGGAACCATTCCGCCTGGCTTGAGGTATGTCCCGGTACAAGGTCGAGACATACTTTGAGTCCACGTTTGTGCGCTTCTTCCACAAGGCGTTTGACATCTCCGTTGTTGCCGAATCTTGGATCGACTGTATAATAGTCAATGATATCGTATCCACCATCGAACCAACCTGATTTAAAGATAGGATTCATCCAAATAGCATCGACCCCAAGGCTTTTTACATAATCAAGACGAGATATTATACCAGGTAGATCTCCGATGCCGTTACCGTCGGAATCCATGAATGAAGAAGGATAGATGTCGTAGAAAACAGCATCTTTGATCCATTCAGGTGTGGTGTTATGAGCGGACACTGCCGCTCCCATCAACACAGCCGAAGCTGCGGCTGTCATTATTCTGGATATCATGTGAGAAAAATTTTATTATACGGAATCTTAATAATTGGCTTTTTGATTACTTGCAGATTTCATCCGGATATGGGATCTGTTTGCCGGTTGAACGGAATGTGGGCATAACTGCATTCCATCCGCGTAATTTATTGCTCAGAACAGATGCCATCTCCTTCAGTTTCTTCTTGTTTTTTCCGGAAAGGTCAGTCTTTTCCCCGAGGTCATCCTTAAGGTTATAAAGTTCGAGTTTTCCGGTGCGGTGACGGTAGATTATTTTCCAATCCCCTTTGCGCATGGCTGTCATGTAGTCAATGTCTTCGAGGGGGTAGGGTTTCCACTGATGAGGGAAATGGAAAACAAGTTCGCGGTCGAGTGGCAGTCCAGATACTGATTCGTCTATCACGAAGTCTGTCGCCTCCTTTTGGTTTTTAATTTTTCCTTCATCCATAGCTTTTTTCGCTAATTGGGATCCGTCTGTAATCAGTCGAACAAGGCTTTTGCCATCAAGTTGCTGCACGGTCTGGTAGTCTTTTATACCTGCCATCTCGATGATTGTAGGAAACAGGTCTTCTGCGATCACAGGAGTATTCAGTCTTGTGCCTGCAGCGGTCTTACCGGGCCAATACACCATCATCGGAACCCGCACGCCTCCTTCATAACAAGACGCCTTTCCTTCACGCAATGGCAAGTTCTGAGTATGTGGAACTCCACCTTTCGCCTTGTTTTCGGAATTGCCACCGTTGTCTGACATGAAGACAATGATTGTGTTATCGGCAATACCGTTGGCATCAACATAATCAAGTATGTCACCGAGGCTTTTGTCAACTCCCTCTACAAGGGATGCGAATGCTGACTGACCTTGATCAAAACCCTGTTCGAGGTATCTATCCGCGAATCTTGGGTCTGGTTGTATGGGAGTATGCACTGCATGGTGCGCCAGATAGAGATAGAAAGGGATATTATTCTTTACCGGGAATTCAAGGGCTTTCTTTGCCTCTATTGTGAGAGCTTCTGTAAGATGAGTGTCGCTGCCATAATACTCAGTAAGATTCATGGTGTTGTAGCCGGTCCATCTATCCTTATAGTTGCCATAATTGTCTTTAGCGGAATAGCTGAGAGGTTTGCCGACCAATTGTCCGGCTGCCGCGACACAGAATCCAAGGTTGTATGAGCTTGCGGCAGGTGTGGTGGCTGTAGCCATATGTCCCTTACCGATATGTATGGTGTAATAGCCGTTATCTTTCAGAATCTTAGCCATTGGTGTCATGTATGCTGTGTGCGATACGCTGTCGCGCGGGGATATTCCATGCCAGTTCCATTCCGGGTGCACGAGAATATCATCCTTCAGAACCTCAGGCTTATGTGTGCCATCGCTTGGAATTCCCGGAAAGGCAGTGGTGAAATTGGTTATTCGCGTATGTGCCGCATTCATACCGGACATCAACGATGTCCGGGTGGGGGAGGACAGTGGGCATGCGTATGCGTTGGTGAAGATCGTTCCGCGCTCCGCAAGTTTTTTCATATTAGGGGTATTGTGGCGCAGGTTATACGGATAATCCTCTTCACCATATCCTACTGTTGAGTCGAGCCATCCCATGTCGTCTATGAGCATGAAGATGATGTTGGGCTTCCTGGCATCCTGTCCGAATGCCAATGTAGGGAGCATCATGGCTGCTCCGGCAAGATATCTGTTGATTTTCATATTCTTATTTGATTAGGATCTTAGTTGTTTTAGAGCCTTTGCGCATTATGTAAAGACCTTTACCTGGTTTAGTTGTCGCTAATCCTGTCAGTGTGTAATACACCGGCTCCGCATTCTCATCATCAATGTCCAATTCTGCCACATCTGATTTGCCGTCTTCAGTCATATAGGAGGCAATGGAGAATTCCTTCGGACGTTCCATCTTTTCAGTATATACTTTTCCGTATGGATCTGTGACTGTAATCGTTATTGTAGACTTATCTGATTTTGCAGTAGCCTCAAAAAGATGTGAGTTTTTAGTCGGGTTTCCGGCGGAATTGTGTCCTGTGTTCTGGAAGCGCTGGCAGCCATCGGAAATCATTGAGAACGGATCATAACCGCTGATACGAGTTACCTCAAGCAGATTGCCTTCTTCGGATGCCTCAACGGTCCAGTCCGGACCATAGCCGAAAACATTGATGAGGATTTTGTTAGGATGTCTTGGGGTGCCGTCAGTATAATAATCTGAACTGCCGTATCCATATGGCCCTTTTTGCAGCCAGTTCTCTATATCTGAAGGTGTCTTGTGGGCCGGAGCAAATTTTGCTGCGGTGATGTATGTGTTGTTAAGATCGTACGCCCGGAATTGGTAATCACGGTTGTATCCGATACTTTTATAATATGTCTCAGCCTCTCCATCGTTGTAGTCAAGGATGCGGTAGCCGGCAGGGGATCCGTCAGTACAAACGCTGTTTCCATCGACAAAATATCCTGTCCACCACAGATTCCCGCATACAGCTCCTACGTTGTATTCTGTTATGCTGAGTTTGTTTACCGTATAGTTCGTGTGGGCGTGACCGGTGAATATCTTGACATCTTTGAAGTCCTTTACGCTGTTATAGAATGTGAGACCATATGAATATCTGTATTTCACGGCATCCTGCACGCCCGGTTTTGAACATTGAGGTCTTTCAAAAAGAGGAGCGTGCATGCATATCACAAGGGGTGTGGTCTTGCTTACATTGGCAAGATCTTTACGTAGCCATTTTGTGATTTTTGTTGTTATGTTGCAGTCGTAAGTGTTGTTGGCCGTGGGATTTGAGAATTCTATATTGTCAAGAACAATGTAATGTGTGTCTCCTGCATTGAAAGAATAATATGTAGGTCCGCAATGTTCGCGGTAAAGTTCCGAGGCTTCCCAGTCTCCAGCCACATCCGGACTGTTGTCATGGTTTCCCATGCAGTTATATATGGCATCAGGAGTCAGTTTCTCAACATACTCATTGAGTTCCTGAATCCTCATATCCTGCAAATGCCAGTAAGTGTTGTAGGATTGATCACCCAGAGTGATTACAAAAACATCTTTACCCTTTGCTTTATATGAATCTATGGTAGAGTTGATATCAGGCACGACATGATTGATATATTGTATGTTGTCCTTATTGCGGCCGCACATCTGGATGTCTGCCAAAAATACGACTGTATGGTCCGGATTAGTTTCTTTTGTCAGCTCAAAATCCGCCTGTTCCACCATGTCCGGTTTGTCAGTTGAGATAGTCTTATAAAATACCGGATATTTACCGGATCTCACTGTTTTGTATCCTTTGGGATTGCAAATGAAAACATGACCGCATTCTTTGGTGGAGGCGAGGTAATATATTCCGTTTTCATCGGTTTTTGTCACGTTGACACCATCGGATACCTGAACATCGGCCACAGGTGAGTTGCCGCAATAGACGATTCCTTTTAGTGTCATCCCTTCCTTGTCAGGAATGTCAGTGTTGATTGCGTATGCCGATCCGAATGTCAGGGAGACGGAGGCAAGGATATATGAGAATTTATTCATGTGTTAGTTTTTATGAAACGGACTTTTATCTTTATGAAACGGACTCTAATGTAATTCCGGAGAGGTCAGGTTTGGTCCGGTGCTTATTCAGGCACCGGACCATCGACCTTTCAGACTCACTTAACCAATACTTTCTTACCCTTTATGATATAAAGACCCGGGACATTGGCATTCTCAACCCGGATACCCTGTATAGTATAGATTTCATCTGATTCTTCGCGTGAATCAACAGATATTTCGGAAACAGCTGAAGTTGTGGTGCGATCAGTATTCTCGAACTCAAAAGAGCCGGCTTTTTTTGTTACAACGAGACTTCCTGGAACAAAAGTAGGATAAAGTTCCATCTCATCGAGGTTCTGTCCCCAAACGGGATTCTCATCCGAACAGTTGTTAAGGAACCAGCACATAGCGCCTGTCGATGCCCATGTCTCTTCGAATACTTTGTATACGCCATGGTTGTTTGCTTCCGCCGGTTCATCATAATTTGTCCATTTTATATTGGAATCAACTACGTTGGGATAGAATACAGTAGGATTTGATGCACTTCCACCGAAGAAAAAGTTATATCCCCATTTTTCTACGAAATCCTCAACACCTGCAATTACCATAGTTCCGACTTTTCCCGGATTACCGGCTTTTGCATCAGCTGTAGCCTGTTTCTTTACGTTGGTAACAGTATAGCAGCCGCTGCAGACAGCCTTGGGTGCGTCGCACGACATTCCACCGACTTTGACACCTCTTACTTCTCCCTGGTTATAGCAGTTGGTAAAACGATAAGCGACATTTCCATCTGAAGGACCTACCAATGCGGAAGCACGTCCTTTTTTAGAATCTTCGCTGTATGCGTGTACCGCTGCAGCTGTGCCAAGACAAGTGAATTCCGCAAAACCTTCCTGACTGTCGATACATTCGCCAACGAATGCGGCGCATTTGTCTTCACCGAAGAATGAGCTGAGATCATCGATTATAGTGTTGGATATCTTTGCTCCGACACCGGCAAATCCGAAGAGAGCCAGGTTGCTGCCTGTGCTTTCCTCCATATTGAGACAGCTTATGGTGTGGAATTGTCCGTCCCATGTGCCTTTGAATGCTTTGTCGGCAGAGTTGCCGATAGGTGTATGTTTTATGCCGTCCATGTCAATGTCATCTGTAGGAACAGCATGGGCGGTAGTTTCACCTGCATTGACTATTGCAGCGAATTCTTCAAGTTGCTGTGCATTGGCAATCTCATATACGCCCGAGGCATTTGGTGTTAGAGCCATTGTCGGTGTAATGGCGAGAGACAGGATTGCAGAAATAGTAAATTTTGTTTTCATATGGTATGTTTTTTGTAGGGGATGGGAACATAGTCCCATCCCTTACCGGTTAATTATTAAAGAATTATTGTATTGGAAACCTTTAGTATCCTGGATTCTGAGTCATTCCGGGGATCAGCATCACGTCTTCGATGGGCAGCGGCAGGAGATACCCTTTTGCCGGATCGAATTTGCGCTCCATTGTCTTGCGGAATTTAGCCTTGGAGTCAACAAGCGGCTGCAGATTTACCAGACCGGTCTCTTCAATCACAGGCAGTGCATCGGCAGGGAAGAAGTAGTCACCGTTCTTGATGTTTTTCTGAAGCTGAGCCTTGGCGGGAAGGTCAATCACTGGTCGGTTTATCGCGATATCGCAAAGTCTCCATCTAACAAGGTCGAACCAGCGTCGATTCTCCCATGCGAATTCCATGCGGCGCTCGCTGCGCAGAATGAAACGGAGCTTATCCTGATTTGTCTCGGTGACTGCCGGATACTTGGATGTCTCGTTACGGGTTGCTTTATATGCACGCGAACGGACATCGTTGATTGCATCGAGGACAGTCTGGTCGATCTTGTTTTGCTCTATCATTGCTTCAGCATACATAAGAAGCACATCAGCGTATCGCATAACGATGCAGTCGGGATCACCTTTGAGGTCAACGAGAATATCCTCATCAATACCCTTTTTGAGAATGAGTCCGGTCCAGGAAGCGAGATTTTGCACAAGCTGAGAGTCATTGTTGTTGATGCTTTTTCCTGTGGTGTAGTTCTGGACTTTATTTTTTGAAGGATCCCATTCAATTCCAAGGAATGTAGTGCCGAATTCTACGGTGGTGTATCCAAGACGTGGATCCCGGTTGCTGAAAGGATTCTTTGGGTCAAATTTAGGAGATTTGTCTATTGGAAGACCATCATCACAGAGGAACGCGCTGAAAAGTTCGAGAGATGGTACTGCCAAAGATTTTCCTTTGTTGTTTCTGGGCAGGAATGAACTGTATGAAATCTTGTCATCTTTCAGCTCTCTTGAACGGGGTATGGTGAAAATGAACTCATCCGATGCATGGGTCTTCAGCAGGAACATACTCTCGAAGTCTTTGTCGAGGGAATATGTTTTTGAATCCATACATGCCTTGGCTGCGGTCGCTGCCGTGGGATAATCCAGCATCCATGTCGCAGTGCGCGCCTTGAATGCAAGTGCAGTTGCACTTAATACCCTGATATTGCCTTCGTTTTTATTAGGAAGAAGTTCTGCCGCTTTGTCGAAATCCTCGTATATATGCTTCAGCACCTCTTCTTTCGGGATGCGTCCCATTGCGTATGCCTGATCGATTGTGATGTAATCGGTATAATATGGGCAGTCTCCGTATAGGAAAATCAGATATGAGTAGAAACAAGCCCTGAAGAATCTTGCCTCTCCTTCAAATTTATCAAGATTTTTGTCGCTAAGTTTTCCACGCTGTTTTTCCACGTTTGCAATCACTGCGTTGCAGCGTGTAATACCTTTGTATGTACGCAGCCATGTTGCCTTTACGTAAGATGTGGTTGGCATAAGTGCGCCGGTGGCCCATTCATAGCCGTGTCCTTGCTGATCCCAGTCATCGGTCCAGCGGTCAGTATGCCACAGACGGTTGTATTCCCAATGCCATAGGTCTCCTCTGTATAGATCATTGCAGGCAAATTCGAATTCCTCGAGATTGGAATACCATGTCTCTGTGGAAGCATCCGCAGGTGGATTCAGGTCAAGGTCGGCACAACCTCCAAGACTGATGCTCGCTGCAAAAAGAATTGTATATAGATATTTTTTCATGATAGTCTTCATTTTATGTTTTTATACATACGTTTTCACAAGATCGTCAGAATGACACTGCCACACCGAAATTCCATGTGCGTGCGATATAGCTTGATGAGCTACCTGCTGTCTCGGGGTCCCATCCCTGGGGATAGCGGTCAATTGAGAATGGATCTGATACGGAAGCGAAAACTCTGAGTGAATTCAGACGGAGTTTCTTGAGTATATTTTGCTGGAATGAATATCCGAGCGTTATATTCTTGCATCGGAAATATCCGCCGTTAAACATCCAGAAATCAGTTGTCTGTGTGTTATTGCCGTTTGATTCAACCGCCATGTCTGACAGACGGGGGTATTTGGCGGCGAGATTCTGCTCCGGAGTGTTATAGTAGCTCCAAGATGTTCCGATAACCTCACCGGTGAACTGTGTCCATCCGGCTGCGTGGCGTTGATACATCATAGCGCGTGTCATCATCACGTTCTGTTTGCCGATTCCGTTGAATGCAGCGGAAAGCTCGATACCTTTCCATCCCGCAGAAATCTGGGCTCCGTAAATGAGTCGTGGCTGTGATGAGCCAAGAACCACACGGTCATACTGTGAACTGATGGCTCCATCAGGCATTCCTTCGGATCCGCTGATATCCTTGTATTTGATGTCTCCTGGCTTTACATTGGCATTTAGAACGGGATTGTTGGCGACATCTTCGTCATTTTGATAGAGTCCGTTGGATAAGAAACCATACCATGCATCATATTCCTCGCCCTCCATTGTTATATGTCCTCCTGAATCAAGCACTGTGCCAGACATGCGTCCCATTACAGAACGATAGTCGGATATATTGAAATTCACAGCATAACTGAAATCGCCTACGTTGTCGCGCCATCCAAGCTGGAGATCCCAGCCTTTTGTTGTCATCTCTCCGGCATTCTGCTTGGGATTGTCATAGCCCATGAATACAGGAAGCTGGATGGAGAGGAGCATGTCTTTGGTCTTTTTCCAATACCAGTCGAAAGTGAGGGAAAGGCGAGAATTCAGGAAAGTAGCGTCAAGACCTACGTCCCAGCTATGTGTTGTTTCCCATGTGATGTCTGGTATATTGTAGTCACGCTGTGACGCAGAGAGCACGGATACGAGCTGACCTTTTGAATCAACCATTACGGGATGTGAGAAAGTCATGTTTGCCTGGTAAGGATAGTTGCCGATACGTTCGTTACCAAGAGTACCGTATGATCCTCTGATTTTCAGGAACGAGAGAATACGGGGATCCACATCGCGGAGGAATGCCTCCTCGCTCATGGTCCAACCAACTGAGGCGGAGGGGAAGAAGCCTGTGCGGTATTTGCTGCCAAATCTGGAGGAACGGTCCCAACGTGCGTTGAACTGAGCCATGTAGCGGCCTTTGTATGAATAGTTGATGCGACCGAAGATTGAGCGGTATGCGTTCTGTGTCTCCGTTCCGTCAACACCTAAATCATTGACATTGGCGTTGGTCATATAGAAATAGTCGGAGAGGTCCATGTTGTTGCTTTCCGCCTGAAGGGTGTTGCTGCTTGCTGTGTAATCCTCATATCCGATCATGAAATCCGTGCGGTGGTCTTCTGCAAAGGTCTTGTTATAGTTGATGAACAATTGCTTGGTGCCCCATGAATTGAGATTCCTGTCTTCCGTGAGTTTGTTGAGCTCGAATCCTTTGGCGAATCCGGCGGGATCATCAGCATTGTCGGGGGTGTAATAATTAACTTTCTTTCTGTAAGACTTCTTTTGAGTGAAAAGTAATCCTGGAGCCCAGATTCCGCTGATTGTAAGACCCTCGATGGGATTCAGAATGACGGATAGCTTTGCTCCGAAACGGTCTGTCCACTGATTGTTCTTTCCACCTTCGCGTAAACCAGCAAGAGGGTTCTCACCGTTGTGTCCGTCACCGTATGTTCCGTTTTGCCATACAGCCGCGTCCAGAGGAGTCATATACATCATGGCTCCGAGCGGGTTTATCTGTGGCTGGCGTGTGATGCCTCTGCGATAATACGCGTCAAGACCGAATGTTAGCCATTTGGTTACTTTAAATGTGTTGTTTACGCGGGCAGTGAGACGCTGGTAGTCTCGTCCTTCATAAAGAGCCTCTGTATATTCGTATCCAAGTGAAACCTTGGTCTGCACAACTTTATTGCCATATGACACTTTCAGGTCATGTTTGGTTGTTGGAGCTGTCTTGCGCATCAGAATGTTTTGCCAGTCTGTAATCGGATATGCATCCGGGTCAGCAAGATGGTTGGCGTAATATGAATCGATGAAATCTTTATCATATGCGCTGTATTCCTGTCCTTCCTGATTCCCTCCATCGTTCCATTTGAGCTCATTATAGAGATTCATATAGTCAACAGCTCCGACGGGTTTGGGAGTTTCTGTTGCCTGAACGAAACCGGCTGTTCCCTGATACTCAACTTTCGCTTTACCTTCCTTTGCTTTCTTAGTGGTGATCAGGATTACACCAGCTGCGGCGCGTGCTCCATAAATAGAAGCGGATGCAGCATCCTTAAGAACGGATATGCTTTCGATATCGGAGGAGTTGACAGATTCCATTGAATCCGGAATACCGTCGACTATCACGAGAGGATCTGAATTGCCGATTGTAGTTACACCGCGTACCCTGATGGTTGCTTCGGCTCCGGGGAGACCGCTGCTCCGGCTTACATAAAGACCCGGCATCGTTCCCTGAAGAGATTGAGATACAGAAGAAGATCTCATGTTCTCAAGCTTACCGCCATCCACATTGGTTACAGCGCCTGTGAGATCGGCTTTCTTCATGGTGCCGTATCCTACGACAACCATTTCATCAAGAGTGTTGGCTTCTTCCTGCATCACAATTGTCAGATTTTTCATATCTGCGATCTTAATGGATTGCGGTTTGAATCCGACATAGGATACTTTCAGTGTATCACCTGTTTTTGCCTTGATGCTGAATTTGCCATCAAGATCCGAGACTGCAGCGATATTGGATCCTTTCACCATTACCGTCGCTCCGATCAGGGGCTCTCCCGCCTGGTCGGTGATGAGTCCATTGACATTCTGTTGTTGCGCAAATGCATGAGTTGCCAGAATGAATAGGGAAATCATGAATAGAGCAATTCTGTTCATAAGCTCTTGTTTTGAGTTGTTACTGGTTTTAATTAAATTTGTTTGAAAACGGATTGTGTGAACATGCGTTTTCCTAAGGTTAACCACTGCAAATATAGCGGAGCGAAAAACGATATTTATTTAATAATTTTTACAATAAAATAAGTATTACTTTTCTTACATATTGTAACTCGTTGGTAATAAATAATGTATATTGATAATTTGTGATAATTGCACGCAGTATGCACACGTTTCGATAATTATGAGAAGTGCTCTTAAAAAATAATACCCTGCCGGATATTACCGGCAGGGTATTGAGATTTTCAGGCATCCACTGGGCTAAAGTGTGAGTTCAAGATCATCTGTAGAGAATGGAGCAGGGCGATTTAGCGTGGATTTTGTTTCTTTGCCGAAATAGTCGGTCCAGCTGATCTCAACGGGAGCATCCGGAGTTGATGCTTTGGCACGGAATAGCTGGAATTTTGTTGGATTCTTATATTTCGCATTGTTGAAACTGTTAATCCATACGGTATTTCTTACCAGATAAGCTGCGGTGTATAGAGGATTCTCCTCTCTTACCATCTCAACGGGAAGTTCTTTGCCATTTTCAGTTATTTTGAGTTTTCCGTCCTGATCCCATGCCCATACGTTGACATAGACATAATTGTCGCCCACGTCGCTATAGTCGGTGGAGTTGGGATACATCGTAAGGTATGCCTTTACTTCTGCATTGTTGCTGAAATATTTCTTTACCTCATTCATGTCCCATGCAAAGAATGTCTGTTCGGGTGAATACTCGTAGGTATGGTGATTCCATTTCAGATTTTTACCGTCTGATTGGAAAATCTCAAATGCCGCAGGAGTTCCATCCGGACAAAGGTTGCGTAAACCGGTTGCCCGTGTTCTCCACCAGGCTCCGCAAGTGCCGGAGATGTTATGTTCCGTGAAATTCTGCATCTCCTTGGGCAGACGTATCAAGCATTGGTTGTGTGAATGTCCACATACGGAATGCACATCCTTATAAGGTTTGAGAATATCGAGCAGCTCGCGGGTTGATGCGTTGTCGGTGCGGATCATGATTTCCGGAGTGAGTTCCGACCAATGTTTTTTGTAATTATACTTCTTCCAGCGGAACATCGGACCGTGCATGGCAAGAACCACAGGAGTGTCGTAAGATACATTTGCCAGATCTTTTCTAAGCCATGCAAGTTGCTCCGGAGTGAAATCCTCCACATAGTTGCGGTTGGAATAGACATCAGTATAGAATGGCTGTTCTGTAGGTTTGTTTATATAATGGATGTTATCGAGGAACACATAATGCACATTCCCTATATTTTGAGAATAATAGCGCGGACCGAATGTTTTCTGATAGGGGAGGGAAGCGTTGAAATCTGTGTTTTCATCGCAAGGAGTCTGGGCATTGTTGTCATGATTGCCCATGCAACTGTAAACGGCGGTAGGATATTCGGCGTTGTTCAGAGCTGTGCGGAAATCGTTGATCTTGAAATTATGTCCATACCAATAAGCATCCCATGACGCGTCACCAAGATTCAAGGTATATGTCCGGATCCCGTTGTCATTAAGTTTTTTTACTTCCTCACGTATACGGTCGGTGTAGGGACCGGAGAATATCTTCACGTCATTCCTCTGGTTGGCGAGATGCACGTCGGTAATTACGATTACGGCATGATTGGTGTTGTCAACCTTATCAAGACGGAAATCGTGCCGTTCAAGTTTATCGGCAGGAAGATTGAAGTCTGCCCAGAACTGCGGCACCACATCATCGCGGTATATCTCGTATCCAGACGGGGCTGTGATGAACACCTGTGGATTCTGTTTCTTAGATTTAAGGTAGTATGCGCCTTTTTTATCTGTTTTGGTAACTTCATATCCGTCGGATACAATCACTCCGGCAACGGGTTTGCCGGCACATTCCACAGTACCTGTGACAGTGACTCCCTTACCGGGCTTGACCGGAAGAGAAGACGAGAATGTAGACTGAGAGAACAAAGGTAGGGAGCAGAGGAAAGCTGTTGCAATTAAAGTGGATTTGATAGGTTTCATTTCATCAGATGTTAGGGTTAAAAAGATATTAAAGTTAATAATATTTCTGTCTGGTAAAATTAATTATAAATTTTAAGAAAGAGCCATCATTTGTGTCGAACCTCTCCTAAAACTTGAGGATATTTTATAATTCCATAAATGATTACAATATGGTAAATTGTTAAATTAAAGTATTTTATAAATTCAATATCGTATAATGAAGATGTATAGGCTGATATTTTTTTTAGCTGTGATGATGATGATGAATTAACTGAAAATCTATAAATTTGCGATGCGACAATATATTGTCCATGTAATAAACTTTTCTATAAACCTAATTTATCAATAATTATCATGAAAACGATAACTATTCCATCTTCAGAAATTCCTGTAAGAGCAGAGGTTGATGTCCTTGTTGTAGGAGCCGGTCCCGCCGGTCTCATGGCAGCGCAAGCAGCAGCTCTTGTTCCTGATACAAAAGTAATGCTTATTGAAAGCCGTGGTATACTCGGCGGAAACATGACTATCGGTTTGCCTTTGCTGGGTTTTCTTGGCCGTAAAGGAAATGTTGTCATCAAGGGTTTGCCGGGACAGTTTGTCGAACGTCTCCAGGCTCAGGGTCTTGCCACACACCATCGCGCATGTCCGCTTCATGTGAGTCTGACAATGATAGATCCTGAAGGAACGAAGCGACTCGCATTCCAGATTATAAAAGAATGCGGTATTGAACTGTTGATGTATGCTTTCGCCACTGATGTGATAATGGATGGCGATACGGTAAAGGGTGTGGTGATAGATTCCAAAAAGGGCAGGGAAGCCATACTCGCAAAGAGGATCGTAGACTGTACGGGAGACGGAGATATAGCATTCCGAGCAGGAGCCCCGATGAATTACGGTAATGAGAAGGGTATTCCCCAGCCGCCGACATTGATGTTCTCAATGAGAGGTGTGGATTCGCGTAAACTTCGCGATGCAGTAGCCGATCATCCGGAGTTATATGATATAGACTTTATTCCCAACGAATTCTTCCGCGCTGATGACAACTGCACGATGGTAGGTTTCCGTAATCAGGTCAAGAAGGCTCGAGAGGAAGGGTATAATCTGCCGGTTGAGCGCACTATTTTCATGACAGGTATGGCTCCTGATGAATGGTGGGTAAATATGTCTCGCGTGAATGGAGTGGATGCTACAGACCCTGAGCAGTATACATATGGTGAGGTTAAGTGTGCGGAACAGAATGAGGAGATCGTTCGTTATCTGAAAGCTTATATACCGGGTTTCGAGAATGCTTATGTGGATAGAGTGGCTCCTTTCATGGGAATCCGCGAAACACGACGTATCGAAGGTGAATATGTATTTACAGAGCAGGATATTTTCGATTGCGCTAAATTTGATGATGTTGTCGCTGTATCTGCGTACCCGGTAGACCTTCACCACCCTGTGGGCGGTGACTGCACTCTACAATGGTGTCCCGATTGTTATGACATTCCTTACCGCTGTCTGATTCCTAAGAAGATAGACGGCCTGATCATGGCAGGACGTTGTGTTTCCATGACACACCTTGCACTTGCTTCGGCACGCGTTATGGGACCTGCCATGGCGATGGGAGAGGCGGCAGGTAAGGCTGCGGCTCTTTCATTGAAAGAGGGTGCGCAGCCTCGCGATGTTAATGTGAAGGAATTGCAGGAAGCGCTTCGTGAGGAAGGCGTTTATTTCCGTGATTAATCCTGCCATTATTTAAATTCAAAACAACTAAGTTAATGTTATTAAAAAACAAACCTTATACGCTGAGGTGGATGATAGTGGTGACCATGGTCATCGCTATCGTCTGCAACTATCTTGACCGTCAGCTTCTTTCTATTCTGAAACCTGAGATTCTCACACATTTTGATATCGGCGATATTGAGTTTGCCTGGATTTTGAATGTGTTTCTGATATGTTATGCCGTGATGTATCCGGTATCGGGCATCTTAGTTGATAAATTCGGTCCCAAACCTGTGATGTTCACCGGTATTGCAGCATGGTCTCTTGCATGTATCGGCGGCGGTCTGTCGCAGGATGTATATCAGTTTGCAATTTGTCGTGGCATATTGGGACTTGCAGAGCCTACAATCTTTACCGGACAGCTTGTGGCTGTGACCTTATGGTTCGAAAAGAAAACAAGGGCTACTGCCAATTCTATCTGTCAGGCGGGAGGTTCGATCGGCACAATGTCAGCACCGTTACTTGTTGCATGGATGGTGCGTTACTTCCCCTGGCAGGAGGTATTTGTCATCGCAGGTATCGCAGGTCTTGTGATTGCAGCGATATGGTGGGCGGTATACAGTCGGCCGAAGCCCGAATTCCTCGCTATGACGCTTGACGAGCCTAAAGGGGTCTCCGCAAAAGACCAGAAAGCATTCCCGCTGTTAGCGTTGTTCGGCACAAGTGCTCTCTGGGGTGTGATATTGATCCGTCTGGTGAGCGATCCGGTATGGTATTTTATCAACTTCTGGCTCCCCGGATATCTTCGTGATCTCGGCACTGCGCAGGGGATGAATCCTCAGGAAACGCTTGACATGATTCAATATATCGGTGGAATCCCGTTCCTTATCGGAGCAACATGCGGAGTGCTTGCATCTGCATATTCCGATAAGCTTGTGTCCAAAGGTTGGAACGCATTGAAATCGCGCAAGGTAGTGATGAGTTTTTCAGCTTGCGTGGCTCCTGTGTTGGCTCTGATTCCACTTCTGAGTCACTGGGATGCGGTTGCATTCAGTATACGTCTTGGCCTTATAACTGCTGTCTTCTCAATTGTAGCTTTCATGTGCCTCGTATGGTTATATAACATCGGGGTTGTCATAGCCGAGACTTTCCCTGTCAAGAATGTGGCTACAGTGCTTGGCATAGCATGTGGTTCCGGAGCAGTCGGGGCGGCTGTGTTCAACCTTGTCGTTGGTTCACTGATGGCCACGATGGGAGAGTATCTGTTCTATTGCATGGGATGTCTGCATCCTATCGCTACTATCGTGCTTTTAAAACTTGTTAAACCTGCGGAACCGAAAGAAGAGATCAAACTTGAGGTATCTTCTCAGCCCGCATGTTGAATCGGTTTGTGGAATGCGCTGAATATGCTATCTTTGCATTTTAATATTGTAACATATAAACATATTTATAAATGCGCGTTTTATACAGATTGATTCTCTATATTCTGATTGTGTTTGCCACCGTCGCTTGTGTCAACGATAAGGAGGAACCGGTGTGGTCGTTGCAACCAGGAAACCGGTTGCCTGATTTCGAGGTTGTCATGAGTGACGGCAGGCGTATCACCACGGAGTCGCTTAAGGGTAAACACAGTGTGATAGTCTTTTTTAATACTTCGTGCTCGGATTGCAGGCGTGAACTGCCCGAGATACAGAAGTATTACTGGCAATGTCTCATTCAAAGCGAAAAACAGGTGGAATTCCTCTGCATATCACGTGAGGAAGATGAGGCGTCAGTCGAAGCATATTGGAAGGAAAATGGTTTCACGATGCCCTTCTCAGCCCAGAATAATAGAGATGTGTTTAATCTGTTTGCATCCTCAGGCATTCCCAGATTATATGAAGCAGATGAAAATCTGATAATTACAAAATGTTATGAAACGTACTTTTATTTTACCAAACAGTACTAATGTGGAAACGATTGGGTATGACAGAGGGCTGGTGAAAGCGGGAATATTGCATTTCGGTGTGGGTAATTTCCATCGTGCCCATATGGAAGCTTTCACCAACAGGTTGCTTGAAATTTCGTCGTCGCAACGTAACTGGGGAATCCATGGAGCTATGCTTCTGCCTTCTGATGAACGATTATATAAAGCGCTGAAAAGTCAGAATGGAGAGTATACTCTGACAGTATGTGGAAGGGATGGTGTGGATAAGACTTATCTCATAGGTTCTTTGGTTGGTCTGACATGGGCAGTGGAGAATTCCGATGAGGTAATAGATAAGATAGCTGATCCGGACATACATATCTTGTCGATGACAATAACCGAGGGTGGTTATAATATTGACAAGGAAACAGATGTGTTTATGTTAGATAATGCTGATGTGGCTCATGATCTTATCGAGCGGAAATCGCCTAAAACTGTATTTGGTTTTATAGCCGAGGGATTGCGCCGCCGCAGAGATAACGGAGCGGGAGGAGTGACAATTCTCTCATGCGACAATCTTCAGCATAATGGTGACACAGCACGCAAGGCTTTCATGAGTTTCTTCAGTGCACAGGATCCTGAACTTGCGCAATGGGTTGAGGATAATGTCACATTCCCTAACAGTATGGTTGACAGAATCACCCCTGCCACGCTTCCTGCTGATATAGAGCGTCTGAATAAAAGGAATGATACAGACGACAAAGCTCCTGTTTATTGTGAGGACTTCATACAGTGGGTTATTGAAGATAATTTCGCAGCCGGTCGTCCTGAATGGGAAGCTGTAGGTGTCGAATTTACCGATGATGTCTCTGCTTATGAGAATATGAAGCTAAGCCTTCTGAATGCATCCCATACGTTACTTTCATATCCGTCATTTCTTTCCGGATACAGAAAGGTTGACGAGGCTATGGGAGATGCAGATATCGTAAGGTATGTGCGTGAATTCATGGATAAGGATATAACACCTTATGTCCCTGCTCCGGGAGATACAGATCTTGACCAATATAAGCAGACACTGATAGAGAGATTCGGAAATCATTCGGTGAGTGACCAGATTGCCAGATTGTGTGGCGATGGAGTATCCAAATTCCCCGTTTATGTAATTCCCAATCTTAAGAAGATGATTCATGATGGGAAGGATCTGACACGTGTTGCATTTTTGATTGCGTCATACAGGCACTATCTGAAATACCGTAAGGATGACAAAGTTGAATCTTTTGAGATCTTTGAGCCTTGGCTTACAGAGGAAGACAATAAGCTTGTGAATTCAGACAATCCGATGGATTTCCTCAGATTATCTGCTTTCGGAGGGGTTGATCTGGGAAATTCAGATGCATTTACAACGCTTTACAATGCGTATTGTGCCCGCATAGCCTCCGACGGTGCGGATGCCACTTTACGCAGCATTCTTCAATAAGAAGGGGCAATAAGTTGGTTATTGGATAATATTAAACCCCGTTAGCTCATAGAGTTAACGGGGTTTTCCGTGCGCACGAAGGGACTCGAACCCCCACGTCGTTAGACACTAGATCCTAAGTCTAGCGCGGCTACCAATTACGCCACGTGCGCTTATCTGTTGCAAAGTTACAAATAATTTGTAAACCTTGCAACAGATTATTTAAATTTAGAGTCCGTCTCATAAAAAAATTTAGCTTTAGTGAACGGACTCTATATTAAATAGTGTCGATTGTATCCCACACAAAAGCGCGTAAACCGAGGAGGGGCTTGGCTTCATCGAGGGATTTGAGACGGTCGAGCACCGGACGTACGCGGTCGTCTTCAACAAAAGTCAGGATGGCTGATGCTAACGATGGCCAGGCATGTGAGCCATAGTGGGGATCACCGGTGTGGCTACCGCGCCCCTGCACCTGACCGAAGGCTGTGAAGCCCCGGCAGGACAGGCGAGTCAGCACATCGATTATCTCTTCATGATGTGCCTGGTCGTAAGATATGAATATTGCTTTCATTATAGACTGTTTAAGAATTGGTTGACTTTGATGTGAGCAGCTTTGCGCGGATCTTCTTGCGTGTGCGTTTCACACCGTTTCCGGCGAATACGCAGTAGAGGACAGGCACGAACAGAAGAGTCAGCACCGTTGAGAATGTAAGACCACCAATCACCGCGGTACCCATCGGACGCCACATCTCGGCTCCCTGTCCGGTGCCGACTGCCATCGGTACCATACCAAGAATTGTGGTCAATGTGGTCATGACAACGGGGCGCAGACGAGAGCGACCTCCGTCGATTACTGCCCTTCGGATTGACATTCCTCGTTCGCGGTTGAGCGCGATATAGTCAATAAGGACGATACCATTCTTCACTACGATACCGATAAGCATGATAGCTCCGATCATTGACATTACGTTCAATGTGTGTCCTGTCATCCAGAGTATGAGGAATACACCGGAGAATGCAAACAGAAGCGAAGTCATGATGATACCCGGATACGTCAGTGATTCGAACTGCGCTGCCATCACGATATAGACAAGAATGATAATCAGCACACCGAGCATAAGCAGATCGCTGAATGAATCCTGCTGATCCTCAAAACTACCGGCAATCTGGATTGTCACACCGGATGGAAGATCGATGTTCGCCATTTCTGCTTGAGCTGCCGTGACAACTTCACTCATCGGCACACCGTCAACCACGGCCGATACGGTAATCACACGTTCGCGGTCCTTACGCTCGATTGTCGGAGGCGTGAAGCGCTCTACGACCTTGCCAAGCTCTTTTACACGTATTCCCTTGCCTTCACTTGTATAGATCATGATATTCTCTATATCCTCGATGCGGGTTCTGTGTTCCGGTGCGTACATAACCTTGATGTCATATTCCTCACCATCCTCGCGGAATTGGGATGCAGTGGAACCATTGATGCGGTTTCTGAGATAGAAAGCCGCAGTCTGAAGACTTATGCCATACATTGAGAGTTTCTCGCGGTCAAAGTCAACCTGATATTCCGGCTGATAGTCAGAGCGCGAAATTATCACGTCGGCTGTGCCGTTTATGCCCTCAAGGATTTGTTTCAATTCAGCAGCCACGCGGTCGGTGTCGTCAAGGTCATAACCATAGATTTCAAAGTCAACGGTGCTTTGTCCTCCCATTCCCTGTCCGCGGCCACCACCGATGTTGACCTGTGCTTTCTTGAATTCCGGGAATTGCTGTTCAAGATCCTTTCTCATCTCTTCCGCAATCTCACGGATGTTGCGATCACGGTCGCCCGGATCAAGCAGACGGATATTCATGGATATGATGTGAGCACCGTTGTCAGATAATGATGCGAAGGTATTGTCAGAACTTGCCGGACCGACAGTATAGTTCATCACCATGATCTCCGGATATTTTGCACGCCAGAGGGAATCAAGGCGAGAAGTGACTTCCTGTGCTTCCTCAACACGGGCACCGATAGGAAGCTCGAGATTGACACCGAGTCGACCGTCATCCTGAGTCGGGAAGAACTCGGTTCCCACGAATTTCATAAGGAATATGGAGCCAACGAATATTCCGAGACAAACAACGATTGTCACCGCGCGGTGAGTCACCACTTTTTTCAGCAGCGAAGCGTATCCGTTGTCAAATTTGTCGAGACCACGCTCGATATATGAATACCAGTTTTTCTTATTGCCATCGGTAGCCTTGCCTTTGAGTCTGAGCCACTGGCTGCAGAGCATCGGAGTGAGAGACAATGCGCAGGTGGTGGATATAATCATCATGATGGTAACCATCCATCCGAGCTGACGGAAAAGCACACCGGTCATGCCAGTCACAAGGGTAAGCGGGAAGAATACCGCAATAAGGGTAAGGGTAGATGCGATTACAGATATAGCTACCTCATTGGTGCCGTGCACAGCAGCCTGTTTCGGGTCTGCCCCACGTTCAATGTGTGTCGTTACATTCTCAAGCACCACAATGGCGTCGTCCACCACCATACCGATAGATATTGACAAGGCTGATAGAGAAACGATGTTCAAGGTGTTGCCGGTGGCGAAAAGGTATATGAACGAAGCGATAAGTGACACCGGGATCGTTATGACGATAATCATTGTCGCGCGCCAACGTCCGAGGAATACGAATACCACTATCATCACGAAGAGAAGGGCGTAAAGCACTGTCTCGACAAGAGCTGCGATGGTGTTACGGATGTTGTCGGACGTGTCGACAATCACACCGATCTTCACATCGGAAGGGAGATTCTTCTCCAGCGAGGGGAGCATGGCCATTACTTTGTTGGAGATCTCCACAGAGTTGGCACCACTCTGTTTCTGAATGATGATCATGGCTCCTTCCTTGCCATTGTTGTATGTGCGCTGGGTACGCTCCTCAAGGCTATCTTCCACTGTGGCTACATCACTCAGGTAAACAATCTTTCCCTGATAGCTGCCCACGGGAATCCGGAGCATCTGTGATGTCTCCTCAAATTCACCCTGCACACGGAGTGCATATGTGTTTGATCCGATATCGAATGAACCACCGGGGACGTTTCTGTTCTCGGCTCCGATTACGGATGCAATCTGTTCCACAGACAGATTATAAGCCTCAAGACGGTTGGGATCAACGTATACGTGTATCTCCCTCTTCGGGGCACCGGAAATTGAAACGGAACCCACACCGTCAACGCGCGCCAGCGGGTTTGCCACGTTGTCGTCGAGAATCTTATATAAACCCGCCATACTCTCATCTGCCTGTACGGAAAGGAGACAGATAGGAATCATGTCGGTGGAGAACTTGAAGATGATCGGGTTTTCCGAATCATCAGGAAGCTGGGATTCCACCATATCGAGTTTGTCACGCACGTCGTTTGTCAGCACGTCGATGTCATAACCATATTCAAATTCAAGTGTTATGACCGACGTATTCTCTCTTGACGTTGATGATATGTGTTTCAGGTGCTCAACGGAGTTGAGTGTGTTCTCAAGTGGCTTCGTTACATTCTGCTCGATATCTTTTGCCGATGCACCTGGATACATGGTGATCACCATTATAGAGTTGGTGTCGATATCCGGATAGAGGTCGATAGGGAGCTTAGCCAGTGAGAAGAGACCAAGGATAATGACTGTCACGAAACAGAGCGTGGTCATCACCGGTCTTTTGACTGCTGAACTATATAGAGACATTTGTTTTATTTTTATTTATGAGACTGATTCTTACTCTAATTCAGTTTTTACTTCTCAGATTTATTGCTGTCATTCTTGGTGTCATTAGCAATCCTTACCTTCATTCCGTTGGCAAGGCGAGTCTGTCCGGAAACAACCACTGTTGAGCCTGGTTCCACACCGCTTATAAGCTCATAGGAATCACCGAGACGCTGACCGAGTTCGACCTTGTTGTAGCTGACAGTTCCGTCCTGATTATATACGTAGACATAATGGTTGCCTGATCCCGGTTGCTTTACCACCGCTTTGTCCGGAACGACAACGCGACGCGCTGTTCCGAGACTCAGTTCAACGCGTCCGAACATACCCGGCAGGATACGACCGTCGGAATTGGCGAGTGTGACCTCAGCGCCGAATGTGCGTGACGAATGGTCGACAGTAGGAGACACCAGCGTTACAGTGCCGTTGAAGATCTCATCGCCGTATGTGTCGAATGTCACGATGGCGGGCATTCCACGTTTCACCTTCGCGAGTTCGCTTTCTGAAACGTTAATAACGATCTTGACAGGTTGGGTGCGAGCGACAGTAAGTATGGGAAGATTCGCTGTCATATCGCCCGGATCATAATTCCTTGCAGTCACCACTCCGGAGATAGGGGATGTAAGCACTGTGTTCTCACGCATGTTGCGCAGGGTGCGTTCAGCAGAAGCCAGTGCGTTTTTTGCATTCACAAGCTGTATCTCCATCTGGTCAACCTGCTGTTTTGTGCCACCGCCTATTTTGTAAAGTTCCAAAGCGCGGTTGTAATTAACCTCTACGTTTTTCAGATTGGCTTTGGCGTTATCTACCTGCAGTTCGTAGCTTGTGGTGTTGATGTCGTCCATTATGACAAGGCGCTGTCCGGCAGACACACGCATACCCTCATCTACGAGTATCTGTTTGATACGGTTGGGTGCGGATGAGGAAATATTGTTTATCAACTCAGGCTCAACAGTCGCGGTGTAATTGCCTATTTGATTCACCTCCCTGTCGTTTACAAGCATTGTTTTCACAACAGGTGCTGATTCTTCCTTGACATTTTTGTCCTGTTTTTCGGATCCGGAGCAGGCTCCGAGAGTCAGAAGTGCGAGCGAAGCCGCAGAAATAAATATTTTATTCATGACGAAGAAATGTTAGCGTTTTGAAACAGTGTATATATATGTCTGGTCTTTGCCAAGGAGCATATCAAGCTCGCTTGTAGAGACAAGGTAATTGTAAATGCTCTGGAGGTAAGCGAGCTGTGCTGAAGTGTTGGCAAGTTCGCTGTCGCGCAGGTCGAGGTATGTGGCTGCGCCTATCTCAAAGCTCTTCTGCATTATTTCGTAAGCCTTGGATGCCTGACGCATTCCCTGCTCGCTTGCCTCGATCTGACGTACCTGCTTATTGATGTTGTCGATGGCGAGATCAACCTGCATGTTGAGCGAGTTTACAAGATTCTCCCTTTGGAAGCTCAATTCTTTCAACTGAACCTCAGCCTGTTTTACACCGAAGTATTTCGAACCTCCGGAAAAAATCGGAACCTGTAATGCCAGCCCGACAGTAGAGTATGGGTTGAAATCTTGATTTTTAAGAGCGTTGCCGTTGCTGAGTGCATTCCAGTTGACATTATATGTCACTGCAAGTGTAGGAATCCATGCGAATTTCTTTAATGTCACGTTCTGGCGTGCCATATCCGTCTGGATGTCAAGAGACCGGAGGGATGTGTTGTCGGCAAGTGAGCGGTTGAGAGCCGCGGTGTATCCGAACATATCACTCTGCATCTCGCGGAGAGTTATGTCAGGCATAACTTCCACAGCAGCATCCATTCCCATGAGAACCTTGAGCTGTAGCTGGCATTGTCTGACCGCTATATCAGCCTGGAGCAGTTCCGGCTCAATGTTAGTAACCTGCACTGAGCTGCGGAGAACATCATATTCAGAAGCAGTTCCCTGTTCGAATTGTTTCTGGTATATGTCTGCGTTTATTTTTGCAATCTCGTAATTCTTGCGTATCACGTCTCTTGACGCGATTGCAAGAAGCAGGCTATAATATGATTTGTTTACATTATTGACCATGTCGAGGCGCGAAGCGCGAGCGGATTCCAGTGTAGATAGAATCTGGGTATCTGAAATCTTTATCGACTTCCACAGCGATGCATTCACTAAAGGCATTGCCGCTGAGAAACCGAAATTCCACATGTTGTCGGATCCCATCTTGATTTTAGTGGAATTTCCGCCCATGTTCATGCTGAGGGTCTGCAGTTCGATTGAACGCTGATAGGTTGCAGAGAAGTCGATGGTCGGGAAAAGATTCGCCACCACCTCTTTCTTGGAATAATCCATGCGTTTCACCTCCAGATCCGCCACTCTGATAGTGGGATTGTCCTGAAGAGCAATTTCAATGCACTGTTGCCTTGAAAGACGTAATGTGTCAGCCGGAGCCTGTGCGGATGCCAGACCAGCCGAGATACATATGCCCATTGCTGCTAATGATGTTCTGAAAATGTTCATTTTCAATAATATAAAAACTATATGAATGTTGTTTGTTTGCTGATTGTTATTGTCTAATCAACGCAGATCTCTTTCTTCCTTATATCATCAAGGATTTCCATCCCCTTTGGAGATGCGATGCTACGAAGGAAACCGACTATGATGGTGTCGAGAGCGTCCTGAAGTTTGACATCCGGAGGAAAAAACTCTTCCATACGTTTAAGTGACTCCATCTGTATACTCATCATCCGCAGGGTGATAGGGTAATTCACGTCCTGGCGAAATACGCCCTGCTCCACACCCAAGTTGATGGCATACATCATTTTTTCGTTCCAACAATTTGATTCGGACTCGTAAAGGTCTCGTAGTTCCTTATAATAAGAGTCCATATCACGGAAAAATTCCACACTGAATTCACGCATCGCTTTTTTGTTTATCAAAAGAGCACGGTAAATTGCCTCCATCACAGAATTTGAGGTGAGGAATATGCGCTCAACAACTTTTTTGTGTCTCTCGTGAAAATAGTGTATCACCGCGCTAAGCATCTCCGATTTGCTTCCGAAGATCTCATAAAGAGTTCTTTTGGACATAGATAAAGAAGCCGCGACGCCATCCATCGTCGTAGCTTTCAGTCCATTGGCAGTTATAATAGGAAATATGGCTTCCAACAGTTTGTTGTAAGACTCTTCCGAAATACTAATCTGTTCCATGCGGGCGCAAAATTAAATAAAAAAACTGAAAACTCAATAAAAGTTTTCAGTTTTTTAAGAAATATTGTATGTTTGCGTGACTATTGAAGTCATCTAAGACCCCAGTACCGCTATTTTTTTATGAAACGGGGTCTAAATTCATACGATAAAAGCCTTGTTCCGCAGAGGTATATATTGGATTAGAGGAGCTTCTTCTCGAGGTTTTCGAGCATGTCGCGGGTCATGGCATCAAGGTCGTATTCCGGTTTCCAACCCCATTCCTCCCGTGCGCAGGTGTCATCAAGGCTGTCGGGCCATGAGTCTGCTATCTTCTGGCGGAGCGGATCAAGCTCATAAGTCATCTTGAATTCAGGACGATATTCCTTGATCTTGTTATATATGATTTCCGGATCAAAACTCATTGAAGCGATGTTAAATGAGTTGCGATGTTTTAGTTTTGTCGGATCTGCCTCCATGATCTCTATGGCTGCGCGCAGAGCATCCGGCATATACATCATGTCCATGAATGTCCCGGGCTTGAGCGGGCACTTGAATTCCTCGCCTTTCACAGCTGAATAATATATATCAACAGCGTAGTCGGTTGTTCCACCACCGGGAGGAGCCACATAGGATATTAGTCCGGGGAAGCGCACAGAGCGAGTGTCCACACCGAAGCGGCGTGCATAATAGTCAGAAAGCATCTCTCCGGTTACTTTTGTTACTCCGTAGATAGTTTCCGGACGCTGGATGGTATCTTGAGGAGTTTTGGTGTGAGGTGTGTCAGGACCAAAAGATCCGATGCTGCTTGGAGTGAACAGGGCGCATCCTTTCTCTCGGGAAATCTCAAGACAGTTATAAAGACCACCTACACCGATCTTCCAGGCCAACTGGGGTTTTGCCTCTGCCACGGCAGACAGAAGCGCGGCAAGATTGTATATTGTGTCAATCTTATATTTTTCCACAACGTCAGCGATCTGCTGCGGATTTGTAATGTCTACTATCTCTGCAGGACCGCTTTCAAGCAGTTTGCCTTTGGGTTCCGCACCGGGAATATATCCGGCTACGACACTACCTCCGGGATACTCATTGCGTAGACGCATGGTGAGTTCCGATCCGATTTGCCCTGTGGCACCAATTACAAGTATATTTTTCATGAAGGTGTGGTAAGGTTAGATTTGTTATATATTTCTCTGCAAATTTATATAAAATTCATAAATAATCGTTAACTTTGGGAAAAATATATTATACATATTTCTAATATCAAGATAACATGTATTCAAAATTTCAGCAACACTTGCAGAATGAGCTCCAAGGCATAAAGGATGCGGGGCTTTACAAGAATGAAAGAGTAATCGTTACACCTCAAAGCTCAGACATCGAGGTTGAGAATGTCAACGGGGAAGTGCTTAATTTCTGTGCCAACAATTATCTTGGTTTGGCAGATAACACACGTCTTATTGAGGCGGCAAAGCGAGCTATGGATAATCGTGGTTACGGCATGTCGTCAGTTCGTTTCATCTGTGGAACCCAGGATCTCCACAAGGAGCTTGAAGCTGCCATCAGCGATTATTTCAAAACTGAGGATACCATCCTTTACGCTGCATGTTTTGACGCTAACGGCGGATTGTTCGAGCCGTTGTTCACCGAAGAGGATGCCATTATTTCAGATGCCCTGAATCATGCGTCGATCATTGATGGCGTGCGTCTATGCAAAGCGAAACGTTTCCGCTATAAGAATGCCGATATGGAGGATCTGGAGCGTTGTCTGCAGGAGGCGAAAGATTGCCGCTTCAAAGTCATCGCTACTGATGGAGTGTTCTCTATGGATGGCAATGTAGCTCCGATGGATAAGATCTGTGAACTTGCAGAGAAATATGACGCCCTTGTGATGGTTGACGAAAGTCATTCAGCAGGAGTGGTGGGTGCTACAGGACACGGTGTGGCTGAGAAATTCGACTGCTATGGAAAGATAGATATATTCACCGGCACGCTTGGTAAATCATTCGGTGGTGCAATGGGCGGATTCACTACAGGACGCAAGGAGATCATCGACATGCTTCGTCAGCGTTCACGTCCTTATCTCTTCTCTAATTCTGTGGCTCCATCGATTGTCGGAGCAAGCATTGAGATGTTCAAGATGCTTGGCGAAACGGATGAACTGCATTCTACACTTATGGAGAATGTGGAATATTTCCGCAGCAAAATGCTTGAAGCAGGTTTTGACATCAAGCCTACCCAGAGTGCCATCTGCGCAGTGATGCTTTATGACGCGAAACTATCGCAGGACTTTGCTGCAGAGATGCAGAAAGAGGGTATCTATGTGACCGGATTCTATTATCCTGTAGTGCCCAAAGATCAGGCACGTATCCGTGTGCAGCTCTCCGCAGCGCATACCCGCGAGCAGCTTGACAAGGCTATCGCAGCCTTTATCAAGGTTGGCAAGAAACTCGGTGTCCTCAAATAACAGACACCTCAAACCAATTAAACCAATAAAAACCATAAAAAGCTACGCTTTTATTGATTGTTCACCGCACGGTTGCATCATCAATAAAAGCGTAGCTTTTTATGGTTTTTATTGGTTTAAATAGTTTCAGTACTACAATGGTTTAAATGGTTTGAGCTATTAATTTTCAAATGAAGATATGTGTCGTTTGATCAGTTGGCGAAGTCGATTGATACTCCGAAGCGGAGTTGGCGGGGATCAATGGGGTAGTGGGGCAAAGAGAAATAATTGCGTCCGAAGAGTCCCTGATTCACGTGACTCCATAGCACAAAAAAACGTGTTTTCTGGATTTTTGCTGTTACATAAGCATTGGCAACCGCAAAATTGCCGACCCATATCGGATTATCACCCTGCACGGTGAAAGACATGGTGGCTGGCTGATAGTTATATCCTCTGTATTTTGTGTAATAATCACAGTCTACGCCTATCTGCATCTCCAGGACACGGAATGCCCTGAAGTGAAGGAACATATTGCTATATACACTTAATGCCGGTAATGGTATCACATCCTGGTTGGATGAAGCCTGATAAGTGACTGTATTGTTCCAGTTCCATATGCCAAACCTTAATTTCTGCTCAATGGAAGCCGAAAATATCTGTACGCTACCGCCATATTGCTCAGGTATGGATGATGAGTTGAAATACACATAGTTCTGTACATTCTCAACAGCCGCACGAATATCGGTATGCGTCCATGGAATATGCAGATGTCCGCCGACGCGGAAGGAACGGGTTTTGCCAAAATCGTTATTCCATATGAAATGATTTGATATGTAGTGACGCAAAAGATATGATGGAGTCTGGTTACGGAAGAAGCCATCAGCCGAGATGCGCACGGTGTCTTTGCCAAGTCGGAATCTGGTCTCCACATATCCGTCAACCTCAAGATCCCCGGCGGCATCACCCATAAGACCGAATTTTGCATTTGCAGCATATCTCAATATCGATCCCTTCATCTTTTCAAGTCTTCCTCCAATCCAGAGCCTGTTTCTTTTTTTCTCATGATCAAAGAGAAATCCTTCAGGAAGTGGTGTCAGACCATCCGGGGGTGTCACATCTTCCGAGCCGGTGTTGTCGTCTCCTGGATTACCTGGAGTTACAGGTGTGTCCGGAGTATTGGTGTCATCAGATTTCTCAGGCATGAGATATGATTGTTTGAAGCGGTCGAATTCATATGTGGCATATGCTGAAAGACCAAACTTCGCCCATTTCTGGAATCCCTCTATCATCGATATGCCCACAGTATTGGAGAAAGACCAGTAATGTGTGTTATCGAGAGTTGAATTGGGGTCGAAATATGTGTTTGCCCAGAATTCTTTAGCTTCGTCAGCACGGGTGTTTTTGAATGTATGGTGGTTGTATTTGTAATCAAAAGCGTATATGAATTTTGTGACAGGCACTAATGTGCGTCTTTCAATTGTGTCACCCTCCTGGGTGTCATCTCTCCAAAAGCCGATTTTGTAGGCGTGCGACATATAGAATTCGGCACCTACAAGTCTGTTCTGAGCTCCATTAAGGCGTGTCGGGATACTTTTCGGTTCAATTTTGTCAACTCCTCCCTGTAGCACAGCCGGATCCTCTATATATAAGTCATCTGTTATACCACCGTTTTCCTGATTCTGGGAATTATAGTGGTTTAAGAATGCCTGCATTTCGTAATGGTCACCGGTGTAATATCCTTGGAAGCCGTAGATGAGGTTTTTTGCCGCGTTACTGTTGTAAGCTCCTTTTGTGTAAAGATAATCGATGTTCGCTCCGATGCCGATTTTTCGATTGACATTTCCGGCAAACACACCTTTCAATCTGTCGGTATGGTTGTCGCGGTTACCACCAAAGTTGTAGGAGAGTAACGTCATCGGGATATAGACGTTATAGAATTTTTCCTTGTCGAATGTCGGCAGCCAATATTGCAGAGCATCCTCAAACATGAAAGCGGACTGGCGGGGACGCTGGAAGTACAGCATGTTTATACCCTCAGCTGCAAAAGAACCTGTGGTTGCCCATGCATCGGAGTTCATTGCCGGCACAAACTGACGTTGATAGTTATAAAGGAGAGTATCTATTGTTGATTCCTCGTGAGTGCCAAGTGGGTATGATAATTTCCATGCACTTCCAGGCTTATATGTTTTTTTATCGGATGATTTGTCGGAATCTTTGGCGATATCGCCCCCAGACATCCTGCCTCCGGTCTGTCCCGTAGGGTTTTGACCGGTTGACATACGGCTCTGCGCGTTGACAGCGAAGGCCGCTAAAAACATGAAATATATAAGTAAAAACTTTTTCAGATTCATAATGAAGACAAAGTTAGTAAAAAACACTCAAATAAAAACAAACTAAGCCGGGATTTCACAATTCCGACTTAGCTTAAGCATTAAAAATTTCTTTCTAATACCATGAATAAAACACAGTGCAAATACAATAATCGTATCAATATAACAAAGCAACCGACAAAATAGTTTTGACATTTCTTATTAAAATATGTTTTCCACACAATAGACCATAGCTAATTTTGACCACCTTACTGTCTTATTATTGACCAGAGTCCCACAGGACCATAGCAAAGAGGCTGAAACCTGGGTATCACGATATAATTGGTCGACTTCTTCGAAGCCGTTTGCGGTGCCTTGGGTAACCCCACACCTTCGCGAGGGCTGCGTCCCTTGCCCCGCTCGATGTGGGGTTACAATTGTTCCAGCTCTTCGAGCTTTCTTCGCGAACCTCCGCCTCCATGCTATGAATCTATGAATCTCCGGCCAATAAATATTGCGTCTATGCTGTGGGTCTATGGGGCTCTGGTCAACAAATATTGTGTCTATGCTATGGGTCTATGGGGCTTTGGTCAACAAATTTTGCGTCCATGCTGTGGATCTGTGGGGCTCTGGCCAATAAATATTGCGTCCATGCTATGGATCTGTGGGGCTCTGGTCAACAAATATTGTGTCTATGCTATGGATCTGTGGGACTTTGGTCAATAAATATTGCGTCCATGCTATGGATCTGTGGGGCTCTGGTCAATAATTAATGTATATATACTATGGTTCTGAAAAAAGTGGTGAAAAAATCATCGGAAAATTTGGAGGAATGAAAAAATAGTTGTAACTTTGCATCGCTTTTAAGGAAAGCACATGGTGAGATTAGCTCAGTTGGTTAGAGCGTCGGATTGTGGTTCCGAAGGTCGTGGGTTCGAGACCCACATTTCACCCTAAAAGGATTCTTCATTGAAGAATCCTTTTTTTGATATAATCCGTAAATATAAGCCGATGCACATCCCTTGTGCATCGGCTTATGTTTACGGATAAATTTTGTAATAAGATTATCTGTAGATTATCCGGTTAATGGGTGCGGATGAATCTGAAGATTGTATCATAGGCGGCTTCTCGGTGGGGCGAGGGGGAAAGGATGAGGTCGTGTATGCCGCTGTCTATGGCACAAACCTCACGGACATGCCCGAGTTTTTCACCGCGTTTCTGAATCATAGCCGGATCAAGAACTGCATCTCCCGTCTGGAACTCCGGTGTGTAGTTGCATCCGGAGATTTTTCGGGTGCTATGCATTACGAGTATCGGAACTGTGATATGTGATGCCTTTTTCATCAGTTCAGATTGAGCATGATTGATTGATCCAACCCAACTGAAAGTGACAGGAGGAGAATATATCATTTTCCAATCTGTGTCATAAGTCCATTCACCATCATATTCTTTTAACAGAGAATATGCATATCCATCGCAATGTGCCTGCTTTACTTTGCTGTTGGGTGAAATTTTACTTAGCAGCTCAATCATCGGAGCTCCGACATTCCTCATCAGTGCCGAGAAATTCCATTCGAGAAACGGACTGTCAGTAACTACGCGGTTAACGCCTACACGAGCGCCTTTCATGGCTGCCATGTATGCGACCGTCAGACCTCCGGTGCTGTGTCCCGACAGGGTAATGTCGGTATTGCCGTCTCGTCGGATCTGAGATAGAGCCGAATCTATATCTTCGAAATACTCCTTCTGTTTCCTGACGTTGAAAGGATATTGCCATGGTTGCCAGCTACGGCCATATCTGCGCAGGTCTACAGCATAGAAATTGTATCCCGAATCCACGAACAGTTCTCCCATCTCTTTCTGAAAGAAATAGTCGTTGAATCCATGAACATAGAGATATGCTTTCCGGGATTTATTCGGTGCGAGCTTGCGGATTATAGTGGATCTGCAAGGACCATCGAAAGCCTCTCCATGATTGACATACCTTGCCTCATACCCTTCAAGAATATCCGGATGCCATGTGGTGTCGGTGGTCGGAGTCACCGGACCGGTGTATTTTTCAGGAAAATGCCACTCACCCGATGCGAATGCCGCACCGAGAATAAGCATCATCGGGATCAGAAGTTTCTTCATGCGCTGTTGATTTATTTATCTAAATGAGTTCTGAGGATCTCAATTTTTTTGAACTCTTTTTTCATCTCTGCCTCAAGACGCATCTGTTGCTGCCGTGAGGAATAGAGCATCCACGTAGCTGAGATCATCTTCTTATAATCTTCGGGGATTTGCCAACTGCCCTTGGGTTTGCCATTCTCCAGGAATATAATCTTTACAACATTCAATTCGTTGTCAGCGATCATCTGTGCTACAGAATCCGCTTCCGCTCCTGCAAACATGACTGTGTTCAATCCCTCTCTTCTATAGTTGAGAGCCTGGTCATGTGGCACAACCGCCGTTGTGGCGGATTTTTCACCACTTTCCACCATGACAGCATTAAATGTGGAGCCTTTGAGTGCGGCTATAAGTTCAAGTCTTTCACCGTTTGAAATCCGGGCTACCATACCGGTGGACTGCAAAGGGTATCTATTTTGCCATCCGTTGAAAATATAATATCCTTCCACTTCACGCGAGTTGTTGACAACCGTGAAATCACGCATCCACTGGTTGACATTGTCGGTCATTACCTTAAGGCGGTTTTCACAAGAGTCTACATTTCTTTGCGCCGCTGTAATGGAATCGGCGAGAGCCTGACGGTAATCATTCTTTGCCTTATCCTTGTCGGCATTGCCGCCCGCGCAAGAGGCGAGCAGCAATGCAGGCAGGATAGCTATTGTGATTTTCTTCATATCACGTTGCGATTATTTGGGTTGATGAGCATCTCTCAGAAGATCGTTGACAGTTTTCACGGGGTTGAAGGTGTCAGCAGGCACCTCAACAAGGATTGTGTTCCAGTCGCTCATCGCTCCATTCCAGAGTCCGGGAAGTTCGAGAGCTTTAATCTCGACACCCTCACGGCTTTTCTGCGAAATGAAGCCCGTGGCTTTGTCAACATATTGCGGAAGATTGAATTTCTCACCCTTGTAGTCGGTGATTGACACTACAAGATCAACCGGATTGAAATGGGTTGCGTTTTTCATCATCTTCAACGCCTCTTTATTCTTGGAATCTATCTGGGATGCCTCCAGAATCTGGGGAGAAACGGTGCCGTCAGGATTATAGGCAAGGTAAGGACCGCCACCGGGTTCACCTTCGTTTTTCACCATGCCGCATACGCGTGTGGGTCGGTCGAGTTTATTGAAAAGGTAGGTTGCCTTTGCAGCATCATCCATTGAATCAGCGCCATCGTTGGTTATGCAAAGCACATTTCTTGTGAAATGAAGCATCTCGTCAAGCTCCTCCTTTGAAGGCACACCCTTGTCGAGCTTCTTGCAATATTCATTGATGCGTTGTTTGGTAGCAACTAAGATACCACCTAAGATTTTCTTGTATTCAACCGTAGACTCTCTTCTTTCATCGGGCACGACATTGTCGATATTTTTTATAAAGATAACGTCCGATGAAAGGTCGTTGAGATTTTCGATAAGAGCGCCGTGTCCACCAGGACGGAAGAATAGTTTGCCATTCTCACGATAGGGTGTTCCGTCGAGATTTGATGCTACAGTATCAGTGGACGGTTTCTGCACGCTATAGGTTATGTCATATGTCACACCGAACTTGTGTCCGAGATGTGCGGCAGCTTCCTCTACTTTAGCCTGCACGAGAGGGAGATGCTCTTGAGAAACAGTGAAATGCACATTCACTTTCTTATCTTTCCCCGATGCGTACATAGCGCCTTCAGCCAGATGCTCCTCAAGCGCAGTGCGCGATGTGCCTATTACTTTGTGGAACTGAAGAAGAGCTTTGGGAAGGTATCCATAGTTGAGACCCTCCTTGCCAATAAGAGCCTGTGCTATATCCTTATATCGTTTTTCCTTAATAAGGGAATCTACACTCTTGCCATAAAGTGAAAGACAAATGAAATTGAGTCTGTGGAAAAAAGCGAAGTTCTCGATATTCTCGAAGAAATGCTTCATGAAGTCATTATCCGGTTTATCCTTTTTCCCATTGACAAACGAGAAAATGTCTTTGAACATCCTTGACGCGGCCCCACTGGCTGGAACCATTTTCATCACCGCACCGCCGGCAGCCAGAAATTCATCCCAGCATTTCACGGCAGTCGCTTTCATCTCTTCAGTCATGGCAGATATTCCGTGACCCACAGTTGCGGGAGCCTCTATTTTAAGATAAGGAAATCCCTCGGAGAGCATTTTAAGCTCCTCGCGGAGTTTCTCTTCGGATATCCCTTTCTCATTTAATGTCTCAATGTCGATTTCTTCAAGTTTCATCTTATGTAAAATTTATGAGTTATATGCAGATAGCAGTTAGAGTATATCTAATAAATAGTTTCTTAAAACTATTCCGATGATGCAAATTTAACATTATTTTTGTGATTAGCCTATTATAGAATGTCATTTGCGGATAATACCTCCAAATTTTATACAAAAAACAACATAAGTGGGTTTGGATTTAAACCTTCTTTAACATATGTATTAGGGATTTGATCGACTTCTTCGAAGCCGTGCTACGTCGCTGTAATCAACCCCACACCTTCGCGGGGCTGCGTTCCTTGCCCCTCTCGATGTGGGGCTACAATTGTTCCAGCTCTTCGAGCTTTCATCTCAAAATCGCTACGTCTTTTCTGTTGCATGCTTTCTATGGGAATTTAGTCAATAATATTTAGCGTCCGAGCTATGGTTTCTTTGGAAATTTGGTCTATTTAGTTAGGAGTTAGGAGTTAGGAGTTAGGAGTTCCTTTTGTGTCAAGCAAAAAAGCGAAGCTTTTGAATGGTTTCCGCAGTTTGCAAAAATAGAGATATCATGGTCGTTACAATGGTTATGATGGTTAGGGTAAACACGTTTAAGGTGGTTGGATAAATCACTTTTTTGAGGGGCGTTTTAAACTATTTTTAAGAAAACGTGTCTTAAAAATTAGTTTGGCAAATGCGTATTATGCGTTTGCCGGGCGAATAAATCAATTCTCCACATTAGACCATCAATCAGATAATGAAGAAATTATTGTTTATCCTCATTGCTTTGTGCTTTATGGCTCCGGTGGCATTATCGGCTATCGTGAAGGGTAAAGTTGTCGATTCATCATCCCAGCCGTTACAAGGGGTGACAACCCAGATCATACAGTATCCGGACTCCGTGAGGAAAGGGTATATGATTACGAATGCCAAAGGTGAGTATTCTTTCAGTCGTATCCAACCCGGAAATTATGTCATCAACCTTTCAATGGTTGGTATGGATGATGTCCGAAAGATTATAGAAGTAAGGGATACCACAACAACCTTGAATGTCGGAACCATTGAGATGACCGAAACATCTGTAACTCTCGGTGATGCGGTTATTACCGCTGTTAAGGCAGCTGTGGTTGCAAAACAGGATACCATTGAGTTTAATGCCGGTTCGTATAAGACACAGGCGAATTCTTCGGTTGAAGATCTTCTCAAGAAACTTCCGGGAGTGGAGGTGGATTCAGAAGGAACAATAACATCAGGAGGAAAAACAGTGACGAAGATTCTTGTGGATGGTAAGGAATTCTTCGGAGATGATACGAAGATGGCGACAAAGAATCTACCGTCTGATCTTGTTGACAAGGTGCAGGTTGTAGATCGTAAAAGTGATCTCGCCCGCATCACGGGTGTAGACGATGGTGAGGAGGAGACTGTGATCAATCTTACTGTCAAGAAGAATATGAAGAATGGCTGGTTTGGGACAATCGAAGGTGGTTATGGTACGGATAAACGTTATGAGGGTAAGTTCAATGTCTCTACCTTTACAGACAACAATCAGATTTCATTTGTAGGCGGTGCCAACAATACCAACGATCTCGGTTTTATGGATTCTGGACGCGGCCGTTTCTCCAGTTTCGGGCCATCAGGGGGTATAACAGCTTCGCAGCAGCTTGGTTTGAATTTCAATGTCGGTAAGACGGATCGTTTCCGTGTCGGAGGTAATGTATTCTACACTCATTCCGACAGAAAGGCGAGTACACTGACCAATACCGAATATACTCAGCCCGGTCGTAATGAATATAAAAGCGACAGCTCCTCTTCAGATGATGAAGGTCATAACCTTCGTGCTGATTTCAGAATGGAGTGGAAGATCGATGATAACAATACCCTTGATTTCCGTCCTCAATTCAGTTTTAATAAGCGGGATTCTGAGATGAACGGAGAAAGTTTTCTCCGTAACGGCGGCTTTGACGGTGATCTCGTCAATAAGAATATCAGTATGAGATTTAATCACGGCACAAGTTATAATGCATCGGGCCGGTTGATATTCAATCATAATTTTGCTTCGCGTCCGGGAAGATCTTTCAGTGTGCAGGGGAATTATGAATTTTCCGATACCAAACAGCATTCCACATCCTGGAGTGACATAGAATACTATCTTCTCAAAAATCCCGATGAAGACAGTGAGACACTTTACCGCTTCCTTGACAATCACCAATGGAATAATTCGGTAAGCGCGCGTCTTACATGGACAGAACCCTTGGGAGATGTGAAGCGTGGAAACTTCCTGCAGGTGGCGTATAGGATGCAGTTGCGTTTCAATAATGCAGAGAAAGATACCTACAATGTTCCGGTTACTGAGGAGGCAGACGGTTTTATACCTGAAGATTTCAGAAGTTTACCTGCCGGAGCGGTGTTTGACACAGATTTGTCAAACAGGTTCCGAAATAAATTCACCACGCAGGAGCTTCAGGTGGGTTATAAGAAGGTTAACAGTAAATATAATCTTGAGGCGGGTCTGATTTTCTCTCCTTCAAGCAGCGGAAGCACGGATCTCATCAAATCTGAACGTAACATAGCTACCCGCTGGGTGTGGAATATAGGGCCGTTTGCCCGTTTCCGCTATAGATTCAGCAAGACCAAGTCGATACGTGCCGATTACCGTGCCCGCACGTCGTCGCCTACGTTGACGCAGTTGCAGCCGGTGGCAGATGTATCCGACCCGCTTCATATCACTGTGGGAAATCCAGATCTGAAGCCCACGTTCACACAATCTGCCAATGTGCATTTCAATAATTACAATCAGGATACACAACAGGCTCTGATGGCGATGCTTCGTCTGCAGTATTCCCAGAATGTAATAGTCAACAAGACCATATCCAATCCGGAGACAGGTGTGCGCACCACAACATATGCCAATGCCAACGGGAATTTCTCCGGTTCGGGAATGTTCATGATCAACCAGCCGTTCCGCAACCGCAAATGGAGATTTTCAGCGCGTGCGTTTGTGAGCTATTCTTCAATGGCAGGTTATATCAATGAGGATTTCAATCGGTCGGGGAATCTGAGATTGTCGCCAAATGCAGGAGTAACTTTCACCTGCGATGTATTCCAGATGTCGGTGAATCCCACATATTCATTCAATATGGCTACCAATACCCTTGCCGGTCAGCAGAATATGTACACACATGCCTACGGTTTCCGTGCGGATGCCGGTCTGTATCTGCCGTTTGGCCTCAATGTAAACACGGATTTAGATTTCGACAAGACAAGCGGTTATTCCAACGGATTCAATTCCACATCATGGCTCTGGAACGCGCAGATATCATATAGCCTCCTGCGGGACAAGAGCCTTACGCTCAGCGTGAGAGCATATGATTTGCTTGGACAGAAGAAGAACATATCGCGTTCGGTGGGTGCCGGAACAATCACCGACAGCCGTTACAACGATCTCACCCGCTACGTGATGTTTGGAATATCCTACACCTTCAACACATTGAAAAATAAAACCCGTCAGCGTCCTGATGAATTTGGAGATCATCCGGGCCCGCCGCCGGGGGAACGAAGAGGTTATCACGGCGGGCAGGGGAGAGGCCCGATGGGACCGCCGCGCAGATAAGATAGTATGATTGTTACATTCGGACTACGTCCTTGACACCTTTCACGGTCTTGATCTTCTTGATCAGGGCCGTGAGCTGTCTATTGTCAGTCACACCGATCACGAGATAGCCCTGGAAAATGCCATCGTGAGAATCTATCGAAATGTTGCGTAACATTGTATTCGGCTCTTTTGATATAATGGAGGTGATGTTAGCCACGATTCCGATATCATCATTGCCGATCACCCTGAGCGAGGCAGGTAGCATCTCCCCGCTTTTGCCGCTCCAGTTGGCGCGTATTATGCGGTAAGGATACCTGTCACGGATGTTTTTTGCATTAGGGCAATTCTCCTTATGGATTTTTACCGAACCATCGGAAGATATGAAGCCGAATACATCGTCTCCATAAATCGGATTACAGCATCGGGCGAACTTATAATTGAGACCGTTGATGCTTTTCTCACCGATCACAAGAACATCATTCTTGGGCTCGTCATCCTTCGGCTGGATAAGCTGGAACTCCTCAGCCGAGACATGTTCCGTCTCGTAATCACGCGTTGTGAGTTCTACATAAGCGTTAAGCAATTTGCCTGCATCGATCTTGTTCTCGCCCATATCAGCGAAGAATTCAATGGCTGACTTATACCCCTGCTTCTTGATCATGCGCATAAGTTCCGACTCGTCGATTTCGATTTTACGGTTTTTTGCGCGTCGGCTGAAAGCCTCCTTGCCAATATCGGCGAGGCGTTGTTTCTCCTCGTTGAGGCTCTGCTTGATTTTGTTCCTTGCCTTTGAGGTGGTCACAATATTGAGCCATTCCTGTCGGGGAGTCTGGTTTGTGGCTGTGAGAATTTCCACAGTGTCGCCATTCTGAATCTTATAATTCAGGCGTTTGTGTGCACCGTTCACTACAGCTCCCGTGCAGTGTGCGCCGACGTTGGTATGAATATGGAACGCAAAGTCAAGCACTGTGGCACCTGCTGCCATTCTGAAGAGATCACCTTTTGGTGTGAAGGCGAATACCTCCTGTCCGAACGCGTCAGCCTTGATATTTTTCATCAGCTGCATAGGTCCGGCTTCCGCAGTTTCAAGGATATCACGGATATTGTTCATCCATTTGTCGGAGCTATCTCCTTTGCCACCTTTGTAACGCCAGTGTGCGGCAAGACCTTTCTCCGCAACAAGATCCATGCGCTCCGTGCGGAACTGCACCTCGACCCATTTCTGTCCGGGGCCCATCACTGTGGCGTGCAGACTCTCGTATCCGTTGCTTTTGGGCAGCGTTATCCAGTCCTTCATACGTGCAGGATTTGCCGTATACATATCGGCAAGAATTGAATAAGCGAGCCAGCAATCCTGTTTCTCTCTGTCGCGGGGAGTGTCGATGATGACGCGTATGGCGAAAAGATCATATATGCCAGGCAAATCCACCTTCTGCTTTTTCATCTTGTTCCATATGGAGGAGATGGATTTGGTTCGTCCTTTTATAGAGAACTTAAGACCGGCATCAAGTAGCCGTTCCTTCACGGGAGCGATGAATTCGCTGATATATTGGTCGCGTGAACGTTTGGTCTCGTTCAGTTTTTTAGCTATCTGTGTGTAGATATCGCGGTTTGTATATTTCAGCGACAGATCCTCCAGCTCACCTTTTATTTTGTAAAGACCAAGTCGGTGGGCGAGCTGAGCATAAAGGCAGTTTGCTTCGAAAGCCACATTTCTCACCCATTCCTCATCAGGATGGTGATTGATGGAGCGCATAAGCATAAGGTTCTCCACAATCATGATTATGATCACCCTTATATCGTGGGCGAGTGCAAGCATCAGTCCGCGGAAATTTTCCTGATTATGCGCTGAATTTCTATTGCTGAATTTCGAAACATTGGATATTCCTTCAAGCAGCAGGGCGATGTCATCACCCCATTCTTTGCGGATGCTTGTAATATCGAGCAGACCCTCATGGTAGATGGGATAGAGCAGGATGGCTATCAATATATTATGGTCAGGATCCACCATGTCGGCGAAAGCGCATGCGGTGCGTAGCGCGAGGATTGAATGAGGTATTCCCCGCGATGAATGGGCACGCGAACTTCTGCGCATTCCCTCAAGAAGCTGGTTGCGGAAGCGCGATAGCTCATCGCTTTCCATATGAGGCACGAGTCGGGTATGAATCTCTGATGCAAGAGCCGCTACCTCCCTTAATTCCGGGAGGGAAAGTTTTTCTACCTGTAGGTTGTCCATAATGAACTGATTTAAACAATACCTGTGTGTCGTACAAAATTACAAAAAAAATTATTAATTTTGTAACTTAAATATATAATAAACCTATAATTGCACTTCAAATCCGTAAGAGATGGAAATTATCAAACCTGAAATTGAGGGATTGCTGATATTGCGCCCGAAGATATTCACTGACTCGCGAGGATATTTTTTTGAAAGTTACAGCAAAAAGAATTTTGACGAAGCCGTTGGTTATCCTGTGGAATTCGTGCAGGACAACCAGTCGAAATCAAGTTATGGCGTTGTGCGTGGACTGCACTTCCAGCGTCCGCCTTTCGCTCAGTCAAAACTTGTGAGATGTATCAAAGGACGTGTTCTTGATGTCGCTGTTGATCTTCGTCGCGATTCCCCTACATTCGGTAAACATGTAGCCGTGGAGCTCTCGGAAGAAAACAACGTGCAGTTCTTTATCCCGCGCGGTTTCGCACATGGATTCTCTGTTCTCAGCGAGGAGGCGGTTTTCCAGTATAAATGCGACAACTATTATGCTCCTCAGGCTGATGGCGGTATATCTCTCAACGATGATTCCCTTGGAATCGACTGGAGAATCGCACCGGAAGACATGATTCTCTCAGACAAAGACTCACATCATCCCAAGTTGAGCGAGATAACTTCACCTTTTTGAATTTCGATTTTGCCACATTAAACTCATTTAATGACTGATATAAAATGAAAAATATATTGATTACCGGTGGAGCCGGCTTCATAGGATCGCATGTGGTCCGTCTGTTTGTCAACAAATATCCCGATTACAAGATTGTCAACCTCGACAAACTTACTTATGCGGGCAATCTCGCCAATCTCAAGGATATTGAGGATAAACCCAACTATAAATTCGTTCGTGCCGATATAGCTGATATAGAGGAGATGCGCAAGGTGATCCGTGAGAATGAAATCACCGGAATCATACATCTTGCCGCCGAAAGCCACGTGGACCGTTCAATCAAGGATCCGTTCACCTTCGCCCGCACAAACGTGATGGGAACACTTTCTCTGCTTCAGGCTGCGAAAGAATACTGGGAATCACTGCCTGAGAAATATGAGGGCAAGCTTTTCTATCATATCTCTACCGATGAGGTGTATGGCGCTCTTGAGCTTACGAATCCCGAAGGTGTTGAATCTCCTTTCACAACCAAGGCATCCTCTGAGCATCATCATGCCTACGGAACAGAGTTCTTCCTTGAAACAACAAAATATAATCCTCATTCACCGTATTCGGCATCCAAGGCTTCGAGCGACCATTTTGTGCGCGCCTACCATGACACTTACGGCATGCCGACATTAGTTACAAACTGCTCGAACAACTATGGACCTTATCAGTTCCCCGAGAAACTGATACCGCTCTTCATCAATAATATCCGTCATCGCAAACCGCTGCCGGTATATGGTAAGGGAGAGAATGTTCGCGACTGGCTTTTCGTAGAAGATCATGCACGTGCTATCGACTTGATTTTCCATGATGGTAAAGTAGCTGAAACCTATAACATCGGAGGTTTCAACGAATGGAAGAATATTGACATCATAAAGGTTGTCATTAAGACTGTAGACCGACTTCTCGGTAATCCGGAGGGGTATAGCGATGAGTTGATAACCTATGTCACCGACCGTCTCGGTCATGACATGCGTTATGCCATCGACTCCCGCAAGCTCCAGAAAGAACTCGGCTGGGAACCGTCGCTTCAGTTTGAGGAGGGTATCGAGAAAACAGTAAGATGGTATCTCGACAACCAGGAGTGGATGGACAACATCACCTCCGGCGACTACGAACGCTACTACGAGGATATGTACAGCAAACGCTGATATTATTTTAATCACAACATAAAGGGCAACCGTGCATATTAAGCGGTTGCCCTTTATGCTTCCGAGGCTACAAGATGATGCAGGGCAAAGAAATAACTGTCAACGATTTTACAAAGCGCGGAGCATGAGGCGACAATTTAGCGGCGAAATCCCATCCCTTCGGGATTTTGCCGCTAAAAAGATTATCTGTGAGTCACCGCGTGATTAGATTTTTACCGGACGCTAATAAAATTTGACCTATACACCAATGGAATTTGACTTGTACACCAATAAAATTTGACCTATATACCAATGAAATTTTTGTAAAAAAAGTCTAATTTTGACCTATAGATTTTTCGCTGGCTTGCGACTTATATAGTAAAGGGGCAATAGTGTCCAGGCGTGGGTGCCGAAAAACGTATCATAGAGTAGGCGTTATTTTTATCAATTTATGAAAAAAGAACTAACAAAGACCGGAGCATACTGGTTGTCATTCCTGTTTTCGATTTTATTGTTTCTGATTGTCTGCTGGTCAGCGGCATTTCAGGATACCACGGCGTATTGGGTGGAAAGTCTCGGTTACTTTCTGCTGACATACATCTGCATCGATGAATTCTCGAAACGCAAGAGTGATGTAAATCCATGGATGATAGGCTTTGCTGTCATCTTAGGGCAGATGGTTTTCCAGATACCTATCCGTGCCGTAGACTTCTGGGGATCTTATGGAAGCCTAATGATTGCTGTTTCATGCATACTTGCAACCATCCTTGCCGTATTCTGCTACAAGGATAAGCGACCCTATACGTTCATCCTGTCGTATGTTGTAATGTCGCTCTTCAATTCATGTATGGCAGACATGTGGAGCAAATATGTATTAGGCTAAAATTGTTGTACCATCGGTTTTTATCAAAATCCGATGGTACAACTAACGAACTTATAGTATTAGAGAATGAAATTTGTAGAGTGTATACTATTTGCTGGAGCAATCATGTGTGTCGCTTCTTGCGGATCGAGACATATTACGGACAAAGATGTCCTGGTGAAGGATACTGATTTTGAAGTTGTGCTGGAGGTTGAAGATTCAGTTGTTGAATTACCGGGAACGCTCCATATTAAAGAATGGAGAATGGTTAATGACAAATTACTATGCTTTACATCGGGAAACGATCTGTCTTTTCATATATTTGATGGAGACAATTTTGAGAAAACAGATTCCTTTGGTGTGATTGGCAATGGACCCGGAGAATTCGTAATGCCGTCGCTTGTCAGAGGTAAATCGTTAGAAGAGGTAATTTATGATCCGGCTCAACTCGCTATATTTAAACTCGATAGGAATTTGAATCCTATTGCTCTCGAAACGTCAGGACTATGGGGTACATATAATTTTCCTGTATCTGTTCGTAGTGGAATTATAGGTTTCACAGATAAACGTAAGAAAGATAAGGTATGGTTGATTAAGAACATATCTACAGGCGAGACTATGGATTCGCTGTTTTTTCTACATAAAGATATGAAGAATTCTAAAGTGCCTGTAGATTTCAAGGTCGCTTCGAATGATAGAAGATTTGTTGTTGCTCGTCAGTTCGCAGATGAATGCATTGTTGGAAATATTAATGATGACGGCAAGATTGAATCATGCAGATATTATGATGGAGTCGGGAAGCAACATATTGAAAGACCATATTATGTAGATGTAGACTGTGGGAATAAGGAATTTTACCTTCTTTCGATGAAGAATGTGGATTTCAGTGACCGTAATTCACCTAAAGGAATCTGTGAGGTTGAGGTATATAATTATGACGGCTACCCCTTGCGTCTTATGAAGTTGAATTTTATGCCGCGTAAGATGCTGCTTGATGAAAAAAGAAATAGACTGTTATTTATGTCAGCGATGGATGACAATGTGCATATTGTTCGTCTGTAAGTGTAATTATGCCAATTAATACGAGTTTTAAATAAAAAATACTTCCATTTCAGTGCTTTTAATTGAAGTTGTTTATTGAGAACGGTTTTTTAGTTATTTTAACTTTAGTAAAAAAGTTAAGATGACTTCAATAGATAAATTAAATAATGAAGATGATGATTAGGAACGCATTATGGATTATGGCTTTGGGAGTGATATTTATCCCTCTGGTATCATGTGTCAACCGTAAATCGGAGCAGGCGATTGAGGTCGGAGATTTGAGCGATAAGTATAAAGGCATGGCGGTGTCAGATCTAAAAGCTGTTGACACGATCTACTCATTTACGGAGGATTTTCCTGTGGATATCAGGGATGCCGGTGATAAGATGGTTTTGGTATTCGCCAAACAGGATACGGAGCTCCAGATTCTTGATAAGGAGAAGAGGGTTGTTACACCTGTCGCTGTAGCCGGCAACGGACCGGATGATGTTAATTCCCCATCTTTCTTTCAGAATAATTATATTACAGATGATGGTAAGGTAGGTCTATATGATCTCAACAGGAATGAACTGGTTTTTGTGTCAGCTGACAGTGCAACTATCAGCAAGAAACCATTGCCGGATATGCTTGTGCGCGAAAGCTGCGTGAATTATTTTGGTAATGAGGCGGTGTCGTATGCTGTCATGAAAACAGACAATTTCTTCAAAATTTCTGATTTGAAAGCCAATTTAAGCAAGGATATTCCTTACCCGTATAAACTTTCAGAAGAATCATGGGAGAAAATAAAATCCTTGCCGGGATACCTCGCTCCAATCATATATGCCGACAAAAAGAAGAACCGTATAATACTTGCGCAGTTTTATTTCGATATGTATTCAGTATATGACATGGAGGGGAACTTCATCAAGAGCGTGTCGCTTTCGGATGAGAATTTTGATGTGGATTCTGCGATAGACAGTTATTATGCATTGGATGAGAATGGCTACATAAGATATGCTCCCGGTGCAGTCTCCGATGAGTTCGTTTATCTCAAGCGGATGAAGATGGTGCCGGATTTGAAAGCGCAGAAGTATAATAAAGTCGAAAATAGTATTGTGAAGCTTGATTGGGACGGCAATCCTCTTGAGATTATTGTGGTGCCCGAAGGTTTAGGGGGATTCTGTATTGACAAAGACGGGAACATAATAGCTATTGTAAACTCGGCAGATGAAGATGGCAAAGACACCGAGTCATATCATATTGTCCGTTATGCAGTAGGCAGATAATAATGAAAATTATCGGTGTCGGTAAAAATTTAATCACGCAGAGTCGCTGAGGCGCAAAGGTTTTATGCCGCTCAATCCGGCGCGGAGGTCGTTACCACTCCTGTGGAGGCGCAGAGCCGTTGCGAAAAGTCCGAGACGAAAGCTTGCGCGGCAATGCTCTGGTTGCTTTGGGACTGTGGTCTATTTAGTTAGGAGTTAGGAATGAGGAGTTAGGAGTTCCTTTAGTGTCAAAGCTTTTAGCGTCAAGCCAAAAGCGGAGCTTTTGAATGGTTTTAATGGTTTAATGATTTAATTATTAATTAATTGAATCAAAAATGGTTTCCTTTGGTTATAATGGTTTGAGGAAGGTCATAATGGTTTGAGCAAAGAGTGGTGAGTGGAGAGTTTACGCGTCTCTGCGTGATGAATGACCATATAATAGGGCTTGTCAAGATCTAAAGTCCAATATTTATTATGGTGCTGCATGTTTACCGGACACCAATATAAAAAATGTGGCATAGGTTTTGGCGGGGTAAGGAGAATTTTGTATATTTGTTGGATAAACAGTGCAATATGATATGAGAGCCAGTAAATATATCAGGCGGATTGCAGTGCTGACGGCTGTTTTCGCGCTGTCAGGGATGACTTGCGGTTGCAAATCCGATAAGAAAAATGATGAATCAGGTAAGGAGCAGCCGGTTACTTCAGCGAAAATCTCTTCATCTGTAAAGCCCCCGGTGAAAACCATGAAACTTGAGGAATCGGAGATTACCCACGATATCGTGAGTAATGGCAAGATTGCGGCTTGCGAGAGCGCGGATCTCTATTTCCGCAGTTCGGAGCCGGTGAGCGAGCTTTGGGTAAAGGACGGGCAACGGGTGAAGCGTGGTCAGCAGTTGGCTCGACTCGATCTTTTCAAACTTGAATCAGAACGCACCAAGTTGATATCCACGCGCGACCGTGCGCGTCTTGAAATGCAGGATGTGCTTATAGGGCAGGGATACGACCCTTCTCGCATGTCTGAAATCCCGGATGATGTGGTGCGTCTCGCCCGCGTCCGCAGTGGTCTTGATGAGGCGGAATCCTCTCTGTCATCAAATGCGAAAGAGATCGAACACGCCACTCTTCGGGCACCATTCAATGGAGTTGTGGCGAATCTGAAGGTAAAACGTCATGGCATGTCCAACCCCTCGGAAGCGGCATTGCGTATTATCAATGATGCTGTCATGAGTGTGGAATTCCCGGTTCTTGAAAGTGAGCTTCCTTTATTAAATCGTGGTGATATTGTTGAAGTCTCGACTTTTGCAGGAGGGGATGTATATAAGGGTAAAATCTCGGAAATAAATCCTACGGTCGATGACAAGGGATTGGTCAAGATTCGAGCCTCGCTTTCGTCCCATTCCGGTCTTGTGGACGGGATGAATGCCCGCGTGAGAGTGACCAAGAATTTAGGGAAACGGCTTGTCGTGCCGAAAAGCGCTGTTGTGCAACGCTCCGGCAGGGACGTCGTCTTCACCCTCGAGAATGGAAAAGCTATCTGGAATTATGTGACGGTGGGTATAGAGAATCTGGATAGTCGAGAGATCATGGAAGGACTTTCCGCCGGTCAGACAGTCATCACGGAAGGTAACGAGAACCTTGCCCATCAGGCACCTGTCGCAGAATGAATATGGTTTCGTTCCTGATAAAGCGGCCAATAGCCGTGTTGATGGCATTCTTAGGATTGGTCATATTAGGGTGTGTCACATTTGTCACGCTCCCTGTCTCGTTGCTTCCGGATGTCGCTATTCCCCATATCTCGGTGAGAGTTTCCGGGGGTAATATGTCGGCACGGGAAGTTGAGAATACCGTTACTTCCCCGTTACGCCGTGAACTGATGCAGGTGTCGGGTCTCTCGGAAATAAAAAGCGAGACGAGGGATGGGACCGGAGTCATTCATCTGACGATGGACTACGGGGTGGATACAGACCTCGCCTTTATAGAGGTGAATGAGAAGATAGATGCCGCCATGAATTCCCTCCCCCGGGATGTGGAGCGTCCGCAGGCTGTGAAGTCATCTGCTTCGGATATTCCGGTGACATATCTGCAGCTGACTACGGACGGTGACGAGGTCTCATTTTATGATGTGGCGGACAATATTATACGCAGACGACTGGAGCAGCTTCCCGAAGTTTCGATGGTTGATATTACGGGTGTCCCGGGTAAAGAGTTGCGCATTACCCCGAATTACGACAAGATGCGTTCGGCGGGTATAACAATCAATGAGATCGAAAACGCTCTGAATGAGAATAATGCGGAACCGGGCAGTATGACCGTCAGGGACGGATATTACGAATACAACATACATATATCCAACCGTTTGCGTACGCCTGAGGATGTAAAGCATGTGCCGCTGATGAAAAACGGCAGGATGCATACGCTCGGGGATTTCTGTGAGGTGCGTCTTGTTGAAAGCAAAGCGCAGGGGTATTCTCTTTTCAACGGGAAGCGTGCTGTCACAATGGCAGTGATCAAACATGAGAAGGCAGGGATGGGAGACCTCGATAAGGCGATAGACGGTACCGTAAATTATTTTGCCGGCCAGTATCCCGATATAAAGATTGTAAAGACCCGAAACCAGACCGAACTTCTTGATTTCACGATCAGCAATCTCTGTCAGAATCTTGTATTGGGTCTGATACTTGTTTTTCTGGTTTGCGCGCTGTTCATGCGTAGCGTGAGGCTGCCGTTGGTTGTCGGTTTTACGGTCATTGTGGCTGTGATTGTGACATTCCTTCTGTTTTATCTGTTCCGGATATCCATAAATATCATATCGCTCGCTGGATTGATTCTCGCCATAGGCATGATGATTGACAATTCTGTTATAGTTGCGGAAAATATCACGCAATTTCGGGCGAGAGGACACTCCTTGTTCGACAGTTGCGTGAAAGGCACAACAGAGATGATCACTCCAATGCTGAGCTCATCGCTGACAACAGTCGCTGTCTTTGTTCCGTTGGTTTTCATGAGCGGCATAGCGGGAGCAATATTTGCCGATCAGGCATTTTCCATCACCGCCGGTCTGGCATCGTCCTATATAGTCGGAATCACTCTTCTTCCGGTGCTTTACTATGTTCTTGCATCGAAAAAAGAAATGACCGTGAAATCGAATGAAGGCACGCATCCGGACAAACTTACACGAATCTACGACAAAGGGATAGATTTTGTTTTTGCCCATAAAGGAGCCACGCTGCTTATGGCGGTAGTCACTTTAATCTCTTTATGGCCACTGTTCACGGCTCTTGATACGGAGCGGTTACCGCACATAGACAGTGCTGAGACAATACTTGCCATCGATTGGAATGAGAACATCAATATCGATGAGAGTCGCAGGAGGGGAGAAGAGCTTGTGTCGGCTTTGCCCGCGGAGGGAGACAGCCATATCGAGGAGCATTCAGCATTTATTGGCAGGCAAGGCTTTATGTTAGGGGAGAGCGGAGAGCAGGAAACTACCTGTTCGGAGATTTATCTGCGAGTCGCTGATCCCGCCGGGCTCGAACCTTTGAAAGAGTCCATAGCAAATGTAATGCGTGAGAATTATCCGGCGGCAGTCTATGAATTCAAAGTTCCGGCAAATCCTTTCGAACAGGTCTTTTCTACTACAGAAGCACCTCTTGAGGCAAGGTTCCTTGGTGTTGGATCCGATGAGTCCGGCGTTCTGACAGCTGCCCGGATCCGCAGTGCGATAGAGGGTGAGACCGGTATTGAGGTGAAAGATATTCCCCGTCAGATGCAGATGGAGATAATTACGGATCCGGAGCGTATGCTTCTTTACGGTGTCAACCAATCTGAAGTAAGGAAAATGATCACTACCGCGTTTGAAGGTAACAATACAGCGGTTCTGCGTTCATATCAGGATTATATTCCGGTAAGGATCAGTGATTTTGGAGAGAATGCGGATAAACTGTTGCAGACAACATTGGTGAGCGCTGCGAAAGGGAAAGATGGCAGCTTATCTGAAATACCATTGTCAGCGCTTACAAAGATATCACAAAACGAAACCCTTAAAACCATCCACTCCTCGGCGGCAGGGGAATATCTTCCGGTAGAGATGGACGTGGATGCAGACAATGTTGAGGGAATCATGCAGACAATAAAGAGAATAGCGGATGGAGAGCATATTTCAGATGTAGTATTCTCCGGCTCGATATTCTCCAACCGGAAGATGATGGAGGAATTGACCGTTATCTTGCTTGTGTCGCTTCTGATGATGTATTTCATCCTGTGTGCGCAGTTCGAGAGCTTTATGCAGCCGCTTATTGTGCTTGTGGAGATTCCGCTGGATATTGCATTCGCATTGCTTACTTTGCTGATATGTGGGGAAACACTCAATCTTATGTCGGCAATCGGAATAATAGTGACATGCGGAATTGTAGTGAACGATTCCATTCTCAAGCTTGATTCCATCAATGAGCTCCGCAAAAAGGGTATGCCACTCATGGATGCTATCCACACGGCGGGTCGGCGGCGTCTCAAGCCGATACTTATGACATCCCTGACCACTATCTTTGCCATGGTGCCGGTGCTTTTCACATCCGATATGGGGGCTGAGTTGCAACGTCCGCTTGCCATAGCCATGATAGGATCTATGACCGTAGGTACGCTTGTAAGTATCTTTGTTATTCCCCTTCTATACTATATGATTTACAGAAAGAAATGAAAATAAGTTTACGAATACTATTCACACTGTTGATTGTCTTCTCGGCAATGTCCGGAGCTTCAGGTGCAAATCAGGTGACGCTATCATTGCAGGATGCGATCAGGCTTGCCAACGACAGTTCTCTTACGGCCTTCCGCAACCGTAACCTCTACGCTTCCGGATATTGGGAATGGCGCACATTCAAGGCAAACAGATTGCCGAGTCTGGCACTTGATGTCACTCCGGCGAGATATTACCGCTATATCACACAACGCTACGATTCGCAGAACGACATCGATGTCTACCGCAGTCAGCAGATGTATACAGCCTCCGCCGGCTTGTCTGTTACTCAGAATGTGGATTTCTTAGGCGGTTCGCTGTATCTTCAGAGTGACTTTGAATATATGCGTAATTTCGGATCCATTAAAGGTAACCAGTTCTCTACCATTCCCGTGCGTTTGGGTTACCGGCAGGATCTCATCGGTTTCAACACATTCCGTTGGGAGCGTCGCATAGAGCCTATGAAATATGAGAAAGTAAAACGTGAGTTCATCTATAATATGGAGACGGTGTCGGAAGATGTGGTGAATCATTTCTTCAATCTCGCTTTAGCGCAGACAGAATTGCGTCTCGCGGAAGAGAACCTTGCCACCAGCGATACGCTCCTCTCAATCGGTGAACGGCGGTTCAAGATCGCTTCTATCTCTCAGGCTGATCTGCTGACATTGCGTCTTGACAGAGTGAATGCGCAGAATACACTCGAGAATGCCAGGATAGAGATAAAGAGAGCGCGTCTATCCTTGGCTACATATCTCGGACTTGACAGTGACACTGAGATCGAAGTGACATTGCCCGGCAAACCGAGGATTGTCGCTATTCCGGAAGAGAGAGCTCTGGAATATGCCCGGGAAAACAGTCCGGTGGTGATGCAGCATCGTCAGGCGGTGCTTGAGGCTGAGCGGGAAGTGAACCGTACCCGGGTGCAATCTTGGTTTAACGCGAGCCTTGATGCATCTATAGGTTTCAATCAGGTGGCACGTACATTCGGTGAAGCTTACCGGCATCCTTTACAGCAGGATCTTGTCTCTCTGTCGATATCTGTTCCCCTTGTTGACTGGGGAGTGAGGAAAGGTAAATATAATATAGCGCGCAACACTCTTAATGTAGCGCAGATCGCAGCACGTCAGGAGGAACTTTCCCTGGAGCAGGATGTGACAATCACATTGCGCGATTTCGAAAGTCGCCAGCGTCTTGTTTCTACAGCTGTGGAGGCGCTTGATCTTGCGGATATGGCGTATGCCCAGACGCGACAGCGTTTTATTATCGGCAAGGCTGATATCAATAGCCTAACTCTCTCGCATAACCGTCAGCAGGAGGCAAGCAAGAACTATATCACTTCTTTGCAGAATTATTGGTTGAGTTACTATAAGATACGAAAACTCACACTCCATGATTTCGAGCTCGATGTCCCGATTCAGGCTCAGTTTGATGCAGTGTACGGGAGTTAGGAGTTAGGAGTTAGGAGTTAGGAATTGCATGGACAGGAAGAGAGGCATATCGGCATTTTCGGTGATTGTGAGTTTTCTCGCAATCGCCCTTTTGGGATGTGTCCTTGCACCGCTGCTCCCGGTTAAGCTTGTTCCATCCGAGACGTTGCCGTCAATACGTGTCAGCTACTCATTTCGCGGGGCTTCCTCACGGACAGTGGAGTCGGAAGTCACCGCTCCTCTTGAGGCTATGCTTGCGCGTGTGTCGGGAGTGAAGAGCGTGAAGTCCCTGTCGCGCAGTGGCTCTGGCAGGATCACACTTGAATTCGACAGAAATGCCGATATGGATAAGGCAAGGTTCGAGACAGCCATGATTGTGAGGCAGGCGCGCTCTTCGCTTCCGGAAGGTACAAGTTATCCGTCCATATCTGTAAAGCAGGTTGACAATGATGCCGCGCGTCCGTTCATGAGCTACACCGTTAATGCCCCCATATCGCCCGGAAGAATCATGAAGTTTGTGGAGGATAACATACGTCCGGTTTTGAGTGCGCTCCCGGAGGTGGCATCTGTGGAGATCTCGGGAGCTATGCCCATGGAATGGCGTGTAACGTATGATCCGTCTGTGATTACATCGCTTTCGATAACTCCGGATGATATAAGTTCTGCGATCTCCGGCTATCTTGAATCTGAAGGTGAAAATAATGAAAGACTCGTTCCGGAGAAAATATTCATTAAGAAGTATGAGGGTAGGGATATCACGCTTAGGGATGTGGCGGAAGTGTCAAGAAGGGAGGCGGAACCTCAGAATTATTTCCGTATCAATGGCTTGAATTCCATTTATCTGAATATTACAGCGGCTGAAGATGCCAATCAGATAGATCTGAGCCATAAGGTAAGGGATGTTCTTGCGGAGGTGAATTTTCCAGAGGATTTCATGCTTGATTTGAGTTATGACGCTTCTGAAGCCATATCCGAAGAACTTGACAAGATATATTACCGCACGGGACTCACCATATTGATTCTTCTGATATTCGTGGCGGTGGTGACAGCCAATCTGCGTTATCTTCTTGTTATAGCTGTCAGTCTTACACTCAATATGGCGATTGCCTTTCTGCTGTATTATCTGCTGCATGTAGAGATTCAGCTTTATTCTCTTGCCGGAATTACAATCTCGCTCAATCTGGTGATCGACAATCTGATCGTGATGACCGAGCATCTTGTGAGAAGAGGTAATCTGAGGGCTTTCTCGGCGGTGCTTGCTGCCACTCTGACTACAATCGGAGCGCTCTCCGTGGTATTCTTCCTTGATGATAAGACAATGCTGAGTCTCAAGGATTTTGTCATCGTGGTCATAGTGAACTTAGGGGTGTCATTACTGACGGCATTGTTGCTTGTCCCGGCGCTTGTTGACAGGATGCGTCTGTCGTTACATAACCGTCGTGTATTCAGTGTGAGGAGATGGGGGCGCAGGTTGTCATCAAGTCTAAATTCCGTATATTTCAGGATTATCAGGTTCATGTGCCGGTTCAAATGGTTGTTTGTTATTCTTTTCGCCGGTGGTTTTGCATGGTCGGTATATATATTCGTGACAAAAGTATATGAAGGTGGATATTTCGATAACAATGACAATGAACCGGTGCTTTATGTGAATGCGACGTTACCCAATGGCGCTACCCTTCCACAGATGAATGCTCTGATCTCAAAGATGGAGGGATTTTTGAGCGGACAGGAGGGCATCCGGCAATTTCAGACTTATGTCTCGGGACCACGGAGGGCATCAATATCGATTTATTTCAAACCTGAATATCGTGGCGGTTATCCCTACCGTCTTAAATCGGAGATCATAAGCAATGCCTTGACTCTTGGAGGAGGTAGCTGGAGTGTGTACGGTCTGGAGGATCAGGGCTTCAACAATGATGTTCGGGAAGGTGCCGGCAGCTATCGGATCAAGATGCGCGGATATAACTATGATGAGTTGTCGGCACGTGCGCGGGAACTTGCCGACACGCTTTTGCAGCGCAAGAGAATAAAAGAGGTCAATATCAGTTCGGAGTTCTCGTGGTGGAAAGATGATTATACTGAGTTTTATCTCGACATAGACCGTAGCAGGCTCGCAAAGGACAGTCTTTCAGTCGCATCCTTATATTCTGCGATACGTAGAGAAACGGGTAGGGATATATCGGCAGGGTATATCTCTACGTCGGATGGTCCTGAATTTATAAGAATCGGATCTAAAGATAAAAACCGTGATGTATGGGGATTCATGAATTTCCCTCTGAAGATTGGTGACAGGGATGTTAAACTGTCGGATTATGCTACAATCGAGCAGCGTCAGACACCGCATGATGTAGTGAAGGAGAATCAGGAATATGTGCTGTGCCTTCAATATGAATACATAGGTTCGGATGTGCAAGGGAAAAAGGTGCTTGATAAGATTCTTGACTCGTTTGTTCCGACTTTACCTCTGGGATATCATGCTGAGAAAGATGAATTCTCGTGGAGAGAGGATAAGGGGGGAGAGAAGTATCTGTTGTTGGGTCTGATTGCTGTGATAATCTTCTTTATATCTGCAATTCTTTTTAATTCGCTTCGTCAGCCGTTGGCGGTAATACTCGTGATTCCGGTTTCATTTGTAGGAGTGTTCCTCACGTTCTATCTGTTCTCTCTTAAGTTTGACAAGGGAGGATTTGCAGCCATGATTCTGCTGTGTGGAATCACTGTGAATGCAGCGATATATATTATCAACGAATATAATGCTCTGCGGCGTCGTTATCCGGATGTCAATCCTTATGTGCTGTATATGCGGGCATTCCGTGCGAAGATCACAGCCGTGTTGCTTACAGTCCTTTCAACTGTTTTAGGCTTTATACCCTTCCTGATTGGTGATACAATGGAAGGATTCTGGTTCCCGCTCGCCGCCGGCACCATGGGAGGACTCGTCATGTCGCTTGCAGCCATATACCTTTTCCTCCCCCTGTTGATGCTTCCACGATGCAAAGCCCGTCCGCATCGCAAAATGTCTTGACCATAGATACAAAGATCCATGCAACCATAGCATTGCCGCAAAAGATTTTAACGCGAGGAGCGGAAACTCTCCACTCACCACTCTTTCCTCAAACCATTATAACCAAAGGAAACCATTTTTTTTGATTCAATTAATTAATAATTAAATCATTAAACCATTAAAACCATTCAAAAGCTCCGCTTTTGGCTTGACGCGAAAAGCTTTGACGCTAAAGGAACTTCTAATTCCTAACTCCTCATTCCTAACTCCTAACTAAATAGACCAGAGTCCCATAGGAACCATAGTATTGCCGCGCAATCTTTCGTCTCGGACTTTTCGCAACGGCTCTGCGCCTTCGCAGGAGCGGAAGCTCTCCACTCACCACTCTTTCCACAAACCATTATAACCAAAGGAAACCATATTTGATTCAATTAATTAATAATTAAATCATTAAACCATTAAAACCATTCAAAAGCTCCGCTTTTGGCTTGACGCGAAAAGCTTTGACTCAAAATTTCAGGCGAAGCTTGTTGGGTGCACGCACCGCAGGTGCGTGGTGCGACAAGGGTGTAGACCACAGTCCCATAGGAACCAGAGCATTGCCGCGCAAGCTTTCGTCTCGGACTATTCGCAACGGCTCTGTGCCTTCGCAGGAGTGGAAACGACCTCCGCGCCTGATTTTGCGTCATAAAACCTTTGCGGCTCTGTGGCTCTGCGTGATTAAATTTTTAACGCAGAGGAGCGGCAACTCTCCACTCACCACTCTTTCCACAAACCATTATAACCAAAGGAAACCATATTTG
>CAJTPK010000010.1:3527-100670 GCA_910578075.1 uncultured Muribaculaceae bacterium | reverse complement strand
CCTCGCAGCACTCGCACCTGAAACGAGCGCGTCTACCATTCCGCCACCTGGGCATTATTTGTTTGTGTATGTCGGCTCGGCGATTCGCCGTGAAACCTTTGTCGGGGTGAAAGGATTCGAACCTTCGACCCCCTGCTCCCAAAGCAGGTGCGCTAACCGGACTGCGCTACGCCCCGAAAATCTTTGCAAAGTTAAACATTATTTTTTTATTTACAAATCGTTTCTGCCATTTATTTTGTCCGCAATTGATATTTAGTATCCGTTTTATGAAAAATTTAGCTTTAGACGCGAATGCCAAGGGTGTTTTTAACCAATTTTTATCCTTTTAGTCCAAAATTGTTTGGACGATTAAATCTTTTAAGCTATTTTTGCTTCCGAAAACTTGTGCTTCGTGCGCGAAATCGGTGTCTTATGTCGCATCTGAATATTTTTAGTCCGGATTTCTATTATTCGGTTGTAGGAGTGATGCTTGTGCTCGCTGTCGTGGTCTTTGTGGCCCTGCATCGCGTCACCGCCGGCTATGGTATGATGTATAACCGTCGGTGGGGACCATCGGTCAACAACCGGCTCGGCTGGGTGCTGATGGAGGCTCCGGCGTTCGTGGCTATGCTTTGTCTGTGGCTTTTCAGTGCCCGTAGGGTGGAGCCAGCGCCTATGGTGATGGGGATGCTGTTCCTGTTCCATTATTTTCAACGGTCGTTTGTCTTTCCTTTAAAGATAAAAGGTAAGAGCCGCATGCCGTTGGCGATTATCCTCATGGGCGTTATATTCAATGTGATCAACGCCTATATGATCGGAGGGTGGTTGTTTTATGTAGCTCCTGAAGGGTATTATCCAGTATCATGGCTCTGGAGTCCGTTGTTTATCTCCGGTGTGCTCGTGTTTGTGGCGGGTATGGCTATAAACTGGAATTCCGACCATATCATCCGCAATCTGCGGCGTCCGGGCGACACACGACATTATATCCCGCGCGGCGGATTCTACCGTTATGTCACTTCCGCCAACTATTTCGGGGAATTCCTGGAATGGACCGGATATGCGCTGCTCACCTGGAGTATCGGAGGGGTGGCTTTCGCTGTATGGACATTCGCAAACCTCGCTCCGCGCGCCCGTAAGATCCACGCCCGCTATGTAGCGGAATTTGGCGATGAATACACGCGGCTCAACCGAAAATATATCATACCATATATATATTAAGCTCGCAGCCTTGCAAATGCGGGCGGAACATTATAAATGATGGAAAAGAAACTGTTTACCACCGCGAAGATCGGACCTGTGGAGCTTCGCAACCGCACCATCCGTTCTGCGGCGTTCGAAGGGATGGGGCGCGACAACGGTCCCACCGATATGCTTCGCGATTATCATATCTCCGTAGCTCGCGGAGGGGTAGGGATGACCACCTTGGCATATGCCGGCATCAACCGCTCGGCATTGTCTTTCACCACCCAGCTGTGGCTCCGCCCCGAGATTGTGGCTCCCCTGCGCGAGATAACCGATGGCATACATGCCGCCGGCGCCAAAGCCTCGATCCAGATAGGGCATTGCGGTAACATGACTCACCGCTCCACAGCCGGAGGTACGCCTGTGGGTGCATCCACCGGTTTCAACCTGTATTCACCCACTTTCTGCCGCGGTCTGCGCAAGGATGAGCTGACGCAAATGGCGCGCGATTTCGGTACGGCCGTAAAGACAGCGCGAGATGCCGGATTCGACTGCGTCGAGGTGCATGCAGGTCATGGCTATCTGATATCGCAGTTCCTTTCACCCTACACCAACCGTCGCCGCGATGAATTCGGCGGGACACTTGATAATCGCATGATATTCATGCGCATGTGTCTTGAGGAGGTAATGAAAGCAGCGGAATCAGATATGGGAGTGCTTGTGAAGACCAATATGCGCGATGGTTTCAAGGGTGGTCTCGAGATTGATGATTGTCTCACGGTGGCGCGCGAGATAGAGCGTTGCGGAGTTCACGGAATAGTGCTGTCAGGAGGATTCGTAAGCAAAGCCCCGATGTATGTGATGCGGGGACAGATGCCTATCCATTCTATGACCCACTACATGAAGCAGCTGTGGCTCAAATATGGAGTCAGGATGGTCGGTAAGTACATGATTCCCAAAGTGCCTTTCAAAGAATTGTATTTCCTTGAAGATGCACGTCGTTTCCGCGCCGCCCTTGATCTTCCGCTTGTGTATGTCGGAGGGGTTGTAAGTCGCGAAGGAGCCGATAAAGTGCTTGATGAGGAGGGCTTTGACTTTGTGCAGATGGGCAGGGCGTTGCTTAACGAGCCCGATTTTGTCAACCGTATGCGTCAGGAGGAGAACCATCGTTGCGGATGTGACCATGTCAACTACTGCATCGCCCGCATGTATTCGCGCGAGATGGCATGCCATAAACACTGCAACGACCTGACGCCTGCCATCCGCCGCGAGATCGAGAAAGTGAAAACGCAGAACGCAAAAGACGAAAAAGCCGGGAAATGACAGAGAATATCAAAGGGAAATTGGCTGTGGTCACGGGAGCCAGCAGCGGCATAGGACTCTGCTTCTGCCGAGAATTAGCCTCACGCGGGTGTAATCTGGTGATGATAAGCAATCAGCGCGAGGAACTTGGCAGGTGTGCCGATGACATTGCCCGTTCTTTTGGTGTCGCTACCTATCCACTGTTCGTTGACCTCACATCGCAGGATGCAGCCATCACAATTCTTGATTATATGGATTCCAAAGGATTGAAGGCGGATTATCTCATAAACAACGCCGGCATATTCTCCTTCCTGCCTGTTGTCGACACCGCTCCCGGCAAGATCGACTGCTTCATCCGGTTGCATGTGGCGGCGGTTACAGACCTCAGCCGCGCGTTTGCATTGCGGTTCAAAGCCCGCGGCAAAGGACGCATACTCAACATGTCGTCAATGTCATGCTGGATGCCGATGCCCGGAATTGCCCTCTATTCAGCCACCAAAGCATATATCCGGGTCTTCTCCCGTGCGCTCTATTACGAGATGCGCGATTATGGTGTGAGTGTCACAGTGGCATGTCCCGGCGGCATAGCTACAGACCTCTTCGGTCTTCCCGAGCCGTTGAAGAAACTCGCGGTGCGCATCGGAGCCATCGACACTCCGGAGCGCTTCGTGAGCAAGGCGGTCAAAAAGATGCTCAAAGGAAAGAAACAATACATCAACGGAATCCTTAACCGTCTTGCCATTTTCTTTGTCGCCATACTCCCCACATGGGCGAGGATGCAGATAAAGCGCAGGATGCTTGACAAAAACATAACACGTCCATGAAAAAACTTACAGAACTTTCCCTGACCAACATCCCTGCAGGGTTGCCGGTACTTGTAACCGGAGCGAGCGGCGGTATAGGTCGTGAGATTTGCCGCGCACTCGGAAAGCTCCGTGTGCCTGTAATAATGGCATGCCGGTCAGAACGTCGGTTTGCCGATACCTATGGAGAGATACTCAAGGAAATTCCTGATTTCAAAGCGTCGTTTCTTCAGCTTGACCTTAACGCGTCGGCATCGGTGACGGAAGCTGTCAACAGATTGAAGGGGGTGGAACTGGCAGGTATCGTCAACAATGCCGGCACAATGGAGCGGCATTTCTCCCTCAGTCCAGACGGCCCCGAGACTACGATGAATGTCAACTATCACAACACCCGTCTGCTCAATCAGCTCCTTTTGCCTCAGGTGGCGCGGGGTGGCTCCATAGTATTCACCACCTCGTTGACCCGCAGACGCTGGCGCACCGCGCATATCCCTGCCACAGTCACGGAGAAATCGTTCGGTCAGCTTACCACCTATGCTCTGTCGAAGGCTTGGATTACGCGTTTTGCTTCGGAGTTTAAGGAGGAAGGGGAAAAATACGGAGTGCGTGTCAATTGCGCCGACCCCGGGGTTGTGGACTCGTCAATGATACGCATGGACCGCTGGTTCGACCCCTTGGCCGATATACTTTTCCGACCCCTTATCCGCACGCCACGCAACGGAGCCGTGCCTGCAATGCGTGCATTGCTGAGTTCCGAGACCGGACGCATCTTCACCCTGCGGTCATCGTTACCCAATTCCTGATTGGATTCCGATAAAAATCATTATATTTGCAGCAGAAAACATTCAACACATGAAAACAACGATAATAACAGCCGGTCTGCTGCTTGCCAGCGGGGCGGCATACGCAGTTAACCCGATGTGGGTGCGCGATGCGCGGATCTCACCCGACGGTCAGAAAATAGCGTTCTCCTACAAAGGAGACATCTACACGGTGCCCTTCGCCGGAGGTGACGCCGTGCGTCTCACAAGCGGTGAGGCATACGAGAGCGCACCGGTATGGTCGCCCGACGGCACCAAAATAGCATTTGCATCCGACCGTAACGGAGGCAAGGACGTATTTATCATGCCTGCCGAGGGAGGTGCCCCTAAGCGACTCACATTCAACTCCGCCGCCGAGACACCCGAGGCGTTCTCTCCTGACGGGAAAGAGGTGATATTCTCTGCTGTTATCCAGGATCCGGCGTCAAGCGCGTTAGCTCCGATGCGTTCGCAGAGCGAGCTTTACAGCGTGTCGGCTGAAGGTGGCAAGATCCGGCAGATACTCGCTGTTCCGGCAGTCAGCGTGGTCATGCGTCCCGACGGATCATTCCTTTATGAGGATGTGAAAGGCTCCGAAGACAAATGGCGTAAACATCACACCTCTTCCGTGACACGCGATATCTGGATGCACGACGCCAAGAGCGGCAGGTTCACAAATCTTACCGCCCGTCCCGGTGAAGACCGCAGTCCGGCGCTGTCGGAATCCGGTAATTCCTATTATTTCCTGAGCGAACGCGACGGAGGATCATTCAACGTATATTCCGCATCTCTTACCCCCGGAGCATCTCCGCGTAAGCTCACTGATTTTAAAGACCATCCCGTAAGGTTCTTGAGTTCAGGAGCCGGCGACCGTCTCGCATTCGTATATAATGGAGAGTTGTTCACCATGCAGCCGGGAGGCAAACCTGCGAAATTGGCGATAAATCTGACAGATGACAACGTAGAGGATGTGAAAAACATCCCCTTCAGCCGGGTGCAGGGAGCAGCTGTTTCTCCCGATGGAAAGCAGATGGCATTCACATCGCGTGGCGAGGTGTTCGTGGCATCAACCGAATACCCATCCATCAAGCAGATAACCCACACTCCCGCAGTGGAGTCCGGTCTGTCATGGAGCGCAGATGGCCGCACATTGTATTATGGTTCCCTCCGTTCCGGACGCAGCAATATCTACAAGGCATCCATCAAACGCAAGGATGATCCCAACTTCTCAAACGCCACTCTTATTGAGGAGACAGCCGTGTTCCCCGAAGACGGTGTGGAGAGAGGATATCCTGTCATCTCTCCCGATGGTAAGAAGATGGCGTATATCGAGGATCGCCGTATCCTGAAGATAATGGATCTTGCTTCCGGAGCCATCAAGACGCTGGAAGATAAGATCACCAACTATCGCACAGGTGGTTACGGAGTGGCGTGGAGCCCCGACAGCAAATGGCTGACAATGGAGATCATGAATCCGATGCATGATCCCTACGGCGATATCGCCATTGTGAATGCCGACAGTGGAGAATTTATCTCGCTCACCAATACCGGCTACTTTGACCAGGAGCCGCGATTCACAGAAGATGGCAACGCAGTGGTGTTCGCATCAGAGCGTTACGGTATGCGCAATCATGCGTCCTGGGGATCGGAATATGATGTCATGATGGTGTTCCTCAATAAGGAGGCATACGACAAATTCCGTCTTTCCGAAGAAGATTATGCTCTTCTCAAGGAGGTGGAAGACCAGCAGAAGAAAGCAGCCGCCAAGAAAGACGATCCTAAAAAGAAGGGTGGTAAGAAAGATGGCAAGGATAAGAAAGGGGATGCGGCGAAAGATGCATCCAAGGATTCCAAGACAATCAAAGTTGAGCCGGAAGGAATCATGGACCGCATAGTGCGTCTTACTCCCAACTCCTCGCAGCTGAGCGACTATGTTGTCTCCAAAGACGGCACTTTGTATTATCTCTCGGCATTCGAGGGCGGTTATGACCTTTGGAAGAAAGATCTGCGCAAAGGGGATGTTTCGCTGGTTAAGAAACTCGGCGGCGGAGGCAGCGGCATGCAGACCGACAAAGACGGTAATATTTGGCTTGTAGGCTCCGCAGTGAAGAAATTCAATCCCAAGAGCAAGGAAGTCAAGAATGTATCAGTCTCAGGCAAAGTGAAGGTCGATCCGGTGAAGGAGCGTGAGGTGATGCTTGATTATGTGGCTAATGAAGCCCGCGAGCGTTTCTATCTTCCCGAGATGCCTGTGGATTGGGATATGTATGTGGCCAACTACCGCCGTTTCCTGCCCCATATCAACAATGGTTATGACTTTGCCGATATGCTCAGCGAACTGCTTGGCGAGCTAAATGTGTCGCATTCAGGGGCACGCTATTATCCCGATGCCGCTGTAGATCCCACAGCATCGTTAGGTCTTCTGTTCGATATGTCGGGCAAAGGTGATGATGTGGTGATCGAGGAGATTGTTGCCGGAGGTCCGTTTGACCGCGCCACAACCAAGGTGCGTCCCGGAGATATTCTTGAGGCCATCAATGGCGAGAAAACAGCCGGTTCTGGCGACTGGGAGACACTTCTCAACAACACCGCAAGAAAGAAAACATTAGTATCCCTGCGTCGTCCGTCTACCGGTGAGACATGGGAAGAGGTTGTGTTGCCAATCACAACCGGCGCTATGAACGAGCTTCTTTACCGCCGTTGGGTCAAGAGCCGCGAGGCAGCGGTAGATAGCCTCTCAGGTGGTCGCCTCGGCTATCTGCATCTCCGCTCGATGAGCGACGACAGCTTCCGCGAGATATATTCCAATCTGTTGGGTAAATATTACGGAAAGGAGGGCATTGTGATCGATACCCGCTGGAACGGTGGCGGTCGTCTTCATGAAGATATAGAGGTGCTCTTCAGCGGAGAGAAATATCTCACGCAGGAAGTGCATGGCCGTCCTACAGGCGAGATGCCCTCGCGCCGTTGGAACAAACCCTCCGTTATGGTGATAGGAGAGGCCAACTACAGCAATGCGCATGGCACACCATGGGTGTATAAGCACAAGAAATTAGGTAAACTCGTGGGTATGCCCGTTCCCGGCACCATGTCGAGCGTGAACTGGATAACCCTTCAGAATCCCGATATGCTCTTCGGAGTTCCTGTAGTAGCATTCCGCACAGCCGAAGGCACAGTGCTTGAGAATACCCAGCTTGAACCGGATATCAAGGTGGCCAACGAGCCGGCAGATGTGGTGAAAGGTCGCGATGCGCAGCTCGAAGCTGCTGTCAAGTCGCTCCTTTCCGATATAGATTCTAAATCAAGATAAGAGAGAGCGGATGAAGGTGACTATGTCGGAAAGCAGCTCCGGTGAGATTGTCTCTTCGATGGTGCTGTATTCCGACATATCGCCGGTCTCCGCATGTTGCATAAGATGATTGAGATCCGCGTATTCGCGGATCTTTGCTTTTTTAGCGAGTCGCTTTGCTGGCTCAAGATTAAGCGCATGAGGGACCTGCATGTCTTTCTCTCCGTAAACGATGAATGCCGGGATCTTAAGGGAACCCAAGGCAGCGGCAGGATCATATTCAAGATAGTATTTCATCCACGGATTAGACTGCATCGAAAGATGCTTTACAGCCGCTTCCGCTTTCTCCTCCGCGCTCTTTTCCGGAATGCCTGCCTTCATCATGGAATACTTATTCTGATAAGCGATTATTTCAGCTCCCTTTACCGCCGGACCGGCGAGCGATATGATGAAGTCCGGACCTTTTTTCTCCGCGCCAAGCATATAGGCAATGATGCCGCCTTCGCTGTGGCCGATGATGCCGGTCTTGCCAAATCGTTTCTGTCCGCGCAGCCATTCGATGGCAGCCTTTGCGTCTGAAGCGAAATCAGCGGTAGTGGCATTTGTCACATCCCCCGTTGACTTCCCGCATCCGCGGTCGTCATATCTTAGTGAAGCGATTCCGTTACGCGCCAGATAATCAGCAATAACAGCAAACGGACGGTGTTCGAAAAGCTCCTCGTCTCGGTTTTGCAGTCCACTCCCGCTCACCAATAGAACCACCGGAGTCGAGGCATCGGCATTTTCCGGTATTGTCAAAGTCCCGGAAAGAGAAGAAGAGGCGGCGGTGTTTGAGATGGTTACATCCTCCTCCTTATAAGGGAACGGAGGCTGGGGAGTCTGAGGACGCTTCGGCTTCTCAACGCCCCGTTCAAGAACAAGTGGAATCTTAAGACCACCCTGCTGGAAGGTGCCTTCGAGCTTGCCATCCTTCAACGCGCCGTTGTATGTCATCATCAGCTTTGGAATCCGGAAACTGATGGAATCATTCGTTAAGGTGACTGTCTCGCCATCTATTCCAAATGCCCCCTGGTCAGGAGAATCCATTGTAACGGCTGAATCATCGGCAGGTATATGGAAAACGAGCTTCAGGGCGATAGATCCCGCTTGCAGTTTTCCCGACCAATCTCCCGCTATATCCCGTGCGGCCGCAAGTGTAGGAACAATTATCGAAGCTGCGAGACAAATTGCAACAAAAAATCTGTACATGGTTGATCGAGTTTTAAATAAACAGTTGCTAAGTTACAAAATATCACCCAGACAACAAAAATTATTACAAGAGAAAGATATTCTTGTAATCGCAGTTTTTTGTAAAATCTGAGATTATAATCGCAAAAATTTGTACCTTTGCATTCTCTTAATCGTGATTTTTTGTATGGGTATCGGTATATGCTTGAAAATATGCAGGTATCGCGTAAGTCCGGTGATGAATCACGAGTTTTGCCTGTCAGAGTCATTGAAAGCAAATTGGGACAACTGTTGCTCACAGGGGGAGAGGTACGACTGAACCGGTATCGTGATGAACTATTTTATTTCCACACAAGCCTCTGTCGCGAGAAACTGATCTGTTTCCAGTCGCAGCGAATGCGGTTTTAGACTCAGAACTTAAGTTATTCAGAACGCTGAATTCCGTTCCACTATTGAACGCTGAACTCACGCGGAACTTTCTTGCCAAGTGAGCATATAAACCTTGCGGGTAAGAATGCCTCCGGCTTTCTTAACGGCGCGGAACGCAGGCGGAACGAGCCGGCAGCTCGCAGTCAATTGAAAGCAGGAATAACTCATAATCCTGTCGTTCCACCTGCGTTCAGCGCCACAAATCAGGACCTCAGTCCTGATTTGTCCGCTCTGTGTCTTTCTTCAGTACACTTTGCCAGAATATCATAGTTCCGCGTGAGTTCCGCGTTTATAAAGTGAAACGAGGTTCAGCGTTCTAATTATTAAGGTTTCAAAATTTACCGGACAACAGTAAATTCTAATGGGCAGCAGGGTAATTAAGTATCTTGGAAAATTGGGATAGAATAAAAGGAGGAAGTGCTGTGAATGCACTTCCTCCGCAGTGATAAAGCTGTGTCAAAACAGCTCTTAAGAGTGGTTTAGCGGACAATTTTTTTTGTAACCTTGATGTTTCCGTCGCGCTTTTGACTAAACCAGTCTTTTGCTCACCTTATGATTCTTTTGGTTACCTTGTTACCTTGTTTAACGATATAGAGACCGTTCTCAGGGTTGGTGATTTTACGGCCTTGAAGATCGTAATATTCCGGGGTGGCATTCAGGTCGGCATCAAGTTCCTCGACTGCAGAGGGTATGCTCTTCTGCTTCTTGTAAAGTTTGAAATTGTCAACGCTTACCCAGTTGCCTGTGCCGCCTGTCACGTCGTAACCGAGATTCGTGTCTATGCCTGCCGATGTCTCATCAGCTCTTGTGTCCGGAGTCTCGTCAGATTCTTCAACCGTGAATTTCACGGAATATACATTCATGAATAATACCTGGGTCTTTGCCTCTCCTGCATACAGATTTGCACCCCCGGCATCCCATGTCTGGCCTTGTCTCTGGCTTTGAGCGGACGCTATGAGCACATAGTCTCCAGGCTCGAGATTCACTGTCTGGTGGATTTTGCAGTTTCCGACACCTTGTGAGCTGCTGACCCATTTCTCTACGTAATTGTTGCCATCTTTGTAAGCTACGACAGTGCTGTTATCGTTATTCTGTTTAGAGAAGCCGTATCCGCTCCAACCGTTGAGATCATCCTCAAAGCTTGGATTGACAATCTTGGATGTGAGATCCTCATTATATCCATATGCCAGATAAGCATATTGGGCAGCGACAAGATTCTTTCTTGCGGAGAGGACGCTTTCGCTGTTCAGATCTTTGTCGTTCAGGGCAGTGTTGTAGATTTCATCTGCCGTCTCCTTGAAATCAGCGTAACCTTCGGTCTCTGCTGTTCCGGTTTCGAGAACCTTGTCGAACATCTCCTTTACGGGAGCAAACACAGATACGAAATTGGTCACCGCGCTGCTTGCGCTATCAATGGCTTTCTTGGCACCATCGATTTCTTCACGGGTGTTGCTCTCATTCATCTTCTCGCCGGCTGAGATTGCGTCTTTGAGATCTTGAAGAAGTCCGGGGTTTGTAATAATGTCAGAGTTGGCGATTGTCTTGCCCGTTTCGATGGATTTCTTGAGTTCGCCAAGGGCTATCCCGACATAATCAATCTCTCCATTGTCAACGAGAGATACGTTCGCAAGTCTGATAATTATATTTCCAGAAAGATTTGAGCTCTTGAAAACGATATAGTAATCACCTGCATATGGAGTGGAGAACGTGTAGCTTACTTTCAACGGTGAGGTCCACAGCTTGTCGTTGTTTATGCCATCAAGCTTATATTTTTCGCCTGAAAGGCTTTGGGCTTCTGCCATGTCGGTAGTTGAACATATGACCAGTGTATTGGTTTTGTTGTCATTTGTTGTGGCATCGCAGGTGAAAGTGTAGGAATGTTCTGCCTGCAGGTTGATTTTGTAGGCATAGATCCATTTGGAATCATTGGCATTCCAACGAAGGAAAAGTTGCTTCGCTGTGCCGGTGTCATTCATGCCACCGCTTTCTGCCCTGAACTGCCAGCCATCACCGTTGCCGAATTCATTTGTGGAAGTGTTGTAAGCATACCATGGAGCCGCAGGTGTTTCTATTCCTTTGTGACTGGTGATGGCTCCATCCATTAGGTTGGTTGATTCCTGGGCGTAGGATCCCAAGGAAATTGTGCCGACAATAGCTATGGTCGACAAATATGAAAATAGCTTCATTTTTTTTTGTTATTAGTTTATGAAATGTATTGATATTTAAGTTGCTTAAGCAACTGTATTGTTTTCTGTATTGGAAAATGACTGGTGTCAGCGGATCAACTCTTTCGATACTGAGACGCTGCCGTCGCTCAGGATGCGGTGGGCAATCACTACGGTGCCAGGTGCTGGGCGTAGGATAGACACGCCATCGAGCGAGTAGTATTTTGTGCAGACAAGATATGCATCGGTTTGATCAATGCTTTTGATTCCGGTGCCTTTCTTGGCAAGGAGTCTCAGATTGTCGGCGTAAAGAAGTGTGTTGTTAGCTGCCCCTTTGGAGTCGGAGGTGCTGTAGCCGATGCTGAATTCCACGTCTGTCTCATTTTCGAGCGTGAAATCCCAACACATAGTATTCCACTGCGCTGATTCTGTCGGATAGCGGAAGTCTGTTATGCCATCGATTGTGACACCGGTGAGCGATGAGTTCTCATTCCCGCCCGCCTTGATAGTGCGACCGTCGTTGCTCTCTTCGTTGGGGCATTCATATCGCATATTGAGTAGCATACGATATGTTCCCGCAGGCAGCGAAGCCTTGCTGCTAATCACGTTGTCGCCCTTTGCCCAGGAATTGAGCACAGTCAGGCAACGGTCACCATCGGTGTCATCCGCAACGTAAGGAGGACATTGGGCGGCATAGTTGCCCGCTACGCTCACGCAATAGAGATTCGAGCCATAAGGCATAGAATACATGCGGCAATAAGCTGATTCACCCTCCGGCACGGCGTTCTGCGACCATTCCTCTACCGGCAGGATATTTATGAAATTTGAGTTCGCAGGTTTAACATCGTTGATATAGCAGGGGTTGAACTCACCGGCGCTGACAGTTCCGGATCCAATGACTCCATATGTTTTGTCTTTCTCGAAACTGGGATTTGGTATGTATCTGTCTGTCACATCCGTGTATCCTTCCGTCAGGTCGTTCATGGAAGTCTGGGGCATTGTGCTGTCTGTGAACACCACCTTGCCGCCGCTGACAGTTGCCTTGACGCATTTTCCGGGTGCGAGAACCGTTGATCCGGTCAGCATCGAGCCGCAGAAGATTGAAGCATCGGCCGTGGAGCTCTTCGATCCGCTGTTGGAGATATAGGCGATGCGGGGATCGTTTTGATCAAGAACAGCTGTAAGACCGCTCCCTTTGAGATATACGCAGAGTTCTCCGGATACGGAATTGTTTTGCTCCAGATAGAATTTCGCTGAGCTTCCATCCTCGGATATTTCCGTAGGCACAGAAAACACTGGAGCGTATCCGTCCACCGTAACTTTCGAGAGCACCCCCGGTTCCGCGGATGCGAAATTGGCGAGCACCATATATCTTGAACCGTCAGGATCAGGAGCTATGACGCCGTTCCACCCCTCGTTGACATTGGCAGTCAGAGGAATTATGCCTTCCGCCATTCTTTGGGTTGTTGCTGCGTCCACATTGCTGTAATATACGAGATTGCGGCGGTCCACGATGTCACCGCTTTTCACCTGGCGGTTATCGGAGGCGTACATCGGATATAGTTGCGAAGTGCTTATTGAATTGTTGTTTGCCCGCAGTCCGAAGCCGATCTTTTTGCCCGAAGTGGAAGCCATGCCGATCGAATTGTCGATATTCACCCAGCCGGATTCTAAATTGACGAATTTCTTGCCATCGCTCTGCAGATGTTTCCCGTCTCCATAATAAAGAGTACGTTTCTCTTTCATGAAAGGATCGGTGCTGATAGCGAGCATCCCCCCGAATTCACGTTTTATGGTTATATCGGCATTGGAGCGGACATAGTCGATATATATGAGCGCATTGCCCGGAGTGGAATAAATCGCGAAGCGGTTGTTGAGTGAAGCCTGGTTTGTATTCAGTTCTCCGTTCATGGTCCAGGCATCCCCGTTGAGGTTGTATATTCCGCTCACTACAGGTGACGCGTCAGTGGTTTTTCCCGGCACATCATACCAGCCTATGAGGTTTCCGGTGTTGTTGGCGCGGAATGGTACGATGATCTTGTTGTTGTCCGGGGTGTTAGGTGTGAAATAGCCTGTGTAGCTTTTCAGTCCGCTGCTCCACGAGAAACAAGAGAACCTGTCCTTTGTGGAAGCCCTCACCACATTCTGCGCTTTAAGCACTTCCGCATCAGAATGAGCCTCCCTGAAATCCTCCCACTTTGTGGGAGCCAGGTCTGCTGTGGATAGTTCGTTGTGCATAAGCCATGTCATCATCACGCGGTGCCCCTGCACGCCCATTCTGCGCGCGCCGACATCGGCATTGAGCAACCAGGAGCCGTTGGCAGTGGTCTGCTGGCGAGCTTTGATGAATTTGTAGGCCATGTTCTCGAGCATCAGCGCATCCGGGTCTTTAAGGAAGCAAGCCATCGTGGAATAAGAAGTTATCTGGTCGAATAGGAAGAGGCTCCAGTCGTTTCCGTTAGGCATCGCCAACTCTCCATCGGCAAGGGCGAGTTTGTTGAGCACATTCTCCATCACCTCGCGGTTATTGTGCATCAAAGCGTTCGTCTTCCATTTTTCAGTGCCGTAAAGCCCCTTCTGAAAAAGTCTGAGAGCGAGGGCAGCTTCGCCTAACTCTTGCATCACCACGTTCTGATAGCTTGTATGGAAAAGATTGTGGTTCTGCAGCGTGTAGTCATCATAGAGATTGTTGCCTCTGTAGAGATCGCTCACAGTAGTGTTGTCGTAGTCGGGATCAATCACTGTGTCATCATCCTTATCGCTGGCATGGGAATAGCTGTTGATGGCGAATTCACGGAGACGGTTGAACCATCGTGGTGCCAGATCGTCATCAGGGAACAGACCGAGTGTGGCGGCAAGTATATCAGCCTCCCATCCGTTTTCTTCAGCCTTGGTGTCACCGGAGAAACCTGTCGGTATGGATCGTTCCAGTTCATAGTTACATTCCGCAATCAGCATCGCGCGGATATATCCTTTCTGTGTCTCTGACAGTTTATCCCATTGGAAGAAAGCGGAGTATGCCACAGACATAGCCCAGAGTGAGGATTCCCATACATGGTCGCTGTTGGAGACTGAGCCCCAATAATTGCCTCCCTTGCAAGTCTTCAGCTTATTGGCTTTATGGGTGGAGTAGGCGAAGACCAGGGAATTGTGTGCCATCATCTCCAGATCCTCCCAGGTCACGCCCTCGGGCAATGTTACCTTGCCTCGGCCATATCTTACAAGGAAAGCACTGATCATGGAAAGGTCGGCATTGGTACGTACGCCCTTCTCGTCGTTGGCCATCGTGTTTTCGCCCATGAAGCATCCGCAAGCCTCGTTAAGACTATTGGGGGAATCGCAAGCCTGGTAGTCGTTTTTTATATACTTTGAGAAAGCGGCAAGCATTCTCATAAGGTCATCCTGCATGTCGGTCTCCGCCACAAAATCGTGTGTTATCTTGCCTTCTGTCAGACTTTCCACATCCTTTTCTGTCGGATCCTCAGTTGGTTCGGTCACAGGTATCTCATAGAGCCTGACATTGTCAATCATCACGCAGCTTCCGCCTGATTTCCATGTTACATCCAGAGAGATTGTCACCTCTCCCGCTGTGGTGTTCATGAAGTCAACGCTGACTGTGCTCCAGGGTGCGTTTGCGAAATATCCTGCAGAACCTTGTGCAAAATCCTCAGTCAGGCTTTGGTCGCCGGCGCACAGTGTGAAGGCAGAATTGGCGCTTCCATTGTAAGCCGAACGGATATCTGCTGTCAGTCGGTAGCTGCCCGCAGGAAGTGTCACTTTCTGAGAGAGGGACGAAGCACCGCTTACCCATCCCACGCGCATATAGAAAGCCTGGTTGCCATTGGCCAGGGTCGTTACTTTACCGAAATTGTTGTCGGTATAGCAGTCGGTTGTCACGATTAATGTCGGGTCGGCGATTCCTGACAGAGACCATCCTTGAGGATCAGATATTCTCCATCCCCTAAGTCCGTCGGAATTGTTGTTTACGGCGGTCAGACCGTCCAGATCGTCGAGTTCAAATGAGGGGTTTGTAATGTATTTTGCCGTGACATCCGTCTGTGCGTTTATGACAGGAGTGCCAGCTGTCACTAACGCAAAGGTTAATAGATATTTATATATTGTCATTTCCCGAATGATTGTATTGAAGATACCATCGGTGAATAATATCACCGATGGTATCTGATTCATGAAAAAACTAAGTTATCGGATAAACACCTTTTTGCCTTTGGCAATATAGATTCCCTTGTCGAGGCCGGAGATACGGTTCTCGCCCGCAGATAGATAGACAGTTTTCATGATGCGGCCGTCGACGGAGTATATTGGAAGATCTGTTGTTTCAGAGGTAACGATCACCAGATCACCATTCTCTACGTGGATCTCAAACAGATTGTCGTCCATGATTTCGTCAACTTCGGAGATTCCCGGTGTCTGCATCAGAGTTTTTACCTCAGAGGCATCCATACCCCGGTTGAAGATGTATAGGTCATCGAATGTGAAATCCGGATGCGGGTCGCTGCTCCACTGCGATTTGCCGAGGTAGTTGGCGGTGGTCTTGCCCATTATGCTTGGAGCGAGAGCATCTGTGATTGTCGTCACTTCCTCTCCGTTAACATAAAGTTTGGCAATGTTGCCTGATTGTGTCAGAACCACATGACTCCATTCTCCTTCGGGCATTGATTTGGCGATATTGTTCTTGTCGACTGTCGAGGTGCCGTCCGTCAGTTTGTAACGGAACTGCCCGCCGCTATAGTTGAGGACCATGAATTTCGATGTGCTTGTGCCGAAATCAAAGATGCGTCCGCCAGTGGTTCCCGGCTTGATCCATACCGCTATTGTGAAGTCGCTTATGGTGCTCATGATTGAATTCGGAAGCTGAATGTAAGCCTCTTTGCCAGGCTTGAGATATACGGCGCTCTTTGCATTGCCGTTTCGGTCTTCAACCCATGTGGAGCCGGCGGAGAGCGTTGATTTCTTGCCGTTGAAATAGTCGCGGGCGGAGAAGAAACCTCCTTCGCAGAAGGGGATATACATGAAGTTCCCTTCTTTCGGAGATGCAGTAAGTATCTCCGAATAATCACCCTTCATGCCAAGACGTGTCGGAAGAATGCGGTAATAATATGTCATTCCGTTCTGTACATCCGTGTCATCGTAAAGAATCTGAGAAATATTCTCTTTGATCGTGGACCACGGGCCGTTTTCAGAATCAGCACGCTCAATGGTCCATGTAGTCCGGTATGTCTTGTCCCATGCGAGTGATACTTTTGCATCTCCTGATCCGGCGAATGCATTGAGAACACCTTCCGGAGGAGTGGAGATTGAAGGAGTGGTTACCCTAACCTCATCGGAATAGGGAGTGCCATCGGCATTGCTTAGCACAGCCACGCGATAGGCATATACACTGTTTTCAGTGACATGCGTGTCGTTATATGATTTATCGGAAGTGTTGGCAAGCACGACTGTGAAATCGGTCTCACCTTCAGGTTTCTCCGGAGAGGATACCAGACGGCGCTCCAGACGGTAGCCGCGTGCGCCTTCTGTCTCGGTCCATTCCGCGCGAACAGTGGTAGGCTCTACCGAAGAGCATTTAAGCTCCACAGCCTCAACCTCATTGTCGCGCCATACCGCCATTTTACGGGATTCTATCGATTCCTTGCCGTCGTATGCCGTCGCTTTCACGTAATAACGGTAACGTTCGGAGCATTTTATAGGATCTTCGAACACTACGGTTTGCCCCGCCTGATAGTCCTTGCCGAGTTCCAGCACTTTTATCGGATTGTACGTCTTGTTGGAGTCATCGCGGCGGTATACCGTATAGCTCTTGCCTGTCTCGCCGTTGTGGTCATACCATGTGAGGCGTGTGTTCTTGTAATCATCGGAATATCCCAGCTTGACAAAAGGTGGGGCGATCTTCCAGTTGTGAACATACTCGGCATCCCTGTTGAATGCTATTTTAGAAGCGTAATCAGCGAAATATTTTCCGGAAAGAGTGAGTTTCCCGCTGAGTTCCACGGCTCTGGCATCCTGGACAGCGTTGTAGAAATGAGTGCGTTCCAGCTTGTCGCATGCATCGATATTGGCGAGTGCCTTTTTCATGTATTCAAGCTGTTTCTCTTGATTTGCCTTGGTTGCCGGGAGAGTTACCGTACCGCCATTTTCCAACGGGTTGCCGTCGGCATCGCACTGGATACCGGTTTTGTTGGGCCAGTCGTTCTCATTGTTTGTGGTCCAGTTGGCACCGTTGTTCCACTCCGTTATCCACACAGGTCGGCCGTGAGACACCTCCACAGCTTTGTTCACACGTGAAGCGAAATCTGCAGTGTGCTCATACTGATGATACACCACGAAGTCAACGCGATAGTTCAGAGAATCCGCAAGATTGAAGAAGCGGGTGAGCCAGTTGCCCCATATTCCTGTCGGGGCGGGAGATCCTATGCGGAGACCGGTCTTGAAGAATTCCGGCCATTCTGAGATTATTTCTTCAGGGCTTGAAGGTTTCTCTTTGGGGTCGCCTGTGTTGTCGGGTTCATTATGTCCGAGGAGGTGACTTACATTGTCAAGTCTCTTTACTTCATCAAAACTTGGCCATCCGATATGGTGGCGTTGAGGCACATATTCGCGGTCGATCTTGTCGGTAGGGCCTCCCGCGCTCCATCCGTATGAGTGTGTGCAATTCACCAGATCCAGTATATCCTGGTTCCATCCACACCATCCTTTTTTCGTAACCCATTGCCATTTTGTTACGCGGATATAGGAGACGAAACTGCGGTCGGAGCCATCTTTTGTGGTGAAGCCTTCCTGAAGTTCGGGAATTTCGAGGTCACCGTCAGAAGCTATGTAGCAACGGCTGTAACCAGTGCCGTCAGGGTTGTTGGCGAGTACAGCCATGAATCCCTTGCGGAGTTTTATGGAGCGGATGTTATTGTCAAATTTCCCTAAGTCGGTATTGAAGTTCTCTATGGCAACAGTCTGGGAGTCACCGGTGAAATTTGCGCCTGAATAGATTGTGAGCGCCTTTTCGCAGGCTTCTATGCCATGAGGAATCAATACGGTTCCAGCTCCATATTCCGCGATGCGGACATTGGTGGTAATATCTGCCGGGGTGCCGTCGATCTTCACAGAAGGGAGATAGGTGCTGACAACATTTGTCGGTTTCACGGCGTCAAAATAGAGCCATGCGTTCTCTCCGATGATATTCACGGTGGAATTTTCCATCGGTTTTTTCGATGTGAGATGCAGTTGCGCTGAGCCTGTCAGGTCTATATTCCGGTCAGTGAGAACAGAGATGTTCTGATCCTGGGAGATTGTTTCGCCCCATAGGGGTGAGCATACTGCCGTCAGAACTGCCAGGCAGGCTAATTTTCTGAGCATTTTCATGATTAGTCTTGTTATTAGGTTGTAAGAAGTGGCTCCGGAGCGTGACTCCGGAGAAAAAAGAGTGTCTCCCGAGGTCGGGATACACTCTTTTATATGTTTGATGATCAGCGGATCACTTTCTTAGCTGTCTTGATGCGGCCATCGCTCATCACGCTTTTTTCGATCACGAATGTACCGGAGGCGGGAGTGAGGATCTGCGTGCCGTCTATGCCATAATATGTAGTCGATACAACCTGGCTATCCATACCGATTTCCTCCACAGCGGAGAGGTCAGCTTTCCATACGAGCTGCAGATCTGAAATCACATCGAGGGCGTGTGAGCCGAGTAACTGTACGTAGTATGTGCCTGCCTCAGGAGCATCGAGCATTGTGGTGCATTTCTGGAGGGTAGCCTGGTCGTTGGCGGTTTTCGGGAAAAGGAAAAGTTTGCCCTGACCTTCGGTCGGGATGCCTATCTCTGAGATAGCGAGAGTGGCCTCGTCAACGCCATCCGCCCAGCCTTCCCAACGGATACCTTCCGGACCTATTTTGTTTGAGAATGCCACCATTATGGCAGACTGGGAACCATCGGTCTTGAGGTAAGAATTGTCTGAGTCGCTACTGCAGTTGCTCCATTCGCCACCGAGCATCGAGAATTCATAAACTCCCGGTTTTGAGATCTCAACGGGATAAACGAACCAGAAAGAGTGCATGGAGCCATTATCCCAGCGTATGAATGCAACAGGCTTGCTGTAGCTTGCGCCATTATAGGTCACTGCCGAGCTCTTGTTCTCCCAACGCACGCCGTTTCCACCGGGGCCATTGGAATCCCATTCAATCTGTGTCGCTTCTGAGAATGTGAATTCTTCATCGATCTGATCATAAGTGAAGGGGAATTTCCAGCACTGCCAACCGTTCTGAGCCATCGCACCCTTGTCGCCGAGCGCGCCTTCGTTTGCTTTTGCCAACAGATTGTCCTGAGCCATTGCAGATGTGCTCATCAGAAGAGCACCACCGAGAAATAAAGTAGAAATTTTCATAAAAATGATTTTAGGTTAATGAATATGGTTAACGTTAGAGTCCGTCTCATAAAAAATTAGCTTTAGGGGCGGACTCTTGGCAAGGGCAGTTCCAATTTTTCTGTTTTGATGTCTCCCCTTACCGACGGCAAAGTTATAAATATGGAGTGTGCCGAAAAATAGGCAAACCGTTCAAAAGATGTGATTGGACGATTTGTCATTTATGATTGAACATTCAGACTATGCAGTGTTGCGACCGCAGGGAAATGGTTCAGTAACAGTGGGAAACCTGCAAACCTTTGCATGAACAAAATGTCATTTGTTTTAGGGAAATTTCCCTATTTTATAAAGCGTCCGGAGATTGTAATTTTGCGCAGTAAATGTTCATAAGGTTAACTCAGCACGTTGAAGAGTATCTGAAGTCAGGAGGACTTCATTGGAAATGAATACTCATAGAATGTTTGTTTTGCAGGTTAGAAGTTTTTAGGTAAAGGAAAGATTTTTTAGGCGCCATGTTGCATCAGTGTTTGCTCTTGCTGCGGCCATGAAACTCAGTGGAAGAATACATGATGATAACTATCCCCGGAAAAGGGAAAAGAGTATGGATGGAGGCATTCATACTCTTTATGGACGATTAACCTTAATAATTCAATAACTAACCAAATTGAAATGAAAAAAGCAATTTTCCTAATGTGCCTGCTGGTCGCCCAGCTATTCGCATTGAGCGCGCAGGCAGCTCCGGAATCACGCCTGGTAAAGGGTGTGGTGGTGGACACGGAAGGGGAGCCGCTGATCGGCGCCACCGTGCAGGTTGAAGGAACATCGACAGGTGCGAGCACCGACCTCGATGGTAATTTCGAAATCCGCGCGGCCGTAGGGCAGACCCTTACAGTTTCTTACGTGGGATATGCTCCCAAGAAAGTGAAGGTCACAAATTCCAACGAACCTCTGAGAATCGAACTTGCCCTGAATGCAGAGCTCCTTGAGGACGTGGTCGTTATCGGTTATGGCTCGATGAAGAAGAAAGACCTTACAGGAGCCATCACACAGGTAGATCCTAATAAGATCGCTGACGCGAATCCTCAGACAGTGCAGGATCTTCTGCGAGGTGTTGCCGGTCTTCAGGTAGGTTATGACTCATCTGCAAAAGGTGGTGGTGATCTTGAGCTCCGAGGCAAGAACTCTCTTGGAACAGGTTCCAGCCCACTTATCATCCTCGACGGAATGCAGTTCTATGGAGAGCTTTCCGAGATTAACCCTGATGATATCAAACAGATTGACATCCTTAAAGACTCATCTTCGGCTGCCATCTATGGTGCCAAGGCTGCCAACGGTGTCATCATCGTGACAACAAAGAAAGGTAGCAACACGGGACGTCCCTCTGTGACACTCAGTGCCAACTGGGGTATCAACACAAAGAGCGCATACCGTAAATATTACGATGCGGAAGGTTATCTTGGTTACCGTTCGGACTTCTATAAGCGTGATTCATACGGTTTTGATGAAAACGGTAACTACCGCGATTACCAGAGTGGCCAGACAAATCCCGGCTACTATGAGTATCCCTCTGATGCAAATCTTGCGAAATACGGCATAACCCTTGACCAATGGATGGGTTATACCACCAACGGAGATGGAGAGTCACCGCGCAGCGTGTTCGGACGCCGTATCGGTCTGGATGAAGAGAGTCTTCTTTTCTCAAACTTCCTTGACAATGACACTTTCGACTGGTATAACTACGCATTCCGCACCGGTCTAAATCAGGACTACAACCTCAGTCTTTCCGGTGGTACCGACAAGATGAACTATTACATGAGTTTCGGATACATGAAGAATCAAGGTGTCATCAAAGGTAATGATTACAGTACACTCCGCGCCTCTATGAGACTGAGCGGTAAGGTGACCAACTGGCTGGAGATCGGTGGAAATGTGAATTTCCAGCACCGTACAGACGGAGACAAGGCTCTCAGCTACAGCGATGACCTTCAGAATGCAAACATCATGAAGTTCTCTCCTTTCTCGAGTCCCTGGGACAAAAACACAGGTGAGCTTCTGCAGTTCCCTATGGGCGGTACCAACCGTTTCCAGCCTTTCCAGAACCAGTTCTTCTATCAGAATTATGAGGAACTTGAGAAAGGATACATGGTGTTGAACTCCAAGTTCTATGTCAATGTAACTCTTCCTTTCGGAATTTCTTATCAGTTCAATATAGCACCGCGTTACCAGTATTTCTGGGACCGCTATTTCATGAGTGCTGACCTGCCCAACTCCAATAAGGAAGACAGGGGTGTGAACCGTGAATGGCGTAAGAATTTTGACTGGTCACTCAACAACACCATCAACTGGGATTACACATTCAATGATATCCACCATGTGATGCTGACATTGGCTCAGGAGGCTGAGGACCGCAAATACTGGAGCGACTATATCCATGCCCGCGGCATAGATCCTACAGATGCCCTCGGATTCCACAATACTCAGAACGCTACCAAGGAAATCTCCAGCTTCTCGACCAATGACACCCATCAGAGTGCTGATGCCCTTCTGGCACGTGCGTTCTATAGCTACGACAACCGCTATATGATCACAGCTTCAGTGCGTCGCGACGGTTATTCAGCATTCGGTCAGAACTATCCTCATGCTACATTCCCCTCCTTTGCTTTGGCATGGAACTTCGCCAACGAAAAGTTCATGGAGCCTATCAACGACTGGTGGAATACTGGTAAGCTCCGTTTGTCATGGGGTAAGAACGGTAACCGAGATCTCGGTAACCCGTACATCGCTCTGGCGAACTTAGGTTCCGGTATGGGAGCGACATACAACTATGTGGATGCGTCAGGTAAAGTGGTTTCTGATTTGAAATATCTGACCATGAGTCGTATGGCCAACTCTGACCTTCATTGGGAAAAGACAGAGGCATTCAACGTAGGTCTTGACCTCGGTTTCCTCAACAACCGCATCAACGCCTCCATCGACTGGTATTACAAGAAAACCAACGACATGATCATGAATATGTCGCTTCCCGGCTTCTCCGGTTTCTCAAGTGTAGCCACAAACATCGGCCGCGTTGACAACATGGGTCTTGAGCTTGCCATCAACTCGCTCAATATAGCCAACCAAAACTTCGAATGGAACACCAACTTTACATTCTCTTACAACCAGAACAAGATCAAGCATATAGACTATCAGATGGAAAATGTGCTTGATGATGCAGGTAACATTATCGGTCAGAAGGAGAAAGACAATACGAGCAACGGCTGGTTCATCGGTCATGCCATCGGTGAGATCTGGGATTATGATGTCGTCGGCATATGGCAGCCCAGCGAGGCTGAGGAGGCAGCTAAGTATAACCAGCGTCCAGGTGATCCTAAAGTCGCAAACCACTATACCGGTGATGACATCGTGGATCCTGAGACAGGCGAGCGTACCGCTGTCTACAATGACAAGGACAAGATCTTCCATGGAACTAAATATGCTCCTATCTATCTGAGCATGACAAATGATTTCACTCTTTGGAAAGACTTTACGATAAGCTTCACCTTCTATTCGAAACTCGGACACAAGAGCCAGTCCGGTGAATATCGCAATGCTGACAATGCCTCCGATATCATCATCCACGGTCTCAACACCTATGAGAAGGAATATTGGACACCCGAGAACCCGAGCAATTACTATGCCCGCCTTATGGCGCAGGGACCGACTGGAGCGACAGGTGTTAACCGCGTTATCAGCCGCAACTTCCTCCGTCTTTCTGACCTGACCTTCGGCTACACCCTTCCACGCAAGTGGACACAAAAAGCCTATATGGAGAAGGTTCGTGTCACATTTGGTATCAAGAATCTCTTCACCATCAATCCTCCGAAGTGGAGCTACGGCGATCCTGAAAACTGGGGTCTCGGAAACCGCCTCTTCAATTTTGGTATCAACGTCACATTCTAATACGCAGATAACATGAAATCATATAATAATAAATTAATCAGACTGGCAGCCCCGGCCATTATCGCGGGTATGCTGGCAAGCTGCTCCGATGACTTCCTCAAACCCGACCCGATGTCGGAGTTTGAGCCGACAACGACATTCAGCACGGAGTCGGGTATACAGGCTGCCATGGCGATTTGCGACCGTCACCTCGGACGCATGTTTATCTCAACAAGTAATACCAACTCCATGCTCATGCTCTCGGACATGATGTTTTCCGAGACAACGGTGCATGCCAAGACCGATGACGGCCAGATGCGCGACAACTGGGCGGGCAACCTTACCCCGAACAGCTGGATGGCGACAGACAACAATTCAGGCGGTGAGCTTGGATTTGTGTGGAACGACATGTGGGATCATGTGAAATACGCCAACACCGTTCTTACGTTTATCGATGGTGTCGAGGGTCTTTCCGAAGAGAAAAAGAAGGAATACAAAGGTCGTGCGCTTTTCCACCGCGCCTGGGGTTACTACAACCTCACTTTCTGGTTTGGCAATCTTCCTCTTGTGACCGCACTCCCTACCGGTCCGAAGCGTAACTATATCTCGACTCCTCAGGGTGAGATCATCAAGATGCTTGTAGAGGATCTCAAGAATGCCGTGGAGTGGGTTCCCGCACAAAAAGATATGACTGTCTACGGAATGATTAACAAGGAATCATGCCGTCACCTGTATGTGAAATGCCTTCTTGCCGACGGTCAGTACAAGGAGGCAGAGAATCAGGCCACAATACTCATTGAGCAGAGCGACCGTGCTCTGATGAGAAGCACATTCGGCTCGGATATCAAGCAGGGTGAGCAGAACACGTGGAGCGTACAGCGCAACGTGATTTGGGATCTTCACCGCCCGGAGAACAAGGTGCTCGGGGCAAACACTGAATACATCCTTGCTTTCGTGAATGTTTCCGAACAGGCTTTCCAGAACATGAAGTGGATCCGCCAGCTTGGTCCCCACTGGGCAGGCAACATCCTTACACCGGACGGTTCATCAGGCAACGGTATCGCCCGTCCCTCCAGAAATGATAATACCTATGATGTAAATCTTGACTGGCTTCGAGTGTCCGGCCGTGGTATCGGTATCACACGTCCTACCGACTGGGCACAGCGCACACTCTGGGTATATCCGGGATCCGACGGCAATAAGGAAGACCATCAGGATCTCCGCCACAATCCGACAGTCGGTAACTGGCTGCGCATGGAGGATATGAAATATAACAACAGCAAGACAGCCAAGTGCTATGGTCAGAATCTTGTGCTTTACGCTCCGGAGGATGTGACAAGCAAATCCGGCAAGCCTATCCGCACAAAAGGTCAGATCCTCTGCACGGATACAATCCGCAGCTGGTTCGACATCCCCTATTACAAGATATATATGCTGGATGCCAAGGCTGAGGACAACCTTGGAGCGAACGACTTCCAGGGTGCAACACTCGGGGCAAACGGATCCGCCTACATCTATCGTCTGGCAGAGACTTACCTGCTAAGGGCCGAGGCAAGACTGTATCAGGGACGTGCCGGTGATGCCGCTCAGGATGTGAACGAGTTGCGTAAACGCGCCAATGCCAAGTATATGTATTCCACAGTGAATATCGGTGACATCATGAATGAGCGCGCACGCGAGCTGTATATGGAGGAATTCCGCAAATGTGAGCTTACACGAGTATCGCGTATCCTTGCCATGACAGGCATAGCCGATGAATGGGGTAATACCTATAACATCAATACCTGGGATAAACAGCAGGGCACAGATATCGCAGGAGGTAGCTACTGGTACCAGCGTCTTGTGCATTATTCCTTCTATAACAATCCGAACTTCACCAATGGAGATATCACTACCGGAAACGGTAAGGAAATCCATTACAAGATGGATAAGAAGAATCTCTTCTGGCCGATCCCGAACTTTGCCATGACAGGCAATAACGAGGCCCAGCTCTGGCAGAACTACGGCTACGACGGCTATGATGAAGGCTGCAGGATGTGGTCGACATGGCAGGAAGCTGATGCCGATGCCCGTCAGTAATGGATAATATAGATTGACATGAATTGCGGGGAGGGCGTTGTTCCCTCCCCGTTTCATAGTCATATGTCTCAAATTACACTGTAAAAGTGTTCAATTTTAAGGCGTATGTTGCTAATAATCGGTTTGATTATTATCTTTGCATATAGTAAGTAGCTTTCATAAATCGTTGACATTCCCCTACACCATGAAAAATTGCGGTTTGATACAATATATGCGTTTCCTGACAGGATCCTGTAAGGTTCTGATGGCTTTAGTCGTTCTTGTTATAGTGGCGGCACGGACTGATGCCGATGCTGCTGAATTCAAGAATCATGAGCGTCTGGGTGCACGGCAGGGGCTGACCACCAATTACGTGTCGAGGGTCGAGCAAGACAACCGCGGAGTTACATGGATAGGTACCGATGCCGGTCTTTTCAGCTTCGATGGCCATTCGTTCCGGCAATATACACATGAAAATTCCGGTCTGAGCGGTCACACAGTCTCGGCTCTATATCATGACAAGGGGAGTGACAAGCTTTGGGTAGGGACAAAAAGCGGCATATGTCGCATTGACTGCAAGTCACGTGTGGTGGAGACTGATATTCTCCCCGCGGATGCGGGAATATCCAATGTGGCGCATATCTTTTCTGCGTCGGATGGCGGAATCTGGATAATAAATCATTATAACCGTATAATCCATCTTGACCAGCATGGCGCGTCTACGATTTATGACGCGAGGGAAATCTCCGGACTACCAGGAAATTTCACATCTGCAGTTGACGATGGAAGGGGTCATCTTGTTATAGCGCATAACTATGAGGGTATATCCGTGTTCGATATAGCCGACCGCAAAGTAAGGAATTTCTGTTACTCACCGGAAGTGAGCAATGGAATACCCAGAGGCACGATACATTCGGTATTCATAGATTCTCATAAAAATATATGGCTCGGATCAAACCACGGACTGTCACTTTTTATTCCGGAACGCGGGGAATTCCATACGTTTCTTCATGATCAGTCGAATCCTAATTCGATAGCGAGCGACCATGTTTTCACTATCTTTGAAGATTCTACGGGTCTTGTGTGGGTGGGATGCGACATGGGACGCATCAGTATTTTCAATCCCGGTGATCTTACAGCCGGAAGTCCCGCCGATCTCCGGTTCAGGAGCTACAGCCTGAATTACGGCTCTCGTGGAGTGGCTAATGGTAATGTGCGGTCGATGTTTGAGGATTCATTCGGCAATCTATGGCTCTGCAATTACGGAGCCGGACTGGAATTCATAAGCCACCGTAAATCACCTTTCCGTGCGCTGCCATATTTCAGTGCAGGTGTTGACGGGTTTGATAATAAGGTGATATGGTCAGTGTTTGCCGATTATGACGGTGCGTTGCTGTTAGGTGGAACCAACTCTATCGGTGTTTGCCGGAATGGTAAAATTGAGGATGTGATATATTTCACTCCGGATGTGTCTCACCCGTATGTGAGGGTAACCACTCTTGGCAGAGGTGGCAAGGATCTGCTCGTAGGTCTTTATGATGACGGGCTGCTTCGTCTTGACCGTTCCGCCTACAGATTTGAAAGGATTGATCTTGGAAAGCCTGATATCGGTGTGAATGTCATTTTCAACGACCGGGCATCCGGCTCCACACTGATAGGTTGCTCGGAAGGTCTTCTGAGATATGAGGATGGTAAGGCACGGTATGTCACCACAGCTAACAAGCTGATGGGTAATGTGTCTGTCACGGGTATTGCACGTGACGGTAATGACAGATTGTGGGTCAGCACCTTCGGAAACGGAGTTTTTATCTTCGACAAAACATTTGGCAAAGCTGTGCATATCGGAGCCGAGAGCATGAAAAGCGCTACGGTCAACAGCATGTGTTATGATTCGAGAGGGTGGATGTGGGTCCTGACCAATAAGTCTCTGTGCGTGCTGAAAAATCCGGAGAAGAATTTTGCCGTGACGCGGTTGAAACATCCCTACGCGCATCTTTCCGACAATCTACGTGCGATAGCAGAGGATTCGGAAGGAAGGATGTGGTTTTCTACCGATGCCGGGCTGCACGTGTGGCTAAGCCGCACCGGGGAGTTCATGACTTTCCCTTCTGAATTCAATCTTCCTAACTTCAACGACCGTGCCGTTGCCTGCGACAGCTCCGGCAATATGGTGTTCGCAGGAAGTGCGGGGGCGCATTCGTTCACACCTGATTTCATCAGCGACCGCCGTAATGCCCCCAAAGTGGAGATTGTGGAATGCACCGGCATAGATGGAAACATGGATGTGCCCAGGGATTATATAGTTGGGGAGGATGTGCGTCTGAGTCATGACTCATCTTTGAGGATTGTATTCTCGGTTGCTGATTATGCCGTCGCTCCCTTTGTGGAATATGCGGTCATGCTCGAGGGGGTTGACACTGAGTGGAGCCATCCGTCGAACGATAACCATGTGGTGTATCGTAATCTCGCCCCGGGAAAATATAATTTCAAGGTCCGCGCCCGTATGCCGAATGAGCCATGGGATGATGCGAACCTCGCGTCGATGGGGCTGGTTGTATCACCTCCGTTATGGAACACGTGGTGGGCAAAGATTATATATCTGCTTCTCATAGGTGCAGGTATATTCATTTGGATCAAATATTATAAGAAACGCCTCAATCTGCGCACTCAGCTTGAGATGGAGCGTAAGAACGATGTCGACAAGATGGAGCTCAACGAGGAGCGTCTGCGTTTCTATACAAATATCACTCATGAATTGCGCACACCGCTGACTCTTATTCTCGGTCCGCTTGAAGACCTTGTTACCGATAGCAGCACTCCGGTTCAGTTCAAGGAGAAAATCAAGATTATACATGGCAGCGCCCTGAGGTTGCTGAATCTGATCAACCAGCTTCTTGAATTCAGGAAGATGGACACACAGAACCGGCGCCTGCATGTGTGTCGCAGGAATCTTGCGGATTACATAATTGAGATAGGTTTGCGCTATAAGGAGCTCAACCGCAACAACAAGGTGAATTATGTGTTCGACATAGCGCGTGATGCTGACGACAATGAGATATATTTTGATCCGGAGGTGATCTTTACCGTGCTCAATAACCTTCTGAGCAACGCTGTCAAATACACGCCGGAGGGCACGATCACGCTGTCTCTTTTCCGCACTGAGCGGGATGGCAGAAAATATGTGAACATATCGGTGGCTGATACCGGCTACGGTATAGAATCCAAGGCGCTCCCACACATATTCGACCGCTATTATCAGGCGGAGGGTAAATATCAGGCTTCGGGCACAGGTATCGGTCTGGCGCTTGTGAAGAGTCTTTCCGAGCTTCATGAAGGTATACTTGATGTGAAGAGCACACCGGGTAAAGGCACGGTGTTCACCCTTTCTCTTCTTGAAGACAATACTTATCCCCAGGCTCTTCACACAGACGAGGAGGCACATGATGTGGTTGAGGAGGAGAGAGAGGAGAAGGAGGCAGATGATACGCGTCCTACAGTGCTTGTTGTGGAGGATAACGATGATATCCGCGAATATATCTCCGGTTCGTTGAGCAAGACTTTCAGAGTGATAGAGGCGGCGGATGGCAAGGAGGGTTTTGAAGCTGCCGTGGGAAATAATCCGGACATCATTGTCACCGACCTTATGATGCCGGTGATGGACGGACTCGAATTGCTATCCAAGGTGAAGGAGGATATCCGCACGAGTCATATTCCGGTGGTGCTTCTTACTGCGCGTGATTCGCTGCAGGATAGGGAGAAAGGTTATGACTGCGGTGCCGATTCATATCTCACCAAACCATTCTCGGCGAAACTTCTCAACAGCCGTATCAACAACCTGCTTGCCATGAGATCGCAGCTTGCGTCAAGGCTTACGTCTGTAAAGGTTCCGGAGGATGTTCCGACGACGGCTCCCGACAACGGAGGGGAGATGCAGACGGCTGAAATCAGGCTGGGTAAATTCGACCGGGAGTTTCTTGATAAATTCACCTCTCTTGTCGAGGCAAATATGACCAAGCAGGAACTTGATATGACCTTCGTGCAGGAGAGCCTGAATATGAGTCATTCCACACTCTACAGAAAAATCAAGGGATTGACGGGTATGTCGGGCAAGGAGTTTATCCGTAAACTCAGACTCAGGCATTCGGCGGAGATGCTTGCCGACGGATGCCCGGTGTCGGAAGCGGCGTATGAGAGCGGATTCAATGACATGGGATATTTCCGCACTTGTTTCAAGGAGGAGTTCGGAATGTCGCCATCGCAATATGCGAAGACGAGGAGGCAAAATATCGAAACACCCCCCCGTTTGAGTAAATTAATTGATAATCAATATTTTATAAATAAACAACCAATATATAAGTTTCGAACAATAACGGTAACATCAGATGAACAAGATTGGCAAATTATTGATCAGTTGCGGATTGCTCGCATCTTTACCTGTGGTTTCCGCTTCCGCGAAACCCGCCGACGAGGCTAAGGATGTGAGAACGGTGATAGACAAGGTCAACACTACCTGGCAGAAGAACCATCCGGCGGAAAGCTGGCCCTTCTGGCATGTGGCGGCTTATCACACAGGCAACATGGAGGCTTACAAGCTCACGGGAAATCCGGAATATCTCGATTATTCCACGACGTGGGCAGAGCATAATGGCTGGAAGGGCGCGAAGAGCGCCGACCGCAAGAAATGGAAGTATAATTACGGAGAGACAGATGAGCATGTGCTTTTCGGAGACTGGCAGATATGTTTCCAGACATATGCGGATCTTTACAACATCCTTCCTGAAGACAGACGCTTAAAGCGCGCGAAGGAGGTGATGGAGTATCAGATGTCGACACCCGCAAACGACTATTGGTGGTGGGCCGATGGTCTCTATATGGTAATGCCGGTGATGACAAAGCTCCATAAAATCACAGGGAACGGGAAATATCTTGAGAAATTGTATGATTATATCCTTGTTAGCGACAGCATAATGCTTGACAAGGAGACCGGACTTTATTTCCGCGATGGCAAGTATGTCTATCCGAAGCATAAGAGCGTCAACGGTAAGAAAGATTTCTGGGCTCGTGGCGACGGATGGGTTCTTGCAGGGCTTGCCAAAGTGCTTGCAGACCTTCCTGCGGATTATAAGCATCGCGCTTTCTTCGAGACTAAATATAAGAATCTCGCTGATGCCGTAGTGGCTTGTCAGCAGCCGGAGGGCTACTGGACACGTTCCATGCTCGATCCCGAGCACGCTCCCGGTCCGGAGACAAGTGGAACAGCATTCTTCACCTATGGATTGCTGTGGGGTATCAACAATGGCTATCTGACAGATGCAAAATATCTTGATGCGGCAAAGAAGGGGTGGAATTATCTGCGCAACACCGCGCTGCAGAAAGACGGCACTGTGGGTTATGTGCAGCCTATCGGTGAGAAGGCGATTCCCGGCCAGGTGGTAGATAAAAAATCGACTTCCGATTTCGGCACGGGTGCGTTTCTGCTTGCAGCATGCGAGTATGCGAGATTCCTTGAGAAGGAGCGTAATGCCGACCGTAAATACTGGACGGATCTTGCCTACAAGATTGCATATCCGGTGTTGAGCAATATGGCTGAGGGGAATCTTCAGAAGAATATGCTTGTGGAGGTAAGTCCCAACTGGGATGGAAGAGATAAGAAAGTGACCTATATGGAGACTTTCGGACGCCTGATGGCGGGTATCGCTCCCTGGCTGTCGCTTCCGGATGATGGAACCGAAGAGGGGAAAATGCGCAAGGAGTTGCGCGAGATGGCTCTTAAGAGCTATGCTCATGCTGTGGATCCCGAAAGTCCTGACTATCTCGGGTGGCGCGGACACGGTCAGGCGCTCGTGGATGCAGCATATGTGGCTGAAAGTTTTGTGCGTGGCTACGATGCCCTCTGGGTGCCGCTCGATGACACAACAAAACAGCGTTACATCACAGAGTTCACACAGCTCCGTCATGTGGATCCCCCTTACACAAACTGGCTCCTTTTCTCCTCTACAATAGAGAGCTTCCTTGCAAAGGTAGGTGCTCCTTATGACCAGTATCGTGTGAATTCGGCAATACGCAAGACCAACGAATGGTATACAGGCGACGGATGGTATGCCGATGGTCCGGATTTCGCATTCGACTATTACAGCAGCTATGTTTTCCATCCTATGTATCTGGAGACGCTTCAGAACATGAAGGATGCAAAGGCATATACCCGCATCCATTACGGCAGATATTACGATCAGGCTATGCGCCGTGCACAGAAATATGCGGTGGTGCTTGAGCGTCTTATCTCTCCGGAGGGAACGTTCCCTGTGTTCGGACGCTCAATCCCTTACCGTATGGCCACCATGCAGCCGTTGGCTCTGTTGGCTTGGTATGACAAGCTTCCCGAGGGGATAACTCCGGGTCAGGCGCGTGCCGCGTTGACTGCCGTGATGCATAATATGTTCGATGGTAAGGAGAATTTCAATGAGAAAGACTTCCTGACAATCGGTTTCGCAGGTCGTCAGCCCAATATTGCCGACTGGTATACCAACAACGGCTCTCTCTACATGACTTCGCTTGCATTCATGCCGCTCGGTCTCCCCGCTACTCATCCTTTCTGGAGCGATGCGCCGGCGGAATGGACATCCCGCAAGGCCTGGTCAGGCAAGCCGTTCCCGAAAGATCACCATTGGCGTGGCGACAAGACCAAATTCGGGGACCTCTTTTAAAGTTAGGAGTTAGGAGTTAGGAGTTAGGAGTTAGGAATTAGGAATTAGGAATTAGGAGTTAGGAGTTGGGGGTTATGATTTAGGAATTTAAATAAATTTATTATGGAAAATATGTTCTCCCTTGAAGGGAAAGTGGCACTGGTTACCGGTGCTGTATATGGAATCGGGTTCGCTATCGCAAAGGCATTTCACAATGCAGGAGCCAAAATAGTTTATTGCGCAAATACCAATGAGTCCATGGAGATGGGTGCCGCCAACTATAAAGAGGCTGGTATCGATGCAAAGGGCTATTTCTGCGATGTGACTGATGAAGAGGGTGTGAAGGCAATGGTGGCTGACATCGAGAAAAACTACGGTGGTGTAGATATCCTTGTCAACAACGCAGGCATCATCCGCCGCACTCCGATGACAGAGATGGAGGTGAAGGATTTCCGCCTCGTGGTGGATATTGACCTCGTGGCTCCGTTCATCTGCTCGAAAGCTGTGATTCCCGGCATGATAAAGAAAGGTCATGGCAAAATTATCAATATATGCTCAATGATGAGCGAGCTGGGACGTGAGACAGTTTCAGCTTATGCCGCAGCAAAGGGCGGTCTGAAGATGCTGACCCGTAATATCTGTTCTGAATACGGAGAGGCTAACATCCAGTGTAACGGTATCGGTCCGGGTTATATCGCCACTCCGCAGACAGCTCCGTTACGTGAGATCCAGCCTGACGGCAGCCGTCATCCGTTCGACCAGTTTATCATCGCCAAGACTCCGGCTGCAAGATGGGGAACACCCGAGGATCTCATGGGGCCGGCTGTGTTCTTGGCTTCGGACGCCTCGAATTTCGTTAACGGTCATATACTTTACGTAGACGGCGGTATCCTCGCCTATATCGGCAAACAGCCGCAGTAACCGCTTGCGAGATGAGAAAAACATTATTGTTTTCCGCAATCTCAGCCTGCATCCTGACGGTGCCGGCTGAGACCGCGGAAATCCGCGTATATAATCCCGGCAATATAGAACGCAACGGTGAATTGGTGGAGGTTGACGAAAGTTCTGTGAAACGGCGTCTCGGCTCTCCGTTTTTCATCTTGCGGGATGCTTCGGGGGAGGAGGTTCCATGGCAGAAAACCCATGACGGGAAGATTATCTTTCCTGTGAAGATCGCGCCCCTTGACTCTGCGGTGTATATTGCTGAACCGGGTATGCCTTCGGTGGTAGAGCCGCGTGTTTACGGCAGACTTTTCCGTGAGCGTGCCGATGACATGACGTGGGAGAATGACCGTGCCGCCTATCGCGCCTATGGTCCCGGACAGCAGCGTAACGGAGACCGCACGTTCGGTTATGATCTATGGACAAAATCTGTACCAGAGCTTGTGCTTGAGAAGCGATATATCATGAACAACCGCAAGGGGTTGACATTCCATCGCGACCATGGTAACGGCATGGATGTTTATGCCGTAGGCCCGACATTGGGCGGAGGCACGGCGGCGTTGCTCGATGCAGATGGATCGATCATTTACCCTTGGTGTTTCTCCGATTATGAGATTCTTGAGCAAGGACCGTTGAGGTTCCAGGTCAGGCTGGTTTATCCGGCCGACACAGCGGAGAAGGGTCTCCCTGTGGCGGAAGAGCGTGTTATCACGCTCGATGCCGGCGACTGGCTTAACCGTACCGAGGTGACGTATTACGGCTTGACCGACAAGTGTCCGGTAGTTGCCGGCCAGGTGGTTCATAAGCAGAATCCGGACGCATATGTGCTTGACACGGAAAATGGGTTCGCGGCTTATGCCGATCTGACAGAGGATGCGAATGCCGGAAACGGTGTGATCTTTGCCGGAATAGTGGCGGAGTCGGATGCCAAGCCGCTCTATCTCCCGCTTGATAAGCCTGCCGGTGATGCTGTGGGGCATGTGGTGCTCCGCGGGGAGGTGGTGAATAACCGTCAGTTTGTATATCACTGGGGCGCCGGATGGAGCAAAGGTGGTATGCCTACGATGGATGAATGGAAGGAAGTGCTGAGGCATAAACGTGAATGCGTGAAGAATCCAATGCGCGTGAAAGTGACTGATGGCGTAAAAGTGAAATGATATGGAAGAAGTATTTAAATATATAATCGGTCTCGGGGCTGCCGTGATGATGCCGGTGATTTTTACAGTCCTGGGATTATGTATCGGCATAAAATTCGGCGATGCCCTTAAGGCGGGTCTTAAGGTGGGTGTCGGTTTTGTGGGACTCTCGATCGTCACCGCATTGCTTACATCTGCGTTGGGTCCGGCTCTGAACACTGTGGTGGATATCTACGGTCTTCAGCTGAAGGTGTTTGACATGGGTTGGCCGGCTGCCGCCTCGGTGGCATATAACACTGCTGTCGGAGCGTTTGTAATTCCGGTGTGTTTGGGTGTGAACCTTCTCATGCTGCTGACCAAGACAACCCGCACTGTGAATATCGACTTATGGAACTACTGGCATTTCGCTTTCATCGGCGCGGTGGTGTATTTTGCCAGCGATTCGTTGGGATGGGGATTTTTCGCAGCTATAATATGCTATGTCATAACTCTTGTGATTGCAGACATGACTGCGAAGAAGTTCCAGGGTTTCTATAAAGGGATGGATGGCATATCTATTCCGCAGCCCTTCTGCGCCGGTTTTGTGCCTTTTGCCATCGGAGTGAACTGGGTGATGGACCGGATTCCCGGAATGAACCGTCTGGAGATTGATGCCGAAGGGATGAAGAAAAAGTTCGGAGTGCTTGGCGAACCGCTTCTGCTCGGTGTGATTGTCGGAGTGGGCTTGGGTTGCCTCACCTGCCGCAGCTGGAGCGAGATCGTTTCAAAGATTCCCTATATTCTTGGACTCGGAATAAAGATGGGTGCTGTCATGGAGCTGATTCCGCGTGTCACAGTGCTTTTCATCGAGGGCCTTAAACCGATTTCGGATGCCACTCGTCAGCTGATAGCCCGTAAATTCAAGGGAGCAGACGGTCTGAATATAGGTATGAGTCCGGCGATTGTGATCGGACATCCGGCTACGCTGGTGGCTTCGATCCTGCTGATTCCGGTGACATTGCTGCTTGCTGTGGTGCTCCCGGGAAATCAGTTCCTTCCGCTTGCATCGCTTGCAGGAATGTTCTATCTATTCCCGCTGATGCTCCCTTTCACCAAGGGGAATGTGCTGAAGACATTCGTGGCTGGTCTTATAGTTATCGTTGCAGGACTCTATATGGTGACCAATATGGCGCCGGCGTTCACGCTGGCTGCTCATGATGTGTTTGCTGCCACGGGGGATGCGGCGGTGGCTATTCCCGCAGGATTTGAGGGAGGCTCGCTTGATTTCGCCTCAAGTCCGCTGGCATGGATCATATATCAGTGCTCATGCAATCTCAAATGGATAGGAGCGGGGCTACTGGTTGTGATAGCCCTCGGTATGGCGATTTTCAACCGCGTGCTGATCGTGAGAAACCAGAAGGCGATGATCGCCGCCGGTTCGGATAAATTACAGAAAATGGAATAAAAGATATGAAGAAAATGATTTTGGCGGCTGTGATGTTCGCCGCATGTCTGCCTGTTGGTGCGCAGACAAGTTATCAGGTGCTTCGCGCCTGTCATCCGGAGGATGTGAGACATTATGATAACGAGACTCTCCGCGAGCGTTTCATGATGCCGAAAGTGATGGAGGCTGACAAGATCCTTCTTACCTATACTCAATATGACCGTCTGATCTTCGGAGGCGTGATGCCAGTGTCGAAGACTCTTGAACTTGAGACGATAGATCCTCTTAAGGCTCAGTATTTTCTTGAACGTCGCGAGTTGGGCGTAATCAATACCGGAGGTCCCGGCATTGTGAATGTGGATGGCAAGGATTATGAGCTCCTTTTCAAGGATGCGCTGTATGTAGGCCAAGGTAACAAGAAGGTGACTTTCCGCAGCAAGGATGCGAGCAACCCCGCGAAGTTCTATATCAACTCCACACGCGCTCACAAGCATTACAAGACTCAGCTCATCTCCATAGACGGACGCAAAGGCACCATCAAAGCCAACCGCATTGAGGCGGGATCTTTAGCGGAGAGTAACCAGAGGGTGATCAACCAGCTTATCGTCAATAATGTGCTTCAGGAGGGTCCTTGTGAGCTGCAGATGGGTCTGACAGAGTTGGCCACCGGCTCTGTATGGAACACGATGCCGGCTCATACCCACGACCGCCGTGTCGAGGCTTATTACTATTTCAATGTGCCCGAGGGCAATCGTATATGTCATCTGATGGGAGAGCCGAAAGAGAACCGTCTTATATGGATGAATCCGGAGCAGGCGGTGATTTCTCCCGAATGGAGCATACATTGCGCAGCCGGAACAAGCAACTACATGTTCATCTGGGGTATGGGTGGAGAGAATCTTGATTATACAGACCAGGACCGTTTCCCTTACTCTGAGATGAAATAATATATAGCTTATAATGTTGTCAGACGCGCAAAACGCGGCTGATTGGGTCTTAAAATTCCCTCCATACTTGGCAGTTGGGGGGAATTTTGTTAATTTTGCGGTGTATTAACTCCTCTCTTCCGGAAATAATGGCAAATAAACTTGTTGAAATAGTTCCCGCTAATGCGCGCCGCCTGAGCGGACGCGAGGCTTATCGCTTCTGCTGGCGGAAGGATGGAGAGTGGCTCTCCACCACATGGGATGAATTTGAAGTCCAGGTGGAAGTCGCAGCCAAAGCCCTGGCAATGCTCGGGTTGATTGAGAAGGACACGATTGCCATCTGTTCTCCCAATACTCCGCAAATTTTTATCACCGAACTCGGTGCGTTCAAAAACCGCCTTGCCTGTATCCCGATTTATTCGAGCAGCTCGCAGGGACAATATGATTTCATAGTATCCGACGGAGGAGCTTCTGTGCTTTTCGTGGGAGACAAGCATCAGTATCCCCTTGCTTACAATCATTGGAAGGCAAATCCTGATAAAATCAAGAAGATAGTCATATTCAAGAATGACGGTCTCGATCTTTTTGAGGATGACACCGTGTCGATATGCTGGGATGATTTCGTGCGCCTTGGCATGACAGCACCAGAGGAAGTGATTGCGGAGGTGGAGGCACGTGCGGAGCGCGGTCTTCCTGAGGATATGGCAACACTCATCTACACATCCGGCACGACCGGTGAGCCTAAGGGTGTGGTTATATCGCATTCCAACTATGACGCGGCTATGGAGATGCATCTGGAGCTTCTTACCGCTATCGATGATGATGACGTGTCGATGGCTTTTCTTCCGATGTCGCATATTCTGGAGAAAGCATGGTGCTTCTTCTGCATAACCCGAGGATTGACAATAGCTGTGAATTATGATCCGCGTCTGATTCAGGATACGATTCATGAGGTTCATCCGAATCTTATGTGTTGTGTGCCCCGCTTCTGGGAGAAAGTATATGCAGGCGTGAAGGAGAAGATTGCCGGAATGGGCAAGTTGCAGCGTATGATGGTGGCGAGGGCTCTGAAAGTGGGGCATAAACGCAACATCGATTACGCACGTCTGGGAAAGAAGGCTCCATGGCTGGTGGAGAAGGAATATCAGTTCTGGGATAAGAAGGTGTTCTCTCTGCTGAAAAAGGCCATCGGAATTCCTGATCCTAATTTCTTCCCTACGGCCGGAGCGCCGCTGAGCGATAGAATCTGTGAATTCATGCGTTCTGTGGGTATTGACATAATCATAGGTTACGGTCTGAGCGAGACTACCGCTACAGTGAGCTGTTATCCCGATACGGGGTATGAGATCGGTACTGTGGGCATACCGTTGCCGGGCGTGAAAGTGCGTATCGACACCAACGGAGAGATATTGGTGAAGGCTGCTACTGTAACACCGGGATATTACAACAATCCTGATGCAAATGCCGCTGCTTTCACCGATGACGGCTATTTCCGCACGGGTGATGCCGGACATTTCAACGAATCAGGAGCATTGGTGCTTACCGAGCGTGTGAAAGACCTGTTCAAGACATCAAATGGAAAATATATTGCTCCGCAGATGATGGAGAGTCGTCTGGCGGAAAATAAATATATCGACGAGGTGGCTGTGATCGGAGATCAGCGTAAGTATGTCACAGCGCTTGTGGTGCCGAACCTGTCGCAGTTGCGCCGCTGGGCGCAGAAAGCAGGTGTGCCTGCGGATGACAGCGTGGCGTTATGCTCCGATCCCCGCACGGTGGAGTTTATGATGTCGGAAATCAACCCGCTTCAGAAAGACCTCGCCGAATATGAGAAGATTAAGAAAATCACCCTTCTTCCCCATCATTTCTCAATCATGAACGGGGAGGTAACCAATACAATGAAGGTGCGTCGTCCGGTAGTGGCGAAGCGCTATGCCCGTGAAATTGAAAAAATGTACAGCTGATGATAACACTCGAACAACTTAAGGAAATAGAGGAGCGTACATCCGCTCTCAAACGCTATCTTGATATCGACACCAAGAAAATTGAGGTCGAGGAGGAGGAATTGCGTACTCATGTAGCCGACTTCTGGGATGACCGCGACAAGGCTGAGGCACAGATGCGCAAGATCAAGGAACTGCATTTCTGGATCGATTCCTATACCGCCCTTGAGAAGCAGACGGAAGAGTTGCGTCTCGCTTTCGATTTCATAAAAGAGGGATTGGTTACCGAAGAGGAGATTGATGAGCAATATCAGGCTGTGATAAAGGATATCGAGAAACTCGAGTTGCGCAATATGCTCCGCCGCGAGGAGGATAAGCTCGGTGTCGTCCTGAAGATCAATTCCGGAGCCGGTGGCACCGAAAGCCAGGACTGGGCATCGATGCTTATGCGCCTTTATCTCCGCTATGCAGAGCGTCATGGCTACAAGACATCTATCGCGCAGCTTCTCGATGGCGATGAGGCGGGTATCAAGTCTGTAACCATCAACATCGAGGGTGATTATGCCTATGGCTTCCTCAAGAGTGAGAACGGTGTTCACCGTCTGGTGCGCGTAAGCCCGTATAATGCCCAAGGAAAGCGCATGACCTCTTTCGCCTCTGTGTTTGTCACTCCGCTTGTAGACGATACAATCGAGGTGAACGTTGAGACAGCCCGCATATCATGGGATACCTTCCGCTCAGGAGGTGCCGGCGGACAGAACGTCAACAAGGTGGAGTCAGGAGTGCGTCTGCGTTATCAGTATAAGGATCCATATACAGGCGAGGAAGAGGAGATCTTGATTGAGAACACCGAGACCCGCGACCAGCCGAAGAACAAGGAGAACGCCCTGCGACAGTTGCGCTCCATCCTTTATGACAAAGAGTTGCAGCATCGCATGGAAGAGCAGGCCAAGGTAGAGGCAGGCAAGAAGAAGATCGAGTGGGGTAGTCAGATCCGCAGCTACGTCTTCGACGACCGTCGCGTGAAAGACCACCGCACCAACTACCAGACCTCAGACGTCAACGGTGTCATGGATGGTGAAATCGATGACTTCATCAAAGCCTACCTCATGGAATTCGCCGCCACCACCACCGACTGACCATCAAATTATGGATAGGATTATCAAGGCAATCGTTATACTATTGTTTATTATAACGTCAAATTCAGTATATGGACAAAAAGAGCATGGGTACAATTTCTATGGTCAAATTTTAGGTCCATCTACTGGTTTTGGAGTTGGAATTGATTCACGATTTAAGTCTGGTGGTATCGTTGGGTATTCGGCTGGAATTGGATTTATAAACCTCTCATGCGACGATGGACCACGTGGAATCGGGGCTTATACAGAAGTGGATAGCAAAGGTCTGAGCATCCCATTTGAGATAAATGCAATATTTGGGAAAAGAGCAAGTAAATTTGAGGTCGGACTTGGATTTACAACATACCTGATAAACCGTGACGAATCACATGGTTGGTGCACGTCTATAGGGGGTAGAGGAAATGGTTCATATGGTTATTCCTGCGAAAGCTATCAGAGGTCAGTTTTCCGCCCAAATATAATGGGAACTATAAGTATAGGTTATCGGCTGCAACGTAGAAGCGGATTTTTCATGAAAATTGGACTGTCGGTTCTGATGGGTGATTTTAAATGTTCCCCCATAGATGGAGTCGTACCCCTACCGAATATATGCCTCGGATATACAATCCCCCATTTTTAGTTACACTTTGAATCAGAAAATGCAACGCCCTACTTTCTTGTAGGGAATAGGCCGCTTACGAGCGGCTTTTTATACTTTGACAAGCCCCATTATATGGTCAAGCATCAAGTAGAGGCGAAGGGATAATCAGGTTTTAGCGGCGAAAGCTCGAAGAGCAGGGAAAATTGTAACCCCACACCTTCGATGGATTTCGTTCCTCATCCATCTCGATGTGGTGCTACAATTGTTCCATCCCTTCGGGATTTCATCGCGAAATTCTCGCTTCAAGCCTCGGCGTATATACGTGATTCTTGCCATAAAATGATGCTTCTCAAAGTCTAAATTTCAATATTTACCATGGATGAGCATATTTACCGGACACCAAAAATATTTTTATCAAATGTTAAAAATGAGTTTTTATTGAAAATTGTTGTCTTCGGGACAAAATTGATGTCATTTGTTTGCCGAATGATATTTTTTTGTCTATCTTTGGCATAAAATAAAAAAGTTTAAATGAGTTAATTATGAGTACGTTTGAATTAATAGCTATTATTTGTCTGGTCGGGGCGATAGGGTTATATGCGATTCCCGGAGTCCGGAAGAGTGCCAATGAGGCGGCGGCACAGAAGGTTGTTAAAAGAGCTGACGGGCTCCCGTTGGATACTATCGATCTTCCGGATAGGCAGGATAGACAGGATAGGCAGGATAGACAGGATAGGCAGGATAGACAGGATAGGCAGGATAGACAGGAGGTCGTAATCGAGATGATTATTCCTTATGGAATGCAGCCCGGTAAGTTCGTCGAGGTCAGATGGCAGGTGGAGGATAAACTTCAAGAGCTTTTCGAGAAGTCAATACTGAAAGGAGAAATTGTCGAAGTCGGTTATGATATAGAAGGTGGTTGTGCTATGATATTCCTTGAATTAGAGGATAAGATGGCGTTTCTGAAGTATATCACATCCGAGGGGACACTCGACAATCTGCTGAAAATGAAAAATGGAGAAGTTTGCCGTACGGCGGTTCTTCTGAAGGGTTATGAAGAGGATGGAAAGCTTATGCCGATCAAAATTCCTGAGGAGATGATGTGGGAGCTTAATCCAAATTATAAGCCGGATGACAAGTGATTATACAAATTTTTTTACTGTTGTCCAGTAAATTTTGAACCTTAATAATTAGAACGCAGAACTTCGTTTCACTTTATGAACGCGGAACTCACGCGGAACTATGATATTTAGGTAAAGTATCCGGAATAAACAGAGCGGACAAATCAGAACTGAAGTCCTGATTTGTGACGCGGAACGCAGGCGGAACGACAGGCATCTGAGTTTGTCCCTGCTTTCAATTGACTGACATCTGCCGGATCGTTCTGCCTGCGTTCCGCGCCGTTAAGAAAGCCGGAGGCGTTATTAACCCCAAGGTTCATATGCCCGGATCTTGACAGGATGGTTCCGCGTGAGTTCCGCGTTCAAAAGTGAAACGGAGTTCAGCGTTCTGAATAATTTAAGTTCTAAGTCTAAAAATCGCGACCTATAGGTTGGATTTTTTTAAGGGGTGATGAACATTTTTGGATGGGGGATGTTATATAGGTATAAAGAAAATCGTTTCATGATGTTAGGTTAGTTCGAAAAAGTATTATGAAAAACACGAGAATGCGGCTGGTTGAGAAACCGGCCGCATTCGCGTTTATACGTTATCAATTAAGGAAAGCTACGCTCAGGTGCCGCTTTCTAATTTTTGTATTATCATCTGGGGTGTTATGCCCTGTAGGCAGTGGTAATCGCCGCGGAGGCAAGGCTTATTTCCGAATACAGAGCATGGACGGCAGGTCATGTCGAGCTGCACTGCGTCCGCAGGATTCTGTCGCCATCCTAAGAATCCGGTGTAGGGATGTGTGGCTCCCCACACGCTGACTGTCCTTAATCCGACAAGCGATGCAAGATGCATGTTGGCTGAATCCATGGAGAGCATCGCGTCGCAATGACTGAGCAGAGCAAGCTCCGCGCCGATTCCCAATGATGCCGATGCCATGTTTATGATATTCGGATAGCGGTCGGAGAGAGCGGCTATCTGTTTCTCCTCTTCGGATCCGAAACCAAAGATGAAGATGCGTGTTTTGGGTTTTCGGGCAAAGTGTTCCGCAACTTTCGATATCTGCTCAAATGGGTATATCTTGCCTTGATGTTTGGCAAACGGTGCTATTGCAAGCCAGTATTCGCCCGGTTGTTTGGGGGGTGTTATATCGCGGAATTCAAGCGGATTCCCCTTTTTTATGCCATATACGGAACGGAAAGTGTCGTTGAGTTTCACTCCTGCCTTACGGAAAGTGTCGTCGTATCGTTCCGGTGTCGGCTTCAGCTGTATGAGCACCTTATGGTTTGGGCGAGTCAGATTTTTCTTTTCCGACCGGCCTTTGTTTATATGGCGGCATTTCACGCCGCGTAGAGACAGGAATATCCTCAGAAGTTTTGTGCGCAGCACGTCGTGGAGATCCACAAACGTGTCTATGCCGAAGCGCGAGCGTAACGCCCCGGCAAGTCGCCACATACCCGCCACTCCCTTATAGTTGGCAGGATCTATTCCTACAACCGTGAGATTTTCCGGGCGGTTGATGAATACCTGCGCCGGATGGTTGCGTGTCAGGAAATAGAATCTGTCATCGGGATTTGCCGAGCATGCGTTGTAGACAGACGGCAGCGTCATAGCCACGTCTCCCAAAGCCGAGAATCTGCTGATGAGGATATCGCGTCCCTTTTTATTTTTTCTTGGCATAAAGCACAGGGTTGGTTGCCGGATCGTTATAGAGCTTCATCTGGCGATACACCTTCATATATTTTCTGCCTGCGGCGATGTCTTCAAGTAGTGTGTCGATCGCAGAGGTCAGATCCTCACGCTGTTCGAGAAGCACAGTGAGTTTGGCGCGGCTTTTTGCGATATGCTCTTCGGAAGCATCGGTGCGTTCAGCCTGTTCACGCATGTGCCAGATCTTCAGTGCCAGGATCGACAGGCGGTCGAGTGCCCATGCAGGTGATTCGGTGTTGATGGTGGCTTCAGGAAGAGTGGCGACATCCTTGTATTGATCGCGAAACCATGTGTCGATATCCTCCACCATGTCAGTGCGTACCTGATTGGAGCGGTCGATGCGGCGTTTCAATTCAAGAGCCTCGCGCGGGTCGATCTCCGGATCGCGTATAATATCCTCAAGGTGCCACTGCACGGCATCCACCCAGTTCTTATCATAGAATATGGCCTCAAGCGAGCCCTTTTCATATGGGTTCACGCAAGGAGCGTCCACGTTGTCTGTCCTGTGATAGTCGGCCACAGAGCGGTCAAACACCTCATTGGCCATAATAGCGCTATTTTTCATTGGTCATAAAGATTTGTTACCCCAAAAATACGTAAAAAATCAGAAAAAGCAAAGAAAATTAGAAAATACAGGCATAAAAAGACGGGACTGTGTCTTAATCGGTGTCAAGACATAGTCCCGTCAGTTGTTATTCGGTTATTATCAGTGGCAGCAGCCGTCTCCGCAGCTGTGATCTCCGCATGAGCCATCGCCGCAGCCATGGTCGCCGCATCCGCAGCATCCACCCTGTGTGGGGTGCAGCTCCTCGGGAGTTGCCTCACGCACCTCCTCCACCTCTCCGGCGAAGGTTACAGTGAGACCTGCGAACGGATGGTTGAAATCCATTTTCACTTTGTCTCCAACTTCCAGCACCTTGCCAAGAACACGGTAACCTTCTGCTGTCATCATCGGCAGCTCGGCACCGGCTTTCACTTCCTCGGCGATCTTGCCATCGCGCATGAATATCTCCTTGTCGAGTTCGATGACGTTTTCTGCGTGACGCTGGCCGAAAGCAGCCTCCGGCGGGAGTGTGACATCAAACTTATCGCCCTTGCCGAGATCTTTGAGCGCGGCAATAAGACCGGGCACTACCTCCTGCGAAACACCATATACCATCTCATCAGGCTCCCCTTCGGGTGTTGCGAACAACTCTTTGCCTGAATTTGCATCTGTGAGCCTATAGGAATATTTTACAAACATTCCAGGCCCTACCTTAACTTCTTTTTCCATTATATAAATTCAAATTTAGTCATTACTAAAAAACTAACCCCTAACTCCTAACTCCTAATTCCTAATTCCTAACTCACTGCGCCGGTATCTCATCCGGATCCGGATAATAGTCGGGAACGGCGGGTTGCTCTGTTGACGGAGCCGTCTCTTCCTCCTCTTCAATCTCAGGATGTTTAAGCACATATTGCTGCTGAGGCACTATGATATTGAAATAGAATCCCTCTGCAGACTTATCCCTTTTCGTCTTGTTGCTCTCATCCGGAATCACGGACAGGTAGTCATAGCCTGGTTCAATGAATTTCGCATCCGTAGCCTCATATCCGAGAAGCTGCACCATATCATATTCATGCATTGGATATATGACATACCAGGCCTTGTCCTGGCTTTCACCGGTGCCTGTACTCTTGATTGCACCCAACAGATGCTCCAGCCTGTATTCCCATATCTTGGCGCTCATGTCTTTGCGTTTCTCCTTAAGCACATGCACAAGAAACGACATTTGCCTCAGGTCGAAAGGATTGTCAGCCAAAGCAAGCTGGGCATATTTGCGGATGGTGTCGATCTCCTCCTTGGTATGGGTTGCTTTCATCCTCAGGTCATCGGTCACATTGGCATATGGCGATACCCGATAAGGGTCGAAATCCTCCTGAAACATATATCCCAGGTAGAAATGACGGTATTCATCGTTGGTCATTGTCGTGTCGTTGCTCTCATATTTCTTCATCAGTTTTGGGAAATAATAAGGGCTTGACGGTGTCAGCGTGGAAGTGCGGATCTCCTCCAGATCCGGTTTCTCCACCGTTATCTTCCGCTTGTTCTGAGCATTTGCATTGGCAAAAGCCCCGACCATAATAAGAGCGGCAGCAGAAGAGAGACATATTTTTTTCAGAGTAAGAGTCATCATTTGAAATTATTGATTGCTATGGTGAGCACAAGAGCCACACCCGGTTGCATTACAGTGATTGCCGCAGGAAATCCCTTGGCGAGCAGGTAATGGAAGAAATTGCCGGAACCGGGACGGACAGGTTCGCCATCCGGAGTTTTTGTGTAAAGCAGAAACCCGCAGTATATCCCGACAATCACACCAAGCACCATCACGGCGTAAAGCAGGGAGAGGCGTGAAGTGAAGGTGAATCCCAGCAGACCTACCGCAAGCCCGGTGAGCGCTCCGACGGTCATGTATGATGTGCCACGCGTTTGACGGCGCACCGGCTCCGGCTGAAGCAGCACAATAAACATAACCACCAACGTCATGCAGAACCAGGACGTGAGAATGGTAGCGTTTATCGGGAGCAGCTGATAACCGTTGCTTCTTGCGAAGCTAAGAACCAGCAGACCGGCATACGACAATGCCGGCGACAATATCTGCCTTCCGCGCAATGTCCATAATGCCGCGATCCATAACACGCAGCTCAATATGATTAAAAATACAGTCATATTCTATCAATATTAGAAACAATCCGGATCGAAAAGTTTAAATCCCCTTTGGAAATCTTATCGTTTTAAATCCTTATTTGTTTTTGTGCCCGCGATTTATCGCGCGTTTATAATATAACGCTCCTGCATCATTTTTTGATTTCCGGGTAGGCGATGCGGGAATGATAGATTGTGGCGAGACGCTTCTTGAAAGTCTCTTTCACAGTCTCAACATCGCGGAAGCTGATGGGGGAATCGCGGAAAAGACCTTCCGACTGCTGCCCGTTGATAATCTTGTCGACAAGATTATTGATTGATTCGCGCGAATAATCCTGGAGACTCCGCGAGGCAGCCTCCACGGCATCAGCCATCATTAGAATAGCGGTTTCCTTCGATTGCGGGTTAGGTCCGGGATATGTGAATTTTGATTTATCAACCTCGGCTTCCGAGCTTTGATTCACGGCAGTGTTGTAGAAATAGCGGGCCATGCTCTTGCCATGATGCTCGGAGATGAAGTTGCGGATCACCTCGGGGAGGTTTTCCTTTGCGGCGATCTGCAGACCGGCAGCTACATGGGAAATGATTTTCTGCGCGCTTGTTTCCGGATTGAGACCCGAGTGCGGGTTTATACCGTGTTGATTTTCTGTGAAGAAGATCGGGCTCTCGAGTTTGCCAATGTCGTGATAAAGAGCACCGGTACGCACAAGCTGTGTGTCAGCGCCGATAGCCCGCGCTGCTTCGGAAGCGAGCGTGGATACCTGCATTGAATGCTGGAATGTGCCCGGAGCCTCTTCTGCCAGACGGCGCAGAAGAGGATTGTTGATATCGGATAGCTCCACAAGAGTCACGGTGGAGGTAAATCCGAAGATCTTCTCCACTATCAGTATCATGATGTAGGCGAAAGAGAGGATCACGGCATTGATTGCGAAAATGCCGATCATGCGCCATGCGAAATTATCGAGGTTTCCGTCGGTGATAAGGCTCGACACGAAATAAGTCAGGCAGTATGCCAGGAAGCTGAATGCCGCCGTGCGTAGGAGTTGCGAGCGTTGGCTAAGCCGGTGGATACTGAATGCCGCCACAAGTCCTGCCGCAAGTTCCATGAAGATGAACTGATATGGGAACACCGCCACAAGAGCTGAGATAAGCACGGTGACAAGTAGCGAGAAGATGGCAGTCCGTGAATCGAAAAATACCAGTATCACCACCGGCACCGATGCGAACGGCACGAAATAAATGCCGTTGGGGACGTATTCGAACATCAGGATGGCGAACACCACAAACAGCGTGATGAACGCCATAAGGAATATCATCTTACGCAGCGAATTGAAGAAGCGCGAGCGATATAGCGCCATGAAGAGATACAGTATGCTGAAGCATACAAGGATATAAAGGAACTGACCTGCATAGAAATATCGGTGGTCATTATGGGTGCCCTGGTTCTTGTCGAGCAGCTCCATGTAAGTGTTGAGGTTGGTGTAGACCTGTGGGGTTATGATCTCTCCTCGGTCAACAATGCGCTGTCCTTTCTTGATAACGCCCTGCGCTCCGTTCACCTGCAGGTATTCCTGACTTCTGAATTTCGAATCCGCGGCGCTGTCAGTGACCATGTTGGGTGTAAGACTGATGTTTAGCGCGCGTGCTATATCCCCTTCGAGGCGTCGGGAGGAATGGTGGTGTGAATATATGGAGTCTATATATTCAAAGGCCTTGGCAGGTGAGAACATCGCTGAAGCGTCTGTGGTTGAGACTGTGGTGGCTCCGTTCTCTTTCACCATCATCCGGACTTGTCTGGGCTTTAGATTTTTTATCTTCTCGTATACCTTGGCATCAAGCACCCCACGGGAATATACCTCCCTGAGCAGTCGCTGCAGTGTGGCGGTCTCCTCCGGCGAAGCCTTGCCTGCCGAAGAATTGCCGAATCGAGTCAAGGCAGCTTTCTCAGCGGAAGCATCGCGCTCCACAAAGGGCACGAAGTTCGCATCGATACTGTCGCGCAGTGCGTTGGCAGTTGCCGAGTCGCGGAGAATCGGCATATCGAAATCTGCGGTGAGCAATGGATATTTCCATGGCTGGCTCAACTCGTAGGAATACGACTGTCTGTCGGCATGCGGCAGCAGAAAGAGAATAATGGCGGTGGCTCCGAGGAGGATTCCAATCCGCGCCAGCGCTATTTGGCTAATCTTTTTCTTCATGAGATTCGTTTGGCGAATTTTACACCTTTCACTTTGTCTTTCAATACACGGCAGATATTGTCGACTGTTTCCGTATTGTCGATCTGCACCGTAATCTCGCAGTGGAACACAGCCTGCTTGGCGTTGATGTTGAGACCGCGGATATTCACGTCAAGATCACGGGAGACGACTGATGTGATCTCCTCCAGTATGCCATGGCGGTCGATACCGTCCACACTGATGGTTGCGAGGAATTTGTCTGCCACTCCACCCCACTTGGTAGCCACGAGCCGTGAGCCGAATGAGCTTTTGAGGCGCATCGTCTCCGGACAACTCACCTTATGCACTATCACTTCCTCGTTATCGTCCACAAAGCCGAGTACGTCATCGCCCGGAATGGGCTGACAGCAGGAATCAAGCTTATAGTTGGGTTTATCCTCATCCGGATGAAGCACATAGATCTCCTTGCGGTTCACCGGAGTCCGCGTGTTGTCGGCATCTTGCTCAGCCTTTTTTGAAGAGAATGGATTGCGCAGTATCTTTGAGAGGAGAGAAGATCGTGATTTATTAAGATCCTTCAGTTGCTTTGCCGAGAGGTTGATCTCATCGTTGGCAAGCATCAGGTAAAGATCTTCGCGTTGGGAGAGGTGGTAGTTGCCCAATAGCCTTGTTATCACAGACTGGGTGTCGGTGATTCCCTCGCGGACCATTAACTCCTCGAAGAGTTTTTTGCCGCGCTCCACAAGATGCTTGCGGTCTTTGCGCAAGATGGCGCGCAGGCGGTTCTGTGCCTTGGCTGAATTGCAGAACTGCATCCACTCCGGCTGAGGGGTCTGTGATTCTGATGTGATGATTTCCACCTGGTCGCCCGAGTCAAGTTTGTATGAGATGGGAACAAGGCGGTGGTTTATCTTGCCGGCGATGCAGTGCGTGCCGAGTTGCGAGTGGATGGCGAAAGCCATGTCAAGCACGGTAGAACCGGCCGGAAGTGTTATGAGATCCCCTTTGGGGGTGAACACATATATCTCCGCGGAGAAAAGGTTCAGCTTTATGGTGTCGAGGAAGTCAATGGCGTTTGGTTCGGGATTGGCGAGAATATCCTTGATAGTATTCATCCATTTGTCGAGTTCCGTGTCATCCTCATGCACGCCGGTCTTGTATTTCCAGTGGGCGGCATATCCGAGTTCGGCAATCTCATCCATCTTGCGGCTGCGGATCTGCACCTCTATCCATTTGCCGTCGGGGCCCATGGCGGTGAGATGAAGCGCACGGTATCCGTTTGCCTTGGGGGTGCTGGTCCAGTCGCGAAGACGTTCGGGATGCACCTTGTGTCCGTCAGTAAAGAAGGTATATATCTCCCAGCAGCGTATACGCTCCATAGCGTCATCATCATTCTCGAAAATAACGCGGACGGCATAAATATCGTAGATTTCCTCGAATGGTATCTTCTTTGTCTCCATCTTGTTATAGATGGAGTATGCGCTTTTTACGCGTGCCTTTATCTCATATTTGAAGCCGGCGGCATCAAGTTTTTCTCGGACCGGTCCTACAAATTCCTCGACAATTTCCTCACGGTGGCTCTCGCTCTCGCTTACCTTAGCCATTATCTCGGCGTATTTCTGGGGATGCTCATATTTGAAAGCGAGATCTTCCAGTTCATCCTTGATCTTATATAATCCGAGCCGGTGGGCCAGCGGGGCGTATACATAAAGTGTTTCCCCGGCGATCTTATATTGCTTTTCCGGTCGCATAGAGCCGAGGGTGCGCATGTTGTGGAGACGGTCTGCCATTTTGATAAGCACCACGCGTATGTCGGTCGACATAGAGAGCAGCAGCTTGCGGAAGTTCTCAGCCTGCAGCGAAGCCTTGTCACCGAAGATACCGCCGGAAATCTTAGTAAGCCCTTCCACAATGGAGGCTATCTTCTCGCCGAAGCTCGCTTCGATATCCTCCTTTGTAAACTCCGTGTCCTCCACCACATCATGGAGGAAGGCAGCGCATATGGAGGTGGATCCCAGACCAAGTTCGGAGATTACGATTTTCGCTACCGCGATAGGGTGAAGGATATATGGCTCGCCACTCCTGCGCCTCACCCCTTTGTGTGCGGATTTTGCAAACCGGAAGGCACGTTCGATAATCTCAACCTTCTTGCGATGGTTGCTTGCCAGATATGCCTGCAGCACTTCCTGGTAGGCTTCTTCAATCATCCGGTCTTCCTCTTCGGGTGTCATGTTCTTATTATATTCGACCATAGTGATTCTCCATTTACGTGGTTTGGACTTCGCATAACTGCGCTAATTTACAAAGGTAATAAAAAAATCGCTTGTTTTGATAAGGTGAAAAGAAAAAATCCCCGTGCATCTCACGATGTGCGGGGATTTTCCTGTCCTCTGTCCCGTTGAAGGCGCTATTCCGGCAAGCGAAGCGTGCGCGGACAGCGGGATTTCGGGCAGACGATAGAAATTACTAATGTATATAACCCAAAATTTAGACAATTATGTTTTTCCATAGGGGATTAGAACAAGGTCTCATTGAAACATATCTAAGTCATGAAAAAAGTGATATACCTAAAACGACAAATTCGACTGCGATATTGCAGCCGAATTTGTTAAATCATTGCAGATAAGTGTTAAATATTATTCTCTGAACGGTGCGTATCTCAGACCTGATGCGCAGGAATGGAGGTTTGCCATCTCAATGGCGGCGACTGCTGCTTCGGAGCCTTTGTTGCCGAGGGAGCCGCCGGCACGGTCGAGCGCCTGCTGTAGATTCTCGACGGTGAGGACACCGAAAATCACCGGTGTGCGTCCCTTCGCGTTGAGTTCAGCTGTAGCCTGTGATACAATCTGGCATACGTAGTCGAAATGCGGGGTATCACCGCGGATCACGCATCCGATAATTATGACTGCCGAAAGGTCGGGCATCGAAGTCAGCGCCATGCCTGCGGCATTGGCGAGTTCCACAGTGCCGGGAACATCCATTGAGAAGATGTTGTGGTCTCTCACTCCGGCACGGTGAAGCACATCAAGCGCTCCATCGCGTAATGTGTGGGTCACTTCCGGATTCCATTTGGCGGTGAAGATGGCGCATTTGAATCCTTCCGGGTCAATGATGCGGGGAATCTCCAGTTCCGCTCCGTTGGTGTTCAATATCGTTGACATGTCTATTGATCAGTTTCTTTTTTATTGATCAGTTTCTTTGATTGTTTCTGCACTTTGTGAAGAAACGCTTTCCATGTTGATTCATTACGGCTGTCGGTGTCGATGATCTCGATCAGTGCGAGTATATCTTCCTCCAGCTCGATTGTCTCCAAAGCGATGGCATGTGGGAGCACAGCCTCGAGAAGGCGTTTCGCACGCGGGCGCATCTGGCTCACGCGCATCATTATCTTTGCCATCTCTATTGTCATCTTGACTTCACGGCGGGTAACCTTCCCCGCGCGCTTCTTGGAGAGCTTTATCGCCTCGGAATAGAATTTGAGGGCGGCGCGGTAGTCGCCGGTGGAGGCGAGGAGTTCGCCTACATTGCGCAATGAGTCGATCAGGCGGTCGGTAGCCGCGCTCACTCCTGAATTTACCTTATCATAGAGTGCGCCGGCATTGATCTGCTGCTTGACAAGAAGTTCAAGTGTTTTCTTGCGGGAGCGCAGGATGCGTGTTGACAGCTCCATCGCGAGCACGTGATATTTCCCGAAACGGTCGGCATCCTCTTTGATGAGATTCTCAAGCACCTTGAAGAGGGTTTCAAGTTCTTTCTCGCTTTGCTTGTAATCCTTGAGCTGGAAATGTATTTCCGAGAGATCGAAGAGAAGTCCCACGAGTAGAGCCCTGAACTCATGGTCGGAATATGAGGAGAATTCGCGCAAGGTGCGCAAACCCTCTACGGTGCGCTCCATGGCGTCTATATGACGGTTCTCGGCTACGAGTTCCGCGGCAGTCTTACGGCAGCTCATCACTGCCTCCGCGATCTCGTGGTCTTTTGTTTTTTTGTCAATCTTTTTCAGATCAACCGGTATCTCTATCATAATAAATAAATTTTGTTAATAAAGAGAGCGGGATTTGTGACCTAAGTATCCGCCGTGGTGGCGTTTGGCATATTCCTCGGCCGAGAAGCCGATCGCCTTCATCACCGACACGACAAGAACATCGCCCATCACGGTCATCATGGTGGTCGAGGTGGTGGGGGTCAATCCCAGCGGACATACCTCCGGCGCTCCGCCTGTGCAGAGTGTCACATCTCCTGTGCGGGCCAGGACGCTCGAGGGGTCTCCTGTTATAACGATAATCGGTATGCCTGGGTTCAGTATTCTCGCCAGTTCTATAAGCTCTATGATCTCGCGTGTTTTGCCGGAGTTGCTGAGCAGAAGCAGGAGGTCATTGCGCTGGATCACACCTAAATCGCCATGTTGCGCCTCGGAAGGATGAAGGAACACGGAGGGCGTTCCTGTGGAACTGAAGGTAGTGGCGATGTTCATTGCAATCTGCCCTGCCTTCCCCATTCCGGAGGTTATTAGTTTTCCTCCGCGGCGGTTCACATGTTCCACGATAAGTTCCACCGCCTTGTCGTAGCATTCGCTGTAAGGGATGTTCAGTATCGCCTGCGCCTCTTTCTCAAGGATAGAGCGCATCTCTTCTCTCACGTTTATCTTCACGTCTGTCATCTTTTCATTGATTTCTCAAGAGCGGTGCGCCAATGGCCGGGCATTGGCATGGAATGCTGTGACACCGGGTCGAAGCATACCATGATTGTCTCGCATGCTGATTTAATTTCCCCGGTTTTTTTGAGTGCGATCACCTGGAGAAGCTTGAAGCTCTTTTCGGAGATTGACTCGCATCGGGTATAAACCGCCACTTCCTCGCCGAAAAATATCGGGGCGATATAGCAGCAGTCGACATTGGCGATCACGGTCTCGACTTTTTTCCATTCGATCACTCTCTCATGGATTTTGCTGAAAAACCATGCCTTGCCGGTGTCGTAGAACGACAGATACACAGTGTTGTTGACATGTCCGAGCACATCTACATCGCTGAAGCGTATCTGCAGGTCGGTCTCGTATTTAAATTCGGAGAGGGGAGGGATATTGTTGGGATTCATATTGGTCAGCTGATAAAACGGATTTCGGAAATTACCTGTTTCCCGAGTTTTCCGTTGATGATTCTTATGATTGATGAGCGGTTCATGGTCAGCTCCTGGCGCAGCGGTGCGGCAGGAACCGAAATCGACATCACCCCGAGTTTTACCGTTGGACGTCCGCATCGCGAGGCCACATGATCACCGACAATCGGCCTCCACAATCCGATGGCCCGCTGCTCATCGAGGCGGGCTGTCATGTTGCACTCCTGGATAGTCAGCCGGAGCACATCGCCGATCGATTGCGCGTCATTCCTTCTCATCTTTCTGAACTTGTGTTTCAATAAGATTGAATTCACCGCCTGCCACTTCGAAAAGACGGCTTTCACCCTGTAGAGGCGCTATGGTCTCGTCAAGGTGTTCCCGGTTGGTGTCGGTGATGAATATCTGGCCGAAGTTGTCGCGTGAGCTTACCAGCTCCATGATGCGTGCCACGCGTTCGGAATCGAGTTTGTCGAAAATATCATCCAGAAGCAACACCGGCGTTATTCCGCTACGTTGCTTCAGATAATCGAATATGGCGAGGCGTAGCGCCACGGTGAAAGATTTCACCTGCCCTTGGCTTCCGAGGCGTCGCATGGAGTAGTCGCCGAGTCCGGTGCTGAGATCATCGCGGTGTATGCCCCGTGAGGTATAACCTAACACCTGGTCTCGTCCGCGGTCTTCGGCAAAGACCATTTCGGGGGTAAGGTCATTGAGCACACTCTTGTATCTTATGCTTGCGCGTTCCGCATCACCGGATATGAGTGAATAATACTGACGGAACGCCGGCTTTATCTCTTCCACCCATCTGCTTCTTGCGTCATGGATCGCCATCGCGGTTTCCGCCATCTGGCTCTCGATAGCTTCATATAGCAGCGGGTCGGAGAGTCCGGCGCGCAGCATGCGGTTGCGTGATTCCAGCGATTTGTTGTAGCGTATCAGTTGGGTGAGGTATGCGCGGTCCGCCTGCGAGATCACCATGTCCATCAGGCGGCGGCGTATTTCCGCGGAACCGGTCACTATCTCACTGTCGGCAGGGGTCACGGTGACTACAGGAAAACGTCCGATATGCTCCGATATGCGGCCATATTCCTTGCCGTTACGTTTGAGGGTTTTCCCTTTGCCTTTGACAATGCCGCAGCTCACAAGCTCTGCGCTGCCGTTATCCATCACATATTCCCCTTTCACCATCAGCATCTCCTCGCCGTGATGGATAAGGGCGCTCTCCGGGAGTGAGCTCATGGGGCGGCTCATCCCTAAGAAATATATGGCTTCGAGCAGATTGCTTTTGCCCATGCCATTCTTTCCGAGCAGACAGTTCACCCCGGCGCAGAAATCGAGTTTAGCGTCGCGGATGTTCTTGAAATTCAATATGTCGATGTGTTCGAGCAGCACTTTGTTCAGAATGTGTTATGTGGGGTTACTTATTCCTTGACTCCATATGCGAGGTCGCCGGCATCGCCGAGTCCGGGAACAATGTATGAGTGGGCGTTGACCTCCTCGTCGATGTCTCCGCACCATAGAGTGGTCTTGTCGGCCGGGAAGCATCCGCACACATATTCAACGCTTTTGCGGGATGCTATTACCGAGGCGACATGTATTTTTGCCGGAGTTCCTTTGCTTAGCAAAGCCTTGTAGGCAAGTTCCATGGAGCTGCCGGTGGCGAGCATGGGGTCAACAAGGATAAGTGTCTTCCCTTCGATCGAGGGGGAGGCGAGATATTCAACAAGAACATCAAATGAATCTCCCTTCTCCTTATATCGGCGATAGGCGCTTACGAACGCATTCTCAGCCTGGTCGAAATAATTCAGGAAACCATGGTGGAAGGGGAGGCCTGCACGCAGGATGGTGGCAAGCACCACCTGGTCGGAGGGTTCGCGGCATACAGCCGTTCCGAGAGGTGTCTGCACCTCAGTGTTCTTGTAATTGAGACGTTTTGATATCTCGTAAGCCATGATTTCTCCGATACGGTCAAGGTTTGTGCGGAAACGCAAAGGATCCTTCTGGATGTTGATGTCGCGCATCTCCATCATATATCGGTTCACCAAACTTGGAGAATCAGCGAAATTAATAACTTCTATCTCAGCCATTTTGTATTCAGTTTTGAGTGTTTTTGATGAGAAGGCCGACCCAAGGCGTGCTTTTGCCGCTTCTCATCTACAAAAGTAATAAACAAAACTGAGAAATCAAACTTTTTTCGCATTCTCTATGTCGAGCCGGATATGTGTCTTCAGGGAGTCAAGGTCTGGGAAGCGTGATTCATCGCGTATGCGGCACAGGAAGTCGAGACGGAGAGTGGTATTGTAAAGGTCTCCCGTGAAATCTATTATATGCGCTTCCACGGTCAGTGGCAACCCGGTGGCTACAGTCGGGGCTGTGCCGATATTCACCACGGCGCGGTGTTTTTCTCCATTTGAGAGGACGGCATCTGCGGCATACACGCCCGGGGCAGGCAGAAGCAGGGTCGGATCCGGCAGAAGATTGGCTGTGGGAAATCCGATCTTGCGTCCTAATTCGCGGCCATGTGTCACAATGCCGCTGACCGAGTAGGGATGTCCTAACATCCCGGCGGCATCCTTCACATCCCCTTTCCCGAGGGCGCGGCGTATAAGGGTTGAGCTTACGCCTTCAAGCACAGGCGCCTGCACCACATCGAGACCCATCGGCTCTGCAATGTTGCGATAGTCGGCAAGGCTCATCGACATCCCGTCGCATCCGAAAGTGTTGTCAAATCCTGCCACCACCAGTTCCGCGCCATATTCATCGTGCAGACGGCGCAGCCATTGCGCGGCGGTGAGACTGCGAAGCTCCTCGTTGAATCTCAGAACGACAACCTCCACTCCCATATCTCTCAGACATTCCTCCCGTTCAGAAGGTAGTTCGAGAAGTTTGGGAGCGCGTTCAGGTGCGACCACAGCAAGAGGATGTGGCTCAAAAGTAATAACTACCGGTCGCAGATTGCGTTTTGAACTTTCCGATAGCAGGAAATCCACAACCTCGCGGTGTCCTCGGTGCACACCGTCGAATGTGCCGACGGTTACCGCCGACCTGGAGAGAGGATTTATATCGTTTGCCCCTTGCATGTTCAACTTTTTTTTAATGATTTGCTGCCTTATGCAATGCAAATTTAATAAATAATGACTATTTTTGCGGAAAAGATTGTTGTAAAAATATGAATAAGATTAATTCCATCGGCATTCTTACCTCGGGAGGCGATGCTCCCGGAATGAACGCGGCAATCCGCGCCGTTACCCGTGCTGCTATTTTCGCCGGCTTTAAAGTTTTCGGCATATACCGCGGTTATCGCGGTCTCATCTCTGACGAGATCGAGGAGTTCTCAACCCAGAATGTCTCCAATATCATCCAGCGGGGAGGCACGATTCTTAAAACTGCCCGTTGCAAGGAGTTTCAGACAGAGGAAGGACGTCAGTGCGCCTATGATGTCATGAAACGTCGCGGGATTGATGCCCTCGTGGTCATAGGCGGTGACGGCTCCCTTACCGGTGCCCGCATCTTCGCCAATGAATTCTCAATTCCAATCATCGGTCTACCCGGAACAATCGACAATGACCTTTATGGAACAGACACCACAATAGGCTATGACACCGCGCTAAACACCATTATGGAGTGTGTCGACAAGATCCGCGACACCGCCACATCTCACGAGCGTCTGTTCTTTATAGAGGTGATGGGACGCGATGCCGGTTTCCTTGCCCTCAACGGAGCTATTGCTTCCGGTGCGGAGGCTGCCATTATCCCGGAGATTTCCACGCAGGTCGACCAGTTGTCGGAACTGATAAAGAATGGTTTCCGCAAATCCAAGAACTCCTCCATTGTGCTTGTGGCAGAATCGCCTATCACAGGTGGTGCAATGGGTCTCGCGCAGCGCGTGAAAGAGGAATATCCTGAATATGATGTGCGTGTATCGATCCTGGGTCACCTCCAGCGAGGCGGATCGCCCACGGCTCACGACCGTATCCTTGCATCCCGTATGGGTGCTGCGGCTGTCGATGCGTTGCTCGATGACCAGCGCAATGTCATGATCGGTATAAAGAACGACGAGATCACCTACGTTCCCTTTACCAAAGCGATCAAGAACGACAAGCCCATCAACCAGGATCTGCTTTCGACTCTCCGCCGCCTCTCGATCTGATGGCAGCCAATCGCGATGAATCGCGATGCTTTAACCAGATACAGAATACAATAAAAGCTTCAGAATAAAAGCCCTGGAAAAAAGCGGCTGAAAACAAAAGAGACTGAAATAAAAAAAGCTTCCGGATTTTCCGGAAGCTTTTTTTGTGGGCGAAGATGGATTCGAACCACCGAAGGTATAAACCAGCAGATTTACAGTCTGCCCCATTTGGCCACTCTGGTATTCGCCCTGTTGCGGATGCAAAATTAATCAAATATTTCGAATCCGCAAAATTTTATTTCGTGGAGTCTGCAAAATTTTATTTCAGTTTTGCCGAAGCCTCGCTAATGCGGCGCATCGCCTCGCGGATGTTTTCTTCCGATGTGGCGTACGAGAGACGTAGATATCCCGGTGCGCAGAAGGCGTCACCATCCACAGCCGCAACATGTCCCTCCTCAAGGAGATACATCACATAGTCGCCGGATGTGCGGATCTCTTTGTCGCCATATTTCTTTCCTATGTACGAAGACACCTCGGGGAATATATAGAATGCGCCTTCAGGCTTGCTCACTATCCATCCCGGAATCTCTTTTGCAAGGGATACGATAAGGTCTCGTCGGCGTTCGAAAGCCTTGCGCATATCCTCCACGCATTCTTGCGGTCCGAGATATGCCGCCTCAGCCGCTTTCTGAGCGATCGATGACACACCGGAGGTGTATTGTCCCTGAAGTTTTGTCACAGCTTTTGCGATAGCTGTTGGAGCCGCGAGCCAGCCTATGCGCCAACCTGTCATGGCATAAGCTTTTGAGACACCGTTGACTATGATCATGCGGTCCTTGAGACTTTCAAACTGCGAGATGCTGGGTGCTCCACCCACATAATTAATATGTTCGTAAATATCATCAGCGAGAATCACTACCTGCGGGTGACGTTCGAGCACTGCTGCCAATGCCGCGAGTTCTTCACGTGTATAGACGCTGCCGGTAGGGTTTGACGGGGAATTGAGCATTATCATGCGGCTGCGCGGTGTGATGGCAGCCTCTAACTGTTCCGGAGTGATTTTGAAATCCTGCTCCACACCGGCATAGACGGTGACGGGGGTACCCTCGGCGAGCTTCACCATCTCCACATAGCTGACCCATGCCGGCACAGGGATAATAACCTCATCACCCGGGTTCACCACGGCTAACAGAGCGTTGCATAATTCCTGCTTGGCACCGTTGCCCACCACGATCTGTTCCGGAGAGTAGTCGAGACCATTCTCCGATTTGAGTTTTGCGCATACGGCCTTTCGGAGTTCCATATATCCTGCCACAGGAGGATAATGTGTGTAATTGTCGTCAACGGCTTTCTTTGCAGCCTCCTTGATAAATTCGGGGGTGTTGAAATCGGGTTCTCCGATCGACATGTTGATGACATCAATGCCGGCGGCACGAAGTTCCGCACTTTTCTGCGACATCGCGATAGTTGCCGAAGCAGCGAGATTGTTTACTCTCTCAGATATAAAATTCATAGGGGTAATAGGTAAGAAACTAAAAAGATTTGACCTTGCCGCGAAATTACAAAAATTTCGCGGCATAGCCAAACTTTTTATTCTTTGGTCAGGCGGATGCCATAGACCTCTTCAATGGTGCGCAGGGTGAGGGGGAGGTTGCCGGTGGGGAGTGTGCCGGTGAAGCGGAGTGTGCTGACGTCTTTATCCGGCATCGGCTTTTCGGGGCGCAGACTGCAATCAAACTGGCGCTCAAGGAAGAGTATCACTGAGTCGAGGGGCTGGCTGTCAAAATTTATCTCTCCTGTATACCATGAAGTTATATTCTCATTCCGCCCCGGAGTGGTGACGGTGAATTTACCTGTGGTTTTATTGAACTCAGCCTTTTCACCGGGAGAGATACGTATGTTGTCGTCGGTTATCCGCGAATGCATCTCTACTGTCCCTGCCACAAGATAAAGTGTGGCACAATCATTGTTGTCTCGCGAAGAGAAATTGAATTCTGTCCCTAAGACAGTAATTGTCAGATCTCCGCTGTATATTTTAAACGGACGCTTTTTATCAGGCGCAATTTTGAAATAGCCCTCTCCCGAGAAACTGACAACTCTCTTGCCTGTGTCGAACAGATTGCTTGGGCACGAAAGCGATGAGGAACCGTTGAGTTTCAGCTCCGAACCGTCTGGAAGTTTTACCGATGAGGTTTCCTTAGCGGATGTGAAGACCGACAGTGCTTGCCTGCGCGTGGATTCAGATGGCGTCATTATAAGCATAGCCGCGCATGCCACCACAATAGCGGCTATGCAGGCGGCAGTGGCGATTATCCCCTTGCTGTAGCGTTGGAATCGGAAGTGTTCCGGCGTGGCATACGCAGCCATGAATTCTTCCCAATCGGACTGCAGTATATCTGCCGCCTCGTCATCAGACAGTGTTGACAGACGCTGTCTCATTGTCCCTAACTCTTCGGGAGTCATAGTATCGGAACGGTATTTATCCAAAAGGTGTTTCATGTCAGGATTATGCTTGCAATATGTTGTTCAATAACTGTGCTGCGGAGGATGCTACGGAGAGGATGATTAATGTGCGCAGGTGTGCGCGCAGGAATTTGAGCCCGAGCACCAGCCGGTTTTTCACGGTCTGCTCGCTTAGTCCGAGTTGCGCGGCGATCTCCTTGTTCGACATGGCTTTGAACCTGCTCATCTCCACAACCTCGCGTTGGGTGCGGGGCATTTTCATAAGACAGTTCTCCACTTGCCTTACGAAGTCCTCATATTCCATTTCGGAATGGCTTTCGGCTCCAACGGAAGTGTGATACCTCACATATTTCTCATAATTCGCGGAATTCACCACATCGCGCCATTCCGACACCAGCCGGTTGCGGGCAATACGGAACAGCAGCGGGCTGACGCTCCTGCAGGGCTGTATGCTTCCGCGTGTCTCCCAGAGTTTCATGAAAACTTCCTGTGTTATGTCGGTTGCCTTGACCGGAGACTTGGAAATCTGGAGGCAGTATGCGAACACCCGGTCATGATAAAGCGCGTAAAGCCTGCCGAAGGAATCCGCGCAACCCTGGCGCAACCCCTCGACAAGTTCCTCTTCGTTATCGTTGTCCGGTCTGTGTCTTTTTGCCATATCTTTTGCAAAAATATGTAAAAAATCAGTAATGCGGTAACAAAATGGTATAAAATGCCATCTATGTTTTAAAACATAAAAATCAGGCGGTACAATATGCCATGAGTGCGTAAGTCATATGTAGTGGCCATAACATAAAGAAACATTTCATAACTTTTATAAACAATGAACAGACCTAACATCATCATGCGATTTGTGGCGGTAATAGCCGCGCTCGCCTTTGCTTTGCCCTCCATGGCGCAAAACGCGAAGGTGACACTGTCGCTCCAGCCAACATCGTTGAAGAGTCTTTTCTCAGCCATAGAGCGTCAGACCGACTACCGGTTCTCATACGACAGCTCCATTGGCAAACGCAAGATCTCTTCACCAGTCAATAAAAAACAGACTCCGGTGTCGACAATTCTCAAAGATGTGCTACCCACATTAGGACTTGAATACAACATGCTTTCCGACAGGGTGATCGCAGTGTCGGAAAAGAAACATAAAGGGGAAGCCGCTGCCGCCCGCGGCGGTGCTGCCGCGAGAATAAGCGGAAAGGTGACCGACGGCAGCGGTGAACCCCTCACGGGTGCTACAATCGCAGTGGATGGTACACGGATGGCGGCTGTGGCGGATATCGACGGTAAATTTTCGCTTCAGGCTGCTCCCGGACAGACTCTGAGAGTATCGCTTGTAGGAATGACTCCCGTCAAGGTAAAGGTTAAAGCCGGCCAGACGGATTATAATATCGAGATGAAGGGTGACGACAAGACGCTCGATCAGGTGGTTGTTGTCGGTTACGGCACAATGCAGAAGAAACGCGTCACATCATCCATCACCTCCGTATCGGGAGATGACCTGATGTCGGGTCTTGGAGGTGCCACTATTGCAACGGCATTACAGGGAAAGGTGTCGGGACTCACGATTTCCGGTTCCGCATCCCCTAACTCTGACAACGGATATCAGTTGCGCGGTGTATCCTCCGTGAAGGGCGGAACCTCGCCGCTGATTGTAATCGACGGTATCCCGGGAGGAGATCTCCGCGCTATCAATCAGGAGGATATCGAGAGTATAGATGTACTTAAGGATGCCTCTGCAGGAGCTATATACGGTACACGCGCTTCCGCCGGTGTCATCCTTGTCACTACCAAGAAAGCACGTGAAGGTAAAGCCACAGTCACCTATAGCGGCGAATTCTCCGTGGAGAGTGTTCGCAAACGCCTCGACATGCTTTCACCCGAGGAATATCTCGAACATGAGAGAGGCGTGGATTTCGGCGCGCGCACCGACTGGTATGACCTTATGATGCGCGATACCCCTTTCTCGCAGAAACATACCGTGACAATCTCCGGGGGCACAAAGGCTCTTGCCCTCTATTCATCGCTGCAATATTCCGATCAGCAGGGTATAGTGATCGGAGACGGACGTAAGGATTACTCGGCACGCTTGAACGGCAGGTATTCGCTGTGGAACAACCGTCTTGAAATCGGTGCGCGTATGCAATACCGCGAGGCACACCGTGACCAGCGTAATTCCTCCAACGATATTGAGCAGACAATAGCGCTCAATCCTACAATCCCTGTGATGGATCCCGACAATGAGACCCTTTACAATGTCAACAAATCCGGTCTTGGGGCGGATTTCTACAATCCCGTGGCAAACATAATGGATCAGGACTATCAAGGCACCGACCAATGGTTTATGGGTGATCTCAATCTTAAGTTCACTATCCTTCCGGGGTTTACGGTGCAGGCAAATGCCGGTGTTGACCGCCGCCAGTGGACGCGCACTCTCTATTATAATCAGAACCATCGCTTCAGCGTAGACAATAACAAGCTCGGTCAGGCTTCCCACAGTTATCAGAAATCCTTGAACACCAGCTATGACGCATACGCGTCATACACTAAAGAGTTTGGCGACATGCATCATTTTGATGCCGTGCTCGGATGGAGCTACTTCAACGAAAGCGGTCAGGAATCTTTCAGTATGACTAATGCCGACTTCACTGTTGATGGTGTCGGTCCCTGGGATATCTCCGCAGGTAAGGATCTCAGCAAGGGTGAGGCTTCGATGAGCTCACATAAGAATCCAACCGAGCATCTTCTATCATGGTACGGCCGCGTCAACTATTCCTATGATGACCGCTACATCGCCATGGTCAGCTATCGCCGCGAGGGCAGCTCCAAGTTCGGTAAAAATAACCGCTGGGGTAACTTCTGGTCTGTGTCGGCAGGATGGCGCATGAACCGCGAGGCATGGCTGCGCGATGTTGACTGGCTCGATGAATTGAAACTCCGTGCAGGTTACGGTGTAACGGGTAATGACAATTTCGATGCAGGTTACACCACATATCTCTACACAAGCGATGGAATGTATCCAACTCCCGGTGGTCTCTCCTGGGGTCCCGCCTACAAGGCAGCCCGCAATGCCAATCCTGATCTGAAATGGGAGGAGAAGAAGGAGTTCAATGTCGGACTCGATTTCGCATTCTTCAACAACCGTCTTTTCGGTAAATTCGACTGGTTCTACCGTCGCGTTGACGACATGCTGTTTGCCGTTACAGCTCCCGCTCCGCCCATGACTGCCAAGACTATCCTCAAGAATGTCGGCTCCCTTTCCAACAAGGGTTGGGAATTTGAGCTTACCGGCAAGATTTTCCAGACACAGGATTTCGACTGGAACGCGACTGTGCGCTTCTCACAGAACACATCGAAGATAGAGAATCTCGGTGAGGAGAGTTCACAGATCACGTCCGACGGTCTTCCCCAGAGTATGGGAAATACCCATAAGCTTGTCAACAACCAGACAATCGGACAGTTCTGGCTCTTCAAGAATGCCGGTGTTGATGAGAACGGACAATGGCTTATCTACGACAAAAACGGAGAGGTTGTGCCCGCGAAAGGTAATGATAATATCGATAACAAGTATTATGTCGGTAATGGTATACCCAAGCTTGTATTTTCCATGGATCATAATTTCCGCTACCGCGATTTTGACCTTGGAATCCAATGCCGCAGCTATATCGACTATGATGTCTACGACACTGTCAATCTCTACTATGGCCTTCAGAATATGAAGGGTGTGAATCTGTTGCGCACAGCCTATGATGAGAATGCCCATATAAAAGGAAACCGCATCACCTGCGACTATTTCCTTTCCGACGCTTCCTTCTTCAAGATCGACGCCATCTCTTTGGGTTACACCCTGAATCTTTCGAAATGGCAGAAATATGTGAAAAGACTCCGTGTCTATGTCACTGCCCGTGATGTCGCTACATTCACCAGGTATAAGGGCTATAATCCTGAGCAGAATGTCAACGGACTCTTCCCCAGCGTGGAGGAGATCCGCAACAAACGCTCGATGTATCCCCAGACAATCCACTGGACATTCGGTCTCCAGCTCCAGTTCTGAGAAGCCCTTCATAATCAAATCGGAATCTATATTTGATATAAGCGGATGTGAGTCTTCACATCCTCAAAAATAATAACCATGATAAAATTGAAATATCTGGCGCCGGTATTTATCGCCGCCGCCTCGCTCACAGGATGCAACCTCGATGAGGAATACTATTCCGAGGTGACTCCGGATACATTCTACACAAGCCAGGAGACGGTGTATTCCATGCTCCGCAATCCCTTCCGCCATTGGCATTACCTCTACAACCAGCGTGTATATTGGTTCCTTCAGGAGGTGACCACCGATGAGATGGTCTGCCCGGCACGTGCCTCCGATTTCTACGACAACGGAGACTGGATGCATCTGCATTATCACACCTGGACCGCAGAACACGGCAAAGTGAAGAATGCGTTCAACCAGATCAACTATATTGTCTCTCACGCTCTTGTGTCGATTGAGGGTCTTTCCGGTGTGGATTATGTGAAGCTCGGACTCACCGAGCAGGACAAGGCTGACCATCTGAACCAGCTCAATGTACTCCGGGCATATGCGCAGATGCGCACCCTCGACCTTTTCGGTGGTCTCCCCATATATTATTCGTCAAACGATATGCCTAAGGCACGCAACACCCGTCGCGAGAATTATGACTTCATCGAGAGTACAATAAAGAATGCGCTTCCGAACCTTCATAAGAGGGAATCTCTGAGTGAATATCAGGATGGATATATCACACGCGGTGCAGCGGCCATGCTTCTCGCTCAGCTCTATCTGAATGCCGAGCCTTTCATCGGAGAGGATCATTATGCGGAGGCGGAGGAGGTGCTTCAGGATCTTTACGATGGGGTGTACGGCGTATATCAGCTCGATCCCACATGGTATGGCCCCCACAATTTCACAAACGAGCAGTCGCCCGAGGCTATCTGGTATATCCCGTCGGAGACAGGCAAGGAGGAATTCAAAGGGTGTAACACCCGGTTCTATCCCTATAACGCCAAGAATTATTTCGACAACAGCAAGCTCGGCAAATGCTACAACGGCTATAACCTTGCTCCCTCGCTTGAAAAACCCGGTGTGCCATATACTACCAAGATGGGTCGCCCGTTTGCTAAATACCATGAGAAAGATCTCCGTAAGAAACCATATCTCTATAAGGGAGACGGTCAATACGAGGGTATGTTCCTTATGGGTAAGCAGAAGAATCCGGTTACCGGAAAAACGGTGAAAGGCACCAAGCTTCAGAATGGCAAAGTGCAGGATCTTGTGGATTATATCAATATCACCGGCAACAAGAGCGACATGACAGCCGGAGATGAGAATTCAGGAATCCGTCTGGTCAAGATGCCTGTCCCCAATGAGAAGGATGTATTGCTGACGTTCAATCCCGATTTCCCGGTGTTGCGTTTCACAGAGGTTGTTTTCAATCTCGCGGAGTGCAAGTGGAGACGCGGTGACAAGGAGGGAGCTGCAGAGCTGATCAATTCGGTGCGCAAGCGTAATTTCGAGAATGGGAATGATCCCGATCCTGTCACAAAGGATAACCTCGACTTATACCGTCTGGCAGACGAATACATGCTGGAGTTCATGGGCGAGGCTCACCGCCGCACCGACCTCGTGCGCTGGAACCTCTTCACCACCGAAAGCTGGTGGGACAAGGAGCCGACACCATCGACAAAAAACGTATTCTATATTCCGAATGAAGCCATATATGCCAACCCATTGCTGAAACAAAACGATTGATAACGATGAACCTGAAAGAAAGTATATTGATAATGTCCGGATTGCTCCTGATGGCGTCATCCGGTGTGGCACAGAAGAAAAGTGTGGAGGTACCCGATTATTCGCAGTATATCCTCACTCCAAAACCGGCCAAGACCCCGCGTATCAATGGCGCGAGGGTGTTTGGAGCACGTCCCGGCTCGCAGTTCCTTTTCTCAATAGCTGCCAGTGGTGACAGACCGATGACTTTCGCTGCCAAGGGGCTGCCCAAGGGGCTGAAGCTTGATCCGAAGACTGGTCGAATAACCGGTAGAGTAATGGACAAGGGTGAGTATGTTGTGGAACTTACCGCCCGCAATGCTCTTGGTGAGGCCAAGCGAAATCTGAAAATAGTGATAGGTGACCGGATCGCGCTCACTCCGCCGATGGGATGGAATTCCTGGAACTGCTGGGGACGCGACGTGACGCAGGAGCAGGTGCTGTCATCGGCGAAAGCCATGCATGACAAGGGGCTCGTGAATCATGGCTGGACATATATCAACATTGATGACGGATGGCAGGGAAACCGTGGAGGTAAGTATAATGCTATCCAGCCGAACACAAAATTTCCGGATATGGCGCGTCTTACCCGGGAGGTGCATGACCTCGGGCTCAAACTCGGTATATACTCCTCTCCATGGGTCGGCACATATGCTGCCCACATAGGTAGCTATGCCGATACACCGGAGGGTGAATATAACTGGATAAAGGAAGGTAAAACGAATGAGAATTACCGCTTCACCTTGCCGGAAGGGAACTATATGCAGTATCGCAAGCAGGTGCGTTACCATTCCCCCTATTCATTCGTAAAGAATGATGCGCTGCAATGGGCTGAATGGGAGATAGACTACCTGAAATATGACTGGAAACCGAACGATGTCGAGCATATCGTGGAGATGCACGATGCGCTGCGCGCCACGGACCGTGATATAGTATACAGTCTTTCGAATAATGCACCGCTTGTGGATGCTCCGGCACTGGTGAAGTGGGCTGACTGCTGGCGCACCACCGGTGATATCCGCGACACCTGGGAGAATTTCAGCAAGATCGGTTTCAACCAAAGCCGTTGGGCGCCCTGGAGCGGACCTGGTCACTGGCCGGATGCCGATATGCTTGTCGTGGGTCTTGTGGGCTGGGGTCCGAAGTTGCATTACACGCGTCTCACTCCCGATGAGCAATATACACATATGACTCTTTGGAGCCTTTTCTCATCGCCTCTGCTTATAGGTTGCGACCTTGCTCGCCTTGATGACTTCACGCTCTCGCTCCTCACTAACGATGAGGTGATCGATGTCAACCAGGATCCTCTCGGTGTGCACGGTGCGCCGATTGTGGAGAATGCGGAGGAGGCGGTCTATGTGAAGCAACTCGAAGACGGCTCCATGGCTGTAGGACTCTTCAATAAGACCCTTGCCCCGCGCGATATCACCATCAAATTGCGGCAACTTGGCTTCTACACCAAAAGAACAGTACGCGATCTCTGGCGGCAGAAGGATATGACCACCACCGACGACGAATTCACGGCAACCGTCAACCCCCACGGCGCGGTGATGTTGAGAATATATTGATGCATAGCATATATTAGAATATATTGGTGTCGTTCGGTAAAATTTTAAATCACGCAGAGCCGCCGAGTCGCAAAGCCTTGAGTAGACAGGTCCGTTGATAGAGGTCGCGGTGAATCGCGTGGCGATTTTGGCAAAGGCGCGGAGGAGGTGCGTCGAACTCTGTGTCTCGGCAGGAGTGGTAACGACTTCTGCGCCGAATAGAGCGGCATGAATCCTTTGCGCCTCTGCGCCTCTGCGTGATTAAATTTTTACCGGACAGCAATTAAAAGGTTTAAATGAGTTCATTAATTGAAGAATCCCTTTGATAGCAGAGGGATTCTTTTTATCTTTGCGACAAAATTTTGTCGTTATGAAGAAAATAAATTATGTTTTATATTGCCTTGTTGCATTGGTGTTGATGACCGCAGCTTGCTCTCGCGGACGTTCCGGAGATGTCAAAGGGCTGCTGCAGACTGTGCCGGCGGATGCTTCGGCTGTCGCTGTCGTTGATCTCAACGCTCTTCCCGAGAATGTGGATGACAATCTTCCCTATAAACTTCCTGTTGACGCCACTGAGGAGAATGGTGTGGACCGTTCTGTGGCGGCTTTCTTCATCGGGGGGTATAACTCATATATTACAGGTTTCCTGGAGGATACTGATAAGTTTAAGGCTTCTGTGGAGAAAGAGACCGGAGAGGCGTTCCGCGCTGAGGGAGATGTGGCGGTAAGTGGAAATATCGCGGTAATAAGCGATCGTTTCTGGGTGTGCGTAAGCTCCCGCAACACTGTCAATACGGATGAGATAAAACATTTCACCACTCTCAGCGAGAAGCAGAGCATCCTTTCCAACGAAGTTGTCGCAGGGCTTGAGGAGATGAAGCATGATGTGTCCGGATGGGGTGACATCAAAGGGTGTATGAATGCCGCCGGTCTTGATTTCGCTACCCGAGCCACCGCTACGATGGCGGTAGAGGCGATGTTCGTTGATGCCGTGGAATTCTCCTGGAATATGGATTTCAAGAAAAGCGAGTTGCTTGCGGATCTGAACGTCCTGAATTCCAAAGGGGGGATAGCCAAGTTCAATTTCCCCGCTGCCAAGATCGATGAGGCGACAGTGGCGGCAGCCGGCTCCACAGCCGATGGTGTTGTGGCGTTGGCGGTGAGTCCCGAGATGGTCAAGAAACTCCGTGAGGAGACAGGAGGGAAAGGTTTTTCCATGATAGGTGTTATTGCCGGTATGATATCGTGTGTGGATGGCACATGTGCCGCTGCTGTTTCAGAATCGGGAAACATGACAGGTGTTATCGCCACCACCGGTCGTGGCACTACCGACCTCTCTTCTATGCTTTCGGAATTGGGCATGACCGTTTCAAAAGAGGGTAACCTTTTGCGTTTCGGCAAAGGGGAAGTGTCAGGGGGAATGTCTGTGTCGGAAGCCGCCGCAGAGCTGAAAGGCTCTATGGCAGGCGCCGTCTATTCCGGCAAATCAGGTAAAGTAGCTTCCGATAAGATTTCATCGGTAGTGGTGACTCTAAATCCCGAGAAAGGCGGTCTTGCAGCTCATGTGAAAGTAAGATGGAAAGAATAAACGAGATTACGCTTGAGGGGATGCTCCCGAAAGTGTTTGTGAATGAGCGCATACATGAGTCAGGTGTATGGAAATGTCGTCTCGCTTTGAAGCGGGGGGAGAATTATCTTATAGAGGCTGCCAGTGGAGCCGGCAAATCATCGATGTGCGCATATATCTATGGTTCGCGCGATGATTATGAAGGGAAACTGCTTTTCAATGGTGAAGATGTTACCGCATTTCCGATATCGCGTTGGCAGGAGATTCGCCGTAGCCACATCGCATATCTGCCTCAGGAACTTGACCTTTTCCCCGAACTGACAGCTTTGGAGAACATACAATTGAAAAACCGTCTTACATCGCATTTCGGCGATGCGGAGATAGAGAGGTTTCTTGAGGAGCTTGGCATAGCCTCGCGCCGGGACTATCCGGTGGGGCGCATGTCGATAGGGCAGCAGCAGAGGGTAGCTATAATCCGCAGCATCTGCCAGCCGTTTGATTTCATATTGCTTGACGAGCCTGTCAGCCACCTTGATGAGGAAAACAACCGTATTGCCGCCGCCATGATCATGCGGGAGGCTGCGCGGCAGGGCGCCTCGGTGGTTTCCACCTCCGTCGGCAACCCCCTCCTCCTCTCAAATGCCCTCCACATCCTCTTATAATTTATCCGAACTGTATATTGGAACGTAGGATGTCGGGAACATAAAATGTTTGGAACGCGGAACTTCGTTTCACTTGATAAACGCGGAACTCACGCGGAACAAATTTAATCAATTAACGAAGGAACTTGGCGGGTCACAAAAGCCTTTGGCTTTTGTGACGGCGCGGAATGAAGCGGAACGATTTGGCTTTGTGGAATCTTTAGTTCCGCGTTCTGAATTATAATGTTCCAAATCATAATATTATGAATCAGAATGTTCTGAATTATAATGTTCGAAATTATAACAAGTTCAAAATTTAACAAACTCTAAAAGATACACGAAAATGCAGTTAAGTCAATTAAACAAGGAATTTGAGAAGATTGGCAGTGATATTATTGGATCTGCGTTCAGTGTAAGAAAAGAAACCGGAAGGGGTCTGAGGGAGAAATATTACGAGGCAGCTTTAGCATGGGAAATAAGTCAACGTGGCTATCATGTGGAACGTCAGAAATTATTGCCATGTCTGTATAAAGGCATAGAAGTGTCAGATGCATATGCGCCGGATATTATAGTGGATAATAAAGTAATAGTAGAAGTTAAAGCTATTTCTCAGATGACTGAGAATGAAAGCAGACAACTTCTGACATATCTAAAACTCTCGGGAATAAAGCTTGGTTACTTGATAAATTTCGGAGCAAAAGATTTTTGTATTGGCAGATTTGATGGTTCCATGTCTTACGACAAAGGTATTTATAGATTTGTGAACAGAATATGATAAGAGACACAACCTTAAGAATTAGAACGCGGAACTTCGTTTCACTTTTGAACGCGGAACTCACGCGGAACTCTGATTTTCAAGCAAACCATCCGCAAGAACTTTTTTCAGGGAAAGACAAACAGAATACGAACTCAAAAAGATTCCTCGTTCCGCTTGCGTTCCGCGCCACAAATCAGTACTTCAGTGCTGATTTGTCCGCTCCGTTTTTATAGTGAAATGGAAATTTAGTTCCGCGTGAGTTCCGCGTTTATCAAGTGAAACGAAGTTCCGCGTTCTGGATTATAATAGTTCTTAATTATAGTAAGTTAAGATTTATAAGAAGTTAAATAAGATAAGAGCTTTAGGTGGTTTTTATCAGTTTATCACAATGGTTTTATGATGGGTCAGGTTTCGTCGCTTTTGCGTAAGAATACGTCGCCGGCAAGGATCGCCGGTTTTGTGCTGTCAAACTTCCTGGGATTGGCTATCATCCTTGGAGGCTTGCAGTTCTATCTCGATGCACGGTCGATATGGGAGGATGACGACAGTTTCATCCGCTCTGATTATATGGTGATCAACAAGCGCGTTACATCCGAGAACACTCTCGGCGGTGCCTCGGGATTCTCAGCTTCCGAGATCGATGATATCGCCGGTCAGCCGTGGGTGCGGCGTGTGGCGCCATTCTCTTCGGCAGGCTATAAGGTATATGCCTCTGTGATGCAGCAGGGGAGAGGAATGTCGACCAATATGTTTTTTGAGTCCATCCCCAGCGATTTTGTAGATGTGCCAGCCTCCCGCTGGTCATGGCGGGAAGGGGATGATGAAGTGCCGCTGATCATATCCAAGGATTATCTCACGCTATATAATTTCGGATTCGCCGCCTCCGCCGGTCTTCCGCAGATGTCGGAAGGGCTGATGAGTGGCATACCGCTCACTCTGACACTTACATCCGATGACGGCAGCCGCCGGCTCGATTTCCACGGCAGGGTGGCAGGATATTCCAACCGACTGAATACAATTCTTGTGCCTCAGGAATTCATGGACTGGAGCAATGCCCGCCTTTCCGGCGGCAAAGAGAAAAATCCGTCGCGTATGATTGTGGAGGTGTCGCGTCCCGGAGATGTCGCCATCAAGGATTATCTTGCGGATCATGACTATGAAGTTGCAGGTGATAAAAGCGCTACTTCCGCCTCGTTCCTGTTGAGGGTGGTGGTTGGTATCGTGCTTGCAATCGGAGTGGTGATCACATTGCTGTCGTTCTTCATACTCCTTCTTTCCATATCGCTGCTGATGGAGAAAAACAGAGGTAAGCTGCATTCGTTGCTTCAGCTCGGGTATGATCTCGGTGCCGTGGAGGCTCCTTACCGTAAGATCGTTGTGGTGGCGTCTGCCGCGGCATGGCTACTTGCCACTGCCGGGGCGCTGGTGCTACGCGCTTTCTATCTCCCCGCGCTTGAGGGACTCGACGCGCAGCCCGGATCCCTTTGGCCTATGCTCCTGCTCGGTGTGTTGCTCACGGCCATGGTGATTCTCCTGAATCTCCGCTCCATAAAGATGAAAGTCCGCGCCTCGTGGCGCCTGGGAAAGTGAAATCAAATTGATATTTCAAATATTAAAATATGTTAAATTTTAGATTTGAAATTGTTAAATTTGATTTAGGAATATGAAAAAACGCATAAAATCCGTATTTTTGCCAATGCTTTGTGTATTTGGGCTTATACCGTCCTAAGCAGTAATATCGCCATGAGACTCGTTAACCGAAATTAAGACAAAGAATTGACTTTTGATTTCATGGTCTTGCAGCTGCATATGCAGCATTTTATATGTTGGCATGCCAACATATAAAATCTCTCCCTGTCAGGCTAAATGTAGGGCCGCATAAGAGAATGCGCCCGGTTGAAGTAGATTAGAGAAAAGAAAAGATAAATTTAATAACCCAATGTAAAACTAAATTCATTCTTACATGAAGAACAACTGTTTTCAGCTAAACAGGAAGTTTTGGGTGACAATGGCCATGCTGTTGACACTTGCGCTTCCCTCGCTGGCTCAGAAGATCACTGTCACCGGACACGTGGCTGATGAGCAGGGCGAAGACCTGATTGGTGCCACCATTATGGAGAAAGGCACCGCAAACGGTGCCTCAGCCGACATTGACGGTAATTTTACCATCAATGTTCCGGCGAATGCCATTCTGGTTGTGACCTACGTAGGCTACGATCCGATGGAAGTGCCCGTCAATGGTCAGAAACACCTCAACATCGTGTTGAAGCAGAATGCCACGATGCTTGCCGAGACCGTAGTTATCGGTTACGGTTCGGTAAAAAAATCTGATGCCACCGGTTCTGTGGCTGTCATCAATCCGAGCGAGGTGGATGCCAACATTTCCACTTCTGCGCAGGATCTTCTGACAGGTGCAAGTCCGGGTGTTGTCGTGACATCCAATGGTGGTAGCCCTGAAGGCGGCGCTACAATCCGTATCCGCGGTGGTGCGTCTCTGAATGCATCCAACGACCCTCTGATCGTGCTCGACGGTGTGCCTTTGAGCAACGATGGAGTGAACGGTATGGCTAACCCGCTGGCGATGATCTCCCCTGACAACATCGAGTCTATGACTATCCTTAAGGATGCTTCCGCAACAGCCATCTACGGTTCGCGAGCTTCCAACGGTGTCATCATCATTACAACAAAGAAAGGTAAGAGCGGTAAACCTCAGGTTAACTTCTCCGCCAACGTTACAGTGAACCATGCCCGCAAGACATGGGATGTGCTCAATGGTCCCAAATTCGCAAACATTGTACGCGACCATTTCGGAGCTAACTCCGAGCAGGCAGGTATGCTTTATATGGGTGGCGACAAGGATGTGACTGGACAATATCTCGGTGTTGACACAGACTGGCAGAAAGAGGTGCTCCGCACATCATTCTCTCATGATTACAATCTCTCAGTTGGTGGCAAGGCTGGATTCCTTCCCTACCGCGTGGCTGCATCCTACACAATGAACAACGGTATCCTCAAGGATAGCCAGATGCAGCGTGTTACCGCCGGCTTCAACCTTACTCCGGAATTCTTCGACGGCAAACTCAAGGTTTACGCCAATGTGAAAGGTTACTATCTGCGTAACCGCTTCACCGACGAGGGTTGCACAGGAAATGCTATCGATGCAGACCCGACCCGTCCCGTATACAGCAATATCCCCACACAGCAGGGTGCTCTCTTCCCTTACTACTACAACGGTTTCAGCTCCAACCTTTCAGGTCTTAACTGGAACGACCAGGGAACAATCAACCCTCTTGCTCAGGCAACTGACAAGGACAACACTGCTGACATCTATCGTTCGAACGGTAACCTTCAGCTTGACTATGCCCTCCATTTCCTCCCCGAGCTTCACCTCAACCTCAACCTCGGTTATGATGTGAGCAAGGCTACCAATACAATCCTTCTCGGTCAGAACACTCCGACCGCTTGGAACTCCTACGACAAGAACGGTGCCGGCTACTACACACAGAGCTATGAGCTCCGCCGCAACACCCTCCTTGATTTCTATCTTAACTATAAGAAGGAATTCGAGGCGATCCAGTCTAATCTTGATGTGATGGCAGGTTATTCCTACCAGCGTTTCGACGCTCACGGCTGGAAGCAGGAGAGATACACAACAGCCGGATTCCTTCTGCCCAACGATGCGGGTGGTCTTATCGTGAACCCCGCTACAGAGGCTAACATCGGTCTTCCTTACAACTACTCCGAGTTCAACACAAACCCCAACAATGACTGGAATTCAGGTAATCTGGTTCTCGTTTCATTCTTCGGTCGTCTGAACTACTCTTTCAAGGATACATATCTTCTCACATTCACACTCCGTGACGACGGAACATCACGTTTCTCCAAAGATAACCGTTGGGCTCTCTTCCCCTCTGTTGCTCTCGGATGGAAGCTCACCAACATGCCTTTCATGCAGAAAGTCTCGGAGACAATGAATGAGTTCAAGCTCCGTCTCGGATGGGGTCAGACCGGTCAGCAGGCTGTAGGTGGCTATTTCGATTATATGCCTACCTATACAGCCTCGACATTCTACGGCGGTTCTTATTACCCCAATATGTACACAGGTGCGTATGGTCAGTTCATGAGCACCTATTATCCCGCAGCTTACAACAAGAACCTCAAATGGGAGACAACAACCACATGGAACGTCGGTCTTGACATGGGATGGTGGAACAACCGCCTGACCGTAGCCCTCGACTGGTATCTCCGCGAATCCAAGGATCTTCTCGCGCAGGTTACATTCCCCCCGGGTGCTATGACAACAAACAGCGTTATCCAGAATATCGGTGCTCTCCGTAATATCGGTGTCGAGGCAACAATCGGTGCCCGCATCATTGACAACGAGGACTTCACTTGGAACACAGGATTCAACGTTGCATGGAACCAGAACAAGATCACAAAGCTTGTGCAGGGTGAGCTCGTTCAGCTCGGTGGTATCGGCTCAACCGGTCTTCAGGGTCAGGTTCACGCAGTGGGTCATCCCGCAAGATCTTTCTGGCTCCTTGAGCAGATCTATGACCAGAATGGCAAGCCGATCGAAGGCGCTTATGTTGACCAGAACGGTGACGGCGTGATCAACGATGATGACCGTGTGATCAAACATAGCCCGGATCCCAAGGTGACTATGAGCTGGAACAACACATTCTCTTTCAAGGGATGGGATGTATCTTTCGCTCTTCGTGCAAACATCGGCAACTATGTATATAACAACGTGATGGCGAAACGCACATTCTTCGACAACGTTGCTGTCAACGGCCGTCTGATGAATATGGTTGAGAATGACGTTTATTTCAACAGCCAGCAGTATCGCTCTGATTACTATCTGCGTAACGCAGGTTTCGTACGCTGCGACAATATCACTGTCGGCTACACATGGCCCAACCTCTTCAACGCTCTCCGTCTCCGTCTCTACGGTGCGGTGCAGAATCCGTTTGTAATCACCAAGTACAAAGGTATCGACCCGGAAATCAACGATGGTATCGACAACTCTACCTATCCGCGTCCGGTCAGCTACACCGTTGGTCTTATCGCAACATTCTAAAATCTGAATCATCAGCAAAATAGACATTTATGAAATCAATGATAAATAAATTCATCGCAGGTTCACTGATGTTCGCCTCAGTAGGCGCGTTCACTTCCTGCGTGGGTGATTTGGATCAGGAGCCCAAGGATCCTTCCACAGTCACCTCGGGACAGTTTGTCGACGATCCCGTTCAATATATCGCCGGTCTTGCAGCAAACTGCTATGCCGGAATGACAATCTCCGGTCAGGGTGGTGCAGGTTCTTCCGATATCACCAGCCCCGATGCCGGTATGTCCTGCTATTCCCGTGCGATTTTCATGCTCAATGAGTTCCCCACAGACGAGGCAGCATGGATCTATTTCTCCGATGCCGGTGTAGAGGAGCTTGTGAAGGCTACATGGGGTTCCGACAACCCTGTGCTCAACCTTGCATACAGCCGTTTCTACACCCATATCGCACTCTGCAACGACTTCCTTCGCAATATGCGTAGCCTCGGTGACTGGAATATTGATCCCGCGCAGCTTACATCCCCTTCCGGCAAACCTATGACTGAGGAGATCGCTCAGTTCTGCCGTGAGGTCCGTACGCTTCGTGCGTATTCATATTTCCAGGTGATCGACTTCTTCGGTCGCGCTGCTGTAGCATGGGATGTTGATGATCAGGGTAATTCTATACCTTATGGTGAAATTCCTCCTCAGGCTGAGAGCCGCGCCGCTCTTTATAATAAAGTAGTGGCTGACCTCGAGGATGTTCTCGCTAACTGGCCTGCAAACCATACTCCGGTCTACGGACGTATCGGCAAGGATGCTGTCCGCGGTCTTCTCGCCCGTTTCTATCTGAATGAGCAGGTATTTACCGATGGTGCTTCTACAGCCGGTTGGAAGAAATGCTGGGATATGTGTCAGCAGATTATCGCTGACCATAACATCAATGCCAACCATGGTCTTTCACCCGATTATCTCGCGCTCTTCGGTGCCACAAACGATATGTTCATGCCGGGTAAGGCTGCCGCAGGCAACAATGAGATTCTGATGGGTCTTCCCTACGATAACATGGATACCCAGAGCTACGGTGGTTCTGACTTCCTTATCATGGGTGTGATCGGTGACTTTGGTGACAAGGCTCTTGACAAAGGTTTCTGCAACAAGACATGGTATGGTCTTCAGTCAGCATGGGCTTGTATGCATGCCCGCACACAGTTCTCACAGCTGTTTGACCTGAATGCCGATGGTCGTGCTTATCTCTGGCTTACAGAAGAGGCAGGTTACAGCATCAATAACACCACTATCTCCAAATTCACGGACGGTTATCTGCCTATCAAGTTCACCAACGTCAAGGCAGGTGCTAATGGCACATACTATCGTTTCAACGATCCTGAGAACGGTCTTAAGAGAATCGCCCCCAACAATATGATGCAGGTTGACGCCAACTTCAACTTCTGCGATACAGACCTTCCACTTATCCGTCTCGCCGATGTATATCTGATGGCGGCAGAGGCTTCGCTTCATGGCGTAGGTTCTGTGGCTACCGGTCAGGATTACCTCAACTGGGTGCGTAACCGTGCAGGTCTCGGCAACGTGCAGAATATGACAGCCGACGATGTGCTCAACGAGCGCGCACGCGAGCTTTACTGGGAGAATCTCCGCCGCACCGACCTTGTGCGTAACGGTAAATTCGCCGGTAACGCCTATAACTGGAACTGGAAGAACGGAACAGCCACCGGTACTGCTATCGCTGACTACATGAACGTTTATCCGATTCCGAGTGCGATTGTAGCATCTTATGCAGCCGGAACATACCAGCAGAATCCGGGTTATGTAAAATAACACTCAAACAACTGAAATCAAATGAAAAAGATATCATTATTCGCATTGCTCGCAATGTCGCTCGGTCTCGGTGTGACAGGCTGTAAGGATGACACCCAGCCTCGTCTGGAGGTGCCTACGGAGTTTGTGCTCAATACTCCGGCGATGGCTGACCAGACATATATCTTCCGCGATGACGAGAATTATAAGAATCTCAACGATATAACCTTCACCGTTAGCCAGCCTAACTATGGCTTGGGTACAACCCCTGATTATCAGGTGCAGATCGCAAAGAGCGAGGCAGATTTTGCTGCTTGGGATGCCGCAGAGAAAACAGGGGATACTGATGCCGACAATGAGATTCTCGGCTCAGACGAGCTTCCTTTGGCTTTCACACTCGAGACAATCTCATCTTCCGCACAGATTACCATCCCCGGTGAGATCTTCTGTGCTGGTGTGAACTCCCTCTATGGTTTCGATCTTGACAATTACAATCATGAGACCGTTCCGGTGGCTGTGCGTGTTCACGCCGCTGTCGCCAACGCTCCTCAAAGCGCGATATGGTCGAACCCAATCAATATCAATGTGTCATCTTACATACCTGTGACAGAACCTGGTAAGCTTTACCTGATAGGTGCTCCGCAGGAATGGGATATCAATTCAGGCACGATGTATCTTGAAGAGACAGGCATCGGCACTAAGATCTTCTCCGGAAATCTCTTTATACCTGCAGGTCAATTCCAGTTCCGCTTCTATAGTGAACTTGGCGATTGGGATACCGGTTCTGTAGGCTCATTCGATGGTTCATATGGTAACGATACTAAGAATATCGAACTGACAGACGGGGTATATGAAGGACCTGTATCTGCCGGCAAGAAGAAAGGAGATAAACTCGGTGCAGGAAACTGGTGTATCGCGGATTGGACCGGTGGTAACCTTGAGATTACAATTGACCTTAAGAATATGACCATCAAGATGCAGAAAGCTGCGGGTAAACGTGTCTATATCATCGGTGACTGCAGTGGATGGGATATTACCAACGACAAGATGTATCTTGAAGAAAACCCCGGTGGATCCAACATCTATAAAGGCACCTGGGATATTCCCGCAGGCAAGTTCATGCTCCGCATCTATACCGCTCTTGGAGACTGGGCAGCCAACTCAATCGGTGCAGAGGGTTCCGGTAATCCGGAGATCGCCCTTCCTTTCATGGGAAATTGCAAGAAGGATTCTCAGGCAAACTGGACGATCAGTAGCTGGCAAGGTGGGAAGGTTAATTTTACCTATGATGCCAACTCCAACACCATCAATATAGAGAAAGCTGAATAAGAATTCCAAAAACTAAAGAAAAGATGAAAAAATACAGTATATTTCTGCTATCAGCGTTAGCTTTGGGTTTCTCAGCTTGCGATGACAAGAGCGACCTTGGCATTCAGCAGGTAAACGAGCAGGAGACGATTGCAGAGGCAAATGGTCTTACTCTCACTGCATCGTCTGCTTATAACGCCACCATTGATCTTGAAAACACTGTCGGTCAGACTATCGATATAGCTTCTGTCGCAGGAGTTGAAGGATTCCCGGAGGGAACAACTTTCACTATGAAGCTCGCTGTGGCAAAGTCTGAGGATATGTCGGGTAAACAGATTGTTGCCGTAAATAACGGCAAAATATCATCTGATGATCTCGAGGATGTGATTGTTGATTTCTACAACATCACTCCGGAAGTGGTTAAACCCTGGATGGGTGTTGAGGTTTATGCAAACGTTGGCACACAGCAGTCACGCCTCGGCGGTGAAAATTTCTATTATCTGAAAAAGCAGGTGAATGTTCTTCCTGTTGATGCAAAACTCGATATCGAGAGCGCATATTTCCTTGGTGGAACAGAAAGCCAGAAGATGGATCACAGTGATCTTCACGCTTATGTAGACAATAACTTTATCTCCGTATTCGAAGTGTCCTCAGCGCAAGCTCAGGCAGGTTTCGAATGGATGATTGTTCCCCAGAGCCAGGAGTCCGCTCCGGATCCGGCTAAATGCTGGGGTCCTCAGGGCGACAAGCTCGTGCTTGGTGCAAAGGGCACTATCACCGCTCCGGGTAGATATCGTCTCGTTGCTGATATGCTGAAGAAAACATTCACTCTGACATTCGCTTATGAGGTGCTTTACACTCCGGGTACAGGCAATGGCTGGAACCAGGCAAACAGTATGCAGCTCTACACTGTCAACTATGCAGACTATTTTGGTGTGACACGCACCGGTGCTGACGGAGAAGCAAAGGGTGAGTTTAAACTCGATGCATCAACCGACTGGAGCATGAACTGGGGTCTCAATGGCGGTGTGCTCACTCCTAACGGTGACAATATCGTGACAGAGCCTGCCGGACTCTATTTCGTTAAGGCAAATCTCAACGCGCTTTCCATATCACTGCTTCTTGTGAAGTCTGTAGGTATTATAGGACTCAACGGTAACTGGGATAATGATATTGTCATGACTTCCTCTTCCGATGGTCTTGTATGGACCGGCACAATGAAAGCTGATGGTGACACAGACTTCAAGTTCCGTTTCAACGGTGGTTGGGATGCCAACCTTGGTGGCAGCATGGATAAGCTCGTTTCTGACGGTGACAATATCCCCGTCTCTGCAGGAACATACGATGTTGTTCTTGACATGACCAAGGTGCCTTACACCTGCACTCTCACTGCAAAATAATCCTTAACCGGATATAACCCATAATCAGCGGGGCACTTCTGACATCAGAGGTGCCCCGCTTGCATTAGAGCTGTCATGATGAACCTTACGGCATGTGAGATGATTATAATAATAAGCGTAATATGATATGCCGGTTTGCGCAGGCAGTATCTTTCCGCAATTTATTCATCTAAAGATTAAGATTATGAAAAGCACATTGTCGATAGCCGGGTTAGTTGCCGGCGCCGCAGCCCTCGTTCTTTCGATGGGTAGCTGTGTTACCAACAAGAAGTATGACCAGTTGGCGGAGAAATACCGCACTGCGAATGACGGTCTGATTGAATGCAACGCCAATACGCGCAGCATGGAGCAGATGATAAAGGATCTCAAGTCGCAGAACGGGGATCTGAAGGAGGCATACAACGCCATCAAGGGTTCTCTGGATCAGGCGATGGCCAACAACCATCAGGGTAGCGTGAATATCTCCAAACTCGTGGATGAGATCAATGCCTCAAATAAATATATCAAGCAGCTTGTTGAGGCGAAGTCTAAATCGGATTCGCTGAATATGGTGCTGACAAACAACCTTACCCGTTCGCTCAACACGGACGAGCTTAAGGATGTGGATGTGAAAGTGCTGAAGGGAGTTGTCTATATCTCGCTTGCCGACAACATGCTTTACAAGAGTGGAAGCTATGATATCTCGCCAGCCGCTATGGATATCCTCGGCAAGATAGCCAAGATCATCAAGGATTATAAGGATTACGACGTGCTGATCGAGGGTAATACCGACAACGTTCCTATCTCGCGCACCAATATCCGCAACAACTGGGATCTCTCGGCACTGCGTGCCTCGTCAGTGGTTCAGGCATTGCAGAATGACTTCGGAATCGATCCGTCGCGTCTGTCGGCAGCCGGAAGGGGTGAATACAACCCGATAGCCACCAACGCCACAGCCGCCGGTCGTCAGGAAAACCGCCGCACGGAGATCATCATCACCCCGAAACTCGACCAGTTCCTCGACCTGATTGACAAGGCACCTGCCACAGACTCCTCGCAAACCACCGACTAATCATTTCGCTTCCTGTTTCCTCTAACCATCTTTCTCAAACCATTTTAACCATTGGTAATCATGTTTTTTCTAATTTATCAAACTAAATTTATCAAACCATGGAAACCATTAAAAACCATTGGGAATCAAAGTGGAACGGGGTCTTAAACCATTAAAACCATTAAAAAGCTTCGCTTTTGTTTTGACGCGGAAAGGTGTAGACCAGAGTTCCAAAGAACCATAGCATGGTCGCTGATTGGTTGTAGTCTACAGGGACAGAGAACCATAGCAATACCGCGATAAGGCTGTGACGGAAGCTCGAAGAGCTGGAACAATTGTAACCCCACATCGAGATGGATGAGGAACGAAATCCATCGATGGTGTGGGGTTGTCTGCCGAGACGGAGCACGGCTTCGAAGAAGTCGATCAATGCTCTGGTTCTTTGGGACTCTGGTCTACACCTTTCCGCGTCAAAACAAAAGCGAAGCTTTTTAATGGTTTTAATGGTTTGATAAATTTAGTTTATGTAATTTTGCAGCCGGAAAATTTTGAGTGATGATGAAAAATGAAAAGCCGGGGGAGAGGAAATTAGGGATGTGGACGCTGGTGGCTGTGGTCTTCGGCATGATGGTCGGATCGGGATTATATAATATCCCGCAGAACTTAGCTGCCGGAGCCGGTCCGGGTGCTGTGGCTATCGCTTGGGTCGTGACAGCAGCGGGTATGCTGCTTCTTGTGGCTACTTTCAAGATTCTTGCCGACAGACGTCCGGATCTGAACGCCGGGATTTATCAGTATGCGCAGGAGGGATTCGGTAATTTTGCCGGCTTCAACATCGCCTGGGGTTACTGGCTCTGCACCGCCTTCGCCAACGTGGCGTATGCGGTAATGCTCAACGACAGTTTCGCGGCATTCTTTCCGGTCTTGGGAGCGCACGGCTGGCCAACGTTGATATTCGGATCCGTGCTCATCTGGTCGATGTTCTTTATTGTGGCAGGGGGTATCAAGACGGCCCGTCTTCTCAATAATCTTCTTGCCGCAGTGAAGATCATCGCTATTCTGCTCATTGTGGTTATTCTTGTGATCAATGTGCGCCTCGGCATATTCCGTCTCAACTGGTTTGAGGAATTTGCCGACATGGGTTCTCTGATGACGCAGGTTAAATCCACGATGCTTGTGACGCTCTGGTGCTTCATCGGTATCGAAGGTGCGGTGATGCTTGCCGCAAGGGCCAAACGTCAGACAGACGTCGGAAAAGCGAGTGTGGCGGGGTTCTTTATAGCCTGGCTGCTTTATGTGCTCGTGTCGATGCTGTGTTACGGTGTGATGGCGCGTGCTCGACTCGCCGGTCTTGAGGATCCGTCGGTGGCATATGTCCTAAAGGAGCTTTGTGGCGCATGGGCATACTATTTCGTCATCATAGCGGTCATTGTTTCCCTGTTGGGTGGATGGCTTGCGTGGACTCTTGTCTGCGCCGAGGTGCCATATGAGACGGCGACGGTGAAGATCTTTCCGCGTTCATTCCTTCGCCTCAACCGTCACGGCATGCCCGCGTTCGGATTGATGGTGTCAAGTGTGGTGATGCAATCTTTCCTTGCCTTGGTGATGCTTGCGGAAGATGTCTATATGGCGGCACTCTCGATAACCGGTATGATGGTATTGCCCGCCTATCTTGCCGGTGGACTTTATCTATGGAAAATAGCACTGCGTCCCACCGAAATAGGTGAGACGCAGAGAAAGAAGCTTATCAGATACCGCATAGTGGGCATCATGTGTTCCGCCTATTGCCTATGGCTGATATATGCCGGAGGCGTGAAACTTTTCCTATGCACATCGGTATTCTATATCGCCGGATTGGGTTTCTATCTGAAAGCCCGGTCGGAGAGACGTAAGGGAAAGATCTGACAACGTATTATTTCTTCATTGTGAAATGACGGGAGGCGAGACGGTAGCCATCGCAGAACACCTCCACTGTGTAGTCGCCCGGGGTGAGCGTAGTGTTGACATCCCAGTAAACGGCAACGGACAACTCTTCGTTGGCGTATTCCACCTTACGGTGTGAAGTGGAGGAGATTGTTGAGCCGTCGAGCTGGAATGAAGGACCTCCACCAAGCAGCGTTCCTTCCGGAGAGAGGATGCGGATATAGAAATCCTTCATGCCGGGGGCGGTGGTGTTGTTGGGGCTTACTGTGAAATGCACTCCGAGCTGACGTGCCTTCGTTATATTCTTTTCGTTTTTCCCTTTCTTGTTGTACGCGTGGAAGGAGATGCCGGTTATGTTGAGTTTCTTGGCGAGCTGCACGGTCTGTGTCAGCTCGGCGTTACTCTTTGTAGCGGCAGTGTATTGTGAACTCAGCTGTTCGTTTTTCTGCTGCACCTGCTGGATCTCCTGTTTCAGACCCTCGTTTTCCTCTCCGAGGCGTTTGATCTCCTCCAGATAATGACGGACGATATTCTTAAGAGTGGCTATCTCCCCTTCGAGCTGCTTGATTTTAGCACGGGATGCCGCCATATTCTTCGCGTTCTTGCTCTTTTCGTCGTTGAGTTCCTGGATAAGACCCTCCACTTTCATGCGTGCTTCGTTGTATTTATGCACAAGGGAGTCATTCTTAAGATATATCTGCTGACCCTCATATTGGTTGAAGTCCGCGCTCAGCTGGTTGAATTCATTGGTAAGCACAAGCTGATCGTTTGCGATGGCGAGTGAATCGGCACGTGCCTCCGCCTTGTTGACAGCGGCTGTGTTGCGTGAATTGGCGATTATGAGCCAAACTATTAATGCCACGAAGCATGCCAGCACGGCGATACCCATATAAAGGAGCTTTTTCTGGTTGGAATTCATATCTGTTAATGAAGTCTGTTAATGAAGCTTTTGAATTTTGCGACAAAGATAGTGAAAAAAAAGGGAATCGGCAATTCCAATAAAGGAATCACCGATTCTAATCTTTGACTTTCGTCTTGCTGTGTTGGTGCAAAATTATTTTGCAGAGTCAGCGGGAACCTCAGCAACCTCAGCTGCAACCTCAGCTACAGCAGCAGTGTCGTTAGAGTCAGCTACAACCTCAACAGCCTCTTCAACTACAACGAGTGTATCAGAATCAGCAACCTCAGTAGTCTTGTTACCACCGCAGGAAACCATAGCTACGCTGAAAAGAACAGCAAGCGAGAAAACTAATTTTTTCATCTCTTTAAAATTTAAAATAATAAAACAATATTCTTTGCTATCAAAAACGTTGCAAAGTTAATATAAATTTCTTTGCCGCAGCAAAAATCTTCGGTTTTTTTACTGATTTTGCAGGATAATTGTCAAATTTAACACTTTTAACTTAAAAATATCTCAGATTTAACAATTAAAACATGCTTCTTTCTTATCTCACCATGTGTTTTGAGGCTTTTGCGCCTGATTTCACGATGTAGATGCCCGATGGGAGCGAAACGGAGAAGGATACGCTCTCTTCGCGGGCGATCATTCTGCCCGAAAGGTCGAGGATCTCAACGGGAGATGTCGCGCCGTCAACGCTGATAAATCCTCTGCCTGCTGATACGCTCATAGAGTCGGTTATTACGTTCTCGATCTCTTCCACTCCGGAGACATTACGTGAGCAGACCACTACATAACAGTTTGCAGGAACGGTTATCGTTCCGGCTGTGGCGCTGAAACTTCCCTGACATCCGTGGCTTTGTGAATATATCTCATAGGCATTGTCGTCGGCGGTGCGGAATGTGACGGGGATATTGAGCGAGCCTGTGATGTTGGGATTGATGGCGCAATAAAGCTCCATGTCGGAGGTGCGTGCTGTCAGTGTGCGCCCGGAAGCCCAGTTGGATACATTGCACTGCATGGAGAAATCAACTCCTCTGGCGGGGGTGAACAGCTCTTTATTGCCGAGTCGCAACGCTATGAGCTGCTGATATGATTCGAAAAGACCCTTGTGGTCGGGATCGTTGAGAAGATTCCAGTTCACAATCTTGGGGTCGGTGTTGTTCCCGCCGTTTGCGTCTTTAGTGTTCTGGGCGTTACCCATTTCAGAGAATTGCCAGATCATGTGGCTGCCGGGCACGAGTATCATCTGCGCGGCGGCTGCTCCGAGGCGTTGACAGCTTACTGTGGCGTTATCTTTGACACCGGCTGCGCCCCATATGTCCTGCTTGTAGGCGAGGCGCTGCTCGTCGTGGCTTTCAAGGTAAGAGACGGTTGAGCCTGCTGTGCGTCCGTCCTGGGTGGCGAGCATTCGGTTGAGATTGGATTTATCTGAAAATCCCATGGCGAACTGTCCGCCCGCCTCGTTGACGTTAGCCCAGTTGAGTTCACCGTCGGCTGCCATCTGGTTCTCCTCCTGCGCTCCGGCAAGATTCTCGTTGATGAAATATGCGTCGGGGTTTACCTCTTTCATGTAGGAGTGAAGACGCTTCATGCGGTCGATACGGCTTTGGTTGAACGCGTTGGTGGCGTTTTCTCCGGAGTTGGCATAGGAGTCGTTGTTACCGAGTCCTTTCACAAGGTCGAAACGGAAGCCGTCAACCATGTATTCCTTGAGCCAATATTGCAACACATCCTTCCATTGTTGCTCTACGAGCGGATAACCCTGGTTCCAGTCGTTGAGCACGCTGTAGGCATGAGGTGCGTTAAGGTTGTAGAAAGGATTCTCTCCCGGAGTATACATCATATACCATGGATGGAGCCCGTCTGACTGGTTGAAGACCATGTCGAGAATGACAGCGATACCTTCAGCGTGACATTTGTCGATGAATTCCTTGTAGTCTTGCGGAGTTCCGTATGCCTTGTCTACGGCAAAATAGAAATTGGGATTGTATCCCCATGATATGTTGCCGTTGAATTCATTGATAGGAAGAAGCTCCACAGCGTTTATGCCGAGTGATTTAAGATATGGAATCTTGGCTATTGCCTGACGCACGGTGCCGTTTCCATCGGCTTTCCCCTCTGTACCGGTGAAATCGCGTAGCAGCATTTCGTATATGATGAGGTCTGTTTTTGCAGGAGCCTGGAAGGATTTGGTCTGCCAGGTGTAATCGGTCATACCCTCTTTGAGCACTGCCAATGGCACGCCGCTGAGTTTGTCGGAGGGGTATTCAGGCAGGTTGGGGAATACCTCCGGAGAGATGTATTTGTCGTTATAGGGGTCAAGAACAAGTTCTGCATAAGGATCCCCGACTTTTATTGAGCCGTCTACCACATAGAAATATGAGAGTGTGCCTTTTCCGACGGTTGCCTCGCGGGGCAAAGTGAGGGTGAAATGGCGGAATGTGGCTCCATCCACCTGAGCGTCTACATAGTTCATGAGCTGGCTGTTGGTGTATTTATAGCCGTTCCATGAACCGACAACCATGGCGCTCTGCTTCTGAGGCGCGGCGAGACAGAATGTGATTGAGCCGTCGGCATTGCGGGTTGCACCCATTCCGGGCAGTGTGGAGCCGGATGCGGGCTTGGAATTGCCGGCATAGCAGTAGGAGAGGGTCTGATATTTGATCTCGCTTCCAGGACCGGCAGATGCTGTGGCGGTCACGATGTAGTCGCCTTCCGCCGGGAAAGTGTATGAGGCGGAGAGTGAGGTGGCACCGGAGGCTGTTTTCAATTCCTTGTCGTTGACAGTGATGGAGAGTGAAGCCGCCTGTGTTGTAGACATAGTGAAAGTCACCGCGCCTGTCGAGGCGTTCACAATCCCTTCGGGAACGCTTGATGTGAGAGACATCTGGAAACCTTTGTCAACGACATCGACAAAGATATCGCCGCCCGTGGCTGTCTTACCCTCCTTCTTGCCATCCGCGCTACGGAATACGAAACAGAGTTTTGTGATTTTTTCATTAGCCGGCACTCCATAGAATGTGCGGATATCCCCGATATTCAGTTTCCATAGATTTGTGGAAACATATTCAAGCTTGCACTTGGGGAGATTGGTGTTCCAATCTGCGGGTACATGCTGCCAGTCGGCTGCTTTCCCTGCTGCATCCACGATGCTCACGCCGGTGTGGGCGTAAAGTGCGGCGGATGCCGGTTGGTTGATGAGACCCTTGTTGCCTTGGTCGGCATGGAAATAGATCACCACGTTCTGAGAATCCTCCTGAAGAGGGGAGGGCTCTGTAGTGATGATCTGTGCTGACGCTCCGAATACGGAGCATACTATCGCCAGCAGCGATAACAGATAGATTTTTAGCATAAGAATTTATTTAGTTAAAGTAAGGTTTTCATGGAGTTGGGCGCTGCGCCCGAGAAGCTTGGCTTTATTCCTCGTCGTTCTCCGGTATGTAGGAGATTTCGCGCATCTCATGGTATTCCTCCCAGTCTGGGTCGGATTCAGCCTCTATGAGAAGAGGCATCTGTTCGAGCGGGGCGAGCGCACGGTTGAGCACACGCCCGAATATGTTAAGATTCTGGGTATAAAACACCCAGTCGCGTCTGCCGTCGCCGGTGTAAATTCCGGTCATGTAAGCCACTTTGTCCTTCTTGAATTCTTCAAGGAGGGCATCGGTGGCTTTCTCCATCAGTTCTGCGTCACCATCCTCCGGCATCCCTGATGGCAATGCGTTGTAATCCCAGGAGACTGTGACGCGATAGATGAATTTACCTTTGGCGATAATCTCATCCATGTAGTCGCGACCGGTCACTATGACAGTGTTGCCGTTCTCGGCTTCGGTAGGCGCGCTCCACCAGCGTTCTTTCATTTTCTTCTTTCTGAATATAATGGTATTTCGATGCAAGGGGTGTCGAGATAGACTCCGGGACGGAAACAATGTGCCTTGAAGAATTTTGTGAGGTCTATCTTCTTAGAGACATTGATGGGGTATTTCACCTGGAACGACTTCCCTTTCTTGTAAGCCATAGCCTGGAACACCACGCGCTCAATGTCGGAGACCGTCTGCTGTGTGAATGAAGCCAGGTCAATCATCTCATTGGGTGCCACCTCACCGGTAAAGAGTGATTTCCATGCTTTCGCCTCGTTGTCGCGGATAAGCACCGAGAAATAGAGGAAATAGTTGGAATCGTTCACCAGGGCGGCATTTATCTTCGAAGTGGAGAGAGCCTTGATATTTTCCGGCTCGAAGAGCAGGGCTATGGTGATATCCTCGCCATATTCGGTCTCCTCTATCGGCAATTCCGGCTCGGGTTCCGGCACCGGCACCTTTTGAACAGTGGTCTCACGCACCGATTTCTTCCCTTCGTCAAACGCTTTCTGGTCGAACATCATGCGCGCGCCCTTCTTAGCGGGTTCGTGTCCGGCTGGAAGCACCACCACCACTTCGTTGAGCAGGACCGGTGTCTCGAAGCCATCTTCATCGACATATGCGATCTTGCCCTCTATCTTTGTTATCTTTCCGCCGCCCGTGGTGTTGAGAAAGCGTACGGTATCTCCTATCTTAGCCATTTGTTAAAATCATTTACTTAATCTTCCAGAGGTATAACTTGTCAGAAGGGCGCACTTTCTCAGGCACAGGCATGGAGAAGAGCTGCCCCTTCACAACTTTATCGACGGGCTTGAGGTCGAAGCGCAATTCGTCGATCTTGAAAATCAGCGCGCCTGTTGTCGGTCCGGTGATCACCACCTCGTCGCCGACATTCAGTTCGCCTGCCTCCATCAGGAATTCCCCTATGCCTATCTTTGAGAAATATCTCATTGTCTTGGCGGCGTAGCTCTTGACGCGCGTCGCGCTTGAGCCATATTTCGCGCTCCATTCCCCGAGACGTTCACCCATGTAGTAGCCGTTCCAGTATCCACGGTTGAATATCTTCACAAGGCGGGCATCCCACTCCGCGATTCTCTCTTCAGAGAAAGTCCCGTCGGTGATCGCCTGCAAAGCTTCCGAGTAGCATCCCACGGCTTCCGCCACGTATTCTGGACCGCGGGCACGACCCTCTATCTTGAACACCCGGACTCCGGCATCCACCATCTTATTGAGGAAATGGATGGTCTTGAGGTCCTTGGGGCTCATGATATACTGGTTGTCGATCTCTAACTCCTCACCGGTCTCTTTGTCGCGCACGGTGTAGGCGCGGCGGCATATCTGGTTGCATGCCCCGCGGTTGGCGCTTGAGTTCATCTCATGCAGGCTCATATAGCATTTGCCGCTTACCGCCATGCACAGCGCTCCGTGGCAGAACATCTCGAGACGCACACGTTTTCCGTTCGGACCGCATATGTCCTCCTCTTCGATGGCGCGATGAATCTCTGCCACCTGCTCCATGTTGAGTTCTCGGGCCAGCACCATCACGTCGGCAAACTGTGAATAGAATCTCACAGCCTCTGTGTTGCTGACATTCACCTGGGTGGATATGTGCACTTCCTGACCTATCTCGCGGGCATAAAGAATCGCAGCCATGTCGGAGGCGATGATGGCGGATATGCCTGCCTCCTTGGCGCGTGAGATGATCATGCGCATAGTCTCCATGTCGGAATCATAGATCACGGTGTTTACCGTGAGATATGTCTTCACACCCTTGGCTGAGCAAAGCGCTGCTATCTCCGCCATGTCATCGGCGGTGAAGTTGGCGCTCGAGCGCGAGCGCATGTTCAGCCCTTCGATGCCGAAATACACGGCATCGGCTCCGGCGGCGAGGGCGGCTGCCAGAGACTCGCGGCTCCCCACGGGAGCCATTATTTCGAAATCCTTACGGGTCATTTGATTGCAATGTAATAAGTGACCGCTCCCATGGTCAGCGATTTCCAGCGGCATTGCGAGAAACCGCATTCTTTCATTATCCCGGTCATGGCATCGCGTTGGGGAGCGGCGGCGATGCTTTCGGGAAGATATGTGTAGGCACGCTTGTCGCCGGAAACCATACTGCCTACAGCAGGAATTATCCGGCGCGAATATATATTATATAAAGTGCGGGTCAACGGGGTGCGGGGACACGACAGCTCAATCACACAAAGTTTGCCACCGGGCTTGAGAACGCGGAACATCTCGGAATATCCTTTCCGGAGATTTTCGAAATTCCTGACACCATATGCCACGGTAATGAGGTCGAACGTGTCGTCTTCATATCCGAGATCAAGGGAATCACCTTTCTCAAAAGTTATGGATTTCCGATGGTCTGCGGGTCGTTTGCCCAGTTTCTCCTGTGCTACTTTGAGCATCCCCTCCGAGAGGTCTATCCCTGTGATGCGCATCTCGGGATTCATGTCGTTGAGCTTGAACGCTACATCACCGGTGCCGGTGGCTATGTCGAGTGCCTTGACGGGTCGGAAGCCATCGCCAATGCGCAATGCATTGAGCGCGCGGTTGCGCCACCAGCGGTGAAGTCCGAAGGTCATCGCCGTGTTCATGAAATCATAGGCAGGGGCTATGGAGTCGAACATCCGCTCCACCTGCTTCCCTTTTCCGGTCTCGGAATCGTAGGGATTCACCAGTTCTGCACCTTCCTTTGTCATAATTTCTTGGCGAAGGAGCGGCGGCGGCGGTGCTGGCGGGTGGTGAAGTATTCCCACTGGCTCTGCACTTTAGCGTTGCTCTCCATCTCGGGATTTGATTCAGCGTATTTATAGCCGTTCTTTATATAATAAGGAATCAGATCCTGGAAAAGCAGGGCGTTGACTCCCTTGTTTTGATAGTCGGGATGCACCGCCACAAGGAGAAGATCCACACGGTCATTTTTCCCTTTGAGTCCTTTAAGCAGATGATACCATCCGAAGGGAAGCATCTTCCCTTTGGATTTCTGAAGAGCGCGACTCATCGAGGGCATGGAGATTCCCACACCTACAAGCTTACCGTTGGTATCTACGATGAGTGTGACAAGGTCGAGATTGAGCAGGTTGAGGTAGACATCTATATAATGGTCTATCTGGCGCTCGGTCAGCATGGAATACTGGTAGAGATCCTTGTAGGCATCGTTGATCAGATGAAACAGCGCATGGCCGTATTCCATCTTTATGCGCTTGCGGTTGGTATATTTGAGCACACGCAGCCCGAACTTCTTCTTTACAATCTCGGCTATGCGGTTGTATTTCTCCGGAATCTCATCGGGCACCTCCATAAGGAATTCCAGCCAGTCGGATTCCTTCTTGTATCCGTGCTTCTCCATATGCTCCGGATAATAGGGGTAGTTGTAGATAGTGGCCATGGTCGACAACTCCTCGAAGCCATTTACCAGCATACCCTCATGGTCAAGGTCTGTGAATCCGAGCGGACCGATAATCTTTGTCATCCCCTTTTTTCTTCCCCAGTCTTCGGCGGCTTTGAGCAACGCCGCCGACACTTCCGGATCATCGATGAAGTCGATGAATCCGAAGCGGGCATCTTTCGAGCCTGATTTTTCGTTAACCTGGCGGTTGATCATCGCTGCGATGCGTCCCACCGGTTTCCCGTCGCGGTAAGCCATGAAATATGCCGCCTCGCAGAAGTCGAAGGCGGGGTTGGCTTCCGGCAGCAGTGTCGCCACATCATCCGACACCAACGGCGGCACATAGTAGGGATTGCCGTCGTAGAGGTCAATCTGGAATTGGGTGAATTTCTTAAGGTTCGCCTTGGTAGGCTCTATCTGTTTAATCTCGATCATCGTATTGACAGTTTATCTCGGTCATCGTAAAGTCAGCCAAATCAGGAGCGCGGCCATCAGGAGGATAAACACGCAAATGATTGTGAAGAGTTGTCCGGAATTGCGTTTCTCCACAGCGAGCTGCAGGTCGGAGATGGAGTTGTAGGCATTGCCGTCGTTCTCGCATTTACCGGCGATGCGGCGCAGTCGCGGAAGGGAGGTGGGGAGATGGTCGAGCACCTCGTTCACAACCTTGCCGTAGCTGCGGATATCCTCGCTGCAGTCGAGCGGGGTTATGCTCGATTTCTGGGCGTATCCAACGTTTATCAATTTGAGATTCTCATTATATTCCGTGAAAATGATCGTCTCGGGCGTGATGGGGTAATGGGCGAGGTGGTTCTCCTGGATATATTCCATGGCGTCGAGCAACTGGGTCTGCAGCCTGTGCACGATCTTCGGGGTGAGACGTTTCTCATCGATGAGACGTCGCAGGGAATATCCGTAGACATCATCGGTGATGATGGATAGCCCCACGCCGGGCACCTCCTCCAGGTCGTTGACCATCACAATATTGGGATGAGCAAGGTTATAGCGGGTGTCAAACTCGTTCTCAAGCATCTTGCGGAATTCCGGATCTTCGGCATATTCCTTCTTCAAGGCTTTGAGCATAACCCATTTGCCGTGCTTGCGGACGGTGTAGACATCGTAATATTTCTCGCTCCATTCCGGAAGCAGGGTAAGATCCGACCACTTCCCCGTAGGGTCGTTGATCGGAATCTTTTTCTCTTCCTTGCTTATGTATTTCTTATCCTCCAAACTGATATAATTAAAATTCCTAACTCCTAACTCCTAACTCCTAACTCCTAACTCCTAACTAATCAATGATGTCAAACCCTGTGTATTTGCGCAGGCATTCCGGTATCACGATTCCTTCCGGAGTCTGGTTATTCTCAAGCAGGGCGGCGACGATTCGCGGCAATGCGAGAGCAGATCCGTTCAGGGTGTGGCAGAGGTGTATCTTCTTATCCTCGTCGCGGTAGCGGCATTTCAGACGGTTTGCCTGATAAGACTCGAAGTTGCTGACTGACGACACTTCCAGCCAGCGCTGCTGTGCGGCAGACCACACTTCGAAGTCGAATGTGATGGCTGAAGTGAAGCTCATGTCGCCTCCGCAAAGGCGCAGTATATGCCAGGGGAGACCGAGTTTCTCGAGCAATCCCTGCACATGGTCTTTCATCTCTTCGAGGGCGGCGTAAGAGTTCTCCGGTTTCTCGATGCGTACGATCTCGACCTTGTCAAACTGATGCAGACGGTTGAGGCCGCGCACATCCTTGCCGTAGCTGCCTGCCTCGCGGCGCCAGCAGGGTGAGTATGCGCAGTTCTTCTTGGGGAGCTCGTCGCCCGGGATGATCTCATCGCGGTAGATATTGGTCACAGGCACCTCTGCGGTCGGTATGAGGTAGAGATTGTCGAGTGTGACGTGATACATCTGTCCCTCTTTGTCGGGGAGCTGGCCTGTGCCGTAGCCGGAAGCCTCGTTTACCACAAACGGCGGTTCAACCTCGATGTAGCCTGCCTTCCAAGCCTCGTCGAGGAAGAACTGGATGAGGGCGCGCTGCAGGCGTGCGCCTTTCCCTACGTAGAAGGGGAATCCGGCGCCGGTGACTTTCACTCCGGTCTCGAAATCTATGATGTTGTATTTTTTAGCAAGTTCCCAGTGGGGAAGGGCATCAGCGGGAAGCTCAGGGATTACTCCACCTGTTTTCTCCACCACATTCTGTTCTGCTGTCAGACCTTCCGGCACCGCTGCGCAGGGGAGGTTGGGCACGGTGAGCAGAAGATTGCGCATCTTTTCCTCACATTCTGCAAGGCGGTCCTGAAGACCTTTGGTTTCACCTTTGATACGGGCCACTTCCTCCTTTACTTTCTCAGCCTCCTCTTTCTGTCCCTGCTTCATGAGGGCACCGATTGAGGCTGCGAGTTTTTTGAGTGAGGAGGCGTCGCTGTCGGTTTTCTGCTGAAGGCGACGGCGTTCAGCATCGATTTCGAGTATCTCGGTAATTACAGCCCTGCCGTCGAATCCTTTGACAGCGAGACGTGAGATCACAAACTCCGGATCTGCTTTTATTGTCTGTATGGTCAGCATTGCGATATTATTTATTAAGGAGAGTTTTCACCATTTCGGAAATTGCACGGCCTTCTGCGCGGCCTGCAAGGCGTTTTGTGGCAACGCCCATCACTTTGCCCATCTCTTTGGGTCCGGTGGCTCCGGTCTCGGAGATGATGGCTGCTATCTCTTTCTCAAGTTCTTCGGCCGACAGCTGTTTTGGAAGGTATTCCTCAAGCACGGCAGCTTCCGCCAACTCGTTGTCGGCAAGCTCCTGACGGTTGTTTTCTGTGTAAATTTTTGCGCTTTCCTTGCGCTGTTTCACCATCTTCACCAGAATTTTTGTGGCAGCCTCATCGGAGAGCTCACCGTTTGCCCCCTTGGCGGTCTTTGCCTCAAGGAATTCTTTCTTGGCGCCGCGGAGAGCCTCCAGACGCACTTTCTCGCGTGCGAGCATCGCTTTCTTGATGTCCTCGCTTACTTGATCAAAGAGATTCATATCTATATTGATGAGAATTAAATATCAGATTTTTTTCGAGAGAATTTCACTTTGGTTAAAGCGGACTCTTTCAACTTGCAAAAATAACAAAAAATCCTGATAATTCGAAAGTTTAATCGTCAAAAGGATTTGATATTAAACTTAATAATATGATAATCAACGAATTACCCCCCCCCGAGTGGGCGAAAAGTATTATAATTTCTTGGAAATTAGTATTTTTGTAGTTAAATTTGCATCGAACTAATCATTCAATCAATAATTTATGAAAAGATTTTTACCAGTTTTATTAGGTGTCGCGCTTGCTTCGGGCAGTGTGGCGGCATCCGGCCATCTGTCGCTGCGTGACGCGGGGCGCGCCAAGGCAAAGAGTGAGCGTAAGGCAAATGGCTTGCAGAAAAAGAATGTCATTAACAATTACAAGCCCATCCCTTATGTGATGGCACCCGAAAGATTCGAGACAAGGGCGGAGGCAGAGACTCATCAGGAACAAAGACTGCTCAGTTATCACACTTCGACATGGGAGGATGGTGTGTTTAGACATGAAGAGATTTATGATTGTCATTATGATGAATATGGTTTTCCGTCTCAGCGTGTTGGAAATGGTGGAGCAACCAATTATAAGTATACCTGGAAAGTTCCCGGCAAGATATGGTCGGAAAGGACAATTCAGGAAGAGCGGGATGGACATGAGTGGTCAAAGCAGACAATCACCCGTGAGTTTCACGCGAACGGCTCTGTTTCCAAGCAGACCGACAGCTATGGAAATACTTTTGAATATAATGAGGATGGTTATCTGGTGAAGCGCTATGACAGCTATGGATACGGAACTGCATATCATTATTTCGCACCGGCTAACCGTTGGTTCGAGTCTATCTTCAATGCATGGCAGAGACGTGAGGTCGTCATCTCTGACAATTCTGTGGAGATGACCGAGATGCAGCAGGTTGGTGATAAATGGTATCCGGGACATCGGCATGTGGATTACTTTTCGGCAAATGGAGAATACGTCGGATACCTTGATGAAAATTATATCATCGATGGCGACAATGTCACGATTGGCAATTCTTACGGAAACCGTAGGTATATAAGCAAGAATGACGTTGAAGTGGTATATACTGATGAGATGTGGAATTCTGAAAATAAGGAGTGGCTTCCTACTCACAGGCAGGTATATTCGCTGAATTACTTTGACTCGCCGTGGGTATATACTCCCGGTGGTGTCCATTATGAGAAATCTTATGATTATGATATAGATACATCTTCATGGGGCTTGACCTGGTCGGACACTTACACATGGATAACACCCAAGGTGGTGAAGTGCGTGTATCATGGAGATGGGGAGACAAGCGAGTCATATTACATGACAGGTCTCGAAGTTGAGGAGGGAGATAACGGTCTTACCGGAATCTCGTATGATGTCACTACCGGAGACTTCGCATATAGTGTTTCCCCTGAGGGTGAGGATGTGGAATACTATTACATCTGCAAGGCTGATGGCTCTGTATTGCATAAGTTCCGTCAGGAATACGACAAATGGCAGGAATGGAACGGTACTGAATGGGTTAAGTGTTCCGGAACAATAAAAGTTGCGCAGGATAGCGATGACCAGTTTGTCATTACTTTCGATTCCGAAGGCAGGATGACCCGCTTCGATAGCTATGAGGATGGAGAGATGGATTACTATGAGCTGTATTCCTATGCTGCCGACGGTGGTGTGTTCTTTACTACCTATGAGAGGAATGACGCGGGTAATTATCTGAAGCACACAGAGGAATATTATCTTCGCAATGCCGCCGGTGAACTGGTGGAGGAATGGGATAAGTATTATGATGAAGATGGCACCTTGAATTCCGGATACAGAAGGGTATACAAGACTCCGAAGCATTACCAGAATTTCGATCTTCAGGATGGAGTGTGGGTAGCGATGGACTGGACTCGCGAACCGGACTACATCGAAGGTCCTGACGGGCTTACGACTAATATCTATTACACTGTTGACGAGCAGGGTAATGCTATTCCGGTAGGAAAGGAAGTCAACATGAATGGCGCAATGGATCCGCAAGGTGGATATGAAGCTTGGAACGAGCGTTGGGTATGGGATACGGATCTTAATGAATGGAGAGGTGAATACAGATCAGAGAATAAACTTGTTCCCTATCCTGATTTCGAATGTATCATGCCGGATGATCCGGTGGCTTTGGGTGACGAATATTTTGTATCGAAGAACCCGATGTCTATTTCCGGCACAGAGCGTAGAATGCTTAACATGTATCGTCAGCAGGAATGGGATGCGGATACAAAATCTTGGAGAACAGTTTATGGACAGGGTTATGATTTTGAGACACCTGACGCTTTCACTTTCGTGGCCACTCCATATATGCCGGGGCAAATGATGTCTTATGTGGCGAAAGTTGACCAGGATCGCAGAATTGTATCGCTCAACGAGCGCAGCTGGGAATATGATGCAGAAGGTCGCCTGGCGAAATATAGCGTTGTGACGAACAATGAGCCTAATGTAACTGTCACAACCGAATATAAATGGGGCGACGTGCCGGTGCTTGGTTCCGGTGTTGCCGACATTGTCGGTGATGACGCCCGTACAGTGGTAGCTGTCTACGGTCTCAACGGTGTAGAGGTTAAAGCCGATACTCTTCCGGCAGGAATCTACGTCGTGAAATATTCCGACGGCACCACCCGCAAGATCATCGTGAAATAATCCCTTCACACCCCAAAATAGCAAAATGGCGGCACATCGTGCCGCCATTTTATTTTCATTGCTGTCTGGTAAATATGCGTAACCATCATAAATATCGGAATTTAGGTCTTGTCAGGCCCCGTTATATGGTCAAATATCACGCAGAGCCGCTAAGCCGCAAAGCCTTGAGTAGACAAGTCCGGTGATAAAGATTTCTGAGAATCGCGTGGCGATTTTGGCAAAGACGCGGAGCTGGTGCGTCGAACTCTGTGTCTTAGCAGGAGTGGTAACGACTTCTGCGCCGAATAGAGTAGCGTAAATGCTTTGCGACTTTGCGGCTCTGCGTGATTAAAATTTTATTACTGTCCGGTAAACGAATTTAACCGATTGTGCTTAACTATTTTATTTCCACACAAGCTTCTGTTGCGAGGAACAGATCTATTTCCAGTCGCAGCGAATGCGGTTTTATACTCAGAACTTAAATTATCCATAACGCTGAACTCTGCCTAAATATCATAGTTCCGCGTGAGTTCCGCGTTTATAAAGTGAAACGAGGTTCAGCGTTCTAATTATTAAGGTTTCAAATTTTACCGGATACCAATATTAAAATTTAAAGGACAGTTTTTTTACATTGATCCTTAAAAAGAGGGATGGGAGTGGTTTGGGGGTATGAAAAAAAGGAGCTTTTCTCTCGAAAAACTCCTTTTTTTCTCGGTGGGCGATTACGGATTCGAACCGCAGACCCTCTGCTTGTAAGGCAGACGC
>CAJTPK010000010.1:0-3417 GCA_910578075.1 uncultured Muribaculaceae bacterium | reverse complement strand
AGGCAGACGCTCTAAACCAGCTGAGCTAATCGCCCGATTGCGAGTGCAAAGTTAATCACAATTTTTAAATCACACAAATTTTTTTGCTATTTTTGTAAAAATTTTTTTCATCTGATATGTCGATATTATGGTGAAATGTGTGTAAATCAATTGTAAATGAGTGATATAAGAGATATTAAGATCGCGGATTTCGATTATCCGCTTCCCGATGACCGCATCCCCCGCCATCCTTTGGCGGAAAGAGACACCTGTAAACTGCTTGTCAGCAGACCGGATGGCAGTGTGGAGCACCACACTTTCTCTGAGTTGCCGGAGTTGCTTCCGGAAAAAACGTTGATGGTATGCAACGACACGAGGGTGATAAACGCCAGGATACGGTTTGAGAAATCCACTGGTTCCAAGATCGAGGTCTTTCTCCTCGAACCGATTTTTCCGGAGGATTACGTGCTGATGTTTCAGGCGGTGGGCTCTTGCCGCTGGGGCTGCCTTGTGGGCAATCTCAAAAGATGGAAGGAGGGTCCGTTGGTGAAGATGCTCGATATTGACGGGCGTAAGGTGGAATTGCGGGCTTCCAGGATTCAGCCGTTGGATGGAAACGGACAGGAGATTCTTTTTGAATGGGATGATCCTGAGGTGACGTTTGCCTCAGTTGTGGATGCGGCAGGTTATATCCCTATCCCTCCTTATCTGAAAAGAGATTCAGAGGAGAGCGATTCCGACGACTACCAGACTGTCTATGCGCGTGTGAAGGGATCTGTGGCGGCTCCAACCGCCGGGCTGCATTTCACTCCGCGCCTTTTCGAACGCCTGCGGAGTGCGGGAGTGGACATCGCTCCTCTTACCCTGCATGTGGGAGCCGGCACGTTCCAGCCCGTAAAGTCCGAGACCATCGGGGAGCATCCTATGCATACGGAAGTTTTCAGTGTCGACAGGGATTCGCTTATGCAGATCGTGGATGCGAAGAGGCATGGACGGAAGATAACGGCAGTCGGCACCACATCCGTGCGCACGCTGGAGTCTCTTCCTTATATAGGTGCGCAACTTAGTGCCGGAGATATGTCGCTGCATGTCGGGCAGTGGATGCCATACACGGAAGATGACCGGGAAGCTCCCCGTGACGTTGTGGAGGATCTAAACCATATAATAAGATATATGGATGAGAAAGGTGTTGATACGCTGACTGCATCCACTTCTATAATGATAGCACCCGGATTTCATTGGCGTATCGTGGATGTGATGGTTACGAATTTCCATCAGCCGCAGTCTACGCTGCTTCTGCTCGTGTCGTCATTCCTCGACCGCAATCCGGAGGAGTCGAGACTGCAGTGGCGCAATATATATGAGGAGGCGCTCGATCATGCATATCGCTTTCTCTCATATGGTGACGCCTGCCTCCTTTTCCCATTAAAGTGAAATAGCAAACATTTTAGCCATGTCAATACTCCAGATCAACTACGACAGGAATAGTTTTCCTGAGCAGTCGGAAGCTGTGACGCTTCCCGGCTCCAAGAGCATCGCCGCGCGGCTGCTCGTGCTCGATTATATAAATTCCAAGGGTGAGGCTATGGCTGAAAGGGATGGTATGCCGGATTGCGATGACACGATATTTCTTTCCAATGCCCTTCGCCGCTTAAAGGATGGAGGCGCGGACGGCAGGTATGATCTGGGTTCGGGGGCAGCATCGTTGCGGTTCTTTGTTGCCTTGGCAGCATCTTTGCCCGGATTTGAAGGGGTGGTGGATTGCTCTGCACAGTTGAGGAGGCGACCGCTCTCTCCGCTTATCAATGCCCTGAGGGGTATCGGAGCCGATATCGAATGCATGGAAAGGGTGGGTTATCCTCCATTATATATAAAAGGGAAAACACTCCGCGGAGGTAAAGTGCGGGTTGACGGTAGCGTTTCTTCGCAGTTTGTATCCGCGATGCTGCTTGTGGAGAAACTGTGGATACGGCCATTGACGCTGCGGATTGATGGTGAGGAAGTGTCGCGGCCGTATTCGGAGATGACCCGGAGGGTTGTCGAGAATTACGCAAAATGCGAAGTGGAACCTGACTGGTCTGCCGCAGCATTCTTTTATGAGGTGGCACTGCTGTGTCCGGGACGTGAGATTTTGCTCGGACGGTTGACCGACCCTGCCGTCTCTGTGCAAGGGGATGCCGCGAGTCGTGACATATTCAATCTTCTCGGTGTGGAGACGACGCTGCATGACGACGGATCAGCAACTCTTAAAGGTAACGCATCGGTGATACGCAGGATGTCGTATTCCGGAATACCGCTGGAGTTAGACCTCAACGGAATGCCCGACCTTGTTCCGGCTTTGGCGGTGGGAATGGCTCTGGCTGGTATCAAATACAGGTTCGTCAACATCGGTCATCTGCGTCATAAGGAATCAGACCGGATATCCGCCTTGCAGATGGAGATGGAAAAAATCGGTTTCGGGCTTGAGTCCGGCTCCGACTGGTTGTCATGGACCGGGCGGCGTCTGCCTGTAGGGGAGAATGAGACAGTAGACAGCCATGATGACCATCGCATTGTGATGGCATTTGCTCCCGTGGCAGCTAAATTGAATTACGTCGGTATACGGGGTGCGGAATGTGTGGCGAAATCTTTTCCCGGCTTTGTCGCGGAATTGGAGAAGCTCGGTTTTACTGCAAAATTTATTGATAATAAAAACAGATAATACTTCATAACTCATAACTCAGACTTAATATACTTAATATATTGTGGAAGGTGCATTGATAATTTTGGCTGTGATGATAGCCGTGGGCGTGGTGCTTTATATAGGAGAACTGCGTTATAGGAAACGGAAAGCGGCAATGTCTGCTGAAGAGGAACCTGTAATTGCCGAGGGAGTGGAGGAATCTGATTCCGCCGGGGAGGGTAGTGAATGCTGCGGCATGCACCTTGTTTGTGAAAAAGATTCCCTTTCCCCTATGTCGGGTGATATAATTTATTATGACGACGAGGAGCTCGACCGGTTTATAGGGCGGAGCGGGGATGACTATACGCCGGAGGAGACAGAGGAATTCCGCGATGTCCTGATGACTTTGCGTCCCGAGGATGTGGCAGGCTGGGCGCGCAGTGTGACTTCGAGGAGGCTTGAATTGCCGCCTGACGTAAGGGATGAATTGCTGTTGCTCGTAAACGAACAAAGAAGCAAAAATTGATTAACATTTTGAAAGATATTTTAACATTTGTTGAAAATATTAATTAGCAATAAGTTATCAACGAATAAACCTTTTTCTTGAAAAATTGTTGTAGAAATATTTGCACAGCGTTGAAAATGGTTATAACTTTGCAACCGCAAACGGGAAACGACACGGCAACCAAGACGTGAAAATCTCGGTGGAGACAGAGACCCGATGCGATTAGAACAATGAAATTTTGCCACAAGACAAGCAGCGAAGCTCGAAAGAG